>QHRW01000057.1:31987-45947 GCA_003220265.1 Candidatus Rokuibacteriota bacterium | reverse complement strand
CCGTAATCGTTCACGACCACCGCCGCGCCCGCCGCCGCCAGCCCGATCGACACCGCGCGCCCGATGCCCGTGCCCCCGCCCGTCACCACCGCCACCTTCCCGTCCAGCATCCCCATGACGTCCTCCCTTAGTCAGGGGGCACCCTTGCAGGTTCCCCGTTCGCCTCCGTTGGAGGCTCCCGAGTATACGGGCGACGGTCGTGTAGTACGATTGGGCGCAACAACCGACCCGCAGTGCCCCGCGACCCGTTGAGAGGAGCGAGCGAATGTCGTACGACCTGGTGATCAAGAACGGCACGGTGATCGACGGCTCCGGTCTTCCCCGCTTCCGCGCCGACGTGGCTGTCCAGGACGGCCGTATCGCCTCCATCGGCCGCATCCGCGACGGCGCGCGCCAGGTGCTCGACGCCGAGGGCCACGTGGTGGCCCCGGGCTTCATCGACGGCCACACGCACATGGACGCCCAGATCTTCTGGGATCCGCTCGGGACGTGCTCGTGCTGGCACGGCATCACCAGCGTCGTGATGGGCAACTGCGGCTTCACGCTCGCTCCGTGCGCGGACAAGGACAAGCAGCTCGTCATGCGCAACCTCGAGCGCGCCGAGGACATCTCGGCCGACGCCATGAACGTCGGCATCGAGTGGTCGTGGACGACGTACCGCGAGTACATGGAGACCCTCGAGCGCCTCCCCAAGGGCATCAACTACTCGGGCTACATCGGCCACTCCGCCCTGCGCACCTACGTGATGGGCGAGCGCGCCTTCGACGGGCCCGCGACCGAGGACGATCTCAAGGCAATGGAGGCCCAGCTCCGCGACGCCATCGAGGCCGGCGCCATCGGCTTCACGACCTCACGCTCGCCGAGCCACGAGACGCCCGACCGCCGCCCGGTCGCGAGCCGCATGGCCGACTGGTCGGAGGTGCGCCGCCTCGTCAACGTCATGGGCGAGCTGAACGCGGGCATCTTCGAGCTGGCCGGCGAGAACGTCGATCGCAACAAGGACGCCGACCCCGCCAAGCGCCGCGACTACCACATGCGCCTGCGGGACCTCGCCGTCGAGAGCGGGCGGCCGATCACATTCGGTCTGTTCTCCCGGAAGGATGCGCCGGGTGTCTACAAGGATTACGTGAACCTCCTCGACGAGACCGCCGCGGCGGGTGGGCGCATGTTCGCCCAGGTCCACAGCCGCGCGCTCTCCGCGGTCCTCTCCTTCCGCACCCAGACGCCCTTCGACAAGATGCCGGTGTGGAAGGAGATCCGCGCGCTGCCGCTGGCGGAGCAGAAGGCGAAGTTCCGCGACCCGGCGCTGCGGCCCAAGCTCGTGGAGGCCGCCAGGGCGCGCTTCGAGGGCGCGCCGCGCGGCACCGAAGCCCGGCCGGCGGTCTTCGAGTGGCTCTTCGTGATGGAGAGCGTGCACGGGACGCACCGGTCGGTGGCCGAGATCGCCCGCCAGCGCAACTGCGATCCCGTCGAGGCCATGATCGACCTCGGGCTCGAGACCGACTTCAACGTGTTCTTCCTGCAGCCCATCGCGAACGAAGATCAGGAGGTCGCCCTCGAGCTGATGAAGCTGCCGCGCGCCGTCGTGACGTTCTCGGACTCGGGCGCCCACGTCTCGCAGCTCATGGACTCCTCGCTGCAGACGCACCTGCTCGCCTACTGGGTGCGCGAGCGGCAGGCCTTCACGCTCGAGCAGGCCGTGCGGATGCTCACGCTGGTGCCGGCCACGCAGTGGGGCTTCGCCGATCGCGGCCTCATCCGCCAGGGCATGGCCGCGGACTTCGTCGTGTTCGATCCCGACACCATCGCGGCCGAGATGCCGGAAGTGGTCCACGACCTGCCGGCCGGCGCCAAGCGCCTCACGCAGCGCTGCCGGGGCATCGCGGCCACCGTCGTCAACGGCCAGGTCCTGCTGAAGGACGGCAAGCACACCGGCGCGCTGCCGGGCCGGCTGCTGCGAGGTCCGCTCGCGCGCGCCTAGGTTCCGCAGAGGGCTGCTAGAAACAACGCGCGCGGCGCAGAGCCCTTTCGGCTCTGGCCGCGCGCGCGTGCGTTCAGCGTGGTTGCGCGACTACCGCGTGGGTGGCGGAGGCGGAGGCGGCGGCGGCGTCCCTGCGGGCGGCGGAGGTACCGCTGCGGGAGTGAGGTTCGACGGCGCGCGGGCGGGCGGTGGCGGCGGAGGCGGCGGCGGCGTGGCAGCCGTGGCGGCGGCCGGGGCCGTGTACGCCGGGACCGAGCCACGCGCCACGGGGACCTGGTTGCCCTTGGCGTACATGCACTGCATGTAGCTCGCGTCGTACCGCCTCTGCACGGAGCCCTGCGAGGCCTGGGCGTTGCCCGCGCCGACGAGCGTGCCCCCGAAGAGGCCGGTGCCCGCGCCCACGGCCGCGCCCGTCGCCGGGCTCCCGGCCGCCGCGCCGATGGCGGCCCCCACGGCGGCCCCGAGCAGCGTGCCGACCGCGGCGCCTGTGACCGTGCTGCTCGCGCCCGCCTCGTTCACTGTCGTGCCGACCTGCTGGCTGGCAAATTGCCGGCATGAGGCGTCGTCGATCTGGAACTGGTTGAAGTCCTTCCCGGTCCCCGGCAGCACCATCACGCTGGGGCCGTGTGGGACGCTCGCGCACGCGCCCACGAAAAGGCTGGCGAGCACGCAGACGCCGATCGACTTTTTCACGGGCTCAATCCTGCCGCGGCGGAACCTTGACCCACGTCTCCGGGCACGTCTGGACGCTCGGGTAATACCCGCGCGAGCTGGGGCAGTAGTACCAGTAGGCCTCGGGCGCGCTCGGCGCCGGCGCGACCGTCACGGACGACTGCTGCGGCTGCTGGACGTAGACCGGAGGCTCCTGCACGACGACCGGAGGCGGCGAATAGGTGTAGTACGGCGGCGGGTAGTACCAGTACGGGTAGTACGGGTAATACGGGTAGTAGCCCCCGAACCCGATGAACACGCGCGTGCCGCCGTGATGCTGGCCACGCCAGGCCAGGCTCGGCTCCGCGAACACGAGAAGCAGGGCCACCAGCAGCAAGGCGACCGTTGCAATCTTTCTCATGGCACCCCTCCTCGGATGACTTCGACGCACGACCCCTGAAACGTATTCAGTATAGGCCAAGACGGCGCCCCCCACTCAACCCGCGTCGGGTGGTACCCCGGCCCCCGCTGAGGTAGAGTCGCCGTCATGCGATTCGGCACCTACTACTTCCTGCAGGCGCCGCCCTCCCTGAGCCACCCGGAGGTCATCCACCGCGAGATCGAGCAGATGGTGTGGACCGAGGAGCTGGGGTTCGACAGCATCTGGCTGACCGAGCACCACTTCATCGAGTACGGCCTGTCGGTATCCCCCGCGATCCTCGCCACGGCCGCCGCCATGCGCACCCAGCGCGTGCGCATCGGCCTGGCCGCCGCCATCCTGCCCTTCCACGATCCGATCCGGCTCGCCGAGGAGCTGGCCTTCGTGGACGTCCTGAGCGGCGGCCGGATCGACGTCGGCGTCGGCCGCGGCAACCGCCCGGTGGAGTTCGAGGGCTACCGGATCCCGCAGATCGAGAGCCGGGAGCGCTTCGAAGAGAGCCTCGCCATCATGCTACGGGCGTGGACGCAGGAGCGGTTTTCCTTCGAGGGCCAGCACTTCACCATCCCCGAGGTGCGCGTCATCCCCAAGCCCATCCAGAAGCCGCACCCGCCGCTCTACATCGTGTGCGTCAGTCCCGACACGATCGAGGCCACGGCGCTGCGCGGGCTGCCGATGCTGAACTCGATCCTGCGTGGCCCCATCGACCAGCTCGTCGCGCAGCGCGACACCTACGTGAAGGCGTGCAAGAAGGGCGGGCGCAGCGACGCGGAGATCGCCAGCCTGCTCGGCCGCTGGGGCGTCTCGCGCCACATCTACGTGGCGCCCACCGACGCCCAGGCGCAGGCCGAGACGCGCGAGGCCGAGATGTGGTACCAGGAGGCGCTGCGGCGCTTCCTCATCCCTGAGCACATCGAGCGCGTGCATCCGCTGCTGCAGCCGGGCTTCCGCACGATGGCCGAGCGGCTGGGCAACATCAGCTGGGAGCAGCTCGTGGCCGAGACGCTGGCCATCGGCTCGCCCGACACCGTGGCGGCGAAGCTCGAGGAGATGGAGCGCCTGGGTGTCGGCGAGGTGCTCTGCTGGATGAACTTCGGCGGCCTGCCGCAGGCGCACGTGCGCCGCTCGATGGAGATGTTCGCGCGCGAGGTGATGCCGCGCTTCCGCTGAGGCGGCTGGAGCCGGCATGCTCGAGTTCGACCACCTGCGCATCCCGGTGACGAACGTCGCGCGCTCGCGCGACTGGTACGTGAGGACCCTCGGGATGAAGGTCGAGACGATCTTCTGGGACGAGCGCTCCATGAAGGAGAAGTGAGGATGGCCGAGCCGTTTCCGCTGATCGAGGTGGAGGGACCGCCGCGCGAGCGCGGCCGGCAGTACGGCCGCCAGGCCGCCGAGCGCATCGCGCTGGGCGTGCGCCACTACACGCAGCAGCTCGAGCGCGCGCGCTTCGACGCCGCCGCCATCCGCGAGCTCGTCCGCCAGTACGTGCCGCAGATGGACGCCTTCGAGCCCGCCTACGTCGAGGAGATGCGCGGCATCGCCGAGGGCGCCCGGCTCGACTTCGAGGCCGTCGCGCTGCTCAACGCGCGCACGGAGATCCTCAAGCTCGGGCGCCACCCCGAGCTTCGCCGCCGAATCACCGGCGACGAGGCGTGCACGGGCGTCGTCGCGCTGCCGGAGGCCACGCAGGGACGGCGGCTCATCCACGCGCAGAACTGGGACTGGAAGGTCGAGTGCGCGGAGACGGCCGTCGTGCTCCGCGTGCGCCGCGACGACGGCCCCGATCTCCTCACCTTCACCGAGGCCGGCGGCCTCGCGCGCTCGGGCTTCAACTCGGCCGGGATCGCCATCACGGCCAACTACCTCGAGTGCGACCGCGACTACCGGCGGCTCGGTGTGCCGCTGGCCCTCATCCGGCGCAAGGTCCTGGAGTCGCAGCACCTGGCCCTTGCCATGCGCGCGGTATACGTGACGCCGAAGTCGGCCGCCAACAACATGATCGTCAGCCACGCCGAGGGCGTGGCGATCGACTTCGAGTGCGCGCCCGACGAGACCTTCCAGGTGCATCCCGCCGAGGGCCTGCTCGTGCACGCCAACCACTTCGTGAGCCCGGTGGCGCTGGCCAAGCTGCGCGACACCGGCATCGCCAACACCCCCGACAGCCTCTACCGCGACGTGCGCGTGCGCGGCCTGCTGGCCCCGCAGATCGGCCGGCTCACCCGCGAATCCGTCAAGGCCGCGCTGCTCGACGACTTCGCCACCCCGTGGTCGGTCTGCCGGCCGCCGCGCCCCGGCGTCACCGAGGTCGTGAGCGCGACCGTGGCCATGGTGGTGATGGAGCCGGCGCTCGGCGTGCTGGAGGTGGCGCCGCTGCCGGCGCTGGGCGCGCGCTTCACCAGCTATCATCTGGAGGTCGTTGATTCGCCGCCGCACCGCGACTACCCTGTGGGCGCCCGACTCTCCTGAAAGGACCACGAGCATGGCTTCCTCTGGCAAGGTCGCGATCGTCACCGGGGCAGGCAGCGGCATCGGCAAGGCTTCCGCGCTGGCCCTCCTCAACGAAGGGTACGCGGTCGCGCTGGCGGGGCGCCGCAAGGACGCCCTCGAATCCGTCGTGCGCGAGGCCAAGCCGGGCTCCCGCACGCTCGCGGTCGTCACCGACGTGGGCGATCCCGCCTCGGTGCGCGCACTCTTCGCGCGGACCAAGGAGACGTTCGGCCGGATCGACCTGCTCTTCAACAACGCGGGCATCGGGGCGCCGGCGGTGCCGCTGGAGGACCTGCCCTTCGAGCAGTGGAAGGCCGTGGTGGACACCAACCTCACCGGCTCGTTCCTCTGCACGCAGGAAGCGTTCAAGATCATGAAGAGCCAGGAGCCGCGCGGCGGCCGCATCATCAACAACGGCTCCATCTCGTCCCACGCGCCGCGCCCGGGCTCGGTTGCCTACACCTCCACCAAGCACGCGATCACCGGCCTCACCAAGACCACCTCGCTCGACGGCCGCAAGTACGACATCGCGTGCGGTCAGATCGACGTGGGCAACGCGGCGACGCCGCTGACCGAGCGCATGACCAAGGGCGTGCCGCAGGCCAACGGCACCGTGATGGTGGAGCCCGTGATGGATGTGGACAACGTGGCCAAGGCCGTCGTCTACATGGCAAGCCTGCCGCTGGACGCCAACGTCCTGTTCCTGACCGTCATGGCCACGAAGATGCCGTTCGTCGGCCGCGGCTGAGCTGCGTCTGAATAAGGGACGGCGCGCGCGCGTCCAAGGCGCCATGCGAGAGGGCGCCCCCCCGTGAGCCCGTCCCGCACATTCATCCTCCGGCCGGTCGCCACCTCGCTGCTCACCGTGGGCATTCTGCTGGCCGGCATGCTGGCCTATCTCCAGCTCCCCGTGTCCGCCCTGCCCCAGGTGGACTACCCGACCATCCAGATCGTGACGTTCTACCCCGGTGCCAGCCCCGACGTCATGGCCTCCTCGGTGACCACGCCGCTCGAGCGCCAGTTCGGCCAGCTCCCCGGCCTGAAGCAGATGACCTCCACCAGCTCGTTCGGCGCCTCGCTCATCACGCTGCAGTTCATCATCGAGTACCAGATCGACGTGGCCGAGCAGCAGGTGCAGGCCGCGATCAACGCCGCCGCCGCCCTGCTGCCGCGCGACCTCCCCAACCCGCCCGTCTACAGCAAGGCCAACCCGGCCGACACGCCGGTGCTCACGCTCGCCCTCACCTCCGACACGCTGCCGCTGCAGCGCGTGCAGGACCTGGCCGACACCAACCTGGCCCAGAAGATCTCGCAGCTCCCCGGCGTGGGGCTGGTCTCGATCAGCGGCGGCCAGCGGCCGGCCGTGCGCGTGCAGGCCGACCCCATGAAGCTCGCCTCGTACGGGTTGAGCCTGGAGGACCTGCGCACGGTGCTCGGGCAGGCCAACGTCGATCAGGCCAAGGGCAACCTCGAAGGCCCGCGCCAGGCGTTCACCATCGGGGCCAACGACCAGCTCTTCTCGGCCGCCGAGTATCGCGCGGTCGTCGTCGCCTACCGCAATGGCGCGCCGGTGCGGCTCACCGACGTCGCCGAGGTGATCGACGGCGTGGAGAACACCAAGCTGGCGGCCTGGATGAACGACAAGCCGGCCGTGATCGTCAACATCCAGCGCCAGCCGGGCGCCAACATCATCGGCGTCGTGGACCGCATCGCGCGCCTGCTGCCCCAGCTCAAGGCCTCGCTGCCCTCCTCGATCGAGATCACCACGCTCACCGACCGCACCGCCACCATCCGCGCCTCCGTGCGCGACGTCGAGTTCACGCTGGTGCTCACGATCGGGCTGGTCGTGCTGGTGATGTTCCTCTTCCTGCGCTCCGTGGCGGCCACCGTCATCCCCAGCGTGGCCGTGCCCATCTCGATCGTGGGGACGTTCGGCGTCATGTACCTGCTCGGCTATAGCCTCGACAATCTCTCGCTGATGGCGCTCACGATCTCCACCGGCTTCGTCGTGGACGACGCCATCGTGATGATCGAGAACATCGCCCGCTACATCGAGGCCGGCGAGTCGCCGCTGCAGGCGGCGCTCAAAGGCTCCGCGCAGATCGGGTTCACGATCGTCTCGCTGACGGTCTCGCTCATCGCCGTGCTCATCCCGCTGCTGTTCATGGGCGACATCGTGGGCCGGCTCTTCCGCGAATTCGCGGTGACGCTGGCGGTGACGATCCTCGTCTCGGCGGTGGTGTCGCTGACGCTGACGCCCATGATGTGCGCCAAGCTCCTGCGCCACGAGCACGCCGGGGCCCGGGGCCGCTTCTACCGGCTCACGGAGGCGATGTTCGAGTGGGTGATCGCGCGCTACGCCACCACGCTGCGCTGGGTGCTGCGGCATCAGCCGGGCACCCTGGTGGTGACGATCGCCACCCTGCTGGCGACGATCCTGCTCTACGCGGTGGCGCCCAAGGGCTTCTTCCCGATCCAGGACACCGGCGTGATCCTCGGCATCTCGGAGGCGCCGCCGACCGTCTCCTTCATGGCGATGGCCGAGCGCCAGCAGGCGCTCGCCCGCGTGATCCTCAAGGACCCCGACGTGGCCAGCCTGTCGTCCTTCATCGGCGTGGACGGGGTGAACATGACGCCCAACAGCGGGCGCATCCAGATCAACCTCAAGCCGCGCGACGAGCGCGCCGCCGACGCCTCCGCCGTGATCCGCCGCCTGCAGTCGCAGGTGGAAACCGTCGAGGGCATCACGCTCTACATGCAGCCGGTCCAGGACCTCACCGTCGAGGACCGCGTCAGCCGCACGCAGTTCCAGTACTCGCTGGAAGACGCCGACGCCCGCGAGCTGGGCGAGTGGGCGCCGCGGCTCATCGACCGGCTCAAGGCGCTGCCCGAGCTGCGGGACGTGGCCAGCGACCAGCAGAACGGCGGGCTGCACGCCCAGCTCGTGATCGACCGCGACAGCGCCTCCCGCCTGGGCATCGCGCCGCAGGCCATCGACGACACGCTCTACGACGCTTTCGGCCAGCGCCAGGTCTCGACCATCTTCACGCAGTTGAACCAGTACCACGTGATCCTGGAGGTGGCGCCCCCGTTCCGCGACAACCCGGAGGCGCTCAAGTACATCTACGTGAAATCGGCCACCGGCCAGCAGGTGCCGCTGAGCGCGTTCACCCGCTTCGCGCCGGGCACCGGCCCGCTGGCCGTGAACCACCAGGGCCAGTTCTCCGCGGTGACGATCTCCTTCAACCTGGCGCCCAACGTCGCGCTCGGCCACGCGGTGGACGCCATCCGCGGCGTCGAGCGGGACATCGCGCTGCCGGCCTCGATCCGCGCCGGCTTCCAGGGCACGGCGCAGGCCTTCCAGGCCTCGCTCGCCAACCAGTCGCTGCTGATCCTGGCCGCTATCGTCACCGTCTACATCGTGCTGGGCGTCCTCTACGAGAGCTACATCCACCCGGTGACGATCCTGTCCACGCTGCCCTCGGCCGGGGTGGGCGCCATCCTGGCGCTGATCCTCTTCCGCGCGCACCTCGACATCATCGCGCTCATCGGCATCATCTTGTTGATCGGCATCGTGAAGAAAAACGCGATCATGATGATCGACTTCGCGCTCGAGGCCGAGCGCGACGAGGGCAAGCCGCCCGCCGAGGCGATCTACCAGGCGTGCCTGCTGCGCTTCCGGCCCATCATGATGACCACGATGGCCGCCCTGCTCGGCGGCCTCCCGCTGGCGCTCGGCTCCGGGACCGGCGCCGAGCTGCGCCGGCCCCTCGGCATCACGATCGTGGGCGGCCTCATCCTCTCCCAGCTCCTCACGCTCTACACCACGCCGGTCGTCTACCTCTACTTCGACCGTCTCGCGCGCCATTTTCACCGGCGCCCCGAAGTGGCGCCCCGACCTCCCGGCGCCTCACAGGTCCCCGGCGTGACGGGGGCGCTGACCGAATGACGGGTCCACGGTGAACATCTGCGAGCCGTTCATCCGTCGCCCCATCGCGACCTCGCTGCTGAGCCTCGCGCTGCTGCTGGCCGGCGTCATGGCCTATCGCACGCTGCCGGTGGCCTCGCTGCCGCAGGTGGAATTCCCGGTGATCCAGGTGCGTGCGCTCCTGCCCGGCGCCAGCCCCGAGAACATGGCCTCGTCGGTGGCCACGCCGCTCGAGCGCCAGTTCGGCCGCATCGCCGGCGTGACGGAGATGACCTCCACCAGCCTGCTGGGCGCCACCACGATCGTGCTGCAGTTCGATCTGAACCGCAGCATCGACGCCGCCGCCCGCGACGTGCAGGCCGCCATCAACGCCGCCCGCAGCCAGCTCCCGGCGGCGCTGCCCAACAATCCGACCTACCGCAAGGTGAACCCGGCCGACGCGCCGATCCTGATCCTGGGCCTCACCTCACAGACGCTCCAGGTCAGCCGTCTGTTCGACGCCGCCGACTCGATCCTGGCCCAGAAGCTCTCGCAGGTCTCCGGTGTCGGCCAGGTCATCGTGGGCGGCGGGGCCAAGCCGGCGGTGCGGGTGCGCGTGGATCCCAACCGCCTGAGCCAGATGGGCGTCGGCCTCGACGAGATCCGCACCGCGCTGCGCGCCGTCAACGCGAACTCGCCGAAGGGCGAGCTGGCCGACGCCACCACGGCGTGGACGATCACCGCCACCGACCAGCTCTTCGAGGCCGACCAGTACCGGCCGGTGATCGTCGCCTACAAGAACGGCGCCGCCGTCGGCCTCGGCGACATCGCCGAGGTCGAGAGCTCGGTGGAGGACCTGCGCACGGGCGGGCTGGCCAACGGCCGCCGGGCCGTGCTGATCATCGTCTTCCGTCAGCCGGGCAGCAACATCATCGACACCGTCGACCGCGTGCGGGCGCTGCTGCCGGAGCTGCGGGCCTCGATCTCGCCGGCGATCGACCTCGACGTGCTGCTCGACCGCACGACCACGATCCGCGCCTCCTTCCACGACGTCCAGATCACGTTGCTGCTCTCCATCGGCCTCGTGGTCTTCGTCGTGTTCGTCTTCCTGCGCAGCCCGGCCGCGACCGTGATCCCCAGCGTGGCGGTGCCGCTGTCGCTGCTGGGCACCTTCGCCGGCATGTACCTGTGCGGCTATAGCCTCGACAACCTCTCGCTGATGGCGCTCACGATCTGCACCGGCTTCGTGGTGGACGACGCCATCGTGGTGCTCGAGAACATCACGCGCTACCTGGAGGCGGGCGACACCCCGCTGAGCGCGGCGCTGCGCGGCGCCCGCGAGATCGGCTTCACCGTGCTGTCCATGAGCATCTCGCTGGTGGCGGTGTTCATCCCGATCTTGCTGATGGGCGGCATCGTGGGCCGCCTCTTCCGCGAGTTTGCGGTGGTGCTGGCCACGGCGATCCTGGTCTCGCTGCTGATCTCCCTCAGCACCACGCCGATGATGTGCGCCCAGTTCCTCAGGTCCTCGCGCGAGGCGCGCCACGGCCGCCTCTACCGCGCCACCGAGCGGGTGTTCGAGAGAGTGCTCGGCTTCTACGCGCGCACGCTCGACTGGGTGCTGCGCCACCAGCGGATCACGCTGACCGTGATGGTGCTGACGATCGCGGTCAACGTCTACCTGTTCATGATCGTCCCCAAGGGCTTCTTCCCCCAGCAGGACACCGGCCGCCTCATCGGCAACATCCAGGCCGAGCAGGACATCTCCTCGCCGGCCATGCGCGACAAGATGGCGGAGTTCGTCAACGTGGTGAAGGCCGACCCCGCCGTCAGCGACGTGGTCGCCTTCACCGGCGGCGATTCGAACA
Source organism: Candidatus Rokuibacteriota bacterium (assembly GCA_003220265.1). Taxonomy (GTDB): domain Bacteria; phylum Methylomirabilota; class Methylomirabilia; order Rokubacteriales; family CSP1-6; genus AR5. Next base: position 34,611 of record QHRW01000057.1, on the reverse strand, counting down.
CCACCAACACCGGGCGCGTGTTCGTCTCGCTCAAGCCGACCGACATGCGCACCCTGCCCGCCGATCGCGTCATCGAGCGGCTGCGGGGCAAGCTGGCCCACGTGCCGGGCGCCACCCTCTTCCTGCAATCCGTGCAGGATCTGCGGATCGGCGGCCGCGCCAGCAACGCGCAGTACCAGTACACGCTGCAGTCCACCGAGCTGAACCAGCTCAACGCGTTCGCGCCGCAGATGCTGGCCAAGCTGCGCAACCTGCCCGGCCTGCGCGACGTGGCGACCGATCAGCAGAACCGCGGGCTGCAGGCCGCGCTGGTGATCGACCGCGACACCGCCTCGCGCCTGGGCGTGCTGCCCCTGGCCATCGACGAGACGCTCTACAGCGCGTTCGGCCAGCGCCAGGTCTCCACGATCTTCACGCAGCTCAACCAGTACCGCGTCGTGCTGGAGGTGCTGCCGGCCTTTCAGCAGAGCCCCGACGCGCTGACGTCGATCTACGTGAAGTCGTCCACCGGCGCCCAGGTGCCCCTGAGCGCCATCACCCGCTTCGCGCCCAGCACGACCCCGCTGGCCGTCAACCACCAGGGCTTCTTCCCCTCGGTGACGCTGTCGTTCAACCTGGTACCCGGCGTGGCGCTGAGCGAGGCCGTGCAGAGCATCCAGGCCGCCGAGCGGGAAATCAGCATGCCGGCCGCGGTGCGCCCCAGCTTCCAGGGCACCGCCCAGGCCTTCCAGGCCTCCCTCGCCACCCAGCCCCTTTTGATCCTGGCCGCGCTCATCAGCGTCTACATCGTGCTCGGCGTGCTCTACGAGAGCTTCGTCCACCCGATCACGATCCTGTCCACGCTGCCCTCGGCCGGCGTGGGCGCCATCCTGGCGCTGCTGCTCACCGGCAACGAGCTGAACGTCATCGGGCTCATCGGCATGATCCTGCTGATCGGTCTCGTCAAGAAGAACGCGATCATGATGATCGACGTCGCGCTCGACACCGAGCGGCGCGAGCGCCGCCCGCCGCTTGAGGCCATCAGGCACGCTTGCCTTCTGCGGTTCCGCCCCATCATGATGACCACGATGGCTGCGCTCCTCGGAGGTCTGCCGCTGGCCCTCGGCACCGGCGCCGGCGCCGAGCTACGCCGCCCGCTCGGCATCACCATCGTGGGCGGCCTGATCATGTCGCAGCTCCTCACGCTCTACACGACACCGGTCGTCTACCTCTATCTCGAGCGCGTCCGCCTGGCGCTCAGCCGGCGACCGCGGGCCTTCGCCCGCCGCCCCTCGGAGGCGCGCGGATGACGCGGCGATTCGTGCAACCGTGGCTGCTCCCGCTGCTCATGGCCGCGCTCGGCGCGTGCTCGGGGGGCAACGCCGAGTCCAAGCAGCCCCCCAAGCGCCCTCCGGTGCCGGTGGCGGTGGCGCCGGTCGAGCGCAAGGCGGTCCCGCTGCAGGTGCAGGCGATCGGCACCGTGGAGGCCTATGCGGTCGTCGCCGTGCGCGCCCAGGTCGGCGGCGAGCTGATGCGCGTGCACATCACGGAGGGCCAGGACGTCCACAAGGGCGACCTCCTCTTCACGATCGACCCCCGCACCTACGAGGCGGCCCTGGCCAACGCGCAGGCCACGCTGGCCAAGGACCAGGGACAGGTCGCGCAGGCCCGCGCGGTACTCCAGCGCGACACCGCCCGCGTGGGCCAGACACGCGCCGCGCTGGCCCGCGACCAGGCCCAGGCCAAGAACGCCGAGGTCTCCGAGCGCCGCTATCGCGACCTGCTCAAGCGCGAGCTCATCGCCCAGGAGCAGTACGACCAGATCCGGACGTCGGCGGAGGCGCTGGCCGCCACCGTGCGCTCCGACGAGGCCGACGTGGCGAGCGCCGAGGAGACGGTGCGCGCCGACGAGGCGGCGGTGCGGAGCGCCGAGGAGATCGTGCGGGCGGACGCCGCGCTCGTGGACAACGCGCGCGTGCAGGTGGGCTACACCACGATCCGCTCGCCCCTCGACGGCCGCGCCGGCAGCCTGCAGCTCAACCAGGGCAACGTCGTGCGGGCCAGCGGCACCAACGACTCGACGCTGCTCGTCATCAACCAGGTGCAGCCGGTGTACGTGTCGTTCACCGTGCCGCAGCAGCAGCTCGCCCAGATCAAGCGGTACATGGCCGCGGGCGCGCTGACCGTGGACGCGATCGCCTCCGGCGAGCCGAAGCCGGAGCGCGGCACCGTGACGTTCATCGACAACGCCGTCGATCAGACCACCGGCACCATCCGGCTCAAGGCCACGTTCACCAACGGCGAGCGGCGGCTGTGGCCGGGGCAGTTCGTCAACGTGTCCATGACGCTGGCCGTCGAGAACGACGCGCTCGTGATTCCCGCCCAGGCGCTGCAGACGGGACAGCAGGGCGCCTTCGTGTTCGTGGTGAAGCCGGACCAGACGGTGGACACGCGGCGCGTCGTGGTCGCGCGCACGCAGGGCAGCGAGACGATCCTGACCAGCGGCGTCGAAGCCGGCGAATCCGTCGTGACCGACGGCCAGCCACGCCTCGTCCAGGGCGCGAAGGTGGAGGTGCGCGGCGCCACCGGCCGCACGCCGGGCGGCGGTGGCCGGCCCAGCGCGGAAAAGCCCGCCGCCGACAAGC
>QHRW01000057.1:26681-31945 GCA_003220265.1 Candidatus Rokuibacteriota bacterium | reverse complement strand
TGGCACCTGCGTTGCACCGTCGCGCCACATGCTTTACTACCAGACCGTGCTCATCAGCCTGCTATGGCCCACGCCCATCGTCACCTCCGCCTGGGCGGGCGCCCCGACCGATCAGCTCAAGAGCCGCGTGGATGAGGTCATCCGCGTGCTCGACGATCCCGCCTTCAAGGACAAGCCCGCCGAACGCCGCGAGCGGGTGCGCAAGATCGCGGAAGAGATCTTCGACTATCCCGACACCGCCCGCCGCTCCCTGGGCCCCCACTGGAACGTGCGCACGCCGCAGGAACGCGAGGAGTTCACCAAGCTGTTCTCCGAGCTTCTCGACCGCTCGTACGTCTCCAAGATCGACCTGTACCAGGGCGAGAAGGTGAAGTACGTCGGCGAGACGGTCAGTGGCCCCGAGGCCACTGTGAAGACGACCATCGCGACCAAGAGCGGCACGGAGATCCCCATCGACTACCGGATGCACCAGATGGAGAGCCAGTGGCGGGTGTACGACGTGGTCATCGAGGGTGTCAGCCTGGTGTCGAATTACCGCACCCAGTTCAACAAGATCGTGCAGACGGAATCCTACGACTCCCTCGTGCAGAAGCTCAAGGCCCGCGGAGGCGCGCCGGCGGCCAGCCCTCGCTAGCTTGACGCGCCGCCCTCCCGCTCCCATAGTGAGCCTGCCCACGGAGGGGATGCCATGACACAGGCGAACGCGCGGCGATACCAGGTCGTCGAAGGGTGGGAGCAGCTACCGGCGGGATACCAGCATCGCGACGTGGCAGGCGTGGCGGTGGACGGCGAGGATCGCGTGTTCCTCATCTGCCGCGGCGATCACCCGATCATCGTGTACAACGCCAAGGGCGACTTCCTGCGCTCGTGGGGCGAGGGCGAGTTCACCTATCGCACCCACGGCCTCACGATCGCGCCGGACGGCACCGTGTGGGCCACCGACGACGGCAATCACACGGTCCGGCAGTTCACGCCGGCGGGCAAGCTGTTGCTCACGCTGGGCACGCTGAACACGCCGTCCGACACGGGCTACGACGGCAAGGACTCGATCAACATCCCGCGCGCGGCCGGCCCCTTCAACCGGCCCACGAACCTGGCGATCGGCCCCCGCGGGGATCTCTATGTCTCCGATGGCTACGGCAACTGCCGCGTGCACCAGTTCTCGCCGACGGGCACGCTGAAGCGCTCGTGGGGCGTCTCCGGCACGGGGCCGGGGCAGTTCCACCTGCCCCACGGCATCGCCGTCGCCGCCGACGGCCGCGTCTTCGTCTGCGACCGCGAGAACGATCGCATCCAGGTCTTCAGCCCCGACGGCGAGTACCTGGCGGAGTGGACCGACACGCAGCGGCCCACGCACCTCGTGTTCGACGCCGAGGGCCGCGCGCACGTCTCCGAGCTGTGGTGGCACAAGGGCCAGACCTCGCAGCGCCACGGCCCCATCACCAATCCGCGGCCGGGCCGCGTGAGCGTGTTCGATCGCGACGGCCACCTGCTCGCGCGCTGGGGCGGACCGGACGCGACCGCGGCGGGCAGCTTCGCGGCGCCCCACGGGCTCGCCGTCGACTCGCGCGGCGACGTGTACGTGAGCGAGGTGACGTGGACGTTCGCGGTCAGTCGCGGGCTCGCGCCCGAGGGCACGCACACGTTCCAGAAGTTCGCGCTGTCACGATAAGGGCCACGACGATGCCCACGCTGGAAGCGTTCGCCGCCGCGTGTCACCGGATCCTCACCGAGCAGCCCGGACGCAAGGGGCGCGAGCAGGTGTGCGCGCTCCTGCAGGAGGTGCTCAAGGACGACGCGTTCGTCAGCGCGCACCTCACCGACGACACGCCGGAGCGCAAGATCCTCTACCAGGATCCGCAGCTCGGCTTCTGCATCCTGGCCCACGTCTACCGCGGCGCCAGGGAGAGCGCGCCGCACGATCATGGCCATTCGTGGGCGATCTACGGGCAGGCGCGCGGCGAGACGGTGATGTCGGACTGGTCGCTGGTGGAGCCCGCCGCCGGTGAGCGACCGGCGCGCGTGAAGCGCGCGCGAAGCTACACCCTCACGCCGGGCGCGGCGCACGTCTACCACGAGGGCGACGTGCACTCACCGCGGCGTGAGGGCCCGACCCGGCTCATCCGCATCGAGGGCACGAACATGGAGCACGTCCGACGCCGGCCCTACGAGGCGGTCTGACAACGCCGGGTCAGGAATCGATCAGCACTTCGACTCCCGGCTGAGGTTGGCCTCGATCTGGTCGCCGGGCTTCATGTCGTTGGCCATTTCCTTGGAGACCTGGAACTGGTGCGTCTTGCCGTTCTTCTCGCGCACCATCATCGTGCCGGCCGCGGGGTCGACACTCACGACCTGCCCCTCGACCTTTTTCGGCGCGCCCTTCACGCATTCGGCGGACTTCGGCTGCGTCGCCGTCTGACCGAAGGCGAGACCCGCGGTCAGCAGGGCGGCGGAGACGAAGCCACCAGAGAGCAGCAGCCAGCGATTCATCGTCGACTCCTTTGGGTAGGGGCACCCTGGGAGGGTTCCCCTCTTCCCCTCCGTTTACCGTCTAACGCTTCTTCGTGATGTCGTAGATGGCGCCGCCGGCGGCGCCCACACCAGCCCCGATCAGCGCGCCCTTGCCAGCGCCATAGCCCGTGCCGGCGCCGATCGCCGCGCCCGAGCCCGCGCCGACCGCGGCGCCGGTCGCGGTGCCACAGCCGTTCATCGCCACGAGCATGGAAAGCCCGACCACACCCGTCATCACACGTGACATGACCGTCATCGTCATTGCCTCCTCTCCGGTGATCAAGGATCTCCGGTTCAAGGGGACGAAGTGCAATACCGGAGCCAGCGAATCGATGGGCCGCCCCTCGGAAATACAATGCAGGCTTCGGCCGTCTCACCGTTGGGAGGATCGACGATGGTGAGGGTCAAAACCGTGTGGCGCTTCGCAACCGCCCTGATCCTGGTCGGAGCCGCTCTCGGAACGGCGGGCTGTCTTCTGGTGCCGGCACCGGTGCCCGTGGCCGCTCCCGTGATTGTCGCCCCACGGCCGGCCTACGGGTATTACGGGTACGGCTATCGGCCGTACGGATACGGGCGGCGCTACTAGTAGCCCGGGGCCGACCCTGGCGGCGGCGGGTTAGGAATCCAGATCCACTGGTAGGGCCGGCTCACGCCGTCGCCGTAGAGCACGTAGCGGCCGTGCGCGTAGACTACCTGCCGCGAGACCGCCGGTGTCGGCCGCGGCGGCGTGTAGACCGCAGGCGCAGCGGCGTACACGGGCGCGGCCGCGTACACGGGCGCCGGCGTCGAGTAGACGACGGGCGGCGCCATGACCGCGCTCGCGATGGCGAACGGGAGGAACAGCGCGTTGAAGGCCACGAACGCGCCGAACGCCACCGCGGCGGCGCCCACTCCGTGCGCGTCGGCCTGCAGCGGGATCATCCCGGCCAGAATTACTGCGAGCGCGACGATCGCCACGAGCTTCTTCATCGCCATCGCCTCCTGAGCCCCGAGTGTAGCCCAGGCGCCGCCCTGTCGGCTTTACTTCGCCGAGGCGGTCGGCGTCCACACGACCGCGACCTCGCTGGCCTCCGTGGCCGACGCCGACGGCGTGTACACCACCACCTCGGAGCCCGCCTCGATCTGGTCGATGCCCAGGCGGTCGGCGCCTCGATGCACGTTCGTCGCGGACGTCACCTTTACCGTCGTGCCGTCGTTGAGGACCAGCTCGTTGGCCGACCGATCGATGTGGCTCACGGTGGCCATTCGCCAGTGGCGCGCGCCGGCCGCCGCGCTCGGCTGAAACGCCGTGGGCGCGGCGCCGCGAACGAGCACCTGGGCACCCGGCTTGAGCGCCGTCACCGAGCTCGGCTGCCAGATCGCCGTCTGGTCGGTGGCCTTCAGCACCCGGCCGTCCTGCAGCGTGATGGTGCCGGTGGCGGGATCGACCGAGGCCACCGTGCCGGTTGCTTCGAGCGTCGCCGAGGCCGGCGCGGCCGTCGTGGAGGCCGGCGCGGCGGTCGTGGACGCCGTCGAGCCCGTGCCCGAGACGTCGATGTTGTTGCGCACGCTCTTGACGCCGTTGACGTTGGCCGCGATCTGCGCGGCGCGCGCGCGGCGATCGGCGGAGTCCACCGTGCCGCCGAGCGTGACGACGCCGCTCTCGCTCTTGACGTCGATCTTGGTGAGGTTCGACAGCTTGTCGGCCGTGAGCTTGGTCTTGACCTCCGCCACGATGGCCGCGTCGTCGATGATCTGGCCGATCGTCCGCGAGGCGGCGAAGGCCGGCGCGGTGAGCGAGGCGGCGCCGAGCGCCAGCACGAGCGCGAGCGTGAGCGATCTCATGATGCGTTTCCCCTTCACGGCGACTGCGGCCGCCGTACGACGTAGACTTCGGTGCTCTCGATCACGTAGGCCTGGGCGGGCAGCGCGCTGATGCCGCCGGACGTCACTGCGAGGGTGCTGCCGGCCGGCACGCCGATCACGATCTCGTCGCCCGAGCGCAGGTCGGCGATGGCGGCCGGGCGGCCGTCGATCTGCAGCCGCGTGCCCGGCGCGAGGCGAGCGACGCTGCCGTCGCTCAGCATGATGCGTCGGTTCGCGGCGTCGACGCCCGTGACGGTGCCCATCTGGAAGCGCGTGCTGCCAGCGGGTGGCGAGCCTGCGCCGGGACGAAAGTCGAGCGGCTCGGCGTTGCGCATGTAGACGGAGGCGCCGGGCTTCACCGCCGTCATCGGCACCGGCTGCCAGATCGTGGTGAGGCCCGTCGCCTGTAGCACGCGGCCGTCCTCGAGCACGATCGTGCCCGTCTGCGGATCCACGCGCGACACGACGCCGGTGGCATCGACGGGCGGACGCGCCGGGCGCGCCGGGGTCGGCGCGGCGACGACCACGCTGGGCGGGGCGGCGGCGGCCACGCCCGGAATGATCAGCGTCCAGCCGGGCTGCACGTCGGCCAGGCTCACAGGGCGGCCATCCACGGTCAGCGTGGAGCCCGGCTCGATGCGAGCGGTACGCCCGTCGGTGAAGTACACGGTGCCGCTCGGCACGTCCACGCGCTGCACGACGCCGCGCGTCTCGACGCCCTGCGCGATGACCGGCGACGACGCGGCGAGCGCCAGCGCCCCCGCCGCCAGCGCGAGGCGGATCATGCGGAAACTCATGACGATACCCCTCCGTCGTCCTGACGGTGCAAAGCGTCTGCCGTCGAGGAAGAGCGGTGGTATAGTCCCGAGGGCCGAACGTGACACAGGCCCTGCACGCCGCTGCCGTCG
>QHRW01000057.1:0-26648 GCA_003220265.1 Candidatus Rokuibacteriota bacterium | reverse complement strand
CCTCCGACAGCAAGGACAAGTTCGGCGGCCGCATCATGAGCTTCCTGGCGCAGCACGGCTTCGCTGGCGAGATCGTGCCGATCAATCCGCGCCGCGCCGAGGTGCTGGGCCGCCGCGCGTACGCGACGATCGCGGAGGCGCCGGCGCCGCCCGACGTGGCGATCCTCGCCGTGCCGGGCGCCTCGCTGGTGCAGAGCGTGGCCGCGGCCGCCGCGGCCGGCGTCGGGTGCTGCGTGATCATCTCCACGGGCTTCGCGGAAGCCGGCGCCGACGGCGCCGCGCGGCAGGCGGCGCTGGTGGAGATCGCGCGGTCCACCGGCATGCGGCTGGTGGGGCCGAACTGCATGGGGTTGATCGTGCCGCACCATCACCTGGCGCTCTGCTCCTCCGTCGTGCTCGACACCGACCACCTGCGCGACGGAGCCATCTCGCTCGTGAGCCAGAGCGGTGCCCTGATGGTCTCGATCTTCGACCGCGCCGCCGCCGACGGCATCGGCTTTCGCCACTGTGTGTCGCTCGGCAACCAGGTCGATCTCGAGATCTGCGACTTCGTCGAGCACCTGGTGGCCGAGCCGGAGACCGAGGCGATCTGCGTCTACGTCGAGGGACTGCTCGACGGCGTGCGCTTCCGCCGCGCGCTGGCCGGCGCGCGTCGCGCGGGCAAGCCGGTGCTCATCGTGAAGACGGGCCGCACGGAGGCGGGCGTGAAGTCGGCGCGCTCGCACACGGCGAGCCTGGCGGGCGCCTTCGACGTGTTCGAGGCGGTGTGCCGCGAGGAGGGCGCCGTGCTCGCGCACCAGCCGGAGGACATGGTGCGTGCCGCGCAGTTCCTCATCCGTCACACGCGGCCGCGGCGCGGCGGCGTGGCGATCCTGTCCTCGTCCGGAGGCGGCTGCGGCATCGCCTCCGACCGTGTGAGCGAGCTCGGCCTGCCGCTGGCGCGCCTGGCCCCGGCCACGCGCGACAAGCTGGGCGAGATCCTGCTGCCGCCCCAGGCCGACAACCCGATCGACCTCGGCGGCCGCAAGGCGCCGGAGGAGATCGAGATCGCCGGCGACGCCGCGCGCATCATCTTCGGCGACGACGGCGTGGACTACGGCCTCGCCATCCTCACGTCGATGCCGTTCTTCGCGCGGCGCACGCGGCTGATCGGCGAGGCGGCCCAGGCGCTCGACAAGCCCGTGATGATCGCGCTGACGCCGGGCCGCGCCGCCGACGGGCCGCGCCGGGCGCTGGCCGAGATCGGCCAGTTCCACTTCGACGGCATCGAGGAAGCGCTGCGCGCCCTGGCGCTGATCGTCGAGCACGATCGTCTCCGCGCCGCGCCGACGACGACGGCCGCGCGTCCGACCGCGCTGCCTGATCCCGGCCGCCTCCGCGACCTCGGGAAGGGCCCGCTGACCGAACGCCAGGCTAAGCAATTGCTCGAGGCCTACGGGCTCAAGCTCGTGCCGGAGCATATGGTTTCGACGGCGGCCGAAGCCGGCAAGGCCGCCGCGGTGCTCGGCCTTCCCGTGGCCCTCAAGGCGGTGTCGCGGAGCCTCGTGCACAAGACGGATGCGGGCGCCGTGCGCCTGGACCTGCGAAGCGCGGACGAGGTCGTCGCCGCCGCCAGCGAGATGGCCGGGCGCCTCGCCGTCGAGGGGTTCGTCGTCCAGCCGATGGCTCGTGGCGAGGCCGAAGTGATCGTCGGCGCGCGGCGCGATCCGCACTTCGGCGCGGTCGTGCTGGTGGGCCTGGGCGGCATCGCCGTGGAGATCCTGAAGGACGTCGCGCTGGCGCCCGCGCCCGTCGCGCCCGAGCGCGCGCGGGTCATGCTCGATGCGCTGCGCGCGGCGCCGCTGCTGCACGGCGCGCGCGGGCGGCCGGCGCTCGACGTGGCCGCCGTCGTCGACGCCGTCGTCCGCGTGTCGTGGCTCGCCGCCGACCTCGGCCCCCGGCTGGTCGAGCTCGAGATCAATCCGCTCATCGTGCGCCGAGCGGGCGAGGGCGCCGTCGCCGTCGATGCCCGCGGGACGCTCGACGCCGACAAGGAGTTTGCGTCATGAGATGGCCGCGCCCGCTCACCCTCGTCCTCGCGCTGTCGCTGCTGCTGGCCGTGTCGCCGGCCGGCGCGCAATCGGTACTACGGATCGGGCTCAACGACGATCCCGACGCCCTCGACCCCACGATCAGCCGCGCCTACGTCGGCCGGCTCGTCTTCGCGGGCCTCTGCGACAAGCTCTTCGACGTCACGCCCGATCTGAAGATCGTGCCGCAGCTCGCGACGGGCTACGAGTGGGCGCCCGACCAGCGCTCGGTCGTCCTCAAGCTGCGCAGCGGCGTGAAGTTCCACGACGGCGAGCCGCTCAACGCCGAGGCCGTGAAGTTCAACATCGAGCACCACATCAACACCCCGGGCTCGTTCCGCAAGACCGAGATCGGCCAGATCGCCAGCGTGGACGTCCTCAACGAGACCACGGTGCGCCTGAACCTGTCCGAGCCCCTGGTGCCGCTGCTGGCCGCGCTGACCGACCGCTCCGGCATGATGGTCTCGCCCAAGGCGGCCAGGGCTCTCGGCGACAAGCTCGGGCAGAAGCCCGTGTGCGCGGGACCCTTCCGGTTCGTCGAGCGCGTGGCCCAGGGCAAGATCGTGCTCGAGAAGTTTTCTGACTACTGGGACAAGGCCAACATCCACATCGACCGCGTGGAGTTCGTGCCGATCACGGACTCCACGGCACGCCTGGCCAGCCTGCGCTCGGGTGACCTGCACATGATCGAGCGCGCCTCACCGACCGACCTGCCGGAGATCCGCGGCGACAGCAAGCTGAAGGTCACGGGCGTGCCGGAGCTCGGCTACCAGATGATCCCGCTCAACGTCGCCAACGGGCCGCGCTCGAAGACGCTGGCCGACGCGCGCGTGCGCCAGGCGATCGACCTCGCCATCGACCGCGAGACGCTGGTGAAGACCGTCTTCAACAACGAGTACATCCCGGGCAACCAGTGGGTGAGCCCGTCGAACTACTACTACAATGCGAAGCTCCCGGTGCGGCCGCGCGACGTGGCCAGGGCCAGGCAGCTCCTGAAGGAGGCCGGCCAGCCGAGCCTCACCTTCACGCTGATCGTGCCGCCCGAGCGTGACCGGCAGGAGGCGGCGCAGATCATCCAGGCCATGCTGGCCGAGGCCGGCATCACGATGCATCTACAGACGCAGGAGAACGTCACGATGCTCACCAACGGCCGCAAGGGTGACTTCGAGGCGTACTTCACGTTCTGGAGCGGGCGGCCCGATCCCGACGGCAATGTCTTCACGCAGAGCACCTGCAAGGGCGCCCAGAACGACAGTCACTACTGCAACGCCGACCTCGACGCGCTCCTCACCAGGGCACGCCAGGTCGCGAGCCCGGCCGAGCGCAAGAAGCTCTACGATGCGGCCACCGAGATCCTCGTGCGCGACACGCCGCGCCTGATCCTCTGGCATCGCCGTGTCTTCACGGGCACGAGCGCCCGCGTGCAGGGCTTCACGCCCTACCCCGACGGCATCATCCGCTTCAAGGGGCTCAAGCTGAACTGATGTCGCTCGCGCGCTTTGTGGCGCGGCGGATCGTGGTGCTGGTGCCGACGCTGTTCTTCGTGTCGGTGCTGATCTTCTCGCTCCAGCAGCTTCTCCCCGGCGACGCCGCGCTGGCGCTGGCCGGCGAGGAGCGCGACGAGACCGCGGTGGCGGCGATCCGCGCGCGCTATCACCTCGACCGGCCGGTGGTCGTGCAGTACGCGATCTGGATGGGCAAGGTGCTGCGCGGCGATCTCGGCGAATCGCTGCGCAGCCGGCTGCCCGTCAGCGAGCTGCTGGCCTCCAAGCTGCCCGTCACGCTCGAGCTGGCCTTCGCCTCGATGCTGATCGCGCTCGCCATCGGGATTCCGGCCGGCGTGCTCTCCGCCGCGCGCCGCGGCACCGTGGCCGACCTCGCCGCAAACCTCGTGGCGCTCTCGGGCCTCTCGGTGCCGCACTTCTGGCTTGGCATCATGCTGATCCTGCTCTTCGCCGTGCGGCTCGGGTGGCTGCCGGCTTCCGGCTACGTCGCGCCGTGGGAGAACCTGGGCCGCAACCTGACCACGATCCTGCTGCCCTCGATCGTGCTGGGCACCGGCGTGGCCGGCGTGATGATGCGCCACACGCGGGGCGCCATGCTGCAGACGCTGAGCGCCGACTACGTGCGCACCGCGCGGGCCAAGAGCGTGCCCGAGCGGCTGGTCATCCTCAAGCACGCCCTGCGCAACGCGCTGATCCCCGTCATCACGCTGGGCGCCATCGAGTTCGGCCGCCTGCTCTCGGGCGCCGTCCTCACGGAGCAGATCTTCGCGATCCCCGGCTTCGGCAAACTCCTGGTGGACGGGGTGTTCAACCGCGACTACGCGGTCGTGCAGGGCGTCGTGCTCGTCTCCGCCGGGCTCTACGTGCTCCTGAACCTGCTGGCCGACGTGCTGTACTTCGTCGCCAACCCGCGGCTGCGGGGCTGACGGTGCGACGTTGGCTGCGGCGGCCGGCTGCGCTGATCGCCTCCGGGGTGGTCGCGGCCTTCGTCGCCGTCGCGCTCGCAGCGCCGCACCTGGCGCCGTACGACCCGATCGCCACGGACTTCCGCGCGGTGCGCAAGGCGCCGTCGGGCGCGCACGTGCTGGGCACCGACGAGGTCGGGCGGGACGTGCTCTCGCGCGTGATCTGGGGCGCGCGCGCCTCGCTGCTGGCCGGCGTCATTCCCGTCGCGCTGGCGCTGACCGTGAGCATTCCGCTCGGCCTGCTCTCGGGCTACGCCGGCGGCTGGATCGACGGCCTCATCATGCGGCTCACCGACGCGATGCTGGCGATCCCGTTCCTCATCGTGGCCATCGCGCTCGCCGCGTTCCTCGGCCCGAGCCTCACCAACGCGATGCTCGCCATCGGCATCGCCGCGCTGCCCACCTTCCTGCGCCTGGCCCGTGGCACCGTGCTGGCACTGAAGACCGAGGAGTACGTCGAGGCGGCGCGCGCCCTCGGCTGCTCGCACGTGCGCATCGCCGGCCGGCACATCTTCCCGAACATGGTCGCGCCGCTGCTGATCCAGTCGAGCCTCACGGTGGCCGCCGCCGTCATCGCCGAGGCCAGCCTGTCCTTCCTGGGCCTCGGCCAGCAGCCGCCGGCGCCCTCCTGGGGTAGCATGTTGAACGCGGCCCAGCGCTACCTGTCCCAGGCGCCCTGGATCGCGCTCTACCCGGGCCTGGTGATCTTCTCGCTCGTCATGGCCCTGAACGTCCTGGGCGACGCGCTGCGAGACGCACTCGATCCGCGGTACGGATAGAAGAACCACCGATAACCGAAACCGGAGGGGAAGAGGGGAACCCTCCTAGGGTTCCCCTACCCAAGAGACGGGAAGAGGGGAACCCTCCCAGGTTCCCCTACCCAAGAGATGGAGATATGACGTCACCCTGCTGGATGAGCCGTGTGGTCGGTGCCAAGGCCTGGCGCGGGGAAACGCTCGCGCGCGAGACGTCGTGGATCGCGCGGTTGACCGACGCGGAGATCGCCGACGTCGAGCAGGCGCTGGCCGCCGCCAAGGCCTCCGGCAAGCCGCTGGAGGCGATCACGCGCGACGACTTCCCGCTGACGGCGATGCGGCCGCGCCTTGAGCAGGCCCTGGCCGACATGTACGACGGCCGCGGGTTCGTCGTGCTGCGCGGGCTTCCGGTCGGCCGCTGGAGCGACGAGGACACCGGGCTCGTCTTCTGGGGCTTGGGCCGCTATCTCGGCTCACCGCTCTACCAGAATCCGCAGGGCGAGCTGCTCGGCCACGTCTACGATCACGGCCGCACGTACGGCAACATCGACGTGCGCGGCTACGAGACCAACGCCTACCTGCCCTATCACACCGACGCCGGCGACATGGTGGGCCTGCTCTGCCTGCGGCGCTCGCTCGAGGGCGGGCTGAGCAGCATCGTCTCGTCGGTGACCGTGCACAACGAGATCCTGGCCAACCATCCCGAGTACCTCGGGCTGCTCTACAACGGCTTCTACTACATCCGCCGCGAGGCCGCGCTGACCGAGCGCGGCGTGTCGGACAAACCGATCCCCGTCTTCGGCGCACGCGACGGCGTCGTCTCCTGCCGCTACATCCGCAACCAGATCAACGCCGGCGCCGTGAAGCGCGGCGTGCCGCTGACGACGCTGGAGCAGGCCGCGCTGGACTACCTCGACGAGTGCACGCGGCGTCCCGACCTGCGCCTGGACATGGACCTCGAGCCGGGCGACATCCAGTTCATCAACAACTACACGACGCTGCACTCGCGCACCGGCTTCGTGGACGGTCCCGAGCCGAACCAGAAGCGCCACATGCTGAGACTTTGGTTGAAGTTCCCCAAGGCCTGGCCGCTGGGCCCCGAGTTCCCGGCCCACATGGGCTACAAGCCCGCACAGGACACCCCGGTCCTCATCGAGGCGGAGGCGTGACGGCGATGCCGAAAGTGCTGACCGAGGCGCAGGTGAGGTCGTTCCACGACAATGGTCTGCTCTCGCCCCTGCGCGCGATGAGCGCCGAGCGGGCGCGCGCGTACCGCGAGCGCTTCGAGAAGCTCGAGGCGCGCGTGAGCGACATCAAGAAGATGAAAACCAAGTCGCACCTGCTCTGCCCGTGGGTCCTCGACATCGCGGAAGACCCGCACATCCTGGATATCTTCGAGGACCTGATCGGGCCCAATCTCCGCGTCTGGTCCATGGCCTGGCGCGTGAAGAAGGCCGACGGCCAGACCTTCGCGGGCTGGCATCAGGACTCGGCCTACGGCGCCGCCATCCCGGTCGTGCTCGGCGCGCTTGCACTGTCGGACTGCGGCGCCACCAATGGCTGCCTGCGCGGCATCCCCGGCTCGCACAAGTGGGGCATCCTCAAGCACGAGGAGAGCGACGATCCCCGGAGCATCCTGGCCCGTGGCCAATACATCAGCGAGAAGTTCGATGAGTCCAAGGCCGTCGACTTCGCGCTCGCGCCCGGCGAGATGGCGATGTTCGACAACTCCCTGGTCCACGGCTCCGGCACCAACTTCGGTCCCGACCGCCGCTTCCTGCTGCTCGTCGAGATGCTGCCGACGTGGGCCAAGCCCCCGCGCGTCCGTCAGCCGGCCATGCTCGTGCGCGGCAGCGACACCACCGGCAACTTCGACGACGAGCCGCGTCCCGACGGCGAGTGGACCGAGCAGGCGCTGGCCAACTGGGCCGGCGTGGTCAACTCCCGCTCCAAGCTCATCTTCGAGGACAGCAAGATCGGGCCGAGCGAAGCCTACGGGGGCAGGCGCGCGGCGACGTAAGCGCTAGAGTGCGACGTCGGGCACCTCGGCGTGCGCCGCCAGCATGTCGCGGAGAAAGCGCCGGAGATACGCGAGGGTGAGGAAGACGGCGGCCGAGGAGCGCCCGCGCCGCGGCCTCGACGCGGCTCACGCCATCGGCGCGGGCGCCTGCCGCAGCGTGCGCCACTGCGCGGGGTCGTGGCCATACACTGTCATGGCGCCCTGCTTGTCACGGAGGTCGCGCAGGCGCCCAAGGGCGTGCGACATCTCGCGCTCGTCCCAAACCACGGTGGGCAGGATGTCGCGGTCCATGTTCTCGCGCGTGTAGCAGGCATCCGCGGTGAAGAGCAGGCGCTCGTCGCGGCCGCGGCGCACGAGCAGCGACTGGTGCCCCGGTGTGTGGCCGTAGGTCGGGATCAGCACCACGCTGCCGTCGCCGAAGACGTCGTGGTCGCCGTCCACCGCGTGGTAGCGCAGCGGATGGTCGTAGTCCTTCGGGCTGGGACGATACTTGCCCTGCGCCAGCAGCTCCGGCGAGCGCGCCGCGTCCATCTCGCGCTGCTGGACGATGATCGTGGCCTGCGGGAAGAACTCGTTGCCGCCGCAGTGATCGAAGTGCCAGTGCGAGTTGGCGACGAACGGCACGTCCGCCGGCTCGAGTCCCACGCGTGCGAGCTGGCTGACGACGTCGTCACCGGCCTTGGAGTGCACGCCGAAGCGCGTGGCGCGCTCCGGGCCGTAGCGGCCCAGCATGTTCGTCAGCGTGTCGCAGTGCAGGCCCGTGTCGAAGAGCAGCCGCCCGCGCGGATGGTCGATCAGGAAGCATTCGATCGGGACCGTCCAGCGTGACGGCGAGGCATCGCGGATCATGCTCTCGTACGGCAGCTCGAGGTAGCCGCCGCAGAGCGCGTAGATCGTGATCATGACTCTCCCCTCCTGACTGCCGCTGTGTAGCGCTCGAGGCGCAGGCCGCGCCAGAGGTCTTCGCGTGCGTCGCGGCCGCACGCCAGTCGTGCGAGCACGTCGCCGACGGCCGGGGCCAGCGCGAAGCCATGACCGCAGAAGCCCGCGGCAATCAGTAGCCCGTCGAGGCTGGGCACCGGCCCCAGCACCGGTAGATCGTCCGGCGTGAAGGCTTCCAACCCTGCCCAGCCGCGCGCGACCTTGACGCTCGCCACGGGCGGATAGACCTCGCGCGCGACGGCGAGGCTGCCCTGCACGCTGTCGTCGAGGACCTCCCAGCGGTTGGCTGCTTCGTCTGGAATGTGCGCGGGCCAGCCGCCGCCGATGAGGTAGGCGCCGCCGGCGAGCTGCTTGAAGCTGAGCTTGCGGTCGAACGCGCCGATCACGGGCGCGAGTGCGCCGCGCGCGGGCTCGGTCAGCAGCATCTGGAGCGCGCGCGTCGTGAACGGCAGTCGGACGCCGTGCGGCGCCAGCAGCGGGGGGCTCCAGGTTCCGCCGGCGACGATCGCGACGTCGCATGGCTCGCGGCGGCCGTCGCTGCGGCTCACGGCCACGACGCGCCCATGCTCGACGATGAGCCGCTCGACCCCGACGCCCTCTTCGAGCCGCACCCCGGCGCGGCGCGCCGCCGCCGCGAAGGCCTGCACCGTCGGCATCGCCTCGGCCTGGCCGTCCATCGCGCAGAACACGCCGCCGGGACAGCCGGCGGCGATCTCCGGCGCCAGCCGCCGCGCATCCCCAGCGTCCACGACGTCGACCGGCACGCCGTCGCCGCGCTGCTCGGCGACCCACGCGGGCACCGCGCGCCACGACGCATCGTCGAGCGCCACCCGCAGTCCGCCGCCACGGCGATAACCGGTCGCGCCGTCCAGCTCGCGATCCAGCTCGGGCCAGCGGCCGAGGCTCGCGAGGGCCAGCGCGCGCTCGGCCGGATCGCGTCCCATCACGCGCACGCCGGCGGCGCTCGCACCGGAGGCGGCGGCGCCGACCTGCGCGCGCTCGAGCACGACCACGCGCGCGCCCGGCTCGGCGCGGCGCAGGTGCCAGGCCGCGCTAAGGCCCATGAGACCACCGCCGACGATCACCACCGAGGCCGGCATCGGCGGCAGGGTAGCACGGCGCTTTGACAGACGCGCCGACCTGGGGCATTGTCCTGCGCACATGCACGTCGGGATCTTTCTGGAGGAAGCGCGGCCCGGCAGCACCGCCGTCACCGCCTTCCAGGACAAGTTCGACACGATCGAGGCGGCCGAGGCCTGGGGCCTCGACGGCGTCTGGCTGGGCGAGATCCACTTCAACGTCGCCCGCTCGGTGCTGTCTTCCCCCCTGGTGCTGGCCGGCGCCATCGCGGGCCGCACGCGCCGGCTGCGCATCGGCACCGCCGTGCACCTGCTGCCGCTGAACCACCCGCTACGCATCGCCGAGGACGTCGCCACGCTCGACCACGTGAGCGGCGGGCGCTTCGACTTCGGTGTGGGCCGCAGCGGCTCGCCGCGCGCCTATGACGTGCTGGGCGTGCCCTACGGCGAAAGTCAGGCCCGCTTCGCCGAGGCGATGGACGTGATCCGGCAGGCGTGGAAGGGCGAGGCGTTCAGCTACGAGGGCGAGTACTTCCGCTTCAAGACCGGACCCGTGACGCCGACGCCGCTACAGCGCCCGCACCCGCCGATCCGGATGGCTGTCAACACGCCGGAGTCGTTCGTCATCCCCGGCCAGCTGGGCATCGGCATCTTCGTCGGCGTGCGAGCCCTCGACGTGTTCGACCTCAAGAATTACTTGAGGTCCTATCGCGACGCCTGGCGCGAGGCCGGCCACGCCGGCTCGCCGACGGTCTACCTGCGCATCCCGGTCTACGCGGCGCCGACCGAGCGCGAGGCGCGCCAGGAGTGCGAGGCGGCGCTGCTGGCCTTCTGCGCGCGCCAGGCGGAGATCACGCGGCTCGGACTCGGGCGGCCCGGCACCGGGGCCGCCGAGCGCAAGACGTTCTGGGCCGATCGGCTCGCGAGCATCGACTACGACGAGATCTTGAGAACACGCGCGGTGGTCGGCCCCGCCAAGCTCATCACCGAGCGCCTGCGCACCATTCGCGACGATCTCGGCCTCGACGGCGTGGTGGCCGAGCTCGATCGCGGCTGCTCGCTTCCGCCCGACAAGGTGAAGCGCTCGCTACGCGTCCTCACCCACGAGGTCATGCCCGCGCTGGGATGATCGCGTGGTGATCGAGGAGCGCCCCGGCTTTGCCGAGGCGCTCCGAGCGATTGGGGGGTATGGGGGGCCATGTCGGGGCCCCCCATCTCAAGAAGGCAGCAAGTCGTAGATCCGGTGCACGTCCGCCGCGTGGAAGCGCGCCGTGCGGTTCGTGGGCGGCAGCGCCTCGTCATAGAAGAACTTCGGTAGCTCGTCGTCCTTCTCGGTGAAGCCGGCCCGCTGGTTGAATTCCTTCTCGAGCTTGAGCGTCTCGCGCCCGAGCTCGGTGAAGAACTCCTTCGTGTAGCTGGTGCCGCACGCGGCGTTGAGCGCGTTGACGATGAACTCCGTGTTGGGCTCGGTGACGCTGCGCCCGAAGATGCAGAGACCGAGCGAGTCGGTGGCCGCGCAATTCGTCTGGGCCACGAGGCTCTGCGCCATGATGGCGGCCGCGTCCATGTCCTTCGTGTTCAGCCGCGGAAGGTTGCCGGCGGTGTGATCGGCGCCCTGGGCCGTGGTCATCATCGACACGCCGGTGCACTCGACGACGCGCGGGTCGTAGGCGCTGATCGCCTGCTTCTTGATGACCGGCACGCGGCGGACCTTGTAGTGCTCGCCGACGCGCGCGGTGCCCTGGGCCCACAGCCGGCCGTTCGGCGTGCCGCGCCGGATCTCGGCCAGGCAATCGGTCATGAACTTCACGTCGCCGAATACTCCGAGCCCCGCCTCCATCAGCACGCCCAGCATGCCGCCCAGCTCGATGGTGTCCACGCCGAGGTCGTTGGCCACGAAGTTGAGCTGCGCGAGGTCGTCGGGCTCGGTGAGGCCGCAGTTGGAGCCGAGCAGGCCGAGCGTCTCGTACTCGACCGGCGAGACGACTTCCTTGCCGGAGGCGTCCGCGTAGATGTTGCTGCACTGGATGACGCAGCCGGGCATGCAGGCGTGCGTCTGCTCGCCGCCGCGCGCGGTGTTGGTGGGCGCGATGTAGTCGGCGCCCATCTTGAATTTCTCGCCGGCCTTCACGTCGGCAAGCTGGCCCGCGCTGAAGTTGCGCACCGGCAGGCCGCCCATCATGTTCTGCACGTCGGCCATCCCGGCGGTGCCGAGCTTCTGGTAGAAGTTCAGCACGATGCCGTCGGCCAGCAGCATCTTGGAGTAGTCCTTGATCGCCGCGTTGACCTTCTTGGGATCCTCGAACGGCGGGATCTTGTCGGTGTCGACCACGACGGCCTTGACCTTCTTGCTGCCCATGACGGCGCCCACGCCGCCGCGCGCGGACAGGCGCGAGGGCCGCCCGTCCTTGTCGGTGAACGCGATGCCCGCGATGAGGCCCTGGTACTCGCCCACCGGCCCGCACAGCGCGAACGCCACCTTCTTGCCGTACTTGGCCCGCAGCATCTCGCCCGCCTCGAAGTTGCCCTTGCCCATGTAGGGGGCGGCGTCGTCGAAGGCGACGGTGCCGTCCTTCTTGAAGTGGATGACGACCCAGTCGGGCGAGGCGTCCAGCAGCGTGAAGCCCGCGATCTTGAGCTGCCCCAGCGCGTAGGCGAACGTGCCTCCGCCGTTGGCCTCCTTGATGCCGCCTGTGAGCGGGCTCTTGCAGCCCACGCTGGTCCGGTTGGCGTTCGAGAAGCTGGTTCCGGCGAAGGGGCCGGCCGAGAACACCAGCGGATTGGCCGGCGACAGCGGCTCGACGGTGGCGGCGCCGCGGTCGAGGAGCGTGCGCGCGATCAGGTAGCGGCCGGCCTTCACGACGGCCTCGCCGGTCAGCTCGCGCCGGCTCACGTCGCGGTCGCTCAGTCGGATGTCGTAGTAGGTACGCATGCGGGCGGGGTCCTCCTCTAGGCCGCCTATTCTACCGCTCGGTCCCCGTTTTCGACCCCTCGTCCGATTCCTTCCGCGAAGGGCAATCGAGACCCTACGCTGCCCTCAGATCGCGACGAGGAGGCTCGCATGAGCGAGGTCGTCAGCGTGAAGGACGTGAGCAAGACGTACCGCCTCGGCACCCAGACCGTGACGGCACTGGCCGACGTCTGCCTGACCGTCCACGGCGGCGAGTTCATGGCGGTGGCCGGGCCCTCGGGCAGCGGCAAGACGACGCTGCTCAACCTGATCGGCTGCCTCGACACGCCGACCAGCGGCGAGATCGCCATCGACGGCGAGGCGATCACGCGGCTGACGGCCGGCCGCCGCGCCGACCTGCGTGCGCGCAAGCTCGGCTTCATCTTCCAGACCTTCAACCTGATCCCTGTCCTCACGGCCTGGGAGAACGTGGAGTACCCGCTGCTGATCCACCGCCGCGGCGGCGACGTGGCGGGTCGCGTGCGCGCGGCCCTCGCGCAGGTCGGCCTCGGCGAGCGCACGCGCCACCGGCCGTCCGAGCTCTCCGGCGGTCAGCAGCAGCGCGTGGCCATCGCGCGCGCGCTGGTCGGCGAGCCGTCGCTGGTGCTCGCCGACGAGCCCACGGCCAACCTCGACAGCGCCACCGGCCGCGAGATCGTCGATCTCATGCGCCGCCTCAATCGCGAGCGCGGCACGACGTTCGTCTTCTCCACTCACGACCCGCGCATCATGTCCGCCGCCGACCGCGTCGTCGAGATTTCCGACGGCCGGTTGCGCTGAGCGGCCAGCAGGAGGGTACGCCATGACACTCGTGACAACACTCCGCCACCTCGGCGCCGCGCTGATTGCCGCCGCGGCGGTTTCGATCTGGCAGCCCGATTCGCTCGAGGCCCAGGCGGCCGACCTCGTCAGCCAGGGCCGTCAGGCCCTCGACGCCGACCGCATCGACGACGCAATCGCGCTGCTCGAGAAGGCCGTGAGCGCCGAGCCCAGGAACCCGGCCGCGCTCGCGTGGCTCGGCAGCGCGCAGGTGCGCAAGGCCGGCCGCGTGCCCGGCATGGAGGCGGCCGGCTGGGTCAAGCGCGGCTTCGACGCCCTCGACGAGGCCGTCGAGCGGTTCCCGGACGCCTTCGTCGTCTACGTCGTGCGCGGGACCACCGCCGGCCGCGTGCCCGAGATGTTTCGCAAGACCGACGTCGCCGTGAAGGACCTGCGCACCGTCGTCGCGATGAAGGAGCGGCAGCCCCAGGCGGTGCCGGAGGCCGTGATGGGGCTCGTCTACCTGAACCTCGGGCTCGCGCAGAAGAAGGCCGGGCGGCCCGCCGAGGCGCGGGCCACGTGGGAGAAGGGCAAGCGACTCTATCCCGCGGCGCCTGAGGCAGCGTCCATCGACAAGGAGCTGAGGGGACTCTAGGCCATGGCCCTCTATCTGAAGCTCGCCATCCGCAACGTCTTCCGCAACCGGCGGCGCACGCTGATCACGCTGGCGGCCATGGGCTTCGGCGCCGCCGCCATCATCGTGTTCGGCGGCTTCGTGCACTCGATCTACTTCGGCGTGCGCGAGTCCACCATTCGCAGCCAGGTGGGCCACATCCAGATCTATCGCAAGGGCTACTCCGACAAGGGCAACCTGGCGCCGTACGATTACCTCATCGCCGATTACGCGGGGCTCCGCGCGGAGCTGCTGAAGCTCCCCCACGTGAAGGCGGTCACCGCGCGGCTCGGCTTCTCGGGGCTCATCTCGACGGGCGACACCACCACGTCGTTCGTCGGCACCGGCGTGCAGCCGGAGAGCGAGACGGACCTCTCGGCGCTGGCCGTGATCGTGGACGGCAAGGAGCTGGCCACGCGCGATCCGCGCGGGATCACGCTGGGTGTCGGGCTGGCGCGCGCGTTCGGCGTCAAGCCGGGCGACGATCTGACGCTGCTGTCCACCACCCGCGCGGGGTCTATCAACGCGCTGGCCGTGAAGGTGCGCGGCGTGTGGGAGTCCGGCGAGAAGGCCTACGACGACCGGTTCCTGCGCCTGGGCCTGCCGGAGGTCCAGCGGTTGCTCGACGTCGAGAACGGCGAGGTGCAGTCGGTCGTCCTCCTGCTCGACAAGACCGAGCACACGGCGGCCGTGCGCGAGGCGATCGACCGGCTCATCCGCGAGAAGAGCCTCGACCTCGAGCTCCGCACGTGGGAGGACCTGGCGCTGCGCTACCACCAGGTGCGCGAGCTGTTCGGGCGCATCTTCGCCGTCCTGACGCTGATCGTGTCCATCATGGTCGTCTTCGGCATCACCAACACGATGACCATGGCGATCTTCGAGCGCACGCGCGAGATCGGCACCGTCATGGCGCTCGGCACCCGCCGGCGCGGCGTCATCTCGATGTTCGTGCTGGAGGGCGTCGCCCTCGGCGCGCTCGGCGGGCTGGTGGGCGTTCTCCTCGGCGTGGCCCTCGCGCGAGCGATCTCGGCCATCGGCATCCAGCTTCCGCCCCCGCCCGGCTCCACCCGCGGATTCGCCGTGCAGATCTTCATCGTGCCCGAGGTGCTGATGCAGGCCTTCCGGCTCTCGCTCGTGACGGCCGCGCTCGCCTCGCTCTACCCGGCCTGGCGCGCCGCCCGCCTCAATGTGGTGGAGGCCCTGCGGCATGTGTAGACCCGCGGTGGCCCTTGCGCTCGTGCTGGCCTGCGTGACGCCGGCGCTCGCCGACGAGGCCATGGCCATCGTGCGCGACGCCGATCGGTTCCGGCGGCCGGCCGACAGCTTCGTGTGGAAGATCACGATCACGAGCCAGGAGGCGAAGAAGGCGCCCTCGGTGGACGCCTTCGAGGTCTTCGTCAAGGGCGGCGGGCGCTCGCTCGTGAAGTTCGTGGCGCCGCCGCGCAACGTCGGCCGCTCGCTGCTGGCCCTCGGCCGCGACCTCTGGATCTACTTGCCCGACGCCGGCAAGCCGGTGCGGATCCCGTTCTCGCAGCGCCTCGTCGGCCAGGTCGCCAACGGCGACGTCGCGCGTGCCGACTACACGGGCGACTACGACGCCCGGCTGGTCGGCGAGGAGGCCGTGGAGGGCGTCGCCTGCCACGTGCTCGACCTCAAGGCGAAGACGAAGGACGTGACCTACGCCGCCGTGAAGTACTGGGTCGCCAAGGACGACCGGCGCCCGGTCAAGGCCGAGTTCTTCGCGGCCACGGGCACGCTGCTGAAGACCGGGACGTTCGACGAGTTCAAGGAGGCCGTGCCGGGTCACCCGCTCGCCACGCGGCTGACGCTGGTGGACGGCATCCGCAAGGACCGCCGCTCGGTGCTCGACTACGGCGAGGTGGTCGTGCGCGACATCCCCGAGAAGTACTTCGACAAGAGCTCGATGAAGTCGCTCGACTGACATGCGCCTGCTGGTGGCCGTCCTCGTGCTGGCCTCGCTCGTGACCGCCGTCGACGCCGACGAGCGCGAGCCTGACGCGACGATCTGGCCCGCCGCGCTGCGCGTCCGCGGACGGCTCGCCGAGGAGTTCGCCTATCGCCTGCACGATCCCGGCGACGTCTCCAAGCTCAAGACGCTCGGCTGGCTGGAGGGCAAGTACGCCTTCTCCGAGGCCGTGAACCTGCGCGCTGCCGTGCGCGGCTGGTACGACGCCGTCTTCAAGGCCACCGATCGCTACCCGGCCAACGTCGAGCGCGACCAGGAGGCCAGCCTCAGCCTGCGCGAGGCGATCCTGAGCGTGTCCCACGGCGATCTCGACGTCCGCGTCGGCCGCCAGCAGATCGTCTGGGGCGAGGCCATCTCCACGTTCGTCACCGACGTGGTGAATCCCAAGGACTTCCGCGAGTTCGTCCTGCCCGATTTCACCGAGCTGCGCATCCCGATCTGGGCCCTGGACGCCACGTGGCGCCTGGCCCGCAACGTCACGCTCGAGACCGTGTGGACGCCGGACACGATGCACAACCGATTGCCCAAGCGCGGCGCCGAGTTCCAGTTTGCCGGGCCCGACTTCCGCTTCCGCAATCCCGTGGTGCGCCTGCCCGACGACGAGGACGAGTTCTCCCTGGCGCGCAGCGAGGGGGGCTTTCGTCTCTCCGCGCTGCGCGAGGGCTGGGACGTCTCGCTGATCTACTACGACCAGGCCGACAAGAATCCGGTCTTCTTCCAGCGCCGCGTGCCGCAGCCGCCGCGCCCCGACGTGATCGTGCTCGAGCCCCGCCACCCGCGGCTGCACGTCGTGGGCGCCACGCTCACCAAGAGCCTCGAGCCCGTGGTGGTGCGCAGCGAGGTCGCGCTGAGTGTCGGCAAGCGCTACGAGACGAGCGACCCGCTCGACGGCGACGGCGTGGTGCGCCGCGACACGCTCGACTACCTCGTCGGCGTCGACTTCCCGCTGGCCGGGGACGTGGACGCGGCGCTGCAGCTGAGCCAGAAGATTTTGACGGGCGACGCCACCAACCTGGCCCGGCCCGGCGTGGCCGGCCGGGTGACGACGTCGCTCGCGCTCCGGCTGACGACCGGCTTCTTCAACAACACGCTGAACCCCACCGTGCTCTTCGTCGTCGGCGTGGAGCAGGCCGACTTTCGCGTGAGCCCGCGGCTGGAGTGGGTGCTCAGCGGCTCGGTCACCATGGCCGTCGGCGCCGACATCTTCGAGGGCCGCCGCCGCACGCTGTACGGCCAGTTCGACCGCAACGACCGCGTGACGTTCACCACCACCTGGAGGTTTTGACCCATGGCCACTCGCTGCTCGGGCAACGGCTTGATCCTCGCGGGCCTCGTCGTGACGCTGATCGGCCTGGCGATCGTTCTCACCCGCACCTTCCACATCCCGCGCGAGTGGACGACCCTCGGCGTCGGCCTCGCCCTGCTGGTGGCCGGCGTGGCGCGGCGGGCGCTGCGCCGGACGGACGCGGCCTGATAGGATCGCAACGATGAGCGTCGGCGACGGGCTGCGGCGGCTGTGCACGACCGAGCGGGCCTACTGGCTCCGCGTGGCCGCCGTGAGCCTGACCACCGCAATCGTGCTCACGGCGCTCTTCGTGGCCAGCGGCCAATCGAGCTCCATCGCGATGACGCTGCGTCACGCCCTCGTGCACTCGCTGATCATGGCCGGCCTGGCGGCCAGCAGCGTGCCGTGGCTCCGGCGCCGGCTCGAGCCGCTGGGCGCCACCGCGCAATGGGCGGTGACCTTGCCGTTCGTGCTCACGCTCGCCGCCTTCGGCTCGTTGCTGGCCTGCGGCGTCATCGTGATGGTGGATCCCGGCAGCCATGCGAACTTCTGGGAGTGCTTCAGGCTCGCGCTGCCGATCAATGCGGTCATCACGCTGACGATCTGCACCGCCATGACGCTCTACGAGAGTCAGCGCCGGCGCCTGGCCGCCGTCACCCTCGAGCTGCGCACGCGTGAGCTCGAGCGCGAGCGCGACCGCAAGATGGCGCTGCAGGCGCGGCTGGCCTCGCTGGAATCACGGCTGCAGCCGCATTTCCTGTTCAACACGCTCAACGCGATCTCGGCGCTCATCCAGGAAGATCCCGATCAGGCCGAGCGCACGGTGGAGCGCCTGGCCGCGCTGCTGCGCTTCTCGCTGGACGCGGCCGAGCGCGGGCTCGTGCCACTGGCCCACGAGCTCAAGATCGTCAGCGACTACCTGGAGATCGAGCACACGCGGCTGGGCGAGCGCCTGGCCTGGCGCGTCGACGTCACGCCGGAGGCCGTGGCGTGCGAGGTGCCGCCGCTGGCCGTCGAGACGCTCGTGGAGAACAGCGTCAAGCACGCCATCGCGCCGCGGCCGTCGGGCGGCTCGGTGCGCGTCCAGGGTGCCGTCGCGGGCGATCGGCTGGTCCTCTCGGTGTGGGACGACGGCCCCGGGTTCACGGACGCCGCGCTCGCGCCCGGCCACGGTCTCGACAGCCTGCGCCAGCGTCTCGCCGCGCGCTTCGGCGACGACGCCGCGCTCACGATCGCCCGGCGCGACGGCGGCACGCGGGTCACGCTGTCGCTGCCCGCCACGGTGGTCCCCGCGCGGTGAGCACGGGCGCCCGTCTGCGCGCGTTCCTCATCGACGACGAGCCCCTGGCGCTCAAGCGCCTGGGCCGGATGCTGCAGGCCACCGGACGCGTGGAGGTCGTGGGCCAGGCGACCGATCCCGCGAAGGGCCTCGAGCAGGTCGCCGCCGATGCCGTGGACGTCCTCTTCCTCGACATCCACATGCCGGGGCTCAGCGGCTTCCAGGTCGTCGAGCGTTTGCCCGTGGGGCCGGCCGTCGTCTTCACGACCGCGCACGACGAGCACGCCGTGCGGGCCTTCGAGGTGAACGCGGTGGACTACCTGCTCAAGCCCGTCGAGCGCGCCCGCCTGGACGCGACCCTCGAGCGGCTGGCCGGCCGCCGCGGCCACGGCGACGAGAGCGACCTGCGCGTCACGCTCCAGCGCCTGGCCGAGCACCTGCGCGGCGGCGCGTTCCTCGAGCACGTGGCTTCCAGGGTGCGCGACCGCGTGCAGCTCATCGCCGTCGAGCAGGTCACTCACCTGGTGGCGCGCCAGCGCGCGACGTACGCGGTCACCGCAACCGGCGAGCACATGCTCGATATGACGCTGCTCGAGCTGGAGCGGCGGCTCGACCCGGCGCGGTTCTTCCGGATCCATCGCGCGATGCTGGTCAACGTGGGGTTCGTGGCCGGGCTGCGCGCCGGCGAGGATGGTCACCTGCTCGTCTGCCTGAAGGACGCGGCGCGCACGGAGCTGCCCGTGTCGCGCGACCGCGTGCGGGTGCTCAAGGAGCGCCTCGGGGTGATCTCGGCCTAGGGCGTCACCTCGAGCCAGGCGCGCCGCTTCGCGCGCCCGGTGAGCGTGGAGACGAGGTCGAGCAGCCGCACCTGCCAGCCGTACTTCGCGCGCAGCGCGGCGTGGGCACGGCCGATGAGCGCGCCGTCGGTGACGATGCGCGCGGTCGCCTCCTGCCAGGGCCCGCGCACGCCGCCGCGGGCGTCGCACGGCGCCAGCCGCACGCGCGCGGAGTTCCGGATGCGCTTGACCTTGCCGGAGTCGCCGGCGCTCACCACGTAGAGCCGTCCGTCCACCGCGGCGAACCACACCGGCGTGGCGACCTCGGCGCCGCTGCGGCGGAACGTCGCGAGGCTCGCGTAACGGTGGCGGTCGAGCTCCGCGGCGTTCATCGCGGTCGCTCGGCGGCCAGCAGCAGGAACGGCGGCCGGCGGCGCTCCTCGCGCCACGCCGGGCGCTCGGCCAGCAGCGCGGCTTCCGCCTCGGGCTCCTCCAGGCGCACCAGACGCAGCCCGGCGTCGAGCAGACCGTTCACGTACGTCTCGACCGTGCGGTGGTACTTGACCACGCCGTCCACGAACCACCGCGTGCGCCGCTCGCCTTCGTCGCGGTAGCGATCGACCGGCCAGTGCAGCGCGGCGCCGTCGGGCCCGACGTGCCACTCGCCCGTGCCCGCCGCGGTGTAGATCGGATGCTCGACCGAGAACGCGAAGCGCCCGCCGGGCACCAGGCAGGCCGCGACGCGCCGCGCGACGGCCGCGTAGTCGGCGATGTAGTGCAGCGCCAGCGTCGAGACCGCCAGGTCGAACGCCGAGGCCTCGGGCTCGAACTGCTCGAGCGCGGCGCGCACGTAGACGATGGAGGAGTCGCGCGTGCGCGCGCGGGCCTCCGCGAGCATGCGCTCGGAGAGGTCCACGGCCACGACCTCGCGCGCGCCTCTCGCGCGCGCCTCGCGGGCGAAGTAGCCCACGCCGCAGCCGAGGTCCAGCACGCGCGCGTCGCGCAGCGAGGCGGGCAGCAAGCGCTGGAAGGCCGGCCACTCGTACACGGCGGAGAGGCCGAGCTCCGAGCGCGGCAGGCGCGCGTAGCCCGCGAAGAACTCCGGGTCGTCGTAGATGTTCTGCGGGCTGCCCACCGCTAGTACCCGCGCGCGCGGTCCACGAGGTTCAGCAAGGGCGCGCCGGCAAGCCAGCGGCGGAGGTTCTCGGCGAAGAGCTCCGAGCAGCGGTCGTCGTAGCTCGGCAGGAAGCCGGAGACGTGGGGCGAGACGATGACGTCGTCCAGCGCGTAGAGGGGATGGCCGGCCGCCGGCGGCTCCTGGGCGAACACGTCCACCGCCGCGCCGGCGATCCGGCGCTCGCGCACGGCGCGAGCCAGCGCCGCCTCGTCCACGCTGGCCCCGCGGCCGACGTTGATGAAGTACGCCGACGGCTTCATGCGCGCCAGCTCGGCCGCGCCGATCATGCCGCGCGTCTCGGGCGTCAGCGGCGCCGCCATCACGACGACGTCGGAGCGCTGCAGCAGCGCGGGCAGCTCGTGGGGGCCCAGCCACGCCTCCGGCAGCCGGCCCTCGGGATCGCCCGTGCCCGGTGGGCAGTAGTCCGGATCGGCGCGCCGGGACGGATCGCGCTTGAGCGCGACCACGCGCATGCCGAGCGCGGAGGTGGCCATGCGCGCCAGCTCGCGGCCGATGCTGCCGTAGCCGATGATCCCGAGCGTGGCCCCGCGCAGCTCGGTGGGGACGAAGAGCGGCCAGCGCTGCTCGTCGGCCGGCCAGCCCCCGCGCGCGCGCCACTCGACCATCCGCGGCACGCGGTGGGCGAGGGCGAGCAGCACGGCCAGCGCGTACTCGGCGATGGTGGCGGCGTGCACGCCGCTGGTGGTGGTGAGCGGCAGCGCGCTGGCCGTGTAGAGCGGATGGTCGTGCAGCGCGTTGACGCCGGCCATGTGGAGCTGCACCCACTTGAGCGCGGGGGCGCGGGCGAGGTCGCGCGGCGGCGCGCCGGCGTAGAGCACGTCGACGGCCGAGTAGTCCGCGCGCTCGGCCTCCGCGCACGCGACGGACAGCGACGGCGAGACGCGGCGCAGGCGGTCGAGCTGAGGCTCGGTGAAGCGCATGGTGACGAGGACGTTTGCCACGAGCGACGATTTTACCCGAGCGTTACAATCTCGCCCGGAAAAGGGAGGCGCGATGGAGCTGCAGGCGCTCGCGGATCGCCAGGCGATCGTGGACACGGTCGTGCGCTGGGCCTCGGCGCTCGACGCCAAGGACTGGGCGGCCGCGCGGAGCTGCTTCACCGACGAGGTCGAGACCGACTACGGCGACCTGCGCGGCACCGGCGCCGAGCGCCTGTCGGCCGACGCGTTCGTGGAGCTCCGGCGGCGCGCGCTCGAGCGCCTCACGACGCACCATGCCAGCACCAACCACCTGGTGACGCTGGACGGCGATCGGGCCACCTGCGCCTCGGCCATGCTGATCCACCGGCTCGATCCCGCCCGCGCCGCCGACAACACGTTCGACACGCTCGCGCACTACACCCACACGCTCGTTCGCACGCCCCAGGGCTGGCGGATCTCGCGCGTCCGGCAGGCCGTCGCGTGGAACCGGGGCAACGCGGCCATCCATTCCGGCGCCGCCGGGGCACGCTGATGGAAGACGTCCTCGAGCCCGCGCTGCCGATCTGCGATCCGCACCATCACCTGTGGGACCATCCCGGCCGCCGCTACCTGCTCGACGAGCTGCTGGCCGATACCGGCAGCGGCCACGACGTGCGGTCCACGGTGTTCGTCGAATGCCTGTCGATGTACCGCGCGGCCGGTCCCGTCGCGTTGCGGCCGGTGGGCGAGACGGAGTTCGTCAACGGCATCGCCGCCATGAGCGCCAGCGGCCGCTACGGCTCGACGCGGGTGGCGGCCGGCATCGTGTCGTTCGCCGACCTCACCCTGGGCGAAGAGGCCGGGCGCGTGCTGGACGCGCATCTCGCGGCGAGCCCGCGCTTCCGGGGTATCCGTCACGCGGCCGGGTGGGACGCCAGCGAGGCCGTGCGCAACTCGCACACGAACCCGCCACCGGGGCTCCTCGGCGATCCGCGCTTCCGCCGTGGCTTCGCCGAGCTGGCGCGGCGCCGGCTGACGTTCGACGCCTGGTGCTATCACCCACAGCTCGGCGAGGTGACGGACCTCGCGCGGGCGTTCCCCGACACGACGATCGTGCTCGATCACTTCGGCGGGCCGCTCGGCATCGGGCCCTATCGTGGCCGGCGTGCGGAGGTCTTCGCCGGCTGGCGCGGCGCCATCCGGGCGCTCGCCGAGTGTCGCAACGTCGTGGCCAAGCTGGGCGGGCTCGTCATGCCGCTCAACGGCTTCGACTTCCACAAGCGCGCGATCGACTGCTTCGGCGTCGAGCGCTGCATGTTCGAGAGCAACTTCAGAGTCGACAAGTTCAGCGCGTCGTATCGCGTCCTGTGGAACTCGTTCAAGCGCATCGCGGCCGCCTTCTCCAAGGACGAGAAGGCCGCGCTCTTCCACGACACCGCCGCCCGGGTGTACGGCGTGCGGCCCATCGAGTATCCTTAGGCTCGGACGTCGCCGGACGTCGAGAGGAGCCCCCATGACAGCGAGCAAGTACGAGATCGACGTCGAGGACGTGGAGTATCTCCGTCACGGAGACAAGCCCCTGCTGGCGCGCGTCTTCAAGCCGCGCGGCCAGGGCCCCTTCCCGCTCGTGGTGCAGCTGCACGGTGGCGCCTGGTTCCGCGGCGACCGGACCAGCGACACCGTCATGAACGAGCCGCTGGCAAAGAGCGGCGTCGTGGTGGCCGCCCTAGACTTCCGTCAGCCGCCGGAGGCCGGCTACCCCGCCTCCATGCTCGACATCAACTACGCGGTCCGCTGGTTCAAGGCCAACGCCAAGCGCTTCAACGCGCGCGCCGATCGCGTGGCGCTCAAGGGCAGCTCGTCGGGCGCGCACCAGGCCATGCTGGCCGCCATGCGGCCCGAGGACGGCCGCTACGCCTCGATCAAGCTGCCGGCCGGCTCACCGGCCGTGGACGCGCGCGTGCAGGCCGTCGTGCTCTGCTGGCCCGTCATCGATCCGCTCGGCCGCTACCAGTACGCGAAGAAGCTCAAGGAGGGCGGCAAACCCTATCCCGACGTCGTCGATCGCGTGCTGCCCGGCCACGACCAGTACTGGGTGACGGAAGCCAACATGACGGAGGGCAACCCGGTGATGGCGCTCGAGCGCGGCGAGCGCGTGGAGATGCCGCCGGCCATCTACATCCAGGGCGACAAGGACCAGGCGCACCCGCGCCCGCAGCTGGACCGCTTCGTCACCGCGTACCGCAAGGCCGGCGGCCAGCTCGACCTCGAACTGCTCGAGGGTGAGGCCGAGGGCTTCATCAACAAGAGCCCGAAGGCCGCCGCGCGCACGATCGAGCGCATCATCGAGTTCGTCCATAAGCAACTCGGCTGATGCTGTGTGACGGGGGGCCCCGAAATGGCCCCCCCGTACCCCCCAGACGTTCGGGGCGCCCCGGGACACCCGGGCGCCCCTCTACTCGACCACAAGCTGACCAGCCGCCCTGAAACGGCTGGCTCCGATCTCACCAGGGGCCCTGTCCGGCTTTCACCAAAAGTGTTCCGCCACCGATAGTTGACGCTCGCCTGGGCGGGGCACGGTCGTTGCTATTCCTTGAGCGACCGCTATGCCCAGCGAGCGAGGCTAAACGTGCGCGTTCTCGTCGTCGAGGACGACGAGCGCCTGTGCGAGGTATTTCACGACTACCTCGTGCAGCTCGGCCATGAGCCGTATCTCGCCTACACGGCCGAGTCTGCCCTGGCGCTGGCCCGCGAGATCCGTCCGGGCGCGATGCTGCTCGACGTCTGCCTGCCCGGCATGAGCGGCACGGATTTCCTGCAGCACCCGAGGACGCGCGCGCTCGGCACGCCGATCATCGTGACCTCCGGGATGCTCTCCGACAGCGAGATGCACGAGTGCCTGCGGCTCGGCGCCGTGGACTATCTCGGCAAGCCGATCGTGCTGGAGCACCTGCGCGACATCCTGCTCTGCCTGGAGCCGCTGGCCGATCCCGCCCACGTGCCGGCGCGGCGCGAGCCGGAGCGGCGCGCCGCCCCCCGCGCGCGCGTGACGCTGCCGGTGCGCGTGGCCGAGTACGGCGGCAACGGCTGGGACGCGACGACGATCGATCTGAGCACGCGCGGCGTGAAGGTGCGCACGAACGGCACGGTGACGCCCGCCAACGTGGCCAAGCTCTCGTTCCCGCTCGGTGACGGCGACCAGACGTTCCAGGCCGTCTCCGTCCTCGTGCGCGCCGACGTCGATGGCTACGCGTTCCACTTCATCAACCTGGCCGACGCGCAGCAGGAGCAGCTCCGCGTGTTCGTCGAGCGCAGTCTCGAGCCGCCGCCGGTGGCCGAGCCGCACGCGCGCGTGTTGCGCAGCATCACGCAGGCCTTCAGCGGCACGCTCGACCTCGAGGAGACGCTGCGCCTGGCCCTGCACGCCCTGACGCACGTGACCGGCCACGAGGTGTCGAGCCTGCACCTGCTCTCGCCGGACCGCAAGACGCTGCACCTGCGCGGCGAGCGCGGGCTGTCGCCGCGGCTGCGTGAGATCAACCGCGTGCTGCCGGTGGGCGAAGGCCTCATCGGCCGCGTGGCCGCCACCGGGCAGTCCGCGCGCGTGGAGGAGGAGGGCGCGCGCGCGTTCGTGTGCGTGCCGCTGCAGACGCGCGGCCGGATCCTGGGCACGCTCTCGCTCGGCCGCTCCACGCGCGGGCCGTTCACCGACGCCGAGGTGGCGCTGGTGGAGGCCACGGCCAACCAGCTCGGCCTCGCGCTCGACAACGAGCGCCTCTACTCGGAGACGCGGCGGCAGCTCGAGGACCTGCAGCAGGCGGAGAGCCAGGCGGCTCAGGACGAGCGGTTGTCGACGGTCGGGAAGCTGGCGGCGGGTCTCGTCCACGAGATCAACAACCCCCTCACGGCGATCCTCGGCAACGCCCACCTGCTCCTGCAAGAGGCGGAGGGCTCGCCCGACAACCGCGAGCGGCTGCGCGTCATCATCCAGGAGACGTCCCGGGCCGCCCGGCTGCTCAAGACGGTGCAGAGCCTGTCACGGCCCCGCCCCGTCGTGCGCCGGCCCTGTGCGCTCAACGAGGAGACGCGCGCGCTCCTGGACTTCACCGAGCCGCAGCGCGACTACGCCGGCATCCGCACGGTCGCCGAGCTCGACGCCGTGCCGCCCGTGTGGGCCGACTGCGATCAGATCCGGCAGGTGCTGCTCAATCTCGTGCAGAACGCCCAGCAGGCGATGGCGAACCACCCCGGCGAGCGCGTGCTGACCGTGCGCGCTCGCTCCGAGGGTGACCGCGTGCTCGTCGAGGTGCTCGACACCGGCCCCGGCATCGCGCCCGACGTGCTGCCGCGCATCTTCGACGCCTTCTTCACCACGAAGACCGCCGGCGAGGGCACGGGCCTCGGGCTCTGGGTGTCCTACGACATCGTCGAGCAGCACGGCGGCCGCCTGCGCGCGGACAACCGCCCCGGCGGCGGGGCGGTGTTCACGCTCGAAATTCCACAAAGGACGTAGTGAGGTGGGGGGCCCCGAAATGGACCCCCAATCCCCCAAACGCTCGGGACGCCCCGGCAGAGCCGTGGCGCCCCACGGCGATCAGCCGAGGCGAGAGAGGAACGAGGTCAGCGAGGCGTCGAAGGCCTCGGGCTGCTCCATGTTCGAGAGGTGAGCGGCCGATTTCAGGACCTGCAGCTGCGAGCCGGCGATCTTGGACTGGATCGCCTGCGAAGCGGCCACCGGCGTGCCCTGGTCCTCCTCGCCCACGATCACCACCGTCGGGATCTTGATCGCGCCCAGCTTGTCGGTGAGGTCGAGGTGCGAGATCGCGTGGCAGCAGCCGGCGTAGCCCTGCGGCTTGGTGTTGCGGATCATCGCGCGCACGGTATCGACCACGTCCTTGCGGCGCTCGCGGAACGGCGCCGTGAACCACCGCCCGATCGTCGGCTCGACGAGCGGCTCCATTCCCTGCGTCTCCGCCGTCTTGATGCGGTCCGCCCACGCCGACTTCATCTCGGCCGGGATGCGGCTGGACGTGTCGCAGAGCGCGAGGCTCAGGAACAGCTCGGGCGAGGCCAGGGCCAGCGTCTGGCCGATCATGCCGCCCATCGAGAGGCCCACCCAGTGCGTGCGCGCCACGCCGAGCGCCTTGAGCATCTCACGCGCATCGTCGGCGAGCTGGCCCAGCGAGTAGGCGCCCGCCGGCGCGTCGGTGCCGCCGTGGCCGCGCGTGTCGTAGCGCAGCACGCGGTAGCGCGCGGTCAGCGCCTTCATCTGCGGCTCCCACATCGAGAGATCCGTGGCCAGCGAGTGGCTGAGCGTCACCACCGGGGCGTTCGCGGGACCGTCGAGCGTGTAGTGGACGTTGATGCCGTTCACGGAGACTCTCATCTTCGTCTGCCTTTCTGTCTTTCGTCTAGGGGGGAGCGGCGCCGCTCCCCCCCTAGACCCCCCCAGCGTTCCGCGCGCTTCGCGCGCGGTGGGGGCATTGTGCATCGTCACCCTGTCGCCC
>QHRW01000055.1 GCA_003220265.1 Candidatus Rokuibacteriota bacterium | reverse complement strand
CACGCTGACCGCGGATGGCGGCAATTTCGTCTCGACCTCCAGCGTGTCCTGGAACGGCTCGCCCCGGCCGACGACGTTCGTGAGCTCGACACGGCTCACGGCGAGCATCGCGGCCAGTGACATCGCGACTCCGGGCTCGGTGACCGTCCAGGTGATCAATCCCGACGGGCTGTCGAACCCGCTGACCTTCACCGTCAATCCCGGCAGCGGGTGTCCCGACGGCCAGTTCATGGCCGAGTACTTCA
>QHRW01000056.1 GCA_003220265.1 Candidatus Rokuibacteriota bacterium | reverse complement strand
CCTCAACGGAGAGGTCACCGAGATGCTCAAGGACGCGGAGACCGCGCTACTCGTTGCGTCCAACGACGCGGATGAGGAAGACGACTAGCGCCGCCGCGCCGACGACGATCCAGACCGAGCCCTTGGGCATCTGGTAGCGCTCCACGAACGCAACAGCGAAGGCGGCGGCGATCACCACGCCGCCGCCCACCACCTGCCGCCACTGCGACCGCCGCCGCCTCATCGAAGGCGCGCCTCCAGATCGGCGATCACGTCCGCCACCTCCTCGTCCACCATCGCGGTCAGCGTCACGGTCCGCACGCCGGCGCCGGGCCACCACGGCCGCCAGTCGAGATGGCGCGCGTCGAACAGCACGAGCGAGGGGACCCCGAGCGCTGCGGCCAGATGGCTCACGCCCGAGTCGTTGCCGAGGAACAGCGCGGCTCCGGCCAGCACCCCCGCCAGCTCGGCGAGCGCCGGCTCCATCAGCCATACGACGCCGTCGCCGACGTGCCGGCGCAGCGCAGCGCAGGCGGCGGCGTCCGCCGGCCCCTGGTGCACGGCGACGTTCAGGCGCGCGCGCGAAGCCAGCGTGGTGAGCACGCGCGCGAAGCCCGCCGCGGGCCAGCACTTGGCCGGGCTGCCCGCACCGGGATGGACGACGAGCCACGGCGGCGGTCCGTCACCGCCCGCGGCGCCCCGTGTGGCGGCGCCGAGCGCGCGCAGACTCTCGGGCGCCTCGATCGGTGCACACCAATCGCCGGCGGGCGCGCCAACCGTCGCCAGCAGGTGCTGCCACACCGGCCGCCCGGGCTCGATCGACGGCGCGATGACGGCGCTGGGGGCGAGGGCGCCGAGGCGACGGCGGAACACCGGATCGCGCGTGCCGAACCACGACACGACGCGCTCGGCCACCGGGAGACGCGGCGTACGCGCCGTGTCGTCGCTGAAGAGCGCGTCCAGCCCGAGATCGTCGAAGGCGACGTGCGCATCGACCACGCCGAGCGCGTGCAGGAGCGCGGCGATGCGTGGCTGCGCGGCGAGGGTGACCGGCCCCGCCGCGCGAAGCGCGCGCAGCGCGGGCACCGCGAGGAGCACGTCGCCGAGGGCGCCCGGGTGGATCGCCAGCGTGCGGCGCGCGGTCAGCGACGGAAGAGTGCCAGCGCGGCGTCGTGCAGCGCGCCGTTGGTGGCGAAGGCGTGGCCTGAATAGATCGTGGGCACGCCGGCGAAGTCGGTGAAGCGGCCGCCGGCCTCCTCCACGATCACCTTGCACGGCGCCAGGTCCCACGGCTTGACGTCGGTCTCCAGGTAGATCTCGGCCTTGCCCTCGGCGACGAGGGCGTAGCCGAGATAGTCGCCGAAGCCGCGCTGGCGATCGGTCGCGTCCACCAGGCGCACGAAGCCGTCCCAGTAGCCGGCGTCTTTCAGAAGCTTGAGCCCGGCGTGGAGCAGCGTGGCCTCACGCAGGCCGGCAATCGTCGAGACGCGCACGCGCCCGCCGTTGAGCCACGCGCCGCCGCCACGCCGCGCGCCCAGCAGGTCGCCGGTGACCGGGTTGTAGATGACGCCGACGGTGATCTCGCCCGCGTCCTCGAGCCCGATCAGCGTGGCCCAGATGGGCACGTGGCGGACGAAGTTCTTGGTGCCGTCGATCGGGTCGATGATCCAGCGTCGCCGCTGATCGCCCACCGCGCCGAACTCCTCGCCGAGGAACCCGTGCTCGGGAAACGCGCGGCCGAGCACCTCGCGGATGACCTGCTCGGCGCCCTGGTCGGCCTGCGTCACCGGCGTCGCGTCCGCCTTCAGCGTCACGTCGAAGCCCGTGCGGTAGTACTTCATCGCGACCTCGCCCGCCGCACGCGCGGCCTCGGTCGCGGCGGCCAGCGCGCGATCCAGCTCGGCTGGCGTCACTTCGCCTCTTCCCCCGGAAACGGCTCGCCGCGCTCGGTCAGCACCTTGCCGTAGACCTCGAGCGCGTCCACCACCACCGGCATGCCGCCGTACGTGGCCTGCTGGAAGATGACCTCGGCCACCTCCTGCCGCGTTGCGCCCACGTTGAGCGCGGCCTGGATGTGGATACCGAGCTCCTTGGGCCGGTGCAGCACGGTGAGCGAGGCTACCGCGCACAGCTCGCGCTGCTTCTGCGAGATCACCTCGCGGCTGTACATGACGCCGGTGAAGAACAGCGAGAGGTCGCGGGCGAGGCCCTTGTCGAAGCGCTTCCAGTGCTCGAAGCCGACCTCGTTGCTCACGCCCTTGAACAGGGTGGCGCTGGTGCGCTTGGTCTTCTCGCGGATCGCGGGGTCGTCGATCAGTCCCATGTCGGTTCCTCGCTCAGGGAAGCTTGGTCAGGATCTTGGCCAGCTCGTCCACGGCGGAGAGCATCGGGTTGTGGGCGCAGTCGAGATCGATCGGCGTCACGCCGAGGCGGGCGGCGTACTCGGCGGCGCGCGCGGGCACGACGGCGGCGTCGCGCAGGCAGCGGATGTAGGTGCACGGCACGCGGAGGGCGTGAAAGCCGCGCATGTCCACGCGCTCCGTCAGCGGGCGCAGCGGCTGCGGGGTGAGCTGCGGCAGCGTCTCGCGCACGCGCGGATCGCCGAGCGGCAGGTCGCCCATCCAGCGCGCCCACTCGAAGAGCGCCGGGTACTGCACGGCGCCGTCGCCCCCACGCGCGAGCCCGCGCATCATCTGGCGGCCGGCCGGCGTGATGTGCCCCTGCAGCGTGGTGGTGCCGTGCTCCGGCACCACCGCGGCCAGGAACACCAGGCGTGCGAGGCGGGCCGGGATCAGTCCCGCCACGCCGGGCAGCACCACGCCGCCCATCGAGTGCCCCACGACGGTGGCGCGGCTGAAGCCGGCCTGGATGGTCGCGTCGGCCACCGCGCGCACGTAAGTGGCGAGCGAGGCGCGGCGGCGCTCGTGCGCGCGCCGGCCGTGGCCCGGCAGATCGGGCGCCACCACGCGATGGCCGTCGCGCTCGAGGCGGCGCGCCAGCAGATCCCACGCCCAACCGCCGTGGCTCATGCCGTGGACCAGCACGAACTCCTTCGACATGGCGCCGATCATCTCACACGGGGCACCGGCCTGGTGACGCTCGTGCTACGCTGAGCCCGAGAGATCGCGTCGATGCTCAACCCCCACATCTTCCGCGCGTACGACGTGCGCGGCCGTGTCGGCACCGACATCAACCCCGACGTCTTCCGGCGGGTCGGCCGGGCCTACGGCACGCTCATCCGCCGCAATCGCGGGCGCACGATCGCCGTCGGCCGCGACAACCGCGAGTCGTCCGGCGCGCTGCACGCCGGCTTCGTCGAGGGCGCGCGCGCCGCCGGCCTCGACGTGATCGACATCGGCCAGGTGACGACGCCGATGCTCTACTTCGCGGCCGCGCACTGGCGGCTCGACGGCGGCGCCAACATCACGGGCAGCCACAATCCCGTCGACTACAACGGCGTGAAGATGGTCCACCCCGGCGCCGCGCCCCTCAGTGAGGACGAGATCCAGTCGCTGCGCCGCATGATCGAGACGGACGACCTCGAGCGCGGCGCCGGCACACTCACCACGCGCAGCCCCCGCGACGATTATTTCGACACTGTCGCCGGTCTCGTGCGCGCGCCGCGCCGCCTGCGTGTGGTGGCCGACGCCGGCAACGGCATCGCGGGCATCTATGCGCCCGAGCTGCTGCGGCGCATCGGCTGCGAGGTGATCGAGCTGCACTGCGAGTCGGACGGCCGCTTCCCCAATCACCTGCCCGACCCCGAGGATCCCGCCAACGTCGTCGACGTGCAGGAGAAGGTCGTGGCGGTGGGCGCGGATCTCGGCCTGGCCTGGGACGGGGATGCCGACCGCGTCGGCGTCATCGACGAGCGCGGCCATCGGCACGAGGCCGACCTGATCCTGGTGCTGCTGGCGCGCGACCTGCTGCAGCGCCATCCCGGCGCCAAGATCGTGTTCGACGTGAAGTCGTCGCAGTCGCTGGTGGACGACATCAAGCGCCACGGCGGCGTGCCCGTGATGTGGAAGACCGGCCACTCGCACCTCAAGCGCAAGATGCGCGACGACAAGATCCTGCTGGGCGGCGAGGTCAGCGGCCACATGTTCTTCGGCGAGGGTTACTACGCGGTCGACGACGGCATCCTGGCCGCCTGCAAGATCGTGGAGATCGTCGCGCGCGACGCTGGGCCCGCCTCGCGCCTGTTCGACTCGATCGAGCACCTGCACGCGACGCCCGAGCTGAAGGCGCCGTGTCCCGACGACAAGAAGTTCCAGCTCATCGACGAGCTGTCGCGCGACCTCAAGCAACGCTACGAGACGATCGACATCGACGGCGCCCGCGTGCTCTTCCCCGGCGGCGGCTGGGGTCTCGTGCGCGCGTCCAACACCAACCCCTACCTCACGCTCCGCTTCGAGGGCCACAGCGAGGCCGAGATCGTCTCGATGAAGCGCGTGATCTACGACGCCCTCCGCCGCTACCCGTACGTGACGCTGCCCGACTAGTCAGCCGGGCGCCTTCCGCGGTCACGCCACAAGTCACGCCGCCGTCGGCAGATTCCGCCCAGACTCCTCACCACCCCAAGTTGCTATGCCGCAGAGCCCGCGAGCGCTTACCTTGGTAGAGCCATGATCTGCCGCAACCATACCGATCGCCCGGCCGTCGCGGTGTGCGTGAGCTGCGGCGCGGGACCGTGCGCAAGCTGCACTCGACCGACCGAGCGAGGCAAGAACGTCTGTTCCCGAGGAACGTCTAGGTGACGAGCCGACGTGTCTTCGCAGTCATTTGGCGGCTGAATGCCGTCCTGATCCTCCTCACGGCCGTCCTCGCGTGCGCCGTTCTATCGTTCGGGGCGTGGCAGATCTACCGGGAGGCGACCCGCACGCGGCGGGTTTCAGCCGTCGTCAATATCGCCGAAGACCGGATCGACCGTTCGAGGCTCCAGCTCGGCTCGTTCCAAAAGATCGAGGGTTCGGGCGTACTGCGGGCGCCGCTGCAGATCGAGCAGCAGTATGCCTTCGGTTCCGGGTCCAAAGAGACGATCTCGACCCAGAACTACCTCTTCTACGATCCGGCGTCGCGGAGCTCCCACTGGCTGTTGCCCGGCAACCAGGGGTTGTTCCTCTCGCTCCGCGAGCTGCCGGAGCGCGGAGACTCCAGACCGGGGCGACCGATCGTCGCAGTCGTCTATGAGCTCGTCGAAGCCGACACGACCGGCGACAACCGGCTCACCGCCAGCGACGCCAAGGTCGTCGCCGTATCGACCGCCAGCGGCCTGAGGTTCACGCGTGTACTCACCGGCGTCGAGGAGATCAACGGCGTGATTCTCACTGCGGACGCTCGCATCCTGGTGCTCTACACGAGCGCGTCGACGCTCAAGGCCGCCGAGATCGACGTGGGAACCTACAAGGTCATTCGCGATGGTCCGCTCCAGCCCGCCGCGCCCCGTGGCCAACGGTAGCTCAGCGCGTGCTCGGTCGATACCTCCTGCTCGTCCTCGGCGTCGTCACGTTGGTGTCGCTCGCTCCCGTTCCGGCATCTGCGTCATCGTGCAGGCCGCTGGAGGACCGGTACGTCCTTGCCTGCGGTGAGGCCGGCTGCGCGCCACGCTTCCGAGCGCGCGACGTGCCGTCGCACCGCTTCCGACCATGTCCGCGCCACGTCGTGCTGGAAGAGTTTCCGAGCTGGGCTGTGGCTCCGATCGAGGAGGCGCTGCTCACCCAGACAGAGCGTCCGCTGCTCGGCACCGTGGAAGTCGTCCTGCAGTACCGGCCACTCCTGGTCGGTCTTCCTGCGGCTGACCCATGGCTGCGGCGCGCCCTGCAAGCGCGGGAAACGCGGTTGACCATCCGGCGGGCCGTCGAGGGCGAGGCAGCGCTCCGAGCAGCGCTGGAGCAGCGGAGCGCTGATGAGCTGTGGGCGGCGCGCAAGGTGTGGGGGCTGGATGTCCTCGGCGTATCGGTCGTCACCTTCACGCTGCTGTGGTCGTGTGCGTGGTTCATCAGGCGAGTCGCCGGTCTCACGCGTCGCGCACAGCTTCGGTTGCTCCTCGGCGCGTTGGCGGTCGACACGCTCATCTTCGTTCTTGGAGGACTGGCGGGCGCGACCTCCTCGGCGCCTGTGGCCCTCGTTGCCACACTGCTCTCGATGCTGGTCGCTCTCGTCGAGAGCGTGACGTGTGCCGTCACCCTTTATCGGGGGCCAAGGATCCACGAACCATCAGCGGTATAGCTCCGAGAGCACGTGCTTCACCGCCTCGAGCGCGGTGCGTGCGAGCGGACAGTCACGGTCGCCCCAGCAGGCGCCGGGGTCCATGAGAATGGCGCGCAGGCCGGCGGCGCGGGCGCCGACGACATCGATCGAGTAGAGGTCCCCGACATAGACCGCCTCCTCCGGCGCGAGACCCGTCCGCTCGAGCGCAAGGCGGAAGATCCGCGGATCCGGCTTCTCCACGCCGACCTTGGACGAGTCGATGATGAAGTCGAGGTGCTGTGCGAGGCCGAGGTGCGCGAGGATGTCGGCCACCGTGCCATTGGAGTTCGAGATGACGGCCGTGCGCAGGCCGCGCTCGCGTGCCAGCCGCAGCCCGGCGTCGGCCTCGGGCTCCAGCGCCGTCCACAGTCCCATTGGCGCGTCGTAGTTGCGGCGCCAGGCCGACAGCGCCGCCTGGATCGTCGCGTCGCGCACGCCCAGCTCGTCGAGGATGAAGCGCAGGTAGCGCTCGCCCGTGTCCGGATGCTCCGTGGAGGCGCCCGGGGCGAAGGAGGCGTCGAGCCGGACGCGCGCCCGCCACTCGGCGCGCTCGAGCGCTGCCAGCGTCACGGGCACGCCGAGGCGCGCCAGCTCGGCGAGGATGACCGTGTAGTCCATGCGGATGAGCGTGTTGCCGGCGTCGAAGAAGATCGCGCGGACCGGCCGGCTCATCGCGCGCGCACGGTGAACGGGAACTGCGACTCCACGAGGTGGCCGTCCACCGAGAGCACGCGGAACTTCACCATATAGATGCCCGGCGCCAGCGGCAGCACGCCGACCGTGAGTCGCGTCGGCTCCGCGGAATCGACCACACCATCGCCGGTATCGACCTGGCGACCGCCGCCGTCCCACACGGAGACTTTCGAGTAGGCCGGCTCCAGCCGCTCGTTGAACCAGAGCTGCACGCGCTCGGGCGGACGCGCCAGCGTCGCGCGCGCGCTGGGCGCCGAGCGCACGAGCACGGCGTGCGGCCACCCCGTCGTGGGCACGAAGAGCAGGATCGCCGCGAGCCAGGCGCGGAACGACGAGGCGTGGAGCACGGAAGCCACTCTATATGCTGAACGTCACGCCCTCAAGCGCGGTTCCACCGGCGGCCGCTCTCAGAAGTGGAGCGCGATGCCGCCGAAGAACGACCGCGGCGTCCCCGGCGTGAAATGGATATCGTCCACTCCCCGCGCCGGCTCGCCACGAAGCCGCGACGTGAAGAAGAACTGGGCCTCCCGCCAGTCCACGTTCGTCAGGTTCTCGATCGTCAGGAAGGCCTCGAAGTTCCGGAAGCGGTAGCGCGTGGTCGAGTTGAAGAGGGTGTAGCCGCGGGCGGTCTGGTACCGAAACTCGTCGGCCCAGCGGTCTCCGAGGTAGCGCATCTCCAGGCTCGAGGACAGGCCCCACGGCAGGCGGGCCGTGAGGTCCGCCCGCGCGGTCCAGAGCGGGGCCAGCGGAATCGCGAAGCCGGTGTCGACGAACTCGGCCTTCGCCGTATACGTGAAATCGCCGGTGAACGTCAGCCAATCCAGGAGCCGGATCTTGGCCCCGACCTCGAGCCCCTCGCGGTGGCTGCGACCGCGCGCTTCCGTCGTGCCATCGTCGCCGACGAAGACCAGCTCGCTGCCCAGATCCAGGAACCAGTAAGTCGCGAAGAGCTCCGTCCGGGGCACGATCCGACTCTTGAACCCGAACTCGTAGCCGGTCGCCGTCGGCAGCGCCTCGAGCTTCGGGTTGGCAATGACGGCTCGGGCGTCGTTGCTGTGGAAGCCGGTTCCGAAGTTGCCGAAGAGCTCCGTCTCCGCCCAGGGACCCACGATGAGGTTGGCCTTGACGTTCGGACGCGACTTCGTCGCGGCACCGGTGAGACGCTCGCCCGTCGCGTTGACGCGCTCCTTGACGTCGAACGTGAAGACGTCGCCGCGGGCGCCGGTGACGAAGCGCACCTTGTCGAGCGGGACCAGGTCGAGCTTCACGAACGGCGACACGGACTGCTCGACGATGTCCACCTCCTGCACCCGCCGCACCTGGTGTCGCTGGATCGCGTTGGCGAGCACGACGTGGGGCGTGTCGATCCGGTACTGGAGGCCGGCCGTCGAAATCAGCGGGACGCCGAAGGGCTGGCTCTTGATCTCGTACTGGGCGTCGAGGCCGGCCACGAAGCGGCGGTCGCGCTGGTTGATCATGTCGCCGTTGACGGGATCGTCGAGGAAAAAGGTGAAGTCGTTGAAGAGGCTGAGCGTGTAGTAGCTGACGTACGTGTTGAACGACAGGCGCTGCGCGTCGGTCAC
Source organism: Candidatus Rokuibacteriota bacterium (assembly GCA_003220265.1). Lineage (GTDB taxonomy): Bacteria > Methylomirabilota > Methylomirabilia > Rokubacteriales > CSP1-6 > AR5. Next base: position 14,497 of record QHRW01000056.1, on the reverse strand, counting down.
CTTCCACTGGTAGTCCAGCGTCAGGTTGGTGCGCTCGGTGACGCCGCCTTCGTTCGGGTCGATCGACCCGAAGCGATCGATCAGGCCGGCGCGAACGGCGCGCGCCGGGATCTCGCCCGAGCCATGCCACTCCGCGCGGTAGTGAGAGCCCCACACCGACAGCCGCATGTCCTCCGCGATGGTGGTCGTGGCCTTGACGAACAGGTTGAAGCGCAGGTAGCCGTTGGGATGCTCGAACGGGCCGTCGTTGCGATAGCCCTCGATCGCGACGAGCGTCTTCAGCGCATCGCGCGTCGGCGAGAGCAGGGCCAGGTAGCGCTGGCTGTTGAAGCTGCCGCCGCCGATCTCCAGCGTGTTGTCCTCGACGAAGTCCCGGGTGATGAACTTCACGACGCCGGCGGTGTCGAAGTCGCCGTACTCCGGGAAGTACGGGCCCTTGAGGACGTCGACGGCCTGCACCGTCTCGGGAATCAGGAAGTGCAGGTCGGCATAGCCCTGGCCGTGCGCGTGGCTGCGCAGGTTCACGGGCACGCCATCGACGAAGATCGCCAGGTCGGTCCCGTGATCGGCGTCGAAGCCGCGGATGAGGTACTGCTCGGCCTTGCCTCCGCCCTGGTGCTGATTGATGATCAGGCCCGGAACGAGGCGGAGAACGTCGGCCGGGCGGCCCTGCGGTCGCAGCTCGAAGTCGCGGCCCGGGATGATCTGCTCGGACGAGGATGCCACCGGCGGGGGCGCCGTCACGGTCACGGGCGGCAGGGTCGCTTCCGGCCCTGGCGGGGCCGCCGGCGGATCCTGCGCCCACGCGATCCCCGCGCCGAGCAGGCTGCACGCCAGGGCCACGCCACGGAGCGGGCGCTTGCCGATGATCATCGCGGCGTCCGTCATATCACGGAGCCGTCAGGACCCGACGCGAAAGGTGAAATCCCCCTCCGTCACGTGGGTGTCCACCGAGAGCACGCGCCAGATCACGCGATAGGTGCCGGGGCCGAGCGGCACGAGCGAGGCGCGCAGCATCCGTGGATCGTTCGAATCGACGCTGCCGTCCGCCTTGTCCACCTGCTGCCCGGCCGCGTTCACGACCTTCACGCGACTGTAGGCCGGCTCCAGACGCTCGGTGAACCACAGCGTCACCTGCGCGGGCGGGGTCCGCACCGTGCCGCCCACGCGCGGCTCGGTGCGGTCGAGGAAGGCGTGAGCGCCGGCCCCGGTCGCCGCCAGCAGCAGCAGCAACGCGACGAGGCCGGCGCTCAGCCGGGCCATCAGCGACCGAAGAGTGGCCGACCGATCGAGGTCGGGAACAGGTCGTCGAGGAAGAAGTGGAGCATGCCGCGGACGCCGACGTTCTTGCCGGACCGCTCGTTGATCGGGAACACGGCCTCCACGCCCACCTGGAAGAAGCGCCCGGCCCAGATGATGCCGGGGTTCACGGTGCCGGTGGTGAGGCCGCCCTGGCCGCGGTCGATCGGCGTCTCGAGCTCCAGCTCGACCAGCGGGATGAGGCGGCGCATGAAGCTGGGCAACCCGGGGTCACGCACGTACGACGTGAGATAGGGCAGGCTGTATTCGAGCGCGAAGCCCCACTTGACGACATTGGGGTGCCGCTCGATCTCGACCTCGACCTCGTCGCCGTCCACCTTCACCGTCCGGCTCTTGGCGCGCGTCGGGATGGCCAGGCCGACCAGGCCCGTGAGGGCGAACGGCTTGAGCGCCGACAGCGAGTCCGGCAGGTCGCCGAAGCCCTTGCCGAAGAAGATCGCCGGCGTGACGACGTCGAACGACTCGGCGCCCGTCGCCTTGCGGCCGGTGCCCCCGACCTCCCACCCGAGCCCCAGCGAGACGATCGCCTCGTGAGCGGCGCTGGTGAAAGCCTGGTACTTCAAGCCGACCTCGAGGTTCTCGAACCCGGTCAGGCTCTCGCCCTCGTCGGGATCGACATGGACCAGCGCGCCTTCGAGCGAGATCCCGAAGTTCGGCGTGATCCGCTTGGAGAACTCGCCCGAGAACGACGTCTCCTGCGCGGGCGGCTCGTCGCCGCTGCCGCGCCGCTTGATGTGGAGCACGTTGGGCAGCGTGAGCTCGTCCGAGACGAACGGATCGTCGATGGCGAGCGTGGACGGGAAGAACCGCTTGCCGGCCAGCCCGTGGGCCGACACCGGCGCGACGACAGCGAGCACCATCAGCAGAGAGACGACGACAGCCAGGCAGTGCCTCATGGCCACCCACCTCCGGATCGCGGATTGGAACGGCGCGAACGAGCGCGGCGTTTACGCGATCGGAGCGGGCGGCGCGCGGGCGGGATCGAGCGCGAGGCTGGGAGCGGCCGGGCGTGACGAGCCGTTCTCGACGAGCGTCGTCGACGCCGGCGGCGCGACGTGCACAACCGGCGCGCCGTCGTCGAGCGAGGCCGCCAGGTGACCCGCGGTGGCGGCGATGGCGCAGGCGGTGCCCGCCCGGTCGCCCAGGTGGTGCACGGAATGGATGCCCGTCTCGGCGGCGAAGACGATGAGCAGCGCAACCAGGGCCAGGCCGAAGGCGCGACGCGGCCGGTGCCCCGCTGCCACCAGCAGCAGCCCGGCCGCGAGACCGAACAGGAGCGCGAGCGACGGCACCGGGGCCGATGCGGCTCGCAGCCCGGTGTCGACCGTATCGAGCGTGGACGTGGCGTCGACCACGGGGGCGACGACCCGGGAGGAATGAGCGTGCGCGACCAGCGGGACGAGCAGGCCCACCAGCGCGACGAGGGCGAGCACGGAGACGCGTCGGCGCACGAAGGACACTGTATACGGCCAACAGCGCTCACTCAAGCCTGGTTCCAGGCCGCGTTTGAAATGAGCGTCGTACCGCGGGTATAAAGGGTGGTCGATGAACCGAACCGTCATCACGCGCCTCGTACCGCTGACGACGTCGGTGGCGATCCACGCCGCCCTCGTCGCCCTGGTGCTCTCGCTCGTCGATTTGACGGCGCCCGTCGAGCGGGTGTTCCTGCTGGAGCTCACGGAGCTCGAGACGCCGGCGCCGGCAGCCTCACCTGCCCCCGTTCCGACTGAGACGCCTCCGCCTCGACCGCCCCAGGTCATCACGAAGCCCAAGGCCGTCACGAAACCGAAGCCGACGCCGCCTGTCGAACCGGCCTCGTCGCTCGTCGCTCCGTCCCCCGTGGAGCCGGCACCGCCGGCGCCGGAACCACAGCGGCTCGAATCCCCCGCAGTGGAATCGCGCGCGCTCCAATCGACGACGCCAGAGGTGCGGAACACGCTAGCGGCGAGCTCCCCGGCTCGCGACCTCGGCGCGTCCGCCCGCGACGCCTTCGACGTCGCTGGCGACGCGGCGCGGCGGTCGGCCGAGTCTGGCACCGCGCGGAGCGACACGACCTCGCCGCCGAGCCCCGCCGTCGCCGCGTTGCCGCCCGGCAGCGTCACTCGACGCGCGGTCCCCCGTGGCGGCTACCAGGTCCGCCCGACCTATCCCGCCAGTGCGCGGCGTCTCGGCGTCGAGGGCACGACGCTCCTCGGCGTGCTCGTCGCCGACGACGGCCGGGTCACCGAAATCGTCGTCAAGCAATCGGCGGGACATCCCGATCTCGATCGAGCCGCGGCGGACGCGGTGCGGCGGTGGCGCTTCGAGCCGGCGCGGCAAGGAAACGAAGCCGTCTCGATGTGGGTCCTGCTGCCCGTCGAATTCAGGCTGCGATAGGCCCGCCCATGCGCGTGAAGGAGACAAGCTCACCATGAGGACTCGACGGCTCGCCGCCGCCGCGCTCGCTGCGCTCTCGCTCGGCGTCGCCGCGGTGGCCTGGGGCCAGCACCAGCACGGCGACGACACGACGAAGCCCGCGGCGCCGGCCGCCGCGAAGAAGGCGCCGATCCGCGCCACGATGGAGCAGATGCACCACGGCGACGGCGTGCCGCCCGGCTGGCGCTTCTCGTGGCCCGACGGGGACGCGGCGAAGGGCCGCGAGGTCTTCGCCAAGCTCGAGTGCTATCAGTGCCACGAGGTGCCGGGCGCGGGCTTTCCCGAGGTGCAGCCGGACCCCACGCGTCGCGGCCCGCCGCTGGCGGGCATGGGCGACATGCACCCGCCGGAATATTTCGCGGAGTCGATCCTGAACCCCAACGCCGTCATCGTCACCGGTCCCGGCTTCACCGGGCCCGACGGCTTGTCGATCATGCCGGACTTTCGCGACAGCCTCACGCTGGCCGAGACCGTCGATCTCGTTGCCTACATCCGCAGCCTCACCGGCGGCGGCAACCACGGTCACGCCGCGGCCGCACCCACGCGCGAGCAAACGACCGCCGACTACCGCGTGCGCGTCGCCTACGCCGCGCCGGGCGCGCACGACGCCGGCCACCAGCACGGGCAGGCGCAGGGTCAGCCCATGCACCACGGCGGTGACGCGAGCGCGCCCGCGGGCCACCTGATGGTGTTCGTCACCGACGCGGCCACCGGCGAGCCCATGCCCTACCTGCCCGTGAGCGCCACCATCCAGGGCGCGAAGCCGCCCGCGCGCACCGTGAAGCTGGCGCCGATGGTGGGCGGCCGCGGCTTCCACTACGGCGCGGACGTCACGCTGCCCGCCGGCACGACGAAGATCACCGTGGCCATCGGCAAGCCGACGATCGCGGTGATGCCGTCGGCCGGCCGGCCGGCGCGGCCCGCCACGTCGGTGACGTTCGAATGGAGTCAGTGACGGGGCTACTCGCGCGCTGGCTCCATCTGGTCTCCTCCATCCTGGTCGTGGGCGGCGCCGCCACGCTCCTGCTGGCCGGTCCGTCGGATCGCCCCACGGCACGACGCTGGGAAGCGTGGATCCTCCGCGGCTGCTGGACGTTCGTCCTGGTCGCGCTGGCCAGCGCGCTGATCGCCGTGGCCGCGCAGGCGGCGCTGCTGGAAGGCCGGGCGGGTGCCGCGCTCGAGCCGGCGGCGCTCGCGCGCTTCCTGCTGCAGACTCAGGGCGGCACCGTCTGGCTCGTTCGCGGCGGCCTGCTGATCCTGCTCGCCGCCTTCCTGGCCGTGCGCCTCGAGGTGCGCGACCGCACCGACTGGCGGGCGGCGCGCGGTGAGGTAGCGCTCCTCGGTCTCCTCGCCCTCGGCCTGATCGCCGGCGCCAGCCACGCGGCCGCCGTCGAGCCGGGCACGGCCGCGGCCATCGCCGCCGACGTGCTTCACCTGGCCGCGGCCGGCGTGTGGGTCGGCGGCCTGGCGCCGCTGGCGCTGCTGCTCCACCTGGCCTCGCGCGAGGCGGGCGCCGATGCGCGACCCTACGCGGTGCTGGCGGCACGGCGCTTCTCGCGCGCGGCGCTGGCGGTCGTGCTGGTCCTGATCGCCAGTGGAAGCTGGAACACCTGGCTGCAAGTGGGCAGCGTCTCGGCGTTGCTCGGCACGCCGCACGGCCGACTGCTCGTGGGCAAGCTCGCGGTCTTCGCGGCGATGCTCGTCCTGGCCGTGACCAACCGCCGGCTAATCCCGCGATTGTCCAGAGCCGCTGAGATCGGGCGGCCGGCGATGCAGCGGCTCGGCCGGCTGGTGATCGGCGAGGCGGCGCTGGCGCTGGTCGTGATGGGGCTGGTCGCGGTGATGAGCGTCACGCCGCCGGCGCGCCACGCCGAGCCCACCTGGCCGCTCTCGTTCCGGTACTCGCTCGACAACCTGGTAGCGGCGCCCGATCTGAAAAGCCAGGTGCTCGTGGGCAGCCAGGTCGCCGTGCTCGGCCTCGTCGCCGTCGTCGCCTCCTGGCTCCTGCCGTGGCTGCGCCTGGCGGTGGCGGCCGTCGGCGTGGCCGTGGTGGTCGCGGGGCTCGCGGTGGCGGTGCCGCCGCTCGTGAGCGACGCGTATCCCACGACGTTCCAGCGACCGGCGACGCCGTACCACGCCTCGTCCATCGCCGACGGCCGCGCGATCTTCACCCAGCGCTGCGCGGTCTGCCACGGTGAGCGCGGCGCCGGCGACGGGCCGGCGGCGGCCTCGCTGAACCCGCGGCCGCCCGACCTGCGCGCGCACCACGTGGCCCTGCACACGGCCGGCGACATCTTCTGGTGGATCACCCGCGGCAAGCCGCCCATGCCGGCCTTCGGCGAGACGCTCGGTGCGGACGCGCGCTGGAACGTCGTCAACTACGTGCGGGCGCTGTCGGCCGCCGATGCCGCGCGCCTGCTGGGTCCGACGGTCCAGCCCGACAAGGCCTGGCTGGTCGCGCCGGATTTCAACTTCGCGGTGGGGCCGACGCCCCCGCGGGCGCTCAAGGATTATCGCGGGCGCAAGATCGTGCTGCTCGTGCTCTACACGCTGCCGGCCTCGCGGCCGCGCCTCGTGCAGCTCGCCGAGAACCAGGGCCTGCTCGGCACGCTCGACGTGGAGATCATCGCGGTGCCCACCGACGCCGCGCCCGACGCCATCCGCCGGCTGGGCGCCGATCCGCCGCTGTTCTTTCCCGTCGTCACCGACGGCGCGCGCGAGATCGTGGACACGTACCGCATGTTCTCGCCGGCGCCGCACGCAGAGTTCCTGATCGACCGCCAGGGCTACCTGCGCGCGATCGCCGCCGCCAGCGACGACGCCACCCGCGATCCCAATCTCCTGGTGGCCGAGGTGCAGCAGCTCAACACCGAGAAGACGCCGCCCCCGCCGCCCGCCGAGCACGTGCACTGATGCGCGCGTGGAAGGTGGTGCTCCTGCTCAACCTCGCCCTGGTCCTGGGTGTGAGCTGGGGCTATCTCTGGTGGGGCCGGCAGGCGCGCACGCTGCAGCGCGACCTCGCCGCGGCGCGGGTCGCCGCGGCCACCACGGGCGAGCGCGAGTACCACGTGACCGGCGTCGTCCGCGCCGGGCTCGAGGACCTCGGGCTGCTGGTGGTCACCCACGGCGAGATCCCCGGCTACATGCCCGCCATGACGATGGGTTTCCGCACCGCCTCGCCGAAGATTGTGGAGTCGGTCAAGGTGGGAGACGCGGTACGATTCACGTTGCGGGGTACGCCACCCAACCTGGCCATCACCGCGATCGAAAAGACGGCGCCCTGAGAGCGCCGGGAGGGGCGTTCGTGAGGTTCCGGTCCATCGGCTCCATCGTCCTCGCCGCGCTGGTCCTGGGGCTCGGCGCCTGGCCCGCCGCCGCCGCCACGCTGTTCATCACCAACACCAAGTCGGACACGATCTCCGTGATCGACACGACCACGTTCGAGGTGACGGCGACGATTCCGCTCGGCCGCGGCAAGCCCAACCGCGTGGTGTTCCACCCCGACGGCAAGACGGCGTGGGTCGTCTACGACAAGAGCCACGATCTCGGCATCGTGGACGCCGACAGCAAGAAGCTCGTCAAGCGCGTGAAGATCGGCGGCAACCCGTACAACCTGAACTTCACGCCCGACGGCCGCCACCTGCTGGTGCTGGACTGGTCGAGCGACGCCAGCAACGACGAGATCATCTTCTACGACCTGCAGGCCGACAAGATCGACGGCCGCGTGGAGGTCTCCACCTGGCCGGCCCACAGCGTGTTCTCGCGCGACGGCAGCAAGCTCTACGTCTCCGGCGAGACCGCGGGCGACGTCACGATCATCGACGTGGCCAGGCGCGAGATCGTGGCCCGCCACGTCCACGGCGGCGGCGATGCCATGGGCCTGGCCATGACGGCCGACGGCCGCACGCTCTACGCCGCCGCCGGGGAGAACAAGGCGATCTTGAAGATCGACACCGCGACCAGCAAGCCGGTCGCCGCGATCGCGCTGCCCGGGGTAGTGCACGAGGCCACGCTGACGCTCGACGGTCGGTTCCTCTACACCACCCTGCGCAAGGCCAACAAGATCGTCGTCGTCGACACCGCCACCGACAAGATCGCGGTGACCATCCCGCAGAAGGGCTATCCGGATCTCGTGACGATGGAGCCGACCGGGCGCTACGCGCTGGTGACCAACCGCTACGCCGACCTGGTGGCGGTGATCGATCTCGCGACGCACGCGCAGGTCCGCACGATCCCCGTCGGCAAGGCGCCGCACGGGATGGCGCTGCGGCCGCGCTGACGTGCGACTGACGGGCCTGCTCGCCGCCGCGGTCGGCGCCGGGCTGGCCGCGGCGCCGGCCTGGGCCGACCACGCCGGTGGCTTGCGGGCCGACGGCTGGAGCCCGCTCACCGCCGCCCTCGTCTTCGGCGGCCTCGCCCTCCTGGTGGGCGCCGTCGTCGTGATCCTCGTCACGGTCTTCACCAAGCGCGACTCGTCGGAGTGAAGCGCGCGCGGCTGCTCCATCCCCGCGGGGTCCTGATCGTGACCTCGGCCTGCTTCGTCGCGCTGGCCACCGCGGTCGTGCTCTGGGGCGCCTCCCCCATCGACACCTTCATCCGCGAGTCGCTGCTGAACATCGCGGGGCCCACGGTCGTCTCGGTCTTCCGCGTCTTCAACATGGGCGGCGACTGGCGCGGGCTGGTGCCGGGCACGCTGCTGCTCTTCGTGGTCTTCCCGCGCGCGCGCGAGCGCTGGTGGCTCTGGGTCGCGCTCATGCTGACCGCGCCGCTCATGGAGTGGTCGCTCAAGCAGGTATTCATGCGCCCGCGGCCGGAGAACCTTTCGTTCAGTTTTCCGAGCGGCCACTCGACGGCGGCCGCCGCGTTCTTCGGCGCCGTCATGTACCTCTGCGGCTCGCTGCCTCCGCGATGGCGCGACACCGTGCGTGTCCTGGCCGGCGTGATGATCGTGCTCGTCGGCCTCGCGCGCATCATCCTGCGCGCCCACTGGCCCTCCGACGTCGTGGCCGGCTTCGCGCTCGGCCTGGCCCTGGCCTCGATCGCGAGCCTGCTGGCCGCGCGCGTCACCGACGCCCCGCTCACTGAAAGGGGCTCCCCGACATGACCGGTGTCCTCGTCCGACGGCTGCTCGCCATGGTGATCGCCGGCGTGCTCCTCGGCTTGACCTATGGTCTCGAGCCGTGGTGGCCGGCGGCGTGGCTGGCCCCGATTCCCCTGCTGCTCGCCGCCTTCGCCGCGCCGCCCCGCGTGGCCTGGTGGCTCGGCTGCGGCGCGGGCCTGATCGGCGGGCTCGCCATGGTGACCTATTACGCGGTGGTGACGACGCCCGTGATCGCCGTCGTGCTGACGCTCCTGCTCGCGCTGTCCTGGGGGGTCGTGGTGAGCCTGGCGCGCCGCGCGGTGGTGAATTCGACGCACTGGATGCAGGTCTTCGCCTATCCGGTCCTCTGGGCCGCGCACGACACCCTGCTGGCGGCAATCTCTCCGCATGGCAGTGCCGGCAGCCTCGCCTACAGTCAGATGAACGGGCTGCCGGTGATCCAGGTCGCCTCGCTGGCCGGCACACCGGGCATTGTGTTCGTCGTCTCGCTCTTCGGCTCGATCGTCGCCGTGAGCGTGTATCGTCGACGACACGGCCGGCCTGCCCACGTGACGCTGCCGCTCCTCGTGCTGCTCATCACTCTCGGCTATGGCGTCGTGCGGCTGGCGCTCGCCGAGACGACCGCGACGCTGCCGGTCGGGCTGGCCGCGCTCGACGTGCCGCCCGACGCCACCCGCGGCCTCGGCGAGCCGCTGTGGGACGTCTATGCGCGCACCGTCGAGACGCTGGCCACGCGCGGCGCGCGGATCGTCGTGCTCCCCGAGAAGATCGAGGTGGCGGACGCGGCGGCGAGCCCCGCGCTGCAGCGCCGGCTCGGCCAACTGGCGGCCCGCCACGGGGTGCACCTCGTCGTCGGCATCACCGTCCTGGCCGACGGCCGCAAGGAGAACCGCGCGTGGCTGTTCGCGTCCACGGGCGCACTCGCCGTCGACTATCTCAAGCAACACCTGATCCCGGGGCTCGAGGGGGCGTTCACGCCCGGCCGCGAGGACGCCGTCCACCGCCTGGGCACCGACAGTCTCGGTGTGGCGATCTGCAAGGACTTCGACTTTCCCGCCCTCGGCCGCCGTTACGCCGCCAAGGGCGCGGAGGTCGCGCTGGTGCCGTCGTGGGACTTCGCACGCGACGCCTGGCAGCACGGGCGAATGGCGATGCTGCGCGGGGTAGAGAGCGGCTTCACGGTCGTACGCGCGGCGCGCAACGGGCTGCTGACGGTGAGCGACCGCTACGGCCGCGTGCTGGCGGAGACTCCCAGCCTCGGTGACCGCGTGGCTCTCCTCGTGGGCCAGGCGCCGCTCGGCGGCCGGCCCACGCTATACGCGCGGTTCGGCGACGTCTTCGGCTGGTCGTGCGTGCTGCTCGCGCTCGGGGTCTGGGTGGTCGCGCTGCGGCCCGATCGCCGAGCTACGCGGGCGCCTCGAGTCGAACCTAAAAGTTCTGGCTGATCGCCGCACTGCCCTGCGGGCGGTCGAGCCCCTGTCGGGGGCCCCCCGGCTCGAACCTAAAAGTTCTACTGATCATCGCGTTGCACTGCGCGACGGCGCCGCGTGCCGGGGCCTGCGCAGAAACTCCCGGAATTCCGGAATACCGGCTTCGGCATTCGCCGTGCAGCCGTCGGCTCGGGGGCCGGTCCGCGTGGCCGAATCCGTTCGTCCGGGAGCCGTCGATGAAGCGCGTGTCGTCACCCGCCGGTGTCCTCGTGGTCCTCGCCCTCGTCGCCGCCTTCGGCCTGACCGGTCCCGCTTCGGGCGCGCCAAGCCCGGTGACGGTGGCCCAGGCAGTCCGCAGCCAGGTCCATGACCAGGGCTGGACACGCGTCATCGTTCAGGTCCGGCCCGCGGGCGCCCCGCACGTGGCGGAAGGCGCGCTGGCGCCGGCGGCGGTCGCTGCGCAGCGCGCGAACATCCTGGACGCGCAGAACGCCGTGCTCGCCCGCCTGCTCGGCACCGACCACCGCGTCGTCCGGCGCTACGACACCGTGCCCTTCGTCGCCCTCGAGGTCGGCGCCGACGCGCTGAGCCAGCTCGAGGCGGCCGCCTTCGACGTCGTCCGGGTGGTCGAGGATCAGATCTCCGAGCCCCATCTCGCCCAGAGCGTGCCGCTGATCCAGGGCGACCAGGCGTGGGCCCGGGGCTTCGATGGCACCGGCACCGTGGTCGCGGTGATCGACACGGGCGTCGATACCGGTCACATCTTCGTTCGCGACCGGATCGCCGACGAGGGGTGCTTCTCCTCGGGGACGTGGGCGCTATGTCCGCACGGTCAGCCGCAGGAAACCGGCCCCGGGTCGGGCGCTCTCTGCGTGTTCCCCAGCATTTGCTTCCACGGCACGCACGTGTCCGGTATCGCCGGCGGCAACGGCCCGAAGGCGGCCCTGGACTTTTCGGGCGTGGCCCCGGGAGTTCGAGTGCGGTCAGCTTGCCGCCTGCATCGGCGCGCTCGACTCCGACATCCTGGCGGCGCTGGAGTACATCTACAGCCGGCGCACGCTGTTCAACTTCGCCGCCATCAACATGAGCCTGGGCACCAACGACCGCTTCACCTCGCCGTGCGACGACGACGTGCTGAAGCCGGTCATCGACAACCTGCGCGCGGCCGGCATCGCCACCGTTATCTCCAGCGGAAACAGCGGCTACACGGACGGGATCGCGAGGCCGGCCTGCATCTCGTCGGCGATCAGCGTGGGGGCGACGGACAAGCACGCCACCCTCACTCAGTTCATCGACAGCGCGTTCTACTCGAACGTTGCTCCGTTCATGACCTTCCTCGCCCCCGGCCACGAGATCCTCAGCAGCTTTTGGGCCGGCTTGTATGGCATCGCCAGCGGGACCTCCATGGCAGCACCGCACGTGGCCGGTGCCATCGCCGTCCTGCACCAGGCGGCGCCCACAGCGTCGGTCAGCGATCTCGTGTCCGCCTTGCAAGCCACCGGGCGCCCGGTCACTGACAGCCGTCCAGGGGGCACGGTGACCAAACCGCTGATCCAGGTGGCCCCCGCGCTCGATCGCTTGACGTCGAGGGGCGCACCGCCCCCGAGCGTCAGCGCGATAACGCCCGCCGCCGCGACCGCCGGGGGCCCGGCCTTCACGCTTATCGTGGACGGCAGCAACTTCGTCGCAGGCGCCAGCGTGCTGTGGAGCGGCGCGGCGCGCTCGACCACGTTCGTGAGCGCCACCCGCCTGACGGCGAGCATTCCGGCCTCCGACATCGGGGCCGTCGGCTCCGCGCTCGTCGGCGTGCGCAATCCGGACGGCCAGGCGTCCGACGGGCAGTTGTTCAGCATCGCGCCACCGGGCGGCTTGGCCTGCCCACCGACGGTGTGGTTCACCGAATACTTCAGCAACGTCTCGTTGAGCGGGACGCCCACGCGCACCGCCTGCGAGCCGCACGGCGACCCGGCCAGCAGGGAGCTGTTCCAGCTCTACGGCGTCGGGGCTCCCGACGGGTTGCCGGCCGATAACTTCTCCGTCCGCTGGACCGGCCGGTTCCCATTCGCCGCCACGGCCTATACCTTCCGAGCCCTGGCCAACGACGCCGCCCGCATCTACGTGGACGGGGTGCTGATCCTGACCACGGCCAACCAGGGGCAGACGTACTGGGTGACGCGCAACGTGACGGCCGGCGAGCACGAGGTGAAGATCGAGTTCTGGGATGCCAGCGGCACCGCCAACGTCGCCGTCGACTGGCGCGCGATCCCGGCCGCCGACGCGTTGCTGTTCGGCATCAGCCCAACCAACTCCATCGACGGCAAGGCCTTCACCCTGACGGCCGACGGCCTCAATTACACCCCCGGGAGCACGGTCTTCTGGAACGGCGAGGCCAAGCCGACCACCTTCGTGAGCTCCACGCGGCTGACCGCAGCCATCCCGGCCGAGGACGTCACCCACCCGACCTCGGTCGGGATCACGGTGCGCACCCCGGGGCTGAGCATCACCAACGTGCAGATCTTCACGGTCGGCCCCGCGCCCGCCATCACGGCGCTCACGCCGAGCAGCGCGGCGGCCGGCGGGCCCGACTTCACGCTGACCATCGATGGCACCGGCTTCGTGTCCGGCGCGGTCGTCATCTTCAACGGCGTCGATCGGGCCACGACGTTCGTGAGCGCGACTCGGCTGACGGTGCCGATCCCGGCTGCCTCCATCAGGTTCCCCGGCATCGGCTCGGTCCAGGTCCGCAACCCGGGGGGCATCTTCTCCAACACCGTGGGATTCCCGATCACCACGCGCCCGGACCCGATCCTGACGGCGCTGACGCCGAGCTCGACGACGGCGGGCGGACCCGCCTTCACGCTCATCGCGGACGGCGACGGCTTCCAGTCGGGCGTCCAGCTCCTCTGGAACGGTAGTGCGCGGTCCACCACGCAGTTCAGCTCGATGCAGGTGCGGGCCAGCATCACCGCGGCCGACATCGCGACGGCCGGCGCGGTCACCATCACGATCAGGAGCCTGGATGGCAAGGTCTCCAACGCCATGACCTTCACGGTCACGGGTGCCGGCTCGGCGCCGACCCTGACGAGCATCACGCCCTCCGGCGCCATGGCCGGCGGCCTGGCCTTCACGCTGACCGCCGACGGCAGCGGCTTCGTCTCCGGCGCCACGGTGCTGTGGAACGGCGCGGCGCGTACGACGACCTTCGTGAACGCCGGCCGGCTCACGGCGAGCATTCCGGCCGCCGACATCGCGGTCGCCGGCTCCGCCTCCGTCACCGTGCGCAACCCCGACAACCAGGTGTCCGGCGCGAAGCCCTTCACGATCAACGGGGATGCCCCCTGCTCGCCCGGCCAGTTCTCCGCGCAGTACTTCTCCAACATGACGCTGACGGCGCCGGCCACCCTCACCCAGTGCGAGGCGGCGGTGAATTACGACTGGGGCGCGGGTGGTCCAGCCGGCCTGCCGGTCGACAACTTCTCGGCGCGCTGGACCCGCAACGTCTCGTTCCCGGCCGGCAGTGTGACGTTCACCGTGCGCGCTGATGACGGCGTGCGGTTGTTCCTCGACGGCGTGGCCATCATCGACCAGTGGCACGACCAACCGGCGACCACCTACACCGCCACCCGGACGGTGACGGCCGGCACCCACGAGGTCAAGGTCGAGTACTACGAGAACACCGGCGATGCCGTCATCCAGCTGAGCTGGACGACCGGCCCGCCGCCGACGATCACGACCCTCACACCCAACACGGCCGCCGCCGGTGGGCCCGCCTTCACACTGACCGTCGACGGGACGAGCTTCGTCTCCGGCGCCACCGTGATGTGGAACGGCAGCGGACGCCAGACCACGTTCGTGAGCCCCACGCGCCTGATGGCCGCCATCGCGGCCCTCGACATCAGCAGTGGCGGTACGATCCCGGTGACGGTCCGCAATCCCGATCTCCAGGTCTCCAACGTCCAGACGTTCACGGTCACCGGGACGGTCTGTAGTCCGGGCCTGTTCCGCGCGGAGTACTTCAGCAACATCTCGCTGACGCCGCCGGCCACCCGCACGGCCTGCGAGGAGACAGTGTTCAACGATTACGGCGCCGGCGGCCCGACCGGGCTGCCCGTCGACAACTTCTCCGTGCGCTGGACCGGCCGCTTCTCGCTCTCGAAGGGCAACTACCAGTTCACGGCGCGCGCCGACGACGGCGTGCGGGTGTTCCTCGACGGCGTCCCGATCATCGACC
>QHRW01000054.1 GCA_003220265.1 Candidatus Rokuibacteriota bacterium | reverse complement strand
TTCCAGGTGACCGAGGCCGAGTGGCAACGGCTGCGCGCGCAGATCGACCGCTTCCACGCCGACGGCCGCTGCGTGATCTTCGTCGGCTACGAGTGGTCGGGGATGACGCCGGGTGGCGGCGACCGCAACGTCATGTTTCGCGGCGACGCGGCCTCCCTGCACCGCTCGTCGCATGCCGAGGTGGACGACATGAGCGACGCCGCCACCGACTGCTTCCCGGTGACGGAGCTGTTCGCGCAGTTCCGCGGCCGCGACGACGTCATGCTCATCCCGCACATCGGCGGCCGGTACGCCGACATCGTCGGCTTCCACGACCCCGCGCTGGAGCCGCTGGTGGAGATCTACTCCGACTGGGGCCGGTTCGAGTGGCTGCTGGAGGACGCGCTCCGCGGCGGCTATCGCGTGGGCGTGGTCGCCAACTCCGACGGCCACAAGGGACGCCCGGGCGCCAGCCACCCCGGCGCCTCGCAGTTCGGCGCCTACGGCGGCCTCACCTGCGTGCTCGCGGACGCGCTGACGCGCGAGGCCGTGTTCGAGGCGCTGAAGGCGCGGCGCTGCTACGGCGTGACCGCCGCCCAGCGCATCCACGTCGAGCTGGCCGTGAACGGCTTGCCCATGGGCGCCGAGGGCCGCGCGCGCGGCCCCGTACGCATCACCGGGCGCGTGGCGGGCACCGGCGCCGTCGAGCGCGCGGACGTCTTTCGCGGACTGGAGCTGATCCGGACGGTCTCGCCGTACACCGCGCGCTCGTTCGAGGGCAGCCGGCGCTATCGCATCGCGTGGGCGGGCTCGCGCGTGCGCGGACGCGACCGGCTCACCGTGTGGGACGGCTCGCTGGAGCTCTCGGAGGGACGCATCGACGCCGCCGAGCCGTTCGCGATGGAGAACCCCGAGAAGGGCATCACGACGCGCGCCGAGCGGCGGATCGCGTGGGTCTCGAACACCACGGGAGACGACGACGGCGTGGACGTCAGCGTGACCGCGCCGGCCTCCGCCGTCTTCCATTTCCGCACCCCCGTCATCTCGCTCGACGTACCGCTCGCGGAGCTCGCCGATGGCGCCACGAAGACGTTCCCAGCCGGCGGCGTCG
Organism: Candidatus Rokuibacteriota bacterium; assembly: GCA_003220265.1. Classification (GTDB taxonomy): domain Bacteria; phylum Methylomirabilota; class Methylomirabilia; order Rokubacteriales; family CSP1-6; genus AR5. The sequence goes on along the minus strand of QHRW01000054.1, from coordinate 19,457 downwards.
ATCTCCGGGCCTTCGCGCGCCGCCTGCCTGCGCGCAATCTCACGCGCGATCTGGCAATCGACGTCACCGACGCGACGCCGCCGCGCGGCGCGTGCGCCGCGTACTGGATCCGCGTGACCCAGGAGGACGGCGCCCAGGCGTGGACGAGCCCGGTCTACCTCGACGTCGACTGACGCTGCGCTCGCCGCCCCACCCGGCCATTCGGGCGATTCCCTCTCGCTGCGGGAGATCGCATCCTGTCCTTGACCGGCCTCGGTCAAGGAGGAGTCGAATGGACGCATTGCCCGCTCTCTCGGATGGCCTCGCCACTGCCGTGCAACACGCGGGGCGCGCGCTGTGCGCGGTCCACGCCCGACCGCGCGTGCCCTCGAGCGGTGTCCACTGGCGGCCCGGCCTCGTCGTCACCGCCAGCCACACCGTGCGGGTGGAGGAAGACCTCGCGGTCGTACGGCCCGACGGCCGGTCGGTGGCGGCCACGCTGGTCGGCCGCGATCCCGCCCTGGACCTCGCAGTCCTCAAGGTCGAGGCCGCCGACCTGCCCGTGGCGGACCTCGGCGAGTCGGACGGCGTGCACGTGGGCCACATGGTCCTGGCCCTCGGCGCCGGCCCGCGCGCGAGCTGGGGCGTCGTCAGCGCCATCGGCCCCGCGCGCTCGCGAAATGCCGAGAGCGACGTCTTCAGTCTCGACCTGACGCTCTATGCCGGCTTCTCCGGCGGGCCGCTCGTGGACGCGCGAGGCCTGGTGGTCGGGATCAACACCTCCGGCATGTCGCGCAACCTGCAGCTGGCCGTCCCGGCGAAGGTGGTCAGCCGCGTCGTCGACCAGCTCGTCCGCCACGGCCGCATTCCCCAGGCCTATCTCGGTGTCGGGACCCAGGTGGTCCGCGTGCCCGAGACCGTGCGCGAGCCACTGCACCTCGCGCAGGAGACGGCCGTCATCGTGATCGAAGTGCAGCCGGGCAGCCCGGCGAGCTCGGGACTGCTGATCGGCGACGTCGTCCTCTCGCTCGACGGCCACACGATCGCCGACCCCTTCGACCTGCGCGCGGTGCTGCGGCCCGAGCGGATCGGTCAGCGCATCACGGCCTCGGTGCTGCGGGCGGGCCAGCGGCTCGACGTGCCCCTGACGGTCGGCGAGCGGCCCCCACGGTCGCGGTGATGGATCTCGGCGCGCTCGCCACCGAGCTCCGCCGGATCACCGTGGCCGTGCTGGGCGATGATCACGTCAGCGGCTCGGGCGTCGCCTGGGCACCGGGCTGGGTCGTCACCAACGCGCACGTCGCACGCGAGTCGCACGTGACGCTGCAGCGCGCCGACGGCACGCGGGCCGAGGCCCGGGTGATGGCGCGCGATCCGGAGGAGGATCTCGCGTTGCTGCACGCGCCGCGCCTGAACGGAGCAGAAGCGACGCTCGCCGACAACGGCGAGGTTCGCGTCGGCTCCCTCATCGTGGCGGTCGGGCATCCCTTCGGGGTGCGCGGCGCCATGACGGCCGGCGTCGTGCACGCCGTCGGCCCCCTGGTCCGCGGCGGCCGGCCGTGGATCCAGGCCGACCTGAAGCTCGCGCCGGGCAATTCGGGCGGGCCCCTTGCCGATGCCCACGGGCGCGTGATCGGCGTGAATACGATGGTCGCGGGGAGCCTGGCGCTCGCCATTCCCGTGAGCCGCGTCATGCGATTCGTCGCGAAAGCCAGGTGAGCCGGGCATGACGCCGGCGCGGGTGCTCGTCGTGGCCGATCGCGACGTGGACGCCGCCAGGATCGAAGCGAGGCTGCGCGGCCGGCCGGATGTTCGCGTGGCCGTGGGCTCGACGGCCGCGCTCGCCCCGCTGATCGACGAGCATTCGCCCTCGGCCGTCATCATCGCCTCGACGGAGGCTCGACTCGCCTCGACCCTCCAGATGCTCGCCGACGTCGGCCGCTTGCCGCCGGTCGTCCTGCTCGCCGGGGATCCGCACGCGGCGTGGACGCCCGCGGCCCGCCGCGCCGGCGTGCGGGCCGTCCTCGACCGCGACGCGCCGGCGGAGGAGATCTTCGCGGCGCTCACGGCGGCGGCCGCCGGACTGTTCACCCTGCACCCCGACGTGTTTCGCGCCCGGCAGCCGGCGATGCTCGCCGCCGTCGAGGACCGGATGCTGACCACGCGCGAGCTCGAGGTGCTCGAGATGCTGGCCGAGGGCCTGAGCAACCAGATCATCGCGCGCCGGCTGAAGATCTCCACCTACACGGTGAAGTTCCACGTCGCGTCGATCCTGGACAAGCTGGGCGCCGGCAGCCGCACGGAGGCGGTCACGACCGGCGTGCGACGCGGCCTGATCTCGCTCTGAGCACGAGAGGTCAGGGTAGCTCGATGGGCTCGTCCACGAAGACCGTGTAGCGCCGCGGCTTGCTCGCCGCGTGCGTCGGCTCGACGTACACGATCGAGCTCTGCCCGCGGATCTCGCGCGGCAGGATCGAGCACCGGATGAAACTGCTCGCCTCGCTCGCCGAGGCCTTCGCATACACGGGCTCGCGCCCGCTCTCGAACCACGCTTCGCCCGGCTTGATCGTGCGCTCGGGCTCGCCTTCCACGCGAACCTGTAGCGTCCCGCCGATCAGGCAACGGATCCCACCGCCCTTGTGGCGGTGCGGCAGCGCCTCGCCTCCCGGGTCGCATTCGACACGATCGCAGCGCATCAGGTAGCGCGCCGCCGGGTCCAGCCGGATCTCGTGCTCGAGCAACAGCGTCGAGCTCGCGCCGGCCAGGATCGCCACGGGAGCGGTTGACCGCACCAGCTCGAACCGCAGCACCGTCGCGCCCTCCGCACCGGCCGCGGCCGAGCAGGCGCTCGCTCCGTACCAGGCGGCGTTCGTGCCCAGGCTCACCTGCCCACCACCGGCCTCGATCGACAGCCGGCCCTCCTGCACGTAGAGGACGCGGTTGATCGGCGGCAGCGGCGCGCCAGGACGCGCCGCCGCCTGGAACCCGTCCCGTGTCAGACGCAAGCGAAATGCGGTCATCGCGGGTCCTGGCCTGTCTGCGGGGCAACCCCGGCCCGTGCCATCCGATGGCACACGGCTGTCACGCCCTTACATCGAAGTGAGCCTTCGATATTCGATACATGACCGCGATCATGACACGCTGGAAGGAGACACACATGCTTCGTCGTCCGGTCGACGCGACCGTCGGCGTGCTCGGCCTCGTCTCGCTCGGGCCCCTGTTCTTCGGCCTCCTGTGCGGCATCGCGGTCGACCGTGTGCAGGCCGCTCACGAGCGGGCCGCCGTGCTGGAGCCCTACAAGGAGGGCCTCCAGGCGCGAAACCGCCAGCTCATGGCCATCGAGCTGCAGACCCACGGTCGGCACGAGGCCTTTCAACGGGAGTGGCGGCAGCGGCTCGACCGGATGGGCGAGGCCGTGACGCTGGGCGACACGCGCACGGCCATGGCGGTCTGGCGAGAGGGGTACGCGGCGGCCATGCAGAGGGGGCAGTGGCGCGATCTCATCGACATCGGTGACGCCGCGCTGCGGATCGGTGACATTGCCGACTTCGCCGAGACGGCTCCTGGGGCAGCCAGGCGCAGCTACTTGACCGCACTGCACCGCGCGCAGTCGCAGGGCTCGGTCGACGGCATCCTCCAGGTCGCCGCGGGCTTCGCCGGACTGGGCGACACCGCGGCGCTGCAGAACTGTGTCGACATCGCGCGGCAAGTCGCCGACGGCGACCCGGAGGCGCAGAGCCGTGTCGTCAGCTTCGCCGAGCGGTTCACCGCGGCCACGGGCGGCCGATGATTTCGGCGGCGTAGCTGGCATCCGGGTTGCTGGCTCCGTGACGGGCAGGAGTGCGTCATGATCAACGCGCCCGTTGCAGCGCAGTTGCTGCTGCTCCTCCTGCTCGCCTTCGGCGTCCTGGTCGTCGTCCTCGAGATCCGCGCGCTGTCGTACGCCTACCGGGCCATCGGCATCGCGCCCCGCTACGTGACCGCGATCCTCCTCCTGACGCTGCTGGGCAGCTACGTCAACATCCCGCTCTACGCGGTGCCGGTCGCTCGCCTGCTGCCGCCGCAGATGATCCAGCACTTCGGCCGGGTGTACATCGTGCCGCCGGCGGTGACGACCGACATGAGCGTCGTCGCGATCAACGTGGGCGGCGCGCTCGTCCCGGTCCTGGTGTCGATCTACCTCTTTGCGAAGACCGCCCTGCGGCTGCGGATGCTCATCGCCGTCGGGGTCGTGGCGGTCATCGTGCACGCCCTGGTGGAGATCGTCCCGGGCGTCGGCATCGCCGTGCCGATGCTGATCCCGCCGCTGGCCGCGGCCGGAGTGGCGCTCCTGCTGGCCGGCCGCAACGCCCCACCCCTCGCGTACGTCGCGGGCTCGCTTGGCGCCCTCATCGGGGCGGATCTCTGGAATCTCCCGCGCGTCGCCGAGCTCCAAGCCCCCTTGGTGTCGATCGGTGGCGCCGGGACCTTCGACGGCGTGTTCCTGACGGGCATCCTCGCCGGCCTCCTCGCCGCCTGGCTCGCGCCGGCGCGCCCAACGTCGGCCGCCAGCGACCAGCGGCAGGCGGCGTGACGCGGGCCGAGGGACGCTCGGCCCTTCGGCTCATCGCCGCGTTCAAGCTGCTGAAAGGGCTGCTGCTGGCGACGGTCGCGCTCGGCGCGCTGCGACTGGTCCACGACGACGTCGCCGAGGCCGGGGTGGACCTGGCTCGACAGCTCCACCTGGACCCTGACGGCCGCCTCGTCGAGCCGGCGCTGCGCCGGCTGGCCGGCATCGATCCCCGGACGCTGACGAGGTTCAGCCTCAGCGCGCTGGCGTATGCCGCCCTGCTGCTGACCGAGGCCGTCGGCCTCATGCGGGGCAAGCGCTGGGCGGAGTACCTCACGATCGTCGCCACGTCGTCGCTGGTGCCGCTCGAGGTCTACGAGCTCAGCCGGCGGCTGACGGCCACACGCCTTGCCGCGCTGATCGTCAACCTCGTCATCGTGGCCTACCTCGTGGTCAGAGTGCGGCGGGAGTCTTCGCGTGGTCCTTCTGGTGAAAGTAGTTCGCGCTGTAGAACGCCTTGACGAGATCCCCGTACAGCGCGGGCGGGTACTGCGCGGGGCGCTCGGGCGTCACGCACGTCGGCAGCACCTCGATGCGCGCGTCGATGCTGGGGCTGTAGAAGAACGCGATCGAGTAGCGGTCGCGGCCGGAGTCGTTCACGACGCCGTGGGGCGTGGAGAGGAAGCGGTCGTTCGACCACCGCTTCATGATGTTGCCCAGGTTCACCAGGAACGTCCCCTCGATGAGCGGCGGCGAGAGCCACTCGCCGCTTGGCAGCCGGACGGCCAGGCCCGGCGTGTCCTCGCGGGCCAGGAAGGTGATGAACGAGTTGTCGGTGTGCGGGCCCTGGCCGAATTGCTCGGGATCGTCCAGTTCTTGAGGGGGGTAGTGCAGGAAGCGCAGGTTGACGTGCGCCTCGCCGGCGAAGAAGGGCGCGAAGGAGCCGGCGGGCATCCCCAGCGCGCGGTCGAGGATCGGCAGCGTGCGCTCGCCCAGCGCCACCATCGTCTCGAAGTAGCGCACCATGGCCGCCCGCATCGCCTCGTGCCCGGCCGGCCACTGGTTGCAGCCGCGCAGCGCCGTGCCGGCGAGCACGTCGGGATGATCGGCGGCGCGCTCGTGGCTGATGAAGAAGCTCTCGTTGAAGTTCGGCCGCGTGGCCTTGTGCACGGTGGAGGCGCGCTGCATGCTCTCGTTCACCGGCAGGTAGCCGATGTTGTTCTGGTTGAGTTTCAGCGCCAGCTTGTCCTCGAGCGGCAGCGCGTGGAACTCGCGCGAGGCGGCGAAGGCCGCGTCGATCACCGCCGGTGGCACGCCGTGGCCCTTCACGTAGAAGAAGCCCACGCGCTCGCTGGCCTCGCGGACCTGCGCGGCCACCCGCTCGAGGCCGGCGCCGCCGGCGAAGGCCGGCGCGACGTTGATCACGGGAATGGCGCGCGCGATCGCCTCCGGATCCTTCACCGCCTGCGCCTTGAAGATGTTCATGATGCGTTCCCTTTCGCCAGCAGCGGTAGCACCTCGCGGCTCAGCAGTGTCATCGAGCGCTCCCACGCCTCGCGCGGGCGCCACTCGTGCGCGATGGCCAGGAGCATGCCGAAGCCGCCCACCGTCTCGTGGAGCGCGGCGAGCTTCCTCGCCACCGTGCGCGGCGAGCCGACGATCCAGATGTGGTCACAGAGGTAATCGAGCGTCACCTGCGCGTCGGGCATGGTCGGATCGGCCTTGAGCATGTCGAAGCCGCGCAGCTTGGGCAGCAGCTTCAGGAAGTAGTCGCGGTAGTCGCGCCCCAGCGTGCCGGAGATCGCCTCGCGCCGCGCCTGCTCGTCGGTGTCGGCCACGAAGACGTCGCGCGCGATGCGCCAGGTGGCGCGATCGGCCGCGCGTCCCGCGCGCGCGGCGCCCGCCTCCACCGCCTCCCAGTGCGACTTCAAGATGCGCGGCGGCACGAAGTTGATGCTGAGCGGCAGGTAGCCGCGCTCGCCGGCCAGGCCGAGCGTCTCCGACTTCGCCGACACGCCGGCGACCCCGATGGGCGGATGCGGCTGCTGGTAGGGCTTGAGGTGCAGCCGCAGGCCGATGTCGTCCTGCGGCTCCGGCACGTTGAAGCGCCAGCGCTCGGTCTCGTAGCGGCCGGGCTTGGGGTCGCGCCAGAGATCGAGCACGAGGTCGAGCATCGTCCGCGTGATCTCGCGCTGCTCGCCGCTCTTGCCGTCCACGCCCGCCAGCTGGAAGTCTCCCGGGAAGCCTCCCGAGCCGACGCCCCAGTAGAAGCGGCCGCGCGCCATCTGGTCGAGCTGCGCGATGCGCAGGGCCAGCATGAGCGGTGTGTGGTTGGGCAGGCACGAGACCCCCGTGGCGAGCGTGATCGTCTTCGTCATCGCCAGGGCCTTGGCGATGAAGAGGTCGGGGCACGGGATGTTCTCCCACTGCGCGGTGAAGTGCTCGCCGATCCACGCCTCCTCGAAGCCGAGCCGCTCGAGCGTCACGAGCTGCGAGAGGTCCTCGTCCATCGTGTCGGCGGGGTTCGAGCCGGGCGGGTGCAGAGGCATCGCGAAGTAGCCGAGGCGCATGGCTTCGGATTCTACCGCATGGCGCCGTGGTACCCTCCCCTCACCATGGCCACCACGACGCACGCCAGCCTGCTCGACGACGCGCGCGGCCTGCTGGACGACACGATTCAGCTCCGCCGCCGCATCCATCGCCACCCCGAGATCGGCCTCGAGCTGCCGCGCACGCAGCAGACCGTCCTCGAAGCGCTCGACGGTCTGCCGCTGAAGATCCGCCCCGGGCAGAAGACGACCTCGGTCGTCGCCACCCTCGACGGCGCGCGGCCGGGGCCCACCGTGCTGCTGCGCGCGGACATGGACGCGCTGCCGCTCACCGAGGACACGGGCCTGCCGTTCGCCTCCGAGGTGCCGGGCGCGATGCACGCCTGCGGCCACGACACGCACGTCGCCATGCTGGTCGGCGCCGCGCGGCTGCTGGCGGCGCGGCGCGAGAGGCTGGCCGGCCGCGTGCTGTTCATGTTCCAGCCCGGCGAGGAGGGCTATCACGGCGCCCGCGTCATGCTGGAGGAGGGCTTGCTCGACGCCGAGCCGCCCGCCTTCGCCTTCGGCCTGCACGCCGGTGCTCGCTACGCCTCCGGGGTGGTCGCCACGCGGCCCGGCCCGCTGATGGCCTCCGGCGACACGCTGAAGATCGTCGTGCGCGGCCAGGGCGGTCATGCCTCGGCGCCGCACGACTGCCTCGACCCGATTCCCATCGCGTGCGAGATGGTGCAGGCGTTCCAGACGCTGGTGACGCGCCGGGTGAACGCGTTCGATCCGGCCATCGTCACCGTGGCCAAGATCGAGGCCGGCACCACGCGCAACGTGATCCCGGAGACCGCGAGCCTGCTGGGCACCATCCGCACGGTCTCGGAGAGCACGCGCACGAGCGTGCTGGAGGGCGTCAAGCGCGTGGCGGAGGGCGTGGCGGCCGCGCACGGCGCCCAGGTCGGCGTGGAGTTCGTGCGCGGCTACCCGGTCACCGTGAACGACGCCGACGGCGCCACGCGCGTGCTGCGGGTCGCCACCGCGCTGCTCGGCGCCGAGCGCGTCTATGCGATGCCCACGCCCGTCATGGGCAGCGAGGACTTCTCGTACGTGCTGCAGCGCGTGCCCGGCGCCTTCGCGTTCCTCGGCACGCGGCCCGAGAGCGGCCCCGCGTATCCCAATCACTCCAACCGCATGCTCGTCAACGAAGCGGCGCTGCCGACCGGCATCGCCATGCACGTCGCCGTCGCCCTCGACGTCCTGGGAGGACATTAGCCTTGGCACTCACCGCCACCGTCCATCACGTCGATCTCACGCGCGGCACCGTCGAGGTGAAGACGCTCCCCGAGGACGTGTACCGCAAGTATCCCGGCGGCAGCGCGCTGGCCGCGTACCTCGTCACGCAGACCATGAAGCCCGGCGCCGATCCGCTGGGACCCGACAACGTGCTCGTGATGGCGGTCAGTCCCCTCACCGGCCTGCCGATCTCGGGACAGAGCCGGATGACGGCGTGCGCGCGCTCGCCGCTCACCGGCGGCATCGGCGACAGCCAGTGCGGCGGATTCTTTCCCGCCGAGATGCGCGCCGCCGGCACCGACGCCATCGTGTTCACCGGCCAGTCGCGCGAGCCCGTCTACCTCTGGCTCCACGACGGCCACGCCGAGCTGCGGCCGGCCACGCACCTGTGGGGCAAGGAGACGGCCGAGGGCGATCGCCTGCTGAAGGAAGAAGTCGGCGATCCCAAGGCGGAGGTCGCGCAGATCGGGCCGGCCGGCGAGAATCGCGTGCGCTTCGCCGCCATCATGAACATGGTGAACCGCGCCAACGGCCGCACCGGCATGGGCGCGGTCATGGGCGCCAAGCGGCTCAAGGCCGTCGTCGTGCGCGGCTCCAAGCCGCCCAAGCCGGCGGTGCCCGAGAAGTTCCGCGAGCTCACCAAGCGCCTCAAGGAGATGCAGGAGATCAATCCCGGCATCGAGTGGTTCGGCCAGTACGGCACGGCCGGCGTGCTCGGGATCCAGAACAAGATGGGCGGGCAGCCCACGCGCAACTACGGCGAGGGCTCCTTCGACGAGGCCGGCCAGATCGACGGCACCACGATGGTGAAGACCATCCTCAAGGAGCGCGACACCTGCTACGCGTGCGTCGTCAAGTGCAAGCGCGTGGTGGAGGTGCACGAGCCCGGGCTCGACGTCGATCCGATTTACGGCGGGCCGGAGTACGAGACGCTCACCTTCTTCGGCAGCATGTGCGGCGTGGGCGATCTCAAGCTGCTGGCCAAGGCCTCGGCCGACGCCAACAAGTACGGCATGGACACGATCTCCTGCGGCGCCACCATCGCGTGGGCGATGGAGGCCAAGAGCAAGGGCCTGCTCGACGACCAGGGCCTCGGCCTCGCGTACGGCGACGGCCAGTCGGTCATCCGCGCCATCGAGGCCATCGCGCTGCGGCGCAGCATCGGCGATCTCCTGGCCGAGGGCAGCCTGCGCGCGGCGCAGACGCTGGGCGCGGCGGCCGTCGACCTCACCGTCACCGTGAAGGGCCAGGAGCTGCCGGCCCACATGCCGCAGCACAAGCGCTCGCTGGGGCTGATCTACGCGATCAACGCGTTCGGCGCCGATCACCAGTCCTCCGAGCACGACTCGATGCTCAAGGCCAAGCCCGACAGCCTGCAGCGCAAGCGCCTGGGCGTGCTCGGTGACTTCCCCTCGCTCGACCCGCGCGACCTCTCCGACGACAAGGTCAAGTTCGCGTGGACGACGCAGAAGTTCTACTCCGCGCTCGACACGCTGGGCCTCTGCCAGTTCGTGTGGGGCCCGTCGTGGCAGCTCTACGGCCCCGCCGAGACCGTGGAGCTCGTGCACGCCGGCACCGGCTGGGACACGACGCTCGAGGAGCTGCTGGCGATCGGCGAGCGCAAGATCAACCTGATGCGCGCCTTCAATGCCCGCGAGGGCATTGGAAAAGCGGCCGACACGCTGCCCCGGAAGCTCTTCGAGCCCCTGGGCGGCAAGGGGCCGACGGCGGGGGTGGCCCTCACACAAGAGGAGTTCGAACGGGCCCGAGCCGCTTACTATGAGTTAGCCGGCTGCGACCCCGCCACCGGCTACCCGTCGCGCGCGAAGCTGAGCGAGCTCGGGCTCGAATGGGTCGGGGACACGACATAGGAGGCTCGTGCATGACCCTCGATCGCTACACGAAGGCCGTCCTCACCGTCATCGCCCTCGCCCTCGTGGTGCTGGCTGCGCGGCCCCTGGTGCCGGCGCTGTTCAGCGCCTCGACCCCGGACGCCGCCTGGGCCCAGACGTCCGCGGCGAAGTACGAGGTGGTGGTGCCGAAGAGCTGGGGGAAGTTCGTCGGCTTCAGCAACAACAACCTGCTGCTGGAGAACTCCGACGGCATGCGCATCGTGGACGTCGAGGGCAAGCCGCCGGAGTACCCAAAGGTGAAGGTGCACGTCCGCTTTCAGTAGCCGACCTACCCACTCTGGGTAGTCCCGTGCAGCCACGGCCGGCCGGCGCCGCCAAGGCGCGGCGGCTGGCCGTGGCAAGTATGTTGCTGTCGTAACGGGGCGTGCTGTCGTTCCTGATCCTGACCACCGCGGACCTGCCGGAAGCCTACTTCCTGGGCAGCTTCCTGGAATCGATGGGCGCGCCGTTCGCCCTCGTCAATATCGTCGGGCGGCCGATCGGCAATCAGCTCCAGGTGCTCTCGCGCCTGCGCCGCAATCGCGGGCTGGCCTACGTGGCCGACTTCCTGCTGGCGCGTGCGTCCGATCGCGTGGAGCTGTGGATCCGGCGCAAGGAGCTGGCGCACGCGCCCCGCGCGTTCCCCGAGGTCGACGCGCGGCTCGTGAGCGGCATTCGCGCACGCCATCCTCACCTGGATTGCAGCGATCCGCACGCGAGCGAGGTGCTGGACTTCGTGCGCGCCCAGGCGCCCGATTACATCCTGCTGGCCGGCGCGCCGTTCCTGCGCCCGGCGTTCTACGGCCTCGCGCGGCGCGGCGCGCTCAACCGTCATCTCGGCCTGCTGCCCGACTTCCGCGGCTCGGACTGCGCGCTCTGGGCGCTGTCGATGAATCGGCCCGACGCCGTCGGGTACTCGATCCACGTCGTGAACGAGCGGGTGGACGGCGGTGACGTCGTGCTGCGGCGGCCGTTCCCCGTGACGGGGGACCCGAGTCTCGAGGACTACTTGCGCCGGATGCGGCGCGAAGCCTCAGAGGCGTTTGCCGGCGTCGTCGGCCGTGTGGTGGAGGGCGCCACGCTCAGCCCGCTGCCCCAGGCGCACAAGGGCCCGTACTGCCCGCCGGCGGGCTGGATCACGCAGCGCCGTGCGCTCCGCAACTATGCGCGCGCCCTGCGCCAGCGCCCGCACGGCGCGCTGCCCGACGACCACGACGAGCACATCCGGCTGCTGCCGGGCTGACCGTCACCGCGTCGTCCGTCGTCCTCTTCGCTCAGGCGAGCGCGTAGAGCCGCGCGCAGTTGTCCCAGAGGATCTTGCGCTTGCTCGCCTCGCCCACGTTGGAGAGCGCCAGGAACTCGTCGATCGCGTGCGGATAGGCCGAGTCGTCGTGCGGCCAGTCGCTGGAGATGACGATGTTGTCGTCGCCCAGGCTGGCCAGCGTGCTCGGCAGCAGCGCCTCGTCCGGCTCCACGGCCACGCAGCAGTGGCGGCGAAAGTACTCGCTGGGCGGCATCGTCAGGGCGAAGCGCTCGTCGTCGCCGAACTTCTCCACCCGCTCGTCGAGGATCCACAGCCACCACGGCACCCAGCTGCACGAGGCCTCCAGGAACGCCGCGCGCAGGCCGGGGAAGCGCGCGAACACGCCGCCCGTCAGCAGGCTGCCGGCGGCCAGCATCATCTCCACCGGATGGCCGGCGGCGTGCGCCATCGCGAAGTTGTCCATGAAGCGGCGGCCGAGGTGCTCCTGGTACGCCATCTGGATGCCGTGGAACGTGATCGGCACGTTGAGCGTCTCGGCCTCGGCCCACAGCACGTCGTAGGCGGCGTCGTACCACGGCCGCTCGTTCACCATGTGATTGGAGAGCACGAGGGCGACCGCGCCGAGATCGCGCACGGCGCGGCGCGCCTCCTCGGCCGCCAGCGCCGGGTCTTGCAACGGGATCAGCGCGGCCGCCTTCAGCCGCGCGCGGTCCTTGTCGCAGAAATCGCTGAGCCAGTGGTTGAACGCGCGGCACGTGGCGGCCGAGAGCTCCGGGTCGAGCCCGTCCACCGCGATCAGGTGCGAGGCCATCGTGCGGAAGACGATGGCCACGTCGATCCCCTCGCGATCCATTGCCTGCAGCATCGCCTGCGGATCGTCGCCGCGGAGATCCTCGGCGGGATCCTTGTAGCGCCCGGTGGCAAGGTGACGTAGGCGCGCCTTGTCCTTGCGCACTCTGGACAGCTTTCGCCGCTCGGGCCGGTCGATGAACGCGGGGAAGACCTTGCCGGCGAACTGCCAGCCCTCGAAGTCCGAGCCGTCGATCGGCAAGAAGCGCGGCGCCTGATCGCGGTAGGCGGGCTCCATGTAACGGACCCAGACGTCGCGCGGCTCGATCACGTGGATGTCGCTGTCCATGACGCGGAAGCCGTTCTTGGCCATCGCTCGCCTCCCGAGGCGCAGGGTACCACGCAGCCGTGGTACCCTGCGCTGCACCCGGAACGAGAGGAGAGTCCAGCCGTGAAAGCCGCCAACGCCGTCGCCAAGATCCTGAAAAAAGAGGGCGTCGAGTTCCTCATCGGCTACCCGGTCAACCAGATCATCGAGGCCGCCGCCGAGGAGGACATCCGCACCATCATCGTGCGCCAGGAGCGCGTGGGCTTGCACATGGCCGACGCCGTCAGCCGCGTGTCGTCGGGCCAGCGCATCGGCGTGTTCGCCATGCAGCACGGGCCCGGCACCGAGAACGCGTTCGGCGGCGTGGCCCAGGCCTTCGGCGACTCGGTGCCGATCGTGGTGCTGCCGGGCGGCTATCCGCGCAAGATCCTCAACATCACGCCCAACTTCTCCGCGCTCCTCAACTTCCAGCACGTCACGAAGTGGTCCGAGCAGGTCATCCTGCCGGAGTCGGTGCCGGATGCGATGCGCCGCGCCTTCACGCAGGTGAAGAACGGCCGTCCGCGTCCCGTGCTGGTCGAGATCCCGGTGGACGTCATGCGCGCGGACGTGCCCGACTTCGACTACACGCCGGCGCCGCGGCTGCGCGTGGCGCCCGAGCCGCAGGCGGTGAGCAAGGTGGCGGAGGCGCTGGTGGCCGCGCAACGCCCGGTGATCTACGCGGGCCAGGGCGTGCACTACGCGCGCGCGTGGAAGCAGCTGCGCGAGCTGGCCGAGCTGCTGGAGGCGCCGGTGACGACGTCGCTGCAGGGCAAGAGCGCGTTCCCCGAGACGCATCCCCTCTCGCTCGGCTCGGGCGGGCGCTCGATCAGCAAGCAGCTCCACCACTTCCTGAACGCGGCCGACCTCATCTTCGGCATCGGCTGCTCCTTCACGACGACCAACTACGGCGTGGCCATGCCGAAGGGCAAGCGCATCGCCCACGCCACGCTGGACGCCGAGGACCTCAACAAGGACGTGGCGGTCGAGCTGGCGCTGCTGGGCGACGCCGCGCTCACCCTGGAGGCCCTGCTCGTCGAGGTGAAGGACCGGCTCAAGGGCAAGCCGCGCGGACGGCTGGTCGCCGTCACCCAGGAGATCGCCGGTCTCAAGCAGGAGTGGCTGGCCCAGTGGATGCCGCGTCTGACGCAGAAGACGACGCCGCTGTCGCCCTATCGCGTGCTGTGGGACCTCATGCACACGGTGGACGTGGCCAACACGATCATCACGCACGACGCCGGCAGCCCGCGCGACCAGATCTCGCCGTTCTGGGAGCCGACCGAGCCGCTGACCTACATCGGCTGGGGCAAGACCACGCAGCTGGGCTACGGCCTCGGCCTGGCCATGGGCGCCAAGCTCGCGCACCCCGACAAGCTCTGCATCAACTTCTGGGGTGATGCCGCCATCGGCTTCACCGGCATGGACTTCGAGACGGCGGTGCGCGAGCGCATCCCGATCCTGTCCGTGCTGAGCAACAACTTCTCGATGGCCATCGAGTTGAAGGTGATGAAGACCGCGACCGAGAAGTACCGCTCGACCGACATCAGCGGCAACTACGCCGACTTCGCCAAGGCCCTCGGCGGCCACGGCGAGCGCGTCACGCAGCCCGACGACATCGTGCCGGCCATCCGCCGCGCCGTCGCCAAGACGCGCGAGGGCGTGCCGGCCCTCCTGGAGTTCATCACGGAGAAGGCCGAAGACTTCTCCATGTTCGCCTGACGCGAGAAGGGACCCTGCCCATGCGTCAAGCGGTGCGATTCGTGATCCTCCTGGCCGTGCTGGCGGCGGCGCTCGGCGCCGGCCCGGTGGAAGCCCAGGACAAGCCGCGCTCGGGCGGCGAGCTGGTGTTCGTGGTGCCCTCCGAGCCGCCGACCTACGACGGCCAGGCCGAGGGGACCTTCGGCGTGGTGCATCCGCTCGCGCCGCACTACAACACGCTCCTGCGCGTCGATCCGTTCGACCGCTCGGGCTCCAAGATCGTCGGTGACCTCGCCGAGTCGTGGACGGTCTCGAAGGACGGCCTCGTCTACACGCTCAAGCTCCGCCCGGGCGTGAAGTTCCACGACGGCAGCCCGATGACCTCGCGCGACGTCAAGGCCACCTACGATCGCATCGTCAACCCGGCGCCCGGCCTCGTCTCCTACCGCAAGGGCCAGTATCGCGACGTGGAGGCCGTGGACGCGGTGGACCCGCTGACCGTCCGCTTCCATCTGAAATGGCCCTCCGCGTCGTTCCTCATGATCCTGGCCTCGCCGTACGGCTGGATCTACAAGGCCGACATCCTGGCGAAGGACCCGCAGTGGTACGCCAAGAACGTGATGGGCACGGGGCCCTTCAAGTTCGTCGAGCACGTGAAGGGCTCGCACTGGATCGGCAAGAAGAATCCCGACTACTGGGACAAGGGCAAGCCCTACCTCGACGGCTACCGCGCGATCTTCATGAGCTCCAACGCGGCCCAGGTCGCGGCCATCCGCGGCGAGCGCGCGCACATCCAGTTCCGCGGCTTCAGCCCGTCCGAGCGCGACACGCTGGTGCAGGCGCTCGGCAACAGGATCACCGTGCAGGAGAGCGCGTGGGACTGCGCGATGATGGTGGCCATGAACCACGACCACAAGCCGTTCGACGACAAGCGCGTGCGCCGCGCGCTCACGCTAGCGCTCGACCGGTGGGAGGCGTCCAAGAGCCTGTCGCGTATCGCGGTGGTCAAGGAGGTCGCCGGCATCCAGGTGCCCGGCACGCCGTGGGCCACGCCGCCCGAGGAGCTCGTGAAGCTGGCCGGCTACGGGCGCGACATCGCGGCAAGCCGGGCCGAGGCCCGGCGCCTGCTCAAGGAGGCCGGCATCCCGGAGGGCTTCGCGTTCACGTTCAAGAACCGCGGCGTGCCGCAGCCCTATGAGCCGCTGGGCATCTGGCTGGTCGACCAGTGGCGGCAGATCGGCCTCAGCGTCAAGGTCGAGACCATCGAGGCCTCGGCGCATCATCCGATGCTCCGCCGCGGGGACTTCGACGTGGCCATGGACTTCCAGTGCAGCTACGCGATCGAGCCCGATCTCGACATCGACAAGTTCCAGTCCGTCGGCCTCTCGGACCGCAACTTCGCGCGCTACAAGGATCCGGTGCTCGACGACATCTTCCTGAAGCAGGCCCGGGCCACCGATCCCGAGGAGCGCAAGCGCCACCTGCGCGCCTTCGAGAAGCGGCTGCTCGACGAGGAGACGCACTACTTCTACACGCTGCAGAACCATCGCATCATCCCGCACTCCAGCAAGGTGCGTGGCTGGACCATCACCCCCGCCCACTTCCTGAACCAGCAGCTCGATACGGTGTGGCTCGCGGAATAAGCGGAATACGGAGGGGAAGAGGGGAACCCTTCTAGGGTGCCCCTACCCAAGAAGGAGAGATCAGGTGGGAAAGTTTAAAGTCGCGACACCGGGAGGCACGACCTACGGCGGGCCCGCCACCTACGACTACGAGCTGGAGGCGCTGACGCCGCTGGGGGCCGAGATCGTCGAGATCGACACCAAGGACGAGAACGAATTCGTCAAGGCCGCGCGCGACTGCGACGCGCTCTACGCCAAGGGACGCTCGATCACCAGGAAGATGATCGAGGGGCTCGAGCGCTGCAAGATCATCGCGCTCGGCAGTGTCGGCGTGGACTCCGTGGACATCGCGGCCGCCACGACCAGGGGCATCCCCGTCACCAACGTTCCCGACACGTTCATCGAAGAAGTGGCGGACCACGCGATGACGCTGATCCTCGCCACCTTCCGCCGCCTGGTCGTGCAGGACAAGCTCGTGCGCGAGGGCCGCTGGAAGGAAGGGCGGCCGATGCTCTACAAGTTCCCGCGCCTGATGGGCCAGACGCTCGGCTTCGTGGCCTTCGGCCACGTGGCCCGCGCCGTGGCCATGCGCGCGCGGCCCTTCGGCGTGCGCATGCTGGCCTACGACCCTTACGTCGAGGAGCTGGTGATGAGCCAGTACGGCGTGGAGCCGGCCAGCCTCAGCGAGATGCTCTCGCAGTCGGACATCGTCTCCATGCACGCGCCGTCCACGCCCGACGCGCACCACATGCTGCGCGAGGAGCACTTCCGGCAGATGAAGAAGACCGCCATCTTCATCAACACCGGGCGCGGGCCGACGGTGCACGAGCCCTCGCTCATCAAGGCGCTCGAGGAGGGCTGGATCGCCGCCGCCGGCCTCGACGTCGTGGAGCAGGAGCCGATCGACATGACCAGCCCGCTGCTCAAGATGGACAACGTCATCCTGACCGCGCACGTGGCCTCGGCCTCCGCGCGCTTCGACCCCGTCCGGCGCCGCCGCGTCGGAGCCGAGATCGCGTTGGCGCTCACCGGCCGCTGGCCGCGCTCGTGCGTGAACCCCGCCGTGCTGGAGAAGTCCGGCCTGCGCCGCTGGCAGCCGGTCTCGATGGAGCGGGGACCTAATTCGTAAGCGCGCGAAACAGAGGACTAGAGGAGCGCCCCGGCTCCGCCGGGGCGCTTCCGAACGTTGGGGGGCTTGGGGGCCATTCGGGGCCCCCATATAAAGGAGAGGTCATGCTCGGGGTCGTCGCGACGCTGAAGGTGAAGGCGGGGATGGAGAAGCAGTTCGAGGCGGTGGCCAAGGAGCTGGTGGCCAAGGTCAACGCCAACGAGCCGGGGTGCAAGCTGTACGCGCTGCACACGGGCGAGACGCCCGGCACCTACGTGTTCATGGAGCGCTACGTGGACCAGGCCGCCGTGGAGGCGCATCGCGCGACCGAGCACTTCAAGACACTCGGCCGCAAGATGGGCGAGTTCATGGACGGGCGTCCCGACGTGCTGCGGCTCAAGGAGGTTGAGTAGTGCGCGCTTCCGCCGACGCGCTGCGCCGCCTCGTGAGCGCGATGGTCAGGGCCGGCGGCAGCGCCGACGGGGAGGCCGCGCTGGTGGCCGAGCATCTCGTGGCCGCCAACCTCGCCGGCCACGACAGTCACGGCGTCGGCATGATGCCCAGCTACGTGCGTCATCTGAAGGCCGCCCTGCTGGTACCCAACACGAAGGCCAAGGTCGTGAAGGACGACGGCCCCGCGCTGATGTTCGACGGCGGCCGCGGCTACGGCCGCTCGGTGGCCGGCGAGTCGATCGGCGCCGGCATCGCCCGCTGCCGCCAGCTCGGCGTGGCGGTGGTCACGCTCGCCAACGCGCACCACGTCGGCCGCGTCGGCGCGTACGGCGAGCTGACCCAGGCGGCCAAGCTCGTGTCGCTGCATTTCGTCAACGTGACCGACCACCGCGCGCTGGTGGCGCCGTTCCGCGGCACCGACGCGCGCTTCGTGACCAATCCCGTCTGCATTGCGCTGCCGGCCACCGACCGGCAGCCGCCCATCCTGCTCGACATGGCGACCAGCGCCATCGCGATGGGCAAGGTACGGGTGGCCAAGAACGAGGGCCACCCGGTCGATCCGGGCGTGCTGATCGACCAGCACGGCGTGCCGACACGCGATCCGAACGTGATGTACGCGGAGAAGACCGGCGCGCTCCTCCCGTTCGGCGGCCACAAGGGCTACGGTCTCGCCGTCGTCACCGAGCTCCTCGCCACCACGCTCTCCGGCGGTCCCAGCATCCAGCCGGGCAATCCGCGCCTGGGCGGCATCATCAACAACATGCTCTCCATCCTGATCGACCCCGCGCGCTTCGCCGGCGTGGACTGGTTCCGCCACGAGGTGGATGGCTTCGTGGACTTCGTGAAGGCCTCACCGCCCGCCGATCCGAAGGCGCCGGTGCTGGTGCCGGGCGATCCGGAGCGGCTCGCGCGCGAGACGCGAATGCGCGAGGGCATCGAGGTGGACGCGACGACGTGGGGCGAGATCCTCGACGCCGCCGACACCGTCGGGCTCGGGCGCGCGAAGGCGGCGACGCTGGCCGAGGGAGGGAGCACGCGATGACGCCTCAGGATCCGGAGATCCTGCGTGACCGCGGTCGAAGCCTCGAGAACGAGTTCTTCCGCCGCGAGGATCAGCGGCTGATCGCGCGGCTGGCAGAGCTGAAGGCCGCGGTCGCGAACCGCGAGGCCCTCGCCAAGGCCTCCGGCATCAGCAACCCGGCCGTCCTCGACAAGCTGCTGGAGCTCGGCATCCGGGCGGAGACGGTCGCCGCGCTGTCACTCGTCCCCCTCGTCGAAGTGGCCTGGGCCGACGGAAAGCTCGATCCGAAGGAGCGCCAGGCGATCCTCGACCATCTCCCCAACGCCGGCATCGCCGCCGGATCGACGGCGCATGGACTGCTCCAGGCCTGGCTGGAGCGGCCGCCGGACCGCAAGCTCCTCGACGCATGGACGCAGCTGGTCAAGGGCATCTCCGCGCAGGTCACGCCCGACGAAGCGGCTCCGCCAGCGGGGGCGTCCTCGGCATGGGCTCGAAGGTCTCGAGCGCCGAGGCCGCGAAGCTGGCCCAGCTCGAGTCCGCCTTCGCCGCGCCGCGCTGACCGAGCCGTCCTCCTTCCCTTCTGACGCGCGCGCCTCGTGATCGTGGGGGATTTCCCCGACACTCGATGACGCAGCGCGCGCCGCCTTCTGCCCGCGTTTAATGCTGCGGCCGGCTCCGGCGCGTTTGCTAGCCTTATTCGTGGCCTCAGCGAGGACTACCACCGTCGATCCGTCGCCTCGAGCCGTGGCATGAGCGCGAAGAGCAGGGTCCTCGTCGTCGATGACGAGCGGACCGTGCGGGCGTTCACGTGCCGGGTCCTCCTCGACGCGGGCTTCGACGTCCTCGAGGCCGATACCGGCCTCGGCGCGCTGCAGATGGCGGGGG
>QHRW01000053.1 GCA_003220265.1 Candidatus Rokuibacteriota bacterium | reverse complement strand
TCCTGGCCTCCGAGGAGGCCGGCTACATCACCGGACACGCTCTCGTGATCGATGGAGGATGGACAGCGCGATGATCAAGCGATTCCACGTGCTCTACGTCGGCCAGGTCGAGCTGGAGAACATCGGTCTCGGCGGCACGCCCGCCAACGACCGCCGCTACACGAGCGCGCAGCTGGCCGAGCCCTTCTGGTCGGCGCGGGACGTCGCCCAGCTCATGGACGACCTCGGGTACTACGCGCTGTGGACGGCCGAGCACCACTTCCAGCACGAGGGCTACGAGTGTTTCCCGAATCTGATCCAGCTCTCGCTGTGGCTGGCCACGCAGACGCGCAAGCTGAAGCTCGGCTGCGCCTTCAACGTGCTGCCCATGTGGCATCCGATCCGCCTCGCCGAGGACTACGCGATGGCCGACATCGTCACCAACGGCCGCGTGATCATGGGCGTCGGCCGCGGCTATCACTCGCGCGAGGTCGAGTCCTTCGGCGCGCCCGTCATCGACCAGGCCGCCAACCGCGAGCTGTTCGAGGAGCAGGTCGACCTGATGCTGAAGTGCTTCAACGACGAGTCGTTCAGCCATCACGGCAAGGCCTACGACGCGCCGCCGCCCGTCGAGTACCGCGGCTACCAGCTGCGCGACATCACCTGCGTGCCGCGGCCCAAGCACCTGCCCGTCGAGATCTGGATGCCCATCGCCAGCAGCAAGTCGATCGACTACATGGCCAGCAAGAACTTCAAGGCGATGGTGACGCTGAACGGCGAGAAGATCCTCGACGACGTCGTGACGGCCTACCGTGACGCCTGCGCGAAGCACGGCCATCGCAAGCAGCTCGGCGAGGACATGATCTGGGGCGCCGGCCTCTACCTGGCCGACACGCCGGAGGAAGCCAAGCGGCGCGTGGAGCCTTCGCACGACGAGCGCTACAAGTGGTTCGCGCCCTTCGGCTTCGTGCGCTACGCCGACGAGCAGGGGCGCACGTGGGGCACGCCGGGCGCGCCCGCGCGCATCCCGACGCTGGCCGACGGCATCCAGCAGAAGGCGTGGTTCTGCGGCCCACCGCAGCACGTGATCGACGGCATCAAGTCGATCGAGGCCAGGTATCCCGGCCTCGAGGACTTCATGATCCACTGGGCCGAGGGCCTCGCGCCCAAGGAGTTCAAGGAGCAGCTCCGCTGGTTCGCGCGCGACGTGATGCCGGCCTTCGCCGGCCGCTGAGGCCGCGGCGGAGCCCCTGGTACGGGTAGGGGGTATATCCGCCGACGGCGGACAGCCCCTAGCGGTGGGGTTTTTTGTTTCCCGCCCCTCGTACATATGGTATTGATACCCTCGACCCGCGGGGCGGGCCGCGGCCAACCACCACCTGGGAAGGGGGACACATGGCGAAGGGCAAGAAGGCGTTCGGCGGCTACTCGATCAACTTCAAGGGCTGCAAGGACAGCGTCGAGGTCGTGTTCGGCGGCTCGCCGATCGGGCCGTCCGACATGACCAAGAAGCTCTGGGCCTACGTGAAGCGGAAGAAGCTCGCGGGGAAGAAGTAAGCTCCGGCACGCGACCCGATCGCACAGGCGGCTCACCCTCAGGGCGGGCCGCCTTTTTTTACGCGGGCAGCTCGTCCAGCCGCGTGATCACGAGGTCCGGCGCGGCGCCCAGCTCTTCGGCGGGGGCGCCGGTGCGGTTGCACCAGGCCACCTGGTAGCCGAAGGATTTGGCGCCGGCGATGTCCCAGGCGTTGGAGGAGACGAAGAGGAGCTCCGCGGCGGGGATGCCGAGCGCGCGTGGGGCGAGGGCGTAGACGGCGGGCGAGGGCTTGTAGGTCTTCACGGCGTCCACGGAGAGCACGTGCTGCAGGTGACGCTCGAGCCCGCTCGCCGTCACGGCGGCGGCCAGCATCCGCGGCGAGCCGTTCGAGAGAATCGCGCGCGGCCGCCCGGCCAGGCGCTCGAGCGCGGCCGGCACCTCCGCGAAGCAGGGGAGCGAGAGATAGGCCTCCATCAGCCGGGCGAGCTGCCCGTCGTCCGCGCGCAGCCCCAGCCGCCGGACGCTGTGACGCAGCGCCGCCTCGGTCACCGCCCAGAAATCCTCGTAGCGGCCCATCAGCGCGCGCAGCCACGTGTACTCGAGCTGCTTCTGCCGCCACAGCACCGACAGCGCGGCGGGATCGGAGGTGATCGCGCGACCGGCATCGATCACCGAGTGGACGTCGAAGAGCGTGCCGTAGGCGTCGAAGACGTACCCGCGGATGGGCGGCACGGCGCGATCAGCGGAGGCTGGCGGGCGTGACGGCGGTGGTGGCCGAGCGGCGCGGGGGCCCGCGCCGCGGCGTCACGCGCGGCTTCGGCTCGGGCGGCGTCTCCAGGCCGGTCTCGACGAAGCCGTAGCGCAACAGCCGCTTGGCGTCGAGGAACGACTGCGCGCGCGTCCGGGAGCCCATGACGATCATCAGGAACTGCCGGTCGTTGCGCCAGGCCGAGACGGCCAGGTTGTAGCCGGCCTCCTGGGTGAAGCCCGTCTTGAGCGCCTGCACGCCGCCCGGATCGCTGAAGAGCGGGATGTGCCGCGCGTAGACGCGCCCGTTGTAGATGAACGTCTGCCCGCCCAGCAGCGGCCGCGACATCGGATGGTCGGCGAGCAGGCGCGTGGTCAGCAGCGCCAGGTCGCGCGCCGTCGAGTGCTGGCCGGGATCCGGCAGGCCGTGCGGATTGGCGAAGCGGGTGGCGCCCAGCCCCAGCTCGCGCGCCTTGTCGTTCATCCACCCCACGAACGTCGGCTCGTCGCCGGCCAGGTGCTCGGCGAGCGCGGTGGCGGCGTCGTTGGCGGAGGCGATGGCCACGCCCTCCAGCAGGACGATGACCGGCACCCGGTCGCCGGTGCGCAGGCCCATGCGGTACTTCGCCGTGGTGGCGGCGTGGAAGCTCACCGTGGCCAGCTCGTCCACGTCGGCCTTGTTGGCCTCGATCAGCTCGCAGGCGATGTAGAGCGTCATCAGCTTCACGAGACTGGCGGGCGCGCGCTCGGATTCGGCGTTCTTGGCGAAGATGGTGCGGCCCTCGGGATCGAGGAGCAGGACCGCCTCCGCGCTCAGCGCGGGAGGACGTGGGGGAGCCTGGGCCAGGGCGGGGACGGCGGACAGGACGAGCAGCAGCAGTGAGGGGAGCAACGGACGTCTCGCGTACACTGCCGCGTATTCTAGCCAGCCGTCGGAGCGGCCAGCAAGTGAAAGGCTCAGCGAACCGCTCGTTTGAGCTCGGCGGACGGCTTGAAGCGCGGGATGCGGCCGGCCACCGTGGCCGCCTGGCCGGTGCGCGGGTTGCGGATCGTGCGCGGGCGACGCCGC
The DNA here is from genome assembly GCA_003220265.1 of Candidatus Rokuibacteriota bacterium. Lineage (GTDB taxonomy): Bacteria > Methylomirabilota > Methylomirabilia > Rokubacteriales > CSP1-6 > AR5. Next base: position 29,516 of record QHRW01000053.1, on the reverse strand, counting down.
GCGACGGAGAACGTGCCGAAGCCGACCAGCGTGACGGTGTCACCGCGCTTGAGCGCGACGCGCACGGCGCCCAGCATGGCACGCAGCGCCCGATCGGTGACCGTGCGCGGCCAGCCGGCCGCCTCCGCCATGCGCCTGACGAGCTGTGCGCGCGTCACGCTACATGCCGAAGACGGTCTTCGCCTCGTCCATCACGGCCTCGGTGATGGTGGCGTAGCCCTTGTCGCCCGCGAAGCGCTCGATCGAGCGGCGCGCCATGGGGCGGATGAAGGAGGGAATACGGTCCAGCCGCGCCTCGGCCTCGCTGGTCCACGCGACGGTGGACGGCGCCGCCGCCGGCTGCGACTCGCCGAGCGCCGCCGCGAAGGGGCAGCCGGGGCCGGCCGTGTCGCTGGCGCCGCCGCCGCCCGCGAAGGCGTCCGGCCGCGCGCCGGCCAGCGTGCTGCGCAGGTGCTCGAAGGGCTCGGGCGGCACGGGCTGCCCGCCGACCTTCACGCCGAGGCTGCGCACCATCTGGGTCTCGAACGGATTGGTGAGCATCGCCACGCGGAAGCCGCACTCCGGACAGCGGAAGGTGACGGTCAGCGAGCCCTCGTCGGGCCCGGCGGTCTCGTGCAGCTTCATCGGCTGGTCGCAGTCGAGGCAGAGGAACTTCATGGCGGAGGCATTCTATCACCGCGCACGCGGCCCGGTCTCAGCCGCGGCCACGCCGCGCGCGCGGCGGGCGTCTGCATGAGCAGCACCGCGCCCACCGCGAAGGCCAGCGCCGGCCACGCCGCGGTGAGGGCGCCGCGGATGGCCATCGCCGAGAAGAAGATGTAGGCGGCGAAGCGCGCGCGCGAGTGCCGCGCCCACAGGAAGGCCGCCACCAGCACGGCGGCGATCGCCGAGATCCACGAATGCCGCCACGCCAGCGCCGCCGCCGCGTAGGCGACGCACGCCAGCGGCAGCAGGACGACCACGAGCCGGGAGGCCATCCTCTAGGGGCGGGGCGCGTCGTGACGCCGGGCGCGGGCGGCGTGCTCGAAGACGGCCTTGAGCTCGGGCGAGCGGCGCATCACGTCGAGGAACTCGTCGCGCGAGAGCACGAGCAGCAGGCAGGCGGTCCGCGCGCGCACGGTGGCGGTGCGCGGCACGTTGTCGAGCAGCGCGATCTCGCCGAAGAAGTCGCCGTCCTGCAGCGCCGGCAGCGGCCGCTCGACGCCGTCCGGCCCCGCCTGCGTCACGTCCAGCGTGCCGCGGACGATCACGTAGAGCTTGTCGCCCGCCTCGCCTTCCTCGACGATCGTGCTGCCGGCCGGATGGTGCTCGCTGCCGAAGCGGCCGGCGAGGTCGGTGAGCGACTGCTCGTCGATGCCGGCGAAGGCGGGCATGCCGCGCAGGCGGGCAGGGGTCACGGCGGCGCGGCGGCCGTCGAGGCTGACCACGAAGCCCGATTGCTGCTCCCAGAGCCGGTGATACGCCCCCTTGCGCGAGAGCAGCTCGTCGTGCGTGCCGTGCTCGACGACGCGTCCGTGGCTGAGCACGACGATGCGGTCGGCCCGCACCGCCGAGGTCAGCCGATGCGTCACGGACACCACCGTGCGATCCCGGCCCACGCGCTCGAGCGTGGCGTTGATGGCCGCCTCCGTCTGGGCGTCGAGGGCGGAGGTGGCCTCGTCGAGCAGCAGGATCCGCGGGTCGCGCAGCATCGCCCGCGCCAGCGCGATCCGCTGGCGCTGGCCGCCGGACAGTCGCGCGCCCCGCTCGCCGACCGGGGTGTCGTAGCCCTTCGGCAGCGACAGGATGAACTCGTGGATCTCGGCGTCGCCGGCGGCGGCCTCCACCTCGCCGTCACTGGCCGCCGGGCGGCCCAGACGGATGTTCTCGCGGATCGTCGTGTCGAACAGGAAGTGTCCTGGAACACGGAGCCCATCTGCGCGAGCAGCGACGCCTGCGCGACGGTGCGCAGGTCGACGCCGTCGATGGTGACGCGGCCTTCGTCGGGATCGCGGAAGCGCAGCATCAGGGCCAGCAGCGTGCTCTTCCCACACCCGCTCGGCCCCACGAGCGCGACCGAGTGGCCCGCGGGAATGGCCAGCGTCACGCCGGCGATGTTGGGCCGTTCGCCGTCGTAGCTGAAGCGGACGTCCTCGAACCGCAGCTCCCGCGCGAACGCGGGCACCGCCACCGCGTCGGGCGCGTCCACGACGTCCGGCCGCTCCGCCAGCAGCTCGGTGATCCGCTGGGCGCCGCCGGCGGCCTGCTGGAACGGCAGCACCACGTCCGAGAGCCGCTGGACGGCCGAGACCATCCACCAGATCAGCTCGAAGAAGGCCACGAGCGAGCCGACGGACAGCTCGCCGCGGATCGCCATGAACGTCCCCGTGCCGATGGTGACCACCAGCAGGCTGGACCCCGTTGCCGAGATGGTGGCCGCCTGCAAGCCGGCCAGCAGGCCCACGCGGTCGCTGCGGCTGGCGACACGGCCCAGGTGATCGCGGAGCCGGCCGAGCGCCAGCGGCTGGAGCGCGAAGGCCTTGATGACGACCTGGGCCGAGAGGTTCTCCTGCACGGAGGCGGCCAGCCGGGCGCCCTCCTCCTGCCGCTCGTAGCTCGCCATGTCAGCGCGCCGGCTGAACAGCCGGGGCCCGAGATAGATGCCGGGCAGGAACACGAGCGTCAGCAACGCCAGGCGCCACTCGACGACGAAGAGGACGCCCAGGCCGACGACGATGGTCAGCGCGTTCACGGTGGCGGCGCGGAGGTCGCGCGTGAGCACGCGCTCGATGGCGTCCAGGTCGGACGTGAAGCGCGTGAGCAGGCTGCCGAGCTGGGCACGGTCGTAGAAGCTCAGCGACAGCCGCTGGAAGTGCTCCAGCATCCGCGCGCGCAGGTCGTTGCTCACGCGCGCGCCGACACGCGCGGAGAGATAGTGGCTCGCCAGCTCCATGACCGCGTCCAGCGCGAGCAGGACGGCCAGGGCGGCGACGAGACGGGTCGCGCGCCGGGCATCGCGCGGGATGACCGCGTCGTCCACGAGCGCCCTCAGCAGCAGCGGCTGGAGCGTGCAGAAGGCGACGGCGGGCAGGAGCGTGAGGCCAGCCAGGACGCACTGCGTTCGGTAGGGACGGAGCCAGGCGAGACAGGCGGCGAGGAAGCCGAGCGGCCCGAGGACCGGCTGACTCACGGCGGCGTCGGCGCGGCGTCGCTCCTTTGCCGGCGGCGTTCCAGGCGCGCGCTGGCGTCAGGCCGGATGGCCGGCGCGGCCGGTTCCCGCGCGGCGTCGCCGGCGGGGTTGCGATAGGTGAACGTCAGGCCCTCGTAGTTGCGGACGAGCAGCGCGTCATCGTTCCACGAGACGACGTAGTTCGGCTGCAGCGGGATCTTGCCCCCGCCGCCGGGGACGTCGATGACGAAGGTCGGCACGCCGAGCCCCGAGGTGTGGCCGCGCAACCCGGCGAGGATCTCGAGCCCGCGCTCCACCGGCGTGCGCAGGTGCTCCGTGCCCCGGACCTCGTCGGCGTGATAGAGGTAGTAGGGCCGCACGCGGATGCGCAGCAGCGCGTGGCTCAGCCGCTTCTGGACGTCCACCGTGTCGTTGATCCCGCGCAGCAGCACGGCCTGGTTGTTCACCGGCACGCCCGCCCGTAGCAGGTCGCGCACCGCGCGCTCGGCCTCCGGCGTGATCTCGTCCGGGTGATTGAAATGCGTGTTGAGCCAGATGGGCCCGTACCGATCGCAGATCCGGCAGAACTCGGCGTCGATCCGCTGCGGGAGCACCACGGGGAACCGCGTGCCGAAGCGGATGATCTCCACGTGCGGGATCGCGCGCAGATGGCCCAGGATGTCGGCGAGCCGGCCGTTGTCGAGCGTGAGCGGGTCGCCGCCGGAGATGATGACGTCGCGAATGGCCGGCGTGGCGCGGATGTAGGCCACGGCCGCGGCGATCTCCGACGGGCGCCGGACCCAGTTGCCGGACTCCCATTCGCGCTTGCGCGTGCAGTGACGGCACAGCAGCGGGCAGATGTCGGTGACCACGAGGAGCGCGCGATCCGGGTAGCGGTGCACGAGTCCCGGCACCGGCGAGTCCGCGGCCTCGTCGAGCGGGTCGTCCGCCCCGACATCCGCCAGCTCGGCTTCGCGGACGTCGGGAATCGACTGCAGCAGGATGGGATCGTCGGGATCGCCGTCGCGGACGAGGCCCAGATAGTAGGGCGTGATCGACATCGGGAACTTCACCGTCACGGCCTCGAGGCGACGAACGACGTCGGCCTCCATCGGCACGATGCGCGCCAGCGCGGAGGCGCTGGTGATGCGGTGGCGAAAGTGCCACTTCCAGTCGGCCCAGTCGTCCGGTGTGGGGCGCAGGAGGTCGAGGAGGCGCTCGCGGATCAGCTCGCCCACCGCTTCACCCCTTCCGCGCCACGCGGTACGACTGGAACGAGTCCGCGGCATAGCGCGCCCGCGCGGTCTCCACGAGGCGGCGGATCATGGCGTCGTACGTCATGCCGGCGGCGAACGCCGAGCGCGTGAAGCACGAGATGTCGTCCACGCCGGGCATGATCCCGGGCAGCGGATTGACGTCGAGCACGTACGGGCGCTCGTCGGCGCCGAGACGCACGTCCACGCGGGCCCAGTCGCGAATGCGCAGCGCCTCGCACGTGGCCATCGCGAGCGCCTCGACGTCCTTGCGCAGGCCGTCCGGCACCGGCGCCGGGCAGAGCAGATCGTCGGGCGTCGGGCGGGCCCACTTCGCCTCGTAGCCGTACACGCGATGGCTGCCGGTGCCGAGGGCAGGAAAGTTCACCTCGACCAGCGGCAGCACCTCCCAGGCGCCCGTGTTGCCGAGGACCGCCACCGTCAGCTCGCGGCCGGGCAGGAACTCTTCGACGATGACGGGCTGCTGATAGCGCGCCAGCTTGCGCCGGGCGGTGGCACGCAGCGCGGCCGGGGAGACGACGACGTCGTCCGCGTGAATGCCCTTGCCCGAGCCTTCCGCCACCGGCTTCACGATCAAGGGGTAGCGCAGATCGATCAGGTCCGCGTCGAGGGGCTGCTGCACGAGGCGCGCGGCGGGCGTCGAGATGCCGTCCGCGACGAGGATTCGCTTCGTGTGCCACTTGTCGTGGGCGATGGCGAGCGTGACGGGGTCACTGCCGACGTAGGGCCACTGCAGCCACTCGAACAGGGCCGGCGCCTGAGCCTCGCGGCCGCTGCCGGAGAGCCCTTCGGCGAGGTTGAAGATCAGATCGGGAGGCCGCTCGCGCGCGATTTCGGCCGGCCCCATCGTCGTCGTGTTCCACACGCGCACGGAGCCCAGCGTGGCCAGCGCGTCGCACACGGCCTGGAGGACGTCATGGCCGTCCAGCTCGGCGAAGTCCTCGCGCTCCGCCAGCGCGGCGTCGGCGGGCCGCAGCGAGATTGCGAGCGCCAAGTCCAAGCCGCCATCTCTCAATGGGCCTGTCGTCGACCGGCTCACCACGCCGTCGCGTACGATAGCACACGCTTCTACGTAAGGCGTCGTTCCGCGGATGGCGAGGGCGCAACCCGGGTGGTAAACTCCCTTCCGCAAGCCGGGGTAGCTCAGAGGCAGAGCAACTGATTCGTAATCAGTAGGTCGCGGGTTCAACTCCCGCCCCCGGCTCCACTCCTTCGGAGCCTGCCAACCGTCGAGCGAGTCCTCAGTCGTCCTCGTCTCGAATGTCGATGTTGCCGCCGCGGAGCGTGTCGCCTTCCGAAGGACGGGAATCGACGGTGATGGTGAAGTGGTCGATGCCCGACTCACTGTTGTCCTGAACCTTCACGCGGAAGGTGCACGGCGTGCCGTTCGCCTCGCAGGTCCCTCCGAAGGTCGCCGTGTTGCCGTCGATCGTGAAGGAATCGAGCGCCACGCTGTGCACCTTGGTCTTGGTTGCGTGGTTGACGTACTGCAGCTGGCCGTCGATCGGCCCGTCGGCGGCCTGGCGCTTGACGTTGAAGCCGAAGGTCGCGATGCCGCCGGCTACGTCGACGGAGCCTCCACCGGTCACCTTGCCCGTCGTTGGACGTGGCGGGGGAGCGATGCCGGCGATCTTCACGACGAACGCGTCGCCGCGGATGCCGCCGATGCCGATGCCCCTGCCGCCGAAGACCGTCTGGAAGGCTCCGGCCGTCGTTGGGAAATTGGTCGACTCGGTATTCCCGGTGACATACGCATTGCCCGCGGCGTCGAGGGCGAGACCGGCGCTCACGTCGAAGTCGCTGCCTCCGAGGTACGTCGAGTACAGAAGCGGAGCGGAGCCGGTCGGATTCAGCGCCGCGACGAAGGCGTCATAGTCACCGCCGGAGGTGATCTGGATGGCCCCCGTCGTGGTCGGGAAATCGATGGAGGCGGTATACCCCGTCACGTAGGCGTTGCCGCGGGCGTCGACGGCGATCGTGACGCCGGCGTCGTCGCCGGCGCCCGCGAGGTATGTGGAGTACACCAGGGTGGATCCGGTGGGATCGATCTTCGTCACGAACGCATCGAAGCGGCCCAGGGGGCCGCTGCGGAAGGTCGTCTGGAAGGCGCCGGGGGTCGTCGGGAAATCGGGCGACTGCGTCCGGCCCGTCACGTAGGCATTGCCGCCGGTGTCAACGGCGATTCCCAGACCAGAGTCGAAGAGGGTGCCGCCGAGATACGTCGAGTAGACGAGGGCCGAGCCCGTGGGGTTGAGCTTTGTGACGAACGCCTTGGCAATGCTCGTTCCGAAGGTCGTCTGAAACGCTCCCGCCGTCGTCGGGAAATTGTTGGCGGAGGTTTCGCCCGCCACGTACGCGTTGCCCGCGGCGTCGACGGCAATCGCCGTGCCGGTCTGGTCGCGGCCGCCGCCGAGGAAGGTCGAGTACACGAGGGCGGTACCGGATGGATTGAGCTTCGTGACGAATGCGGGGCTGGCGCCGGAGACGCGCGTCGTCTGGAAGGCCCCCGCGGTCGTCGGGAAGCCGAAGGCCCCGGCCTCGCCAGTCACGTAGGCGTTGCCTGCGGCGTCGACGACGATGCCAGAGCCGAAGACCCGCCCTCCTTGCAGGCTCGTTATACTCCCGAGGAAGGTCGAGTAGACGAGGGCGGAGCCTGTGGAGTCGAGCTTCGCCACGAAGGCATTGCCGAAGGTCGTTTGGATGGCTCCAGGAGTGATCGGGAAATCACGGAAGAAGGTGGACCCCGTCAGGTAGGCGTTACCGGCGGCGTCCACGGCGATCGCGCCGCCCCCAGCGCTGCCGAGGGTCCTGCCGCCCAGGTATGTCGAGTAGACGAGGCTCGAGCCGGTCGCATCGAGCTTTGTCACGAAGGCGGCGGAGGAGTTCGTGGTCTGGAAGGCCCCAGCGGTTGTCGGGAAGTCGGGGGAGCCAGTACTGCCGGTCACATAGGCGTTGCCGGCGCTGTCGACGGCGATTCCGCGGCCCCAGTCGGTGCCACTGCCTCCGAGGTAGGTCGAGTACGACAGTACGGGGTCGATGATCAGCGGCCGGCTGGCGACGTAGGCGGCCAACTGAAAGCTCACCCGCCCATTCGCGAGCCGATAGCCGCCCTGAACCTCTCGCCTGACCCCGCCGATGTCCTGGTAGACGACCGGCTTACGCTGGGTGATCGGTCCGGCGCCGGTGTGCAGGACGAGGTCGCCCCGGCCATCCAGCTCCAGCCGGTCGGCGCCCTGAAAGTCGAGGACGATGCGGCTGGGATCGGCGCCTGGGCGCACGATGATGTCGTACTCCAGCTGGCGCTGGTTTCCGTAATAGACGACGTCGATGCCCGGGTAGACGTCGTCATATCGCACCTTGGCATAGATGGAGACGTTCGTCCGCCAGGCCGCTGGATCGTTCCCGATGAAGTAGTTCACCTTGCCGGGCAATTCTTCCAGCCCGCTCACGCGTGGAGTCGTGCTCGCGTTGGCGAAGGTCATTCCCACGACGGTCGCGGTCGTGGGCTCTGGCAGCGCCGGTTCGCGGCGCGAGAACCCACCGCGCGTTGGCGATTGGGGTCTCGTCAGGACCAGGCGCATCTCGGTGGCGGTGAGAAAGAAGGTGCCCTGAGGCCCTCGGCCGAGAAACTTCACCTCAGGATCGCTCTGGCCTCGGTTGGCCTCGAAGTACAACGGGAGCTTGCCGTAGGTCTCGCTCATCGGTACCCGGATAGCTTCGTTCGGCTTGACGCTGGTCGCCAGCGCTAGACTGCGCGCGGTTGCAGAGGTGATGTCGTTGGCGCTCGCCGCTGACCAGCCGAGCATGTGCGGCGCGATCGCCGCGGCCGCGAGCCAACAGACTACAAGGCGCGAGATTCGAAGGGGCCGGCTTGGCGATTCGTTCGTGTTCATCTTCATCTCCTCCTGGGACGGAAGCAGGACGAGCGAGTGGCTTCAATGCATCACGGTCGGACCCGGCGGACTACCCCCGACAGGGGGGATTTGGGGTCCCCGGTTAGGGGCCAACGGTGCTTGCGCTGATTTGCGCTGAACGAGACGAAAGTCCCTTCGAGTCCTTCAAGCAAGGCGGGATAACGCCGCGCGCGGATCAGGCAGTTACGCGCAAGTACCGAAAACGAATGCCGGCCGGCTCGTCCCCGGATCGCGTTTCGTAATCAGTAGGTCGCGGGTTCAACTCCCGCCCCGGCTCCAAGTTCAAACCGAGATCATTAAGCAGTTACGCGGCGGGATTTTCCGCGGCGTCCGTCAGGGCCGCTTCTTGCGCTGAATCCGGCGGAATTCGTGTCGCCGGCCACGCCGGCTCAGCCCAGCAGCCGCTTGTATTCCCGGCGGATGATGCGGTGGCACTGGCAAGACGCACGTCCCAGCTTCTTGCGATCGACGATGGTGATGCGTCCCCGCGTGTACCGGATCAACCCGGCGTGCTGCAGCGTACCGGCGGCGGCAGTCACGGTGGCGCGGCGCACGCCGAGCATCTGTGCGAGCGTCTCCTGGGTCAAGACAACCTCGTCGAGGTTCACCCGTTCGTGAGTCATCAGGAGCCGGCTTGCGCAACGCTCGACGATGGAGTGCCGACGATAGCAGGCGGCGTGCTGCGCGATCTGGTGAATGAACGCCTGCATGTAGCGCAGCATGACGGTGCGGAAGGGGCGGCTGCGGTGGACCTCTTCCCGAAAGCGCGCCGCCCGCATGCGGAGGAGGTCGCCGGGCACCTGGCAGAACGCCTCGTCTGACGCGCTCCGTCCGCCGAGAAACACCGGAATTCCGACCATGCCTTCGTTGCCCACGGTGGCGACCTCGACGATGTCGCCGTCCGTCACGATGCTGGCAATCGAGTGCACGCCGCTCAGGGGAAAGTAGACGAACTTGATCGGCTCGTCCGCTTCATAGAGCGGTTGGCTGACCGTCAGGGATACGGGTTGGAGCGCCTCGAGGAGTCGCTGACGATCCGCCGACGGCAAGGCCGCGATCAGCCGGTTGGCGTGCAGCTGCGCCACGACGTCACCACGGTATCTACTGAGTCATCCGGCATCGGTTGAGTCCGGCTGCTATTGCCATGCCGCCGAGGGCGGGCTGGGGGAAGCGCCGGTGTGACCCCGGCCGGGCGGCCGGACGTTACGCGATGACTGTCTTCATGACGCGCCGAACGACGTCATAACATTCGCACGCGACACCTTCGAGACCTCGCGCATTGACGATGCGAATGCGGCCGCGGCTGTAGCCTATCAATCCCGCCTTCTGCAGGGCGCCAGCGATCATCGTGACCGTGGCGCGTCGGACGCCGAGCATCTGGGCCAGGAATTGCTGGGTCAGCGGGAACTCATCGTTCGCGACGCGGTCGCGCGTCATCAGGAGCCACCGCGCGCACCGTTGCTCGATGGAATGGGTGCGGTTGCACGCCGCATGCTGTGCGAGTTGGACCATCATGGCCTCGGCGTAGCGCAGGAGCAGTCGGCTCACGCTGGCCGTGCGCTGCATCTCTTCCAGGACGACCCTGGTCGAGACCCGCAGCGCGCGGCCGGGGATTTGACACAACGCTTCCATCGTGGTGGACGCGACACCGAGGATGACGGAAATGCCGATGAGGCCCTCGTTCCCGATCGTCGTCGCCTCCACGTCGTCGGCGTCCGTCATCTTGACGACGAGGGAAATCATCCCGCTGACGGGGAAATACACGTGGCTAATCTCACGGCCGGCCGTGTACAGCACCTGGTGCGCCTCGAGCGATTCAGATGTGGCGCCGCGGAGCAAGCGATCACGTTCCTCAGGAGCAAGGACGGCGAGCAGACGATTGGCCAGAACGTCTCCCGGCATCGCGGGGAGTATAACGCGACCTTCAGGATGGGGCGGGCGGCGTCGGTACGCCAGCGTACATAACGGGCAGAATTTCGGTTCACGTGCTCCGGAAGCGTGCGTACACTCCTCTGACCGAAGGATGATGGATTTGACCGAGATGGTGAGAGTCATCCTCACAGGGCCAGGGCTCGCGAACCAATGACAGCCGAGCTTCCACGCTGCGCCGTCTGCCGGGTGCAGCTCGAGCCCGGCCAGAACGTCGTATTTCGCCGCGATGGCCGCGTGCAGCACACCGAGTGCCCCAGGGTGCTCTGCCTGCTCTGCGGCCTGCCCGTTCTCCCCAACCAGCCGATCCGCAGAGACGGTGAGCAGCGGCTCGCGCACGCTAACTGCTGGATGCGGATGCTTCGAACGCCCTCACGCTGAGAGCTGCCGCGATCACGAGCGGTTTGTCGCCGGGTATCTCGGCATCGCCAGGCGGCGTATCAAACCTTGGAGCGACGCGTGGAGCGTACCTGACATAGTCGTTGTCGCGTGCGCTGATTTGCGCTGGACGACTCCGTCGGCGGCCGCGACGTCAGTACTTCATCGCGCCGAGAGTCCCTTTCTGTCCTCGCCGCGCGAGGCGCGCAGCGGGAGCGAGATCAGCGAGTTAAGCCGAAGTGCTCGAAACGACTGCGGGCCGGCTCGTCACCGGCCCGCCATGCGTAATCAGCAGGTCGCGGGTTCAACTCCCGCCCCCGGCTCCACATTCGAGCGTGCTCGATCGGCGCGCGCTACCGCGGAAACGTACAGGTCCCGGAGAACGTGTGCCAGCGCCCGCCCACCGCCTCGCACGACGCGCGATCCGACGGCGTGTAGACGTACGTCGCCGCCGGCGCAGTGTAGTACGTCGTCGTCGACGGCCCCGGCCCGTGGTACGACGGGGTGGCGCAGCCGGCGGCCAGGCCGGCCACCAAGAGCAGCGTTGTAGTGATTGCTTTCATCATCATCTCCTCCACGTGAAGGCGCTGCATGATGCGGTCCATCGGGAGGGGGAGGTCAGGGCTCTCTCGGCGCCTTGTCGGGACTCGCCTTTACTGACGACGCCAGCGCTTGCGTTGATACTGCGCTGACAGCGTCGAAAACGAGCGCGCTTTGAGTCCTCCATCGCACCGAGGACGGAAGGCGCGCGCGATCGGCACGGGACGCGGAAGTGCACGCAACTAACTGCGGGCCGGCGATGAGCCGGCCCGCCTTTCGTAATCAGTAGGTCGCGGGTTCAACTCCCGCCCCCGGCTCCATCTCGCTGCGAGCTTTGATACCTGTCGGTATTTTGATAATCATCGCCCATGGAAGGCCGACGAGACTCACGTTAACGGCCGCATCGGCGACGCGCATCACCTTAGGACATGGTCTGACCGTGCCGCGCGATGGAACCAGCGGGAAACGATCGGTGTTACCCCCCAGCCATCCGATCGAGAGGAGGGACAGGCATGACGAGATTCCTTGCGACGCTCTGGATCGTGCTCGGCCTCGTGCTGGCCGCCGCACCGCTGCCTGCTCTCGCCGCCGGCGGGGGTGGTGGTGGCGGTGGAGGCGGCGGTGGCGGTGGTGGCGAGCCCATCAGGCCGGTCGACCCCGACTACACTGCGGCAGTGAAGGGCATCAAGGCCGGCCAGTATCCCGCGGCGATCCGCCTGCTCCAGGACGTCACGACGCGAGACGCGACGAATGCCGACGCATACAACTGGCAGGCGTATGCCACGCGCAAGAACGGCGACCCGGCCGCGGCCATTCCCCTCTACGCGAAGGCCCTCGCCATTGATCCGGATCATCGCGGGGCCCACGAGTACATCGGTGAGGCCTACCTGCAGCTCGACAACCTGGCCAAGGCCAAAGAGCATCTGGCCAGGCTCGACAAGCTCTGCTGGCTCCCGTGCTCGGAGTACCGCGATCTGAAGAAGGCCGTGAACACCTACGAGAAGAGCAAGGGGGGGGCCAAGCCCACCGCCTCGAAGTGAGCAGCGCGCGGGCCGGCAAGGGCCGGCCCGCCGACGTACGCTGGCGTACCGCCACATCCAGTCTGCGCTGCTCGACTTCATCAACCGCGCGAAGGCACGGTTGACCGTGGTCAGCTACGTCGTGCCCGCGTCATCACGGCCGTTGCCGAGGCCGCGCGTCGGGGTCGTGCCTGAGTCGCCGCGCTCCTCGAGAGCCGCACACTCGAGCTCGTGTCGGCCTGATCTACAAGCACCGAGGCCAGTGAGTTTTGCTTGCGCTGATTTGCGCTGACCGACCCCGCCAGCGAGCGCGACGTGAGTTCCGCAGCGCACTGACAGAGCCCTCGAGTCCTCGAAGAGCGCGCCGGACAGCTCGAGCAAGATCGGGTGCCTGCGCGTAAGTGAGCAAAACGATTGCGGGCCGGTTCAAAAATGGGCCCGCGTTTCGTAATCAGTAGGTCGCGGGTGCCACCGCGCATCACGAACCAGCTTGCGAAGTGATGGCGGCAGTCGTAGAAATGGAAACGCCGAGTGGATATCGATGCTCATCCCTCGGCGGATGGTCTCGGAGGATGTCCGAGAGGAGGAAAACCATGATCGCTCGACGGATGTGCTCCGTACGCTACGTGGCGCTCGTGCTAAGCGCAGTCGCGCTCATCATCACGGCGTCTTCACTACGGGCATCGGCATTCACCTTCACGGCGATCGACGTCCCCGGCGCCACGGCGACCGAGGCCTTCGGGATCAACGCGGCCGGCGACATCGTGGGCTTCTTCACCAATGCGAGTGGCGCCCATGGCTTTCTGTTGAGCCGGGGCGTCTTCACCACGATCGACGTCCCCGGCGCCACGGCGACCGAGGCCGTCGGGATCAACGCGGCCGGCGACATCGTGGGCGCCTTCAGCGATGCCAGTGGCGTCCATGGCTTTCTGTTGAGCCGGGGCGTCTTCACCACGATCGACGTCCCCGGCGCCCTGCAAACCGACGCCGTCGGGATCAACGCGGCCGGCGACATCGTGGGCTTCTTCACCAATGCGAGTGGCGCCCATGGCTTTCTGTTGAGCCGGGGCGTCTTCACCACGATCGACGTCCCCGGCGCCACGGCGACCGTGGCCTTCGGGGTCAACGCGGCCGGCGACATCGTGGGCTTCTTCACCGATGCCAGTAGCGCCCATGGCTTTCTGTTGAGCCGGAGCGTCTTCACCACGATCGACGTCCCCGGCGCCCTGCTTACCGAGGCCTTCGGGGTCAACGCGGCCGGCGACATCGTGGGCGGCTTCATCAATGCCAGTGACACCCATGGCTTTCTGTTGCGCCGGGGCGTCTTCACCACGATCGACGTCCCCGGCGCCACGGCGACCGAGGCCGTCGGGATCAACGCGGCCGGCGACATCGTGGGCGCCTTCGCCGATGCCAGTGGCATCCATGGCTTTCTAGCGGAGTAGTGGCCGCATCGCGTGGACCTATGGCGGGCGATATCTCGCTGGATTCCCACTGCGCCAACCCGGCCCCTGAAGTTCTCGAAGCGGTCCAGGACGCGCGCGTGCGGGACCTCGTACCCCGCTTCTACGACCCCTGACACTGGCGAGCACGAATGCTCGGAACCTCCAGCGTGACCATGGCTCTGGCCCGCTTGTTGTACGTGACGGCGACGAGTAAGAGGTGCCGCTGCGGACGAGCCCCGCCACCGGGCTCAGCCTCGCGGGCCGCTGGGCTCGGCTTTCGACCTCAACTTGCCGCTCAAGCTCCTGGCGGGGGCGCCGCGGTGGACGCGGGGCGCATGATCGTCCTGATCGTCTCGCACACGTTGTCCAGGTCCAGCGGCTTCTCGAAGTAGGCCGCGAAACCGCCCAGGCGGAGCGGCCTTCTGCGAGCGTCCCGCGCTGTCACTTGGCTCAGGATCTCCCTGACAAGCCGCTCAGGATTTTCCCCGTAGCGCTGCGGCGCGGGGGTCAATACGGTGTCCTCCTGATGGAGGACCTTGCGGCTCACATCCGCGCCAAGATCGCAGCCGGCACGCTGCCCATCCCTCCCGACGGCGCTGGGAAGCTGTGGGTCGGCCACGGCAACGGACGGCAGTGCGACGCCTGCGACGAGGCGATCACCGCCGCCGATCGAGAGTACGAGATCGACCTGAGCAGCGATCGGACGATTTGGTTTCACGCGAAGTGCCTCGCCGCCTGGCACGACGCGCGCGCGAAGGGGCTGGCGCACACACCGATGGCGACTAACGGGTATGGCAAACAAACCGCGAGAGCTCGTTTGCGCGATCTGTAAGAGGCGAATCCCGCCCGGCACCGGGGCGCTTCGCGAGGGCACTTCCTACGTCCACGTGGAATGTGCCGAGCGATCGAAGAAGCCAGAGACCCGGCGCCGTTCGAAATGACCGGCGCGATGACGGCGGCGGCCCCGGCGGTCGAGTCGTCAGATCGAGGCCGCCGCCGACTCGCAGAGGAGTTGGTCCGGCGAGGCAGCGGACAGCGACCTCGCGTCCTCTTCATAACAGGAAGGGGCAGAGGGCGGCCAGCGCCACTGCACTCCGGAGGCCGTCGAGGCTGAGTTGCTCGGCGCGAATGAAACCGGCGGCCGGGAGGCCGGCCGCCGGGAGTACAGCGATCAGACCGAAAAACTCCTCAGGGGCAGGTCGCGCCGCCGTTCGAGTTGGCGGCCGTCGAGTCGCCCGAGGCGCAGAGCTGGAACGTGCCCGTGGCGCCCGCGTCGTACCGATAGGACGTGCCGTTGCCCGTCCAGCCGGCCGGCAGCGTCGGCATCGCGTTCAGGAACGGACCACCCACCTGGTTCTGCGCGTTGATCTGTTGCACGAGCAGGGCGGGCGAGAGTGGCTTGTTCGCCTGCGCGGCGTTGGACGTCGGGCAGGTGGCGGCGCTGCTGGCGGGATCCGGCAGGGCACCGCAGTGAGCCGAGAAGATGCTGACGGCCGAGGCGATGGCTCGTGTGTCGGCCTGGGCCTTGGCGATGCGCGCCCGCGCCTGAACGTTGGCGTAGAGCGGCACGGCGATCGCGGCCAGGATGCCGATGATCGCCACGACGATGAGCAACTCGATCAGCGTGAAGCCACGCTTACCACCGAGCGTGAGCCGCATGGAACGAAACGCAGTCATACAGTCCTCCTCCAAGTCAGATTTGTGTGAAGCCGAGCGTTCAGTGGAGGCGAGCTAGACTGCGGGCGGAGCGCGCGGGCGGTGAGCCCCGGGGGAAACCTCGTCGGTCGGGAACGCGGACGCGAGCGCCACGCTGCCGGTGGGGCGGAGCACCACCAGCAGGGCGCGGCGCACGTCGTCCATCGGATCGTTGTGGGCAACGGTCTTGGTGACGAGATCGCTGATGTCAGAGATGTCGACCCGCGCCGGGTCGTTGAAGGCGAGGTTCCAGCACGCGTTGGCGCTCGCAAGGGCGACGGCGCCGCGGCCGAGCAGCAGCAGCGCGACGAGCGCGAAGCCGGCGGACACGCGATGCTTTGCCATGGTCGCCTGCCGGTGTCGCATCTTTGATGCCAGAGCCTGCGGCGCAAGGAATCCGCGCGATTAGGGTGGTGACGAAACGCCGGCCTGACGCGTTTCGTCACCGATACTGCCGGAAATTGTCCGCGCGATCAGGCCGCCAGCGTGCGCTCCACGTGGTAGCCCTTGGCGGTGATCAGCCAGTCGCCGTCCACCTGGTGATAGGTCAGGTAGTCCACGAAGACGATCGTGTTGATCCGCACGCGCACCTTCACCAGCGCCTGCGTGGCGGAAGCGAAGTCCATCAGCAGGATGTCCTCCTCGCGCGGCGCATTCACCGACTTGGGTGACGGGCGACTCGCGATGAGCGCCTTGAAGGCCTCCGCCGTCAGCATCGTGAGCTTGCCGTCGCGCAGCCCGTGGAGCTGCGCGGTCGGGCGGAAGACGCGCTGGAAGCGCGAGACGTCGGAGTCGTACATGAGGTCGAAGTAGCGCTGCACGGCCTGGCCCAGGCCCTGAACGTCAGGCATCGGTGTCCTCCCGGAGTGCGATCGGATACTGGATCTCGGTGACGGCCTCGCCGTCGCCCCCCTCGTCGAGATAGATTTCGCGCTTCGGCCCGGTGACGGTGGCACCGCTTGACGCGAGCCACTCGCGCAGCGTCGCGTACGCGCGCACATGGTCGTCCTCTCCGCGATAGACGAGGCAGGCGGCCGTGTGGGCCGGCATCTCGTAGACGTGGACGTCCCGGCTCGGCGCGACGGGCTCGGTCAGGAAGACGAGCGCCTCGCACTCGATCGTGCCGCTCGTCGCATGCCACGCGGCGCCACGTGGCGTCGGCGCGACCCGCCGCGGCGCCAGCGCGCGATCGATCGCGCCGTAGAGCCGGTCGAGCTCGTCGTACGAGCCGAGCACGTCGCGCGCCGTGGCCACCAGCCGGGGACCGACGCGGCGAATGGCGATCTCGTGTGCGGCGGCGGGGTCGCAGCGCTCGAGGGCGTCCAGCCGGGCCGCCACGCGGGCGAGCCGGGCGCGCTCCGCGCTCACGCGCCGCTCCACGTCCTCGCGCTTGCGCTGGAGCAGCCGGCGCAGCCGCGGCGGGGTCACGCGGCCGGCCCAGGCGGTTGAGCTGGGCGAACTGGACCGCCGTGTAGTAGCGGTAACCCGTCACCCGGTTCACGCGCGCGGGGCGCAACAGGCCGCGGGCGTCGTAGTACCGCAGCGTCTTGACCGGAACCTGGGTGAGCCGCGAGAACTCGCCGATCCTGAACACGGCGCTCACGATAAAGCCTCCAGTGCGGGGAGAGTCAAGCGGCGCCGGCAGGCGGGCCCGTCAGCGGGCGCGCCTGAGCACGCCGTTGACGGTGCGGCGGACTTCGTCGAGGTCGCAGGGCTTGGTGAGCACCGGCGCGCCCGTCGCCTCGAGAAACGCGCGCTTCTCGCGGCTGAGCACGTCACCGGTGAGGAAGACGACGCGCTGGCGCATCGCCGGAAAGCGCTCCTCGAGCTCGCCGAAGAAGCCTTCGCCGTCCATCACCGGCATCTTCGTGTCGGACACGATCGCGTCGTAGCCGTCCTGCGCCAGCATGTCGAGCGCCATGGCGCCGTGCGTGGCGATCTGCGTCTGGTGGCCGTCCCGGCCGATGGCCTCCGCCACCACCTCGGCCACGCCGGCCTCGTCGTCCACGACGAGGACGCGCCCCGGCCTGATCGGCGGCGCCACGGCGGCCGCCGCCGGCGAGGTCACCCGTGGGGGCGCGACCACTGGAAGCTCGAGGCCGAAGGTGGTGCCTCGCCCGGGGACGCTGTCCACCGTGATGGTGCCGCCGTGCTCCTCGATGATCCCGCGGCAGAGCGACAGGCCGAGCCCCGTGCCCTCGCCCGCCGGCTTCGTCGTGAAGAACGGCTCGAAGATGCGCGAGAGGACTTCCGGCGGGATGCCGCGGCCCGTGTCGGCGATCTCCAGGCGCACGCGCTCACCCGTGCGGCCCGCGCGCAGCGTGATGCGCTTGGGCCCGGGCTGGCGGCGCATGGCGTGGTGCGCGTTGGCGAGCATGTTCACCAACACCTGGTGCAGCTGGTGGCCGTCGGCCCACAGCACGGGCAGGTCGTCCGGCACTTCCACGACGACCTCCACGCCATCCGTGCGCAGCTCGTACGCCACTAGCTCGAGCGCGCCCTGAACGACCTGCTTGAGGCTCACCTCCGTGCGCTCGGGGGGCCGCTGGCGCGCCAGCGACAGAAAGTTGCGCACGATTCGCACGCAGCGATCGGCGGCGCGCTGGATCTGCACGGCGCGTCGGGCGAGCTTCGCGTCAGCGGACTTGAGCAGTAGCTGCGAGTGTCCGCTGAGCACCGTGAGCGGATTGTTCAGCTCGTGGGCGACGCCGGCCAGCAGCGAGCCCATGGCCGCGACCTTCTCGCTCTGCATCAGCCGCTCGGTCCGCTGGCGCACGGTCTCCTCCAGCGAGCGGTTGTGCTGCTCGAGCGCCACGTAGAGGTGGCGCGTCTCCAGCAGGTTGCGGATGCGCAGCAGCACCTCGAACTGCTCGAACGGCTTGGTGAGGAAGTCGCGGGCACCCGCCGCCAGCGCGCGGCGCTTGGCCTCCAGCGTGACATCCGCCGTCAGGACGAGGACGGGCACGTACGCATCGGCCGGGATCTCGCCGCGGAGCTGCTCGAGGACGGCGAGCCCGTCGAGGTGCGGCATCATGAGGTCGAGCAGGATCAGGTCCGGATGCACGCTACGGTACAGCTCCAGCACGCGCCGCGAGTCGGTGGTGGTGGTGAGCGCCCCGTAACCGGCGTCCTCCAGCAGCCGCTGCACGAGCAGCACGTTGGCCGCCTCGTCGTCGACGATGAGGATCCGCGCCTGCCCCTGGCTGTCCGGAATCACGTCGTGCCCTGGGGCGCCAGCGCCGCTTCGATCTCGCCGAGGAGCTGGCCGACGTCGAGCGGCTTGGTCAAGTAGGCGCGAGCGCCGGCCGCGAGCAGGCGCTTGATCTGTCCCGGCGTGGCGTCGGCGCTCAGGATGATGACGGGCGTCGCGCGCAAGGCTCGATCGTCCAGCACCGCGCGCAGCACCTCCTCGCCGGACATGTCGGGCAGGTGCAGGTCGGCCAGGATCAGGTCGGGACGATGCTCGTGCGCCAGCGCGAGCCCGAGGCGTCCCTGCATGGCGGTGATGAGTCGCATCCTCGTGTGCTCGCCGAGCACGCGCTCCACCAGCCGCAGGTTGGAGGCGTTGTCCTCGATATAGAGGACCGTTCCCTGCCGGCCGCCGGCCTCCACGCCGGCGACGTCGCGCCGCGGGCCGAGGCCGGAGCGCTGATCCGGCGACGCCGTTTGGGCCAGCTCCACCCAGAAGGCGCTGCCCTCGCCCTCCGTGCTCTCGACGCCGATGCGCCCGCCCATCGCCTCCACGAGCCCCTTGGACAGCGCCAGCCCAAGGCCGGTGCCCTCGACGGTGGCCGACTCGGCACCGAGCCGATCGAACGGCGTGAAGAGCCGGCGCTGCAGGGCGGGCGCGATGCCGGCGCCCATGTCGCGCACGGTGATGCGCAACCATCCCTCACGGGCGACCTCGCACGCCAGTGTGATGCGTCCACCGTCGCGATTGTATTTGATCGCGTTCGACACCAGGTTGAGCAGCACCTGCTGCAGGCGCTGGCTGTCGGCCAGCACGTACCGCTCGTCGCGCAGGACGTCGTCGGCCACGAAGGCGATGTGGCGGTCGCCCGCCAGCGGCCGCGCCAGGTCGAGCACCCGCTTGAGGGCGTCGCCCACCTGGACGGGCTCCGAGGACAGCGACAGCCGGCCCGCCTCGATGCGGGAGATGTCGAGGATCTCGTTGATGAGCGTGAGCAGGTGGCGGCCACCCTTGAGGATCTGGTCCACGCTCTCGCGGTCGCGCCCCTCCGCGACCCGCCGCTCCAGGAGCTGGCCGAAGCCGAGAATGGCGTTGAGGGGCGTGCGCAGCTCGTGACTCATGCGCGAGAGGAAGTCGCTCTTCGCCCGGTTGGCGCGATCGGCCTCGGCGTTGGCGGCGCGCAGCTCCTGCGTGCGCGTCTCCACGCGCTGCTCGAGCTCCTCGGCCTGCCGCTTCACGCGCTCCGTGAGCCGCGCCTGCGCGAGCGCGATCGCCATCTGGGCCGCGACCTCGCGCGCGATGTCGACCTGCTCTTCCGAGAAGGCGCTGGGCGCGCCGCCGAAGCTGACGGCGCCGATGAGCTCGCCGTGCGCGATCATCGGCACGACCATGTACGTCTCCACGCCGGAAGCGAGCAGCGCGTCGGCGGCCTCGCTGCGCGGCAGCGCCGCGGTCTCGATCACCTGCAGCTCGCCGCGCGCCAGCGCGCTCACGTCGCCCATGAGCGTCAGCGGGAAGCGCACGCCGGGGCCCAGATGCAGCCGGCGGCGCCCGATGGCGGCCAGCCACTCGGCCTCGCCGGCCTCGAGGTCAAAGAGATTGACGATGGCGCGCGGCACGTCGAGGAGGTCGCGCAGCCGCTTCAGGGCGGCCTCGGCGATGGCCACCGGCGCCTCGGCCGCGATCAGCGCGCGGTCGATCTCGTGGAGCATCTGCAGGCGCTCGGACGACTTCTTCAACGACGCCTGCGTGTCGCGCAGCTCGGTCATGTCGATGGCCACCACGAGCGCGGCGCGCCGGCCGGCGAACTCGAGGCCGTGGGAGGCGGTCTCCATCTCGCGGATGCGGCCGTCCTTCAGGCGATGCTTCCAGAACCCCCGCCGGCGCAGCACCGCGCCGTCGGCCGACTGTGCGGCGACGGCCTCGTTCATCCGCTCGAGCTCGTCGGGCGGCCGGATGTCGGTGATCCGCATCCGCAGGAACTCCTCGCGCGAGTAGCCATAGTGGGCGACGGCGGCGACGTTGACCTCGAGGAAGGCGAGCGTGGCCACGTCGTAGACCCACATCGGCACGGGGTTGTTCTCGAAGAGCAGCCGAAACCCCCCGCCATCACTCACCCGAGCAGCATACGCAGGCGCTCCGCGCCGGACAACCACGTCCATTTGCGGGTGGGGCATTCCCCCGACCCTACCGAGCGAGTGGGGAAACGTTTTCCTACCTCCGGGCGGCCGCCCGGAGCGATCAGCAGGTCGGCGCGTCGTCCTCGTCGTCGGCCGGCACGTCGGGAAACGAAACGTCGGGATTCGCCAGTGGGCCGTTGTTGCCGACTCGCTGGCCGCCACCTTGCGCCGCGCCCTCGCGCAGCGCGCGGCTTGGGCTGAGCTGATCGTCCTGGTCGGGGCGCGGCGTGGGCGCCGCCGCGGGCTTCGCGCGCTCCTGGTCGTCTGGCATGAGGCACCTCCTCCCTGGAGGTCGAGCAAGGCACGCGCCAGGCAGGGGATTGGGGGCCGAAACGATGTAGGGGGGCGGGCCGGCATTGGGTAGGATGTTTTCCCAGGCATGCTCGCCACGACGGACGCCGCGGGGACGCTCGACCTCACGCAGGCGCCGCCGGCCCCGTCCTCACGCCGGCGCGTGGCGGCCATCGCCCGTAACACGTTCCGCGAAGCGGTGCGCGACCGGGTGCTCTACAACCTCGTGCTGTTCGTGCTGCTGCTGAGCGTGAGCGCGATCTTCCTGGGCGCCGCCTCGGCCTCCCAGGACGCCAAGATCATCGTCGATCTCGGCCTGAGCGCGATGCTGCTCTTCGGCGCCTTCATCGCCATCTTCGTCGGCGTGGGGCTCGTGTGGAAGGAGATCGAGCGCCGCACGCTCTACGCGATCTTCGCCAAGCCGGTCGGGCGCGGCGAGTTCCTCCTGGGCAAGTACCTGGGACTCTGCCTCACGCTGGCCGTCAACGTGGTGGTGATGGGCGCCGGCGTCTCGCTGGTGCTCTTCTACGTCGTGAGCCGCGGCGCCGCCCCGCTGCTCGCGGCGCTCTGGCTGACGATCGCCCTGATCTATCTCGAGCTGAGCCTGCTGACGGCCGTGGCGCTGCTGTTCTCGTCCTTCTCGTCGCCCGTGTTCTCGGCGTTCGGCTCGGTGGCCCTCTTCGTGATCGGCCACTTCACGGCCGACCTCAAGGGCTTCGCGACGCTCTTCGACGCCGCCGCGGCCAAGGGGCTGCTGCTCGCGCTCTATTACGGCCTGCCCAACCTCTCGACCTTCAGCCGGATCACCGCGGCCGCGCACGGCATCGCGCCGCCGGTCGCCCACGTGCTCGGGGCGCTGGCCTACGCCGTGGCCTGGGACGTCGCGTTGCTGGCGGCGGCGGCGCTGCTCTTCGCGCGGCGGGATTTCAAGTGACGGCGCGGGCGCGGCAGGGCGCCCTGGTCCTGGCGCTCCTGCTGGGCTTCGCGGGCGCCGTCGGCATGGCGCGCGTGCTCGACGCCGGCCGCCCCACGCTGCGGGCGGTGGCGGACGAAGCGCCCTACCTGGCGCCGGACACGGCGCGCCGACTGGCGCTCGGCTTCGAGGGGCTCGCCGCGGACTGGTACTGGCTCAGCATGCTGCAGTACATCGGCCGCCGGATCGAAGAGTCGCGCACCGTCGGCGCCGCGGTCGACCAGGCCGTCCAGCTCGATCGGATCAAGTCCGTCGATCCGCGCGTGCTTCGGCGGCTCCTGGACATGATCACCACGCTCGACCCGCGCTTCACCGCAGTCTACGAGTTCGCCGCCGTCGTCCTGCCCGCCGTCGACGCGGAGGCCGCCATCACGCTGCTCGAGAAGGGCATCCGCGAGAACCCGGACCAGTGGTACCTGCACCAGCAGCTCGCCTACATCTTCTGGCAGCGCGGCGAGAACCTGGCCGCCGCCGACGCCTTTCGCCGCGGCGCCAACATGACGACGGCCCGCTGGATGGAGCACATGGCCGACAACATCGAGGCCAGGGGCGACGATCCGCAGGTGGCGCGCGCCATGTACGCGCGCATGTACGAGCAGGCGCAGGACGAGCAGGTCAAGGAGTGGGCGCGCCGGCGGCTCATGGAGCTGCAGTCGCTGGAGGAGCGCCGTGCGATCCGCGGCGTGCTGAGCGCGTTCATCAAGGCGCAGCAGCGCTGCCCGCGCGACTGGACCGAGGTGACGGCGGCACTGGCCAGCGCGGGATTGCCGGTCAGCCCGCTCGGCCCGCCCCTCGATCCGTCCGGCGCGCCGTACATGCTCGTGCTGAGCCCGCTCGGCTGCGACGTGACGCTGCATCCGGTCTCCACGGTGCCGCGCGGATGAGCGTCATCGAGCTGAGCGGGCTCACCAAGGACTATCCGACCGGCTTCCTGCACCTGCGCCGCGTGCGGGCGCTCGACGGTCTCTCGCTGGCGGTCGAGCGCGGCGAGATCTTCGGCTTCCTCGGCGGCAACGGCGCGGGCAAGACGACCGCGATCAAGGTGCTCATGCGGTTGATGACGCCCACGGCGGGCACCGCGCGCATCCTCGGCCACGACGTGACGGAGGCCGGGGTGCGCGCGCGCGTCGGCTACCTGCCCGAGCAGCCGTACTTCTACGACTACCTGACCGCGCGTGAGCTGGTGGAGTACTGCGCCGAGCTCTTCGGCTACGGCCGCGCGGCGCGGCGCGCCCGCGCGGCGGCCCTGCTGCGGCGCGTGGAGCTGGACGAGGCGGCCTGGGACCGCCAGCTCCGCAAGTTCTCCAAGGGCATGCTGCAGCGCGTGGGGCTGGCCCAGGCGCTCGTCAACGATCCCGAGGTCGTCGTCCTCGACGAGCCCATGAGCGGCCTCGACCCCATCGGACGGCGGCAGGTGCGCGATCTCATCGCGGGCCTGCGCGCGAGCGGCGTCACCGTGTTCTTCTCCTCGCACATCATCGCGGACATCGAGGTGCTGTGCGACCGCGTGGCGATCGTGCAACGCGGACGATTGGCCCACCTGGGCCGCCTGGACGAGCTGCGCCAGCGCGTGGACGCCTCCGGCCGCCTGGAGATCACCGTCGCCGGCGCCTCGGTGGCGGCGCTCGCCGACGCCGTCCGCAAGGTGGAGGGCGCACGGGTGACCGCCACGCCGGCCGGCGCCCGCATCGAGGTGCTGACCGAGCAGCATGTCGACGCGGCGCTCGCCGCGGCCCGCGAGTGCGGCGCCCGCCTCGTGGCGGTGCAGCCCGTGCGGCAGTCGCTCGAGGAGCTCTTCGTCGGCGAAGGCCCACGCGCGCTGCATGCGGACTGAATTCTTGACGGCTGCCGAGCGTGAAGCCTAGTGTCGGTGAGCATGGGAGATGACGCGCGCCGGCGGGTCCTCATCGTGGACGACGAGCCGCTCATCGTCGAAGTCCTGAGCGAGCACTTCAAGACCGAGTTCGACGTGGAGACCGCGGTCAACGGCGCCGATGCGCTCGGCGCCATCCTGCGCCAGCGGCCCGACGTCGTCCTGCTCGACATCAACATGCCGCGCATGAACGGTGTGGAGGTGCTGAAGGACATCAAGCAGATCGACGACTCGATCGCCGTCATCATGGTGACCGCCAACGAGCAGGTGCAGCTCGCGGCCGAGGCGCTCAGGAGCGGCGCCTTCGGCTACGTGCCCAAGCCGTTCGACTTCCGCTACCTCGATCACATGCTGGCCACGATCCTCGACAAGCCCCGCGGCCCCAAGCGTTGAGGTCCTCCGCCCTGTAAGTTTGCCAACAATATCGGGTCCATGGCACCCGCCTTGCTGCCTTCTCTGCGCAGGGGGTGTTGCACCATGCCACAGGCAGGTCCACAGGCGGCGACGAGCGGCGGGTTCGGCCCGACCCTGACGGTCTTTCTGCTCCTGTTTGGTCTCCTCGTGCTCGTGGGCATCGGCGTCAAGCTCTACGACCTCAAGCGCAAGCGCGAGGCCGAGGCCGTGCACCTGCAGGCGCAGGTCTCGGATGCCCTCCTCCGGGATCCCACGATGTTTGGCCTGGCCGTGACACCCACGGCGCACGTGCCGTGGTGGTCGGGCACGCCGGCGTGCATCGTCGTGTCCGGGCGGGTGCCGACGGCGGAAGCGCGCGAGCGGGCGCTGCGCATCGTCGAGCAGGAGGGGCGCTCGCTCCGGTCCGACGTGGTGCTCGAGGACAGGCTCGAGGTCGAGGCGATGGAGCGCGTCGCCTGATCAGGCAGCCTTGCTAGGATAGCGTCCGCGCCCGGGGTCGTCGCACGCCGGGCGCGGACGCATGGACGACATCAAGCGCTGGGTCGATCGAGCCCGCGCGAGCGTGGTGGCCGGCCGCTATCGAGCGGCCGAGGCCGCGTTCCGCGCGGCCTTGCGGCGTCCGCCCGACGCCACCGATCCCAGGCTGCGCGCCGAGCTGGCGGCGGTGGTCCGTCGCCTGCGCCGACCCGCCGAGGCCGAAATGCTCCTGCGCGAGGCGCTCGCCGCGGCGCCCGCCGTCGCGTCCTTCCATGCCGAGCTCGGCGCCGTTCTCTTCGAGCAGCGCCGCTTCGCCGAGGCCGCGTCCGCCTACGGCGAGGCCGTTCGCCTGCGTCCCGACTTCGCCAAGGCCCATCTCGCGCGTGGGCTGGCGTGCGAGCGCGCCGCGGACTTCGCGACGGCCGAGGCCGCGCTGCGCGAGGCGCTGCGGCTCAAGCCGGGCGACACGCTGGCCGCGGCCAACCTCGCACGTGTGCTGCGCCGGCGGCGGCGCCCCGACGAGGCCGAGCGGCTTGCCCGCGAGGCCCTGGCCGCCGGCGCGCGCGATCCCGAGCTGCGGCTCATGCTGGCCGGCGCGCTGCTCGAACAGCGGCGGCACGTCGAGGCGGCCGAGGTGTTCGGCGAGGCGATCGCCGCCCGGCCGGGTGACGCGCGCGCGTACCTGGGGCTCGGGCTGACGCTCGAGCGCCAGGGCCGCACCGCGCAGGCGACGCCGTCACTGCGAAGCGCGCTGCGACAGCGGCCCGACGATCCGTCGCTGCGCGAAGCGCTCGCGCTGAACCTCGAGCATCGCCACCGCTATGCCGAGGCCGCGGAGGCGTTCCGCGAAGCGCTCCGGCTGGCGCCGGGTGAGGCGCGCGCGCATTACCACCTGGGCGTCGTGCTCGATCGCCAGGGCCGGTACGAGGACGCGGTGGCGGCGTTCACCGAGGCGCTGCGCCTGCGCCCGCGCTTCGTCGCCGCGCAGGCCACGCTGGCGCGGACGCACTGGCGCCAGGGGCGCTGGGCGGCCGCCGCCGCCGCGTACGGCGAGGCGATCCGCTTGCGCCCGGACGAGGCCGACTTCCACGCCGGCCGCGGCCTGGCGCTGGGCGCGCTGAAGCGCTACGCCGAGGCCGAAGCCTCACTGCGTCGGGCCGTCGAGCTATCGCCCGACGACGGCGACCTGCACTACGAGCTCGGCGTCGCGCTCGGCCGCCAGGGCCGGCACGCCGATGCCGAGCGTGCGCTGCGCGAGGCGATCCGCGTGGAGCCCGATCACCTGCGCGCCCGCGCCAACGTCGCGCTCGGCCTCGGCCGCCAGTGCCGCCACGCCGAGGCGGAGGCGGCGTATCGCGAGGCGCTGGCGCTGCGGCCTGATCATCCGGCCCTCCATCGCGGCCTCGGCGTGGCGCTCTACTGGCAGGGCCAGCCCGCGGCGGCGCGGGCGGCGTTCGAGGAGGCCATCCGCCGCAAGCCGGACTACGTGCGCGCCCACTGCGACCTCGGCGAGCTCCTGACGGAAGCGGGCGGTACGGCCGACGCCGAGCAGGCGTTTCGCAAGGCACTCTCGCTCAAGCCCGACTCCCTCGCCGCCGCGACGGGGCTGACGCGCGTCCTGGTCGTCACCCAGAGGTGGGAGGAGGCAGAGACAGCGGCGCGCGCGGCGATCGCGCTCAGCTTCGAGTCCGCCCCGTCGCACTTCGATCTCTGGCGGGCGCTGGAGGCGCAGCGCAAGTGGCCGGAGCTCGAGACGGCGGCCCGCGCGTTCCTCGCCGTGCGTCCGGACCACGCCGACGCGCGCGGACGCCTGGCGCGCGCCGAGCGCGAGCAGCGTCGCCGGCTCAGCGGGCGGCGATCGGAAGGTTGAGCAGACGGCGGAAGTCTTCGAGCTCGCGGGCGGGGACGTCGGGCCGCTGGCGCACCTTGTCGAAGACGCCGGCCGGGTCGGACTCGATGGCCTGGGTCGTCTTGGCGAAGAGCCCGACGAGGCCGCGCGCCTCCTTCTCGCCCTTCGCGCGCGCCACCGAGGAGGCCAGCCGGCTGGCCATGGCCAGCAGGCGGCTGTCGAGCTTGACGAAGCCGGTGATCGCCGTGCTGATGTGACTGCGCCCGCCCGTCGCCGGCTGGACCCCGTAGTCGATCGACACGACGGCCTGCCCCTGGATGTCCGGCAGGATCTTCTGCTGATACACACCGCGCGCGTACATGACCCGGTGGCCGGCCGCGGCCCACACCGTCTCGAACGTGCCGACCGTGCCCCAGCCGTCGTCGATGCCGAGCCCGGTGGGCGTACGCCAGATCTTGTAGCGGGCGAACTTGAGCGCGCGCGTGACGTGGGTGGCGAAGTCGGGATGATCCAGGAGGAACTCGAACACGTCCCGGCGGCCGACGAACGTCTGCCCGTCGACCTTGACCGCCAGCGAGGCCTTCTCGGTGACGGCCTGCAGCCGTGCGCGCGCGGGCGCCGGGAGCTGCACGGGCAGCTCCGGTGCCGGACCGGCCGGCACCGGGTCCGGACCCGTCGTCAGCACGACCGCGGCGAGCACGACCGCGTGCGCGGAGCGTCGGAGGCTCACGACGGTCCGATTATGGCATACGGTCAGATGGGTCTTGACGACCCCGGGGGCCGCCGTTACCCTCGGGCCACTTTCGAACCCGGAGCCGGAGGTCGGCCGGCGTGAACCAGTACCTCTACGCGATCGTCGATCGGATGCCGGCCGTGTGGCGCCCGCCCCTCAGCGGGCTCGCCCACACGTCGGTCGTGCCCCGGCGCGTCCACGAGGTCGTCGTGCTCGGCAGCCTGCTGGACACCGTGCCGCCCGCGACGCCCCGCACCCTGGCCATCCACCACGACATCGTCGCCACCGTCCTCGAGGCTCCCGCGCTCGTGCCGTTCCGCTACGGGACGACCGTGCCGGCCGCGACACTGGCCGACTGGGTGGGGTCGCACCACGCGGTGATGGAGGCCGCGCTGGGCGCCGTGCGGGACTGCGTGGAGATGAGCGTCAAGCTTCTGCGCCTGGACTGCGCCGTGGACGGGCGCGGGCGCGCCGGCGCCGAGGCCGGGCCCGGCGCGCGCGAGCTGCAGGGTCTCGCCGACGCGCTTGTCGAGCGGGCGCGCCTGCCGCAGTGGCGCTACCGTCCGACCGGCACCGCGGGCAACGTCGCGGGCTCCATCGCGTTTCTGGTGCCGCGCGCGGACCTGCCGGGATTCCTCGCGCGCATCGCGCCCGTGGCCTCGCACGCCAGCGGCGTCGCCGTGGTGCCGACGGGCCCGTGGCCGCCCTACTCGTTCGTGCCCGACTTCGAGCGCGCGCCGCTGGCGCAAGTCCGTGCGGGCGGCCGGCGGGCCGGCTGACGTGACGCGTTTGGCGCGCGCGGACGTCGAGAGCCTCATGGAGAAACGGCCGGAGGGCACGCTCGAGAGCGCGCTCGAGGTGTTCGAGGTGTTCGCCAGCGGATCGCTCACGGACGAGGTCTACATCCTCGACGACGTGGCGGGGAAGCGGATCGCAATCGCGCCGACTTCGCTCAAGGAAAAGTACCGGCGGGGGTGAGCCATGGCTATCATCGTCGTCTCGCACCAGAAGGGGGCCGGCGGACCTGAGATCGGGATGGCGCTCTCCCAGCGCCTCGGGTACCGCTACGTCGATCAGGAGCTGCTGCAGGACGCCGTGCGGCGCTACGGCCTCGACGAGGACAAGCTCTCGCACCTCGACGAGTCGAAGCCGACGTTCTTCGAGCGCTTCGACACCGAGACGCGGCATCACATCACGGTGCTGCAGACCACGCTGCTCGAGCTGGCCGAGCTCGACAACGCCGTGTTCATGCGCGGCGGCGGCCAGTGGCTGCTCCGCGGCGTGCCGCACGTCCTGCGCGTGCGCGTCATCGCGCCCTTCGAGCATCGCGTCAAGCAGTGGATCAAGCGCGTGGCCTCGATGACCGGCGAGACGCCGCACCCGCGCGCGGCCGCGGAGTTCGTGCGGCGCGACGACCTCGAGAAGGCCGGCCGCATGCGCTACCTGTACGAGGTCGACATCGCGGATCCGATGCTCTACGAGCTGATCGTCAACACCGAGCAGGTGCGCTACGACGCGGTGGTGCAGATGCTGGAGGCCCTCGCGCACCGGCCGGAGATGGCCACCAGCGAGGCCGGCCGCCAGACGATCGGGTCGCGGGCGCTCGCCTCGCGGGTGCAGGTCGCGCTGGCCACGCATCCCGACACGCGGCGGTATCGCATCACCGTCGAGGCCCAGGCCGGGATCGTGACGCTCGAGGGGACCACGGCGCTCGAGCGCGCGGTCGAGGTCGCGCGCGGGGTTCCCGGGGTGCGGGACGTGCGGACGCAGCAGGTCGAGATTCCGCCCATTCCTCCGTTCGTGGCGTAAATACCCGGGCGTCGGGCTGGCTCCCGGGCGGGGGCCCGGCGACCACGAGCGCGGAGCGTTGATGCGTTCACGCGATTCCTTCGCGCCGTTGCGCCTGTAAGGCTTGGGAGGGGAACGGGTCGGCGGGCCCCCGCCCGGGAGCCAGCCCGACGCCCTCGCGTTGCGTTACGAACGAAGGTCTCGGCGGACGTCGGCCTCCTGCGGCCTCCCATTTCGCACCCGAGACTCGTGCGCGGACATCCCTCGCAATGCGAGCGCGTGGCACCAAGCTCTCACTGCTTAGTGCCTGAAGTCTTTCCTCCTGCCTGAGCTGCTCCCTTGACTGGCTGAACGATTGGCTGAAGCGGCGTGCACCTGAAGCGTGCTTGCGGCGGCGGGGGTTACT
>QHRW01000052.1 GCA_003220265.1 Candidatus Rokuibacteriota bacterium | reverse complement strand
CCCCTTCCCTTCCCTTATGAGGGGGCACCCTCGAAGGGTTCCCCCCTTCCCCTCCGTTGGTCATAGCAAGTACGTGGCTCATGCGCTCGGCCGCGAAGTCGCCGAGCCAATCCTTCGTCGCGACCTCTTCGTACTCGATGGCCGCCGTGGGGCACGCGTGCGCGCAGGCGGGATCGCCGCCGCAGAGATTGCACTTGAACGCCTTGCGCGTGCTCGTGTCGTAGAACATCGTGCCGTACGGACAGGCGATCGTGCAGAGCTTGCAGCCGACGCACTTGTCGTCGATCACGTCCTTGGCGCCGGCGACGTTGATCGTGATGGCGCCCACCGGGCAAGCCGTCATGCACCAGCCCTCCGCGCACTGCGTGCACGTGTAGGGAGCGTAGGAGGTGTGGCCCTCGAAGGGCGACACGCGGATGACCGACTTGGCCGGCTGGTACGTCGCCGTCTGCATGTACGAGCAGGCGATCTCGCAGCGCAGGCAGCCGGTGCAACGCTCGGGCGTCAGCTTGAGGACTTTCATGCGCGCTTCTTCTTCCCCTGGCGGCCACTGCCGCCCTCCAGCCGCTCGATGAACTCGTCGAGCGGGATCGCGGCCATCGTCATGCCCTGCACGCCACCGCGCGCGCCGAGCTCGACCGACACGCGAGAGATGGTGGCGTTGTCCGGCGCTTCGATGATCGTGACGAAATCGTACGGGCCGAGCACGGCATACTGGGCGACCACGCGGGCCCCCATGCGCTGCACGTCGGCGTTGACCTTCCGGATCCACCCCGGGCGCCCGCGCAACACCTTGCGCCCGGATTCCGAGAGCGTGCTCAGCATCACGTAGAGACTCACGGCCGGGGCCTCCTGGGACTCAGCCGTCCCGCGCGACAACGCCGCGTAGTATACCAAGCAAAATTTGACGTCGCCGTCGGCGTCGAGTTCGCCAGAAAGTCCGCCCGGACGGGACTGATTGGCACTCTGAACGCTGAGTCACCGGCGCCCCGTTCACTTCCTCGTCACGATGAGACCCACGACCGCGGCCTGCAACCCATCGCACAATCGCGCTGCACACGTTTGCCGCAAGGAGGTAAGCGACCCGTCACGCAGGCCGTCTCGGCCGGGGAAACGGTCTGGCATGGGGGTTGCCGTAACCGAGGGGCATGAATCGCCTCGTCCCGGCCCTCCTCGTCGCGCTCGGGCTGTTGCTGGCCGGCTGCGCCACCTCGACGAGAGTCGTACAGATGGGACCGCTCGGCAATGGCGACCGGCTGGTGACGGTCGTCGTCTCCGAAGACCGCTCGGTCGTCCGACAAGAGTGCGTGAACATTCCCTCCGCGGGGCCGATCCTGGGCTGCCACGTGTGGCGCCGCGTCACCGGCCCCGGCGGCGGCTCGGTGCAGCTCGTGAAGATCGTCCGCTTCACGGACGCGATGCCTTCCGAGCTCTCGCTCGAGATCGACGTCCACGAGCTGTGTCACGCCATCGCGGCCCTGCAACCGATCGACGACCCTTGCCACACCGACAACGGCGGCATCATCGAAAGCGCCGCTGCTAGCGCCGCCGTGCGCTGGCGCTGACCGCTAGACGGGGGCGTTGTCGTCCGACGGCTTCAAGAAGGTGTAGATCGCGGTGAAGTCCTTCCGCCCCAGGCCGTGCGAGGACGCCAGCCGTAAGACCTGCTGAGCCGCCGGCGCCACCACGACGGGAACGCGCAGCTCGCGCGCGGCATTCACGGCGAGCCCCAGATCCTTCGCCATCAGGTCGGTCATGAACCCGGGCGCGTAGTCCTGGCTGGAAGCCGAGCGCGCGACGAGACCGGGCACCGGGTGCATGTGCTCCATCACCCACGTGTTGCCGGACGACTTCGAGATGACGTCGGTGAGGACCTTGGCGTCCACGCCGAAGCCCTCGGCGATCCGGAACGCTTCGCTGACCGCCACCGCGGAGACGCCGGCGATGAGGTTGTTGCAGAGCTTGGCCACCTCGCCGCTGCCCACCGCGCCCACGTGGATGACGTTGGCGCCCATCGCGGCCAGCGCCGGCCGCGCCTCCTCGAGGTCGCGCGCGTCGCCGCCCACCATGATGGCCAGCGTGCCGTCCGTGGCGCGTGGCACGCCGCCGGAGACCGGCGCATCCAGGAAGCGCACCTTCTTCGCGGCCAGCGCCGTCGCCACGCGGCGTGACACGCTCGGATCGATCGTGGACATGTCCACGCACAGCCGGCCGCCCGCGATCCCCTCGAGCACGCCGCCGCGACCGAGGTAGACCGCCTCCACGTGCGAGGAGGACGGGAGCATCGTGATCACGAGCTCGCTCTGGCGCGCGACGTCGGCGCCGGAAGCGGCGGCGGTGGCGCCGACCTTCACGGCGCCGGCCAGCGCGGCAGCGACTGCGTCGTGGGCTACGACGGTGAAGCCCTTCTTCACGAGATTGGCGAGCATCGGCTGTCCCATGGTCCCGGTCCCGATGAACCCGATCTTCATAGCATCTCCTTTGGAGCGGGTGGCGCTTACACGGCTAGGGGCGTGGGTGGCCTGGCCTGGGAGCGGCGTGGCTCCGACACGCCCGTTCGACCGTCGGTGTAGCTCCGACACGCCCGTTCGACCGTCCGCGTGGCTTCCGGCACGCGCGTTCGACCGTTGGCGTGGCTTCGACACGGCCGTTCGACCCGTCCAGACGTTCGACCGTCCCGTATGATACGCCGATGCGTGGCTCGCGCGGCCGTGGCCTTGCCCTGATCGCTCTCGCCGCCGTCTCGTGGGGGACGACGGGCTCGGTGACCGCGGTGCTCGTGGAGCGGGCCGGGGCCGGCGCGTTGATGATCGGCGCCGTCCGCATGGTGGTCGCCGCCATCCTGCTGCTCCTGCTCGCGCGCGCGAGCGGCCCCGTGCGCATCGCGCGCGGCGACCGCTGGCGCTGCGTGGCGCTCGGCGTCTGCATGGCCGCGTTCCAGGCCTGCTACTTCAGCGCGGTGACGATGGCCGGGATCGCGATCGCCGCTCTCATCGCCATCTGCTCGGCGCCGCTCACCATCGCCGTCCTCGCGGCCGTCCTCCTGCGCGATCGGCTCACGGCCCGGGTGGTGGCCGCCCTTGCGCTCGGCGTGGCCGGCGCCGCCTTGCTGATCGTGGGTCCGCGCACCACGGCCGATCTCTCCGCGCGCTTCGTGGCCGGCGTGCTGCTCGCCCTCGGCGCCGGAGTCGCGTACGGGCTTTACGTCGTGCTGGCGAAAGCCGCGCTGGCGCGCACCGCGCCGCTGGCACTGGCCGGGGTGAACTTCTCGGTGGCGGCGCTGGTGCTGGCACCGGTGCTGGCCGGGCCCGACGTGGTCCGGCAAATCACGCTCGGCTGGCCGTGGCTACTCTATCTCGGCGCCGTCACCACGGCCGGCGCCTATGCGATCTACACGACCGGCCTGCGCGACGTGGACGCCTCGGCCGCCGGCATCGCCTCGCTGCTGGAGCCGCTCACGGCCACGCTGCTCGGCGTGTGGCTCTTCGGCGAGCGGCTCGGCGCGGCCGGCGTCGTCGGGGCCGCGCTCATCTTCGCGGGGCTCGGCCTGCTCGTCACGCGCGAGGCGGCGTGACCCCGCGCATCGTCGTCCCCACGTACAACGAGCGCGACACGATCGGCCCGCTGCTGGCCGAGCTGCGCGCGCGGCTGGGCCCCGCCGCCCGCATCCTCGTCGTCGACGACAGCTCGCCCGACGGCACCGGGGCCCGCGTGCGCGACGTGATGGCGCGCGACCCGGCGGTGGAAATGCTCACCCGCCCGGGCAAGCAGGGCCTCGCCTCCGCCTACCAGACGGCGTTCCGGCGCGTGCTCGACGAAGGGCGCGAGGACTGCATCGTCACGCTGGACGCCGACTTCTCGCACGATCCGCGCTACGTGCCGGTGCTGCTGGCCGCCGCCGACACGCACGATCTCGTGATCGGCTCGCGCTACGTCGCCGGCGGCGGCGTCGACAACTGGGGCCTGCGGCGACGCGTGCTCTCGCTAGGCGGCAACTGGTACGCGCGCCGGATCACGGGAACGCCCATTCGCGACCTGACGGCGGGCCTCATGTGCCTGCGCGCGGACTTCCTGCGCACGGTGGCGTTCGAGGGGCTGCGCTCGAAGGGCTACGCCTTTCTCATCGCGCTCAAGACGCTCTGCCACCGCCGCGGCGCCCGCGTCGCCGAGCGTCCGATCCGCTTCGTGGAGCGACGCGGCGGCGTTTCCAAGCTGTCCGCCAACATCGTCTACGAGGGGCTCATCGAGCCGTGGCGGATCCGCTTCCGCCGGCTGCCGTGAGCGCGCGTTCGGCCTCCTCGACCAGCAGGCGGATGTTGCCGAGATCGGCGTCGCCGGTGGGATTGGTCGCCAGGTAGCGCCGCCACGTTCGGACCATCGGCTCGCGCGCCTCCGGTCGCGTGCGCGCCAGCAGATGGTAGGCGACGCCGAGGTTGCGCAGCACGACGGGCTGCACGCTCCGCCGCGCGGCCAGCCGCTCGAGCACGCGAATGGTCGTTTCCTGGGCCGCGGCGTCGTCGCGGTGACGGGCCGCCAGGCGCACCAGGCTGGTGCCGAAGCGCTCGTACTCCTTCCAGTAGATCGTGGCCAGGGCGTGCTCCCAGCTCCACGCTGGATACGGCTCCGCCCGGGCCGGATCGAAGCGCGCGAACGACTTCTCGTTCAGTCCCGCCCACGCGGCCAGCTCGGGCTCGCGGCCGCGCGGCAGCACTTCCTCCACGAGCCCGCGCGGCCACAGCGCATAGGCCTCCTCGAGCGTGGCCAGCCACGGCATGCGGTTGCAGACGACGACGGGGCGCCGCGGCAGGTTCGCATCGACGAACTGGCGAAACGTGAACGGCTCGGATGGCAGGACGAGGTCGGGCATCCGTCGCGCCGCCACCTTGCGGAACCACGGCAGCGGCACCACGCCGGTCGGCAGCACGCTCACGTCGGGGCGAACGCCCTCGACGTGCTGCAGGTAGCGCACGCTGCCGATGAGGTCGTCGCCGGAGACCAGCAGGACGCCGTCGGCCGGCACCGAGCGCAGGACGGCCTCGCCGTAGTCGCGCACGAGCGTGTTGCCGTGGCGGCGGACCTCCGGCAGGTGGACGACGACGAGCGCGATCGGCAGCGCGAGCGCGACCGGCCACGCGGCCCATCGCCATACGCGCGGACGCGCGAGCAGTCCGATCTCCGCGAGCCCGAGGCCGGCCAGCGCCGCCAGCACGACGAAGCCCTGCTGCCAGAACCGCTCCTGCATGAAGACGTGCAGCGGATCGTCGAGCCGCACGTTGGCGAGCGCGCAGAACGCGACGACGTAGAACGCCAGCGCGGCGAGCCAGAATCCGACGAAGCGTCGCACGAGCCCGGCGCGCCGCAGCGCGGCCAGCGCCGCCAGGCCGAGCGGGACGAGCGCGAAGAAGGTCGCGCGCAGCACGGCCTCCCCGAAGAGCGCCAGCCGCGCGCCCAGCGACCCGGCCTTGCCGATCGTCTCGTCGGCGAGCCGGAACGTCCCGTACTCCCGCCGGAGAAAGTGCGCGAGAAAACCCGACCAGGTCGACGGATCGCCCCAGGTCACGGCGGCGGCCCGCACGCCCGCCAGCGGCAGATACAGGTAGGGCAGAAAGCCGGCGGCCGCGCAGCCGGCCAGCATGGCGGCCGTCCGCAGACGCTGCGCGCGCCGTCCGGCCAGCGCGATCAGCAGCAGCCCGAACGGGACGGCGTAGAAGACGAGCGTGTGATGGTTCGACAGCCCGAGGCCCATCCAGAAGGCCGCCAGGCACAGCGTGCGCAGCGGCGTCGGCTGGCCGCCTGCGGACTCGCGCAGCGCTCGCACCGACCAGTAGAGCAGCCCCGCCGCGAACAGGTTGTTGAGCGCGAAGACTTCCGCCGTGATCGCGTACGGCCAGATCAGCGGCGCGAAGGCGAAGGCGCCGGCGGCGAGCAATCCCGCCGCCAGATCGCCGCTGAGGAGCACCACTGCACGGAAGAGCAGCGCGGCGGCGCCCGCGTCGCAGAGCGCGGAGAGCAGGTTCACGCGCGACGCGACGCTTCCGAGGGGAACCAACGTCGCGAGCCTGGCCAGCAGCGTGTGGAGCGGATAGCCGGAGGGATGGGCGACGCCGAGCAGCCAGGCGACCGTCACGAACTCGGCGCTGTCCCCGCCATTGACCGTCGGGCTGAGCGTGGCGAGATAGACCGCCAGCGGCACGAGTCCGCTGGCGGCGGCCGCCAGGATCGCCGGCCACGTCCAGCCCGCCGCGGGCACGGTGATGGACGGCGCCGGCGGGGCCGCCGCCGTGCGCGCGCGGCGCCGGCTCATTGACTGGGGGGCCTCGAAATGGCCCCCCTTGTCATCCGCGCCGACCTACGCAGGGCGAATCGACCGGGACACCGCGCGGCTGAAGGTGCAGTTGGGAACCACGGCCGAGTGCTTGCCCGAGCCACCGGCCACGACCACGAAGATATCGTCCGGCGAGGGCACGCGCGGCAGCCGGGCGTCGGGATCGGTCGTGGCGTTCATCCACGCCGGCCAGTCCTGCATGCCGTACATCCCGCCGAGGCGCATGAGCGACAGCGGCTGGCGCGCGTTCTCGTAGACGAAGCGCTGGACGTCGGCGCGCGTGAAGCCGTCGCCGGCGATGGTGCGCGCGTGCTCGGGCCCGAGCACCACCATGAGCTGCGCCTGTGAGAAGTACCAGCCGACGTTGGAGCCGAGCGAGACGGCCGTGTCGGCAACGTTGGCGAGGATGCCGCTGGCCGTGGTGGACACGTGATCGTTCACGTTGTGCGGGCCCTCGCCGCCGTAGACCGTCACCGTGTCGCCGTCGCGCAGCGGGCCCCACGGCGAGGCCTCCTCGTTCTCGGCGATGCAGTAGGCGTATTTCGCGGGGCCGCCTTGAGTCGCCATGTCGTAATCGCGCGGCCGATCGTGGCGTTGGCCCGGAAGCCGGGACCGAAGCAGCCGCTGCCCGCGTGCAGGCCGACGCGGCGGCCGTACGCGCCGTTGACGACGAGCAGGGGCGCCACCGGGTGCGTCGTGGCCTGCACGCCATAGAGGTTGAACGTGGGATCCAGCATGGCCTCCACGGCGGCGAGGACGATCGGGAACGCCGCGGGCTCGCAGCCGGCCATGACCGCGTTGACGGCGAGCTTCTCCACGGTGGCCTGGCGCCACAGCGGCGGCATCGCGCCGAGCGACGTTGCGCCATCACGCCCGCCCAGCATCGCGGCCACGCGCTCGGCCGTGGGCGGCACGATCGGCAACCCATCACACCACTCGCGCGCCGAGAACTCCGCGAGGATCGACAGCGCGTCATCGTCGAGCGTGAGTTCAGACTCCGAAACGGTGTTCGCGCCTATCGGAGCCCCGCCCTTCTCGCTCAGGCCACCCACGTCCCTACCCGTGCTCGCGCCACCCGCTCCAACAGAATGGGAGGCACCACGCCCGACGCCGGAGATCAGGCTGGCGAGCTGCTCGAGCGCCTGGTGCGAGCGCCGCGCGACGGCGTCCGGCCGCTCGCCGCCGAGCGGATGCTCGATGACGAGCAGCGGCAGGCCGGCGACGCCGAGCGCCGACAGCTCACTGACGGCCAATCCCTGGAACGCGGTGGTGGCGATCAATCCGGACGGAGTGCCGGCCTTGGCCAGCTCGATGGCGTCGTGGAGACTCCACGACGTGCACGACCCTCAGTCAGCGGAGCCGGCAAAGACGAGATCGCAGTGCTTGCCGAGCTCGTCGATCAGCTCCGGCGCCGCTGGCGTGGACGCGTTGGCCTTGCGGCGATGCAGGACCGTCTTGACGCCGTAGCGCTCACGCAGGAGCTCGCCCAGGCCCGCGGTGAGACGGTCGAAGTTCGACTTCGTGTTGTCGAGGAAGCCGACGGTGCGGCCGGCCAGGTCGCCCGGCAGCGCCGGCACGGCGACCGAC
The DNA here is from genome assembly GCA_003220265.1 of Candidatus Rokuibacteriota bacterium. Classification (GTDB taxonomy): domain Bacteria; phylum Methylomirabilota; class Methylomirabilia; order Rokubacteriales; family CSP1-6; genus AR5. The sequence goes on along the minus strand of QHRW01000052.1, from coordinate 29,842 downwards.
TGGCGCGCGACGACGCCGACGGGGCTCAGGACTCGGATGCGGGCCATGCGTGTCTCTCCTTTTATCGCTGCTTGAGGCCGGTCGAGCGCGCGAGAAGGCGGCCGAGCGTCTCGTGCATTTCCACCAGGACGTTGCGCTTCACCTGGACGCCGACCGACTCGACGGGCTCGGGGCTGCCGAGCCGGTGGATGACGAGCGTGCCCGTGAACATCTCGGCGCGCTCGTCGGTCGCGGCCAGCCCGCGCAGCGTCAGGAGTTCCCAACCTTCAGCCATGCCCGGCATCTTACAATAGCGGGCCCATGGTGATCGCGCTCGATGTGGGCACGTCCTCAGCGCGCGCCGCGCTCTACGACGCGCGAGGCCACGCCGTCGAGGGCCGCTTCCACCAGGTTCCCTACGAGCCCACCACCACGCGCGACGGCGGCGTCGAGCACGACCCGCGCGTGCTGCTCGACGCGGCCACCGCGTGCCTGGACACCGTCGCGCGCGCCGCCCGTCACGACGACGTGCGCGCGGTGGGCGTGACCACGTTCTGGCACGGGCTGCTCGGCTTCGACGCCCACCACAAGCCGGTGACGCCCATCTTCACGTGGGCCGACTCGCGCAGCGCCGCCGACGCGGCGCTCCTGCGCGGCGCGCTCGACGAGGCGGCGCTGCACGCGCGCACGGGCTGTCATCTCCACAGCTCGTACTGGCCGGCCAAGCTGCGCTGGCTGGCGCGCGATCGTCCCGCCGACGTCCGGCGCGTCGTGCGCTGGGGCTCGATCGGCGAGTATCTCGAGCTGACGCTCTTCGGCGAAGCCGAGACCAGCGTGTCGATGGCCTCCGGTACCGGGCTCTTCGATCAGGACGCGCTGCGGTGGGACACCGAGGCGCTCGCCGCCGCCGGCATCGAGCCGGCCCAGCTCTTTCCGGTCCGCGACCTCGCGCAGGGCCGTCGCGGTCTGCGAGCGCCGTGGGCCACGCGGTGGCCGGCGCTGCGCAGCGTGCCATGGTTCCCCGCCGTCGGCGACGGCGCCGCCTCCAACGTGGGCTCCGAATGCACCGACCCCGGGCGGATCGCGCTCAACGTGGGCACCTCCGCCGCGCTGCGCCTGGTGACGGCCGCCGCGCGCACGCCGCCGCGCGGGCTCTGGCGCTACCGCATCGATCGGCGGCGCGCGCTGCTCGGCGGCGCCACATCCGAAGGCGGCAACGTCTACGCCTGGTGCCGCGGAATCCTACAGTTGCCCGACGAGGCCGCCGTGGAGCGCGAGCTCGCCGGACGCCTGCCCGACGACCACGGCCTCACCGTGCTGCCGTTCCTGGCCGGCGAGCGCGCGCCGGGCTGGCGCGGTGACCGCCGCGCCGCCATCGCGGGCCTGTCGCTCGACACGACGGCCGTCGACATCCTGCACGCCGCCCTGGAAGCGGTGGCCCTCCGCCTGAGCCTGGTCTACGAGCTGCTGGCGCCGCTGGCGGACGCGGATCACGTCATCGTCGCCTCGGGCGGCGCCATCAGCCGCTCGCCGCACTGGCGGCGCATGCTGGCCGACGCACTGGGACGCCCGATCCATTCCTCGGCCGAGAGCGAGGCGACGGGGCGCGGCGCCGCGCTGCTCGCGCTGGAGGCCGTGGGCGACATCGCCGATGCCACGGCGGTGCGCGGCGCGCTCGGCGAGGTCGTGCAACCCGACGCCGCGCGCCATGCGCGGTATCGCGCCGCGCTCGAACGTCACCGACGCCTCGACGAAAGGGTATGATGGGCAGCGCGATGGACCCGAAGCCCGAGACCACGATCGTCGACGACCCCGCCGCACTGGCCGACGCCGCCGCCCGCACCGTGGTCCAGATCGCCACCGACGCCGTGAAGGCGCGCCGGCGCTTCACGGTGGCGCTGGCCGGGGGCATCACGCCGCGCACGACCTACGAGCGGCTGGCCGCCTCCCCGCTGCGCGAGCAGATGCCGTGGGATCAGACGTGGGTGTTCTTCGGCGACGAGCGGGGCGTGCCCCCCGACCATCCCGACTCCAACTACCGCATGGCCAACGCCGCGCTCCTCTCCAAGGTGCCGATCCCCGCCGCACAGGTCGCCCGCATCCGCGGCGAAGCGGAGGATGCGGAGGCGGCGGCCGCCGAGTACGCGCGGATCATGACCGAGGTCTTCGGCAGCCGGCGTGGCGAGCTGCCGAGCTTCGACCTGATCCTGCTCGGCATGGGGATCGATGGCCACACGGCCTCGCTGTTCCCCGGCTCGCCGGTGCTCAAGGAGGTCTTCCGTCCGGTGGCGGCCGTCCACGCCGCCGCCGCCTCGATCCCCCAGCGGTTCACCTTCACCTACCCGCTCATCAACGCCGCCGCGCGCGTGATGTTCCTCGTGGCGGGCGGCGAGAAGGCCAAGGTGGTGAAGGCGGTGTTCACCGAGCCGGGCGCCGGTCTGCCGGCCTCGATGGTGCAGCCCACCAACGGCCGTCTGACCTGGCTCCTCGACCGCTCTGCAGCGGCGCTGCTGGGCACCAGCAAGAGCCGATAGCGCGTGGCCCCTTCGGACGAGGCCTTCTCGCTCGTCATCTTCGGTGCGTCGGGCGACCTGACGCACCGCAAGCTCGTTCCCGCGCTGTGGACGCTGTTCGCCTCCCGCACGCTGCCGGAGCCGTTCACGATCCTCTGTACGGCGCGCACGCCGATGAGCGACGACGCCTTTCGCGCGAAGCTCAAGGAAGGCGTCAAGGAGTTCGCGCGCTTCAAGCTGCCCAACGACCAGGTCTGGCAGCGCTTCGCCGCCAACGTGTTCTACCTGCCCGGCGATCCCACGGCGCCCGAGTTCTACGGCGTGCTGCGGCAGCGGCTCGAAGAGCTCGAGCGGGCTCGCGGCGGCCCCCGCAGCCGTCTCTACTACCTGTCGACGCCGCCCAGCCTCTACGCCGACATCGTCGTCAACCTCGGCAAGGCCGGCCTGAACGAGGAAGAGAGCGGGTGGACGCGCATCATCATCGAGAAGCCCTTCGGCCACGATCTGAGCTCGGCGCAGGAGCTGAACCGGCTCGTGACGAAGGTGTTCCGCGAGGAGCAGGTCTACCGGATCGATCACTACCTCGGCAAGGAGACCGTGCAGAACGTCCTCGCCCTGCGCTTCGCCAACGGCATCTTCGAGCCGCTGTGGAACCGCAACCACGTGGCCGAGGTGCAGTGCACGGTGGCGGAGACGGTCGGCGTGGAAGGCCGCGGCGGCTACTACGAGGAGTCCGGCGCGCTGCGCGACATGATCCAGAACCACCTGCTGCAGATCGTCTGTCTCGTCGCCATGGAGCCGCCGGTGACGTTCGACGCCGACGCCGTGCGCGACGAGAAGAGCAAGGTGATGAAAGCCGTGCGGCCCATCGAGCCGGACGCCGTCGAGGCATCGGCGCTGCGCGCGCAATACGGCCCGGGCTTCGTCAACAACCGCCAGGTGCCGGGCTACCGGCAGGAAAAGGGCGTCAAGCCGGAGTCCACCACCGAGACCTATGCCGCGCTCCGGCTGCTGATCGACAACTGGCGGTGGGCCGGGGTGCCGTTCTATCTCCAGACGGGCAAGCGGCTCGCCAAGCGCGTGAGCGAGATCGTGATCCGCTTCCATCGCACGCCGCACATGATCTTCCGGCGCGGCCTCGTCAGCGTGGATCCCAACCTGCTCGTGATCCGCATCCAGCCCGACGAGGGCATCTCGCTGATCGTGGAGGCCAAGGAGCCGGGGCCCGATCTGAAGATCAGCCCCGTGACGCTCGACTTCAAGTACCACGAGGTCTTCGGCGGCGAGCCGCCCGAGGCCTACGAGCGCCTGCTGCTCGACGCCATTCACGGCGACGCCACGCTCTACGCCCGCGGCGACTGGATCGAGCAAGCCTGGCGCCTGACCCAGCCCATCCTCGACCACTGGGCCACAACCCCCGGCCCACTCCCCGAGTACGAAGCCGGCTCCTGGGGCCCAACCGAAGCCGACGCCTTCATCGCCCGCAACGGCGGCAAGTGGCGCCGCCCCTGACGCTGGTCAACCACAGAGGTCTTCTCGAGCACTGACGCCCGCTTCGCGAGCGCGCCGGCGCGAGGCGGCCGGCGGGGCCTGCAAGGGACCCGTTTCCAGCCGGCCGTCGAGGCCGCGCAGGACCGGGCGCAGCGCGTCGAGGGAATCCAGGCGAGCGATGTCGATGCGGGCGGCCACCACGTGGTCCCGCCAGGCCCCGCCGGCCGCCTCGTGCCGGCGCCTAGCGGCCCTTCTTCCCCTCGGACGGCGTGTAGTAGGAGTGGTAGTAGCGGTAGTAGTCGTAGTAGTAGCCGTCGCGCTTGAGGTTGACGGCGTTCATCACGACGCCGAGGATGCGGCCCTTCACGGCGTGAAGCTGGGAGGCGGCGCGGCGGATCACCTCGTGCGGCACCTTGCCCGTCTGCACCACGAGCACCACGCCGTCGGTGAACGCCGACAGCGCGACCGCGTCGGAGACCGACACCAGCGGGGGCGAGTCGAGCAGGATCATGTCGTACTGATCGACGGCCGCCTCCAGCGACTCGCGCATGCGATTGGAGCCGACCAGCTCCGCGGGGTTGGGCGGCACGGGCCCGCTCGTGAGGACGGACAGGCCCGGCACCGAGGTGGTCTGCGCGACCTCGGCGAACGGCAGCGCCTCCAGCAGCGCGCTCGTGAGACCGCGGTTGTTGCCGAGCCCGAAGACGCGGTGCAGCGTGGGCCGGCGCAGGTCGGAATCGATGAGGCAGACGCGCGAGCCGGTCTGCGCCAGCACCACGCCGAAGTTGGCGACCGTCGTGGACTTGCCCTCGCCCGGGGTCGACGAGGTCACCAGGATCGTGCGGCACTTGTGGTCGAGCCCGGCGAACTGGATGCTCGTGCGCAGCGAGCGATAGGCCTCGGCCGCCGGCGACTTGGGCTCGGCGTGCGCGATGAGCGTGGCGGACGGTGCGGCGGCGGTCTTCGCGCGCTCGGCCATGGCTATCTCTTCCCCACGAACTGGGGCACGATGCCGATCACCGGCAGCCCCAGGTAACGCTCGACGTCGTCCGGCGTCTTCACGGTGGTGTCGAAGTACTCGATCACCAGCGCCACGCCGACGCCCACCACCAGCCCCACCAGCACGCTGATCGCCAGGTTGATCGTCTTGCGCGGACGCACCGGCGTGCGCGGGACGGAGGCGTCCTCGATCACGCTCACGTTGTTCGTCTCCAGGCCGCCGGTGACGCCGGTCTCCTTGAGACGCTTGAGCACCGCCTCGTAGAGCTGCTGGTTGGAGTCCGAGTCCCTCTGGAGATTGAGGTACTGGATCTCCTTCTGATTCAGCTCCTGGGCCTCCGCCCGCAGGCGGTTGACGTTGCCGAGCAGCGTCTCCTCGCGGGCCCGGGCCACCCGGAACTCCGTCTGGACGGCGCGCAGCATCGTGCTGATCTCGGCGTCGATCTTGAGGCTCACCTGCTCGATCTGGGCGTCGACCTTGAGGATCTCGGGGTGCTTTTCCTTGTACGTCCTGGAGAGCTTGGCCTTGCTGGTCTCCAGCTCGGAGGCTTCCTGCTTGAGCTTCTGGATGAGCGCGCTGTCGGCGACGGTGAAGATCGTCTGGGCGCCGCTGCGGTCGCTGGCCACGCGCTGCAGCTCGCCCAGCTTGGCTTCCACCGACAGCCGCTGGGCCTGCGCCTCGAGGTACTGCTTGTTGAAGTCCATGATCTTCTGGGCCGTGATCTGGCGCTGCTCCTGCAGGCCCATGATGCCGGCCCTGACGCGATAGTTCTGCAGGGCCTCGGAGGACTCCTGCACCCGTGCCTTGAGCGTGCTCATCTGCTCGTTGAGCCACGTCATGGCTTCCTGGGCGCCGCGCAGCTTCACGTCCAGGTTGTGCTTCACGTACTGGCGGGCCAGCGCGCTGGTGACCTCCGCCGCCAGCCGCGGGTCCGGGCTCTCGAACTTCACGGAGACGAGCCGCGTGTTGCGGCGCGGCTCCACCGCGATGGCGCCCTGCAGCGCGCGGGCGGGGTCGTAGGATTGCTCCAGGCCGGGCATCCGCTTCTTGAGGTTCAGGTTTTCGATCACCTTCTCCACGATCGGACGGCTCGTCATCAGCTCGTACTGGGTACGGTAATAGTCCTGCGACGGACCGCCGATCGGCGTCACTTCCTGGATGTTCAGGACCTTGGGCGGCTCCGGCTCGATGAGCACGGTGGCGGAGGCCTGGTAGATGGGCGTCTGGACGAACGACCAGATCGCCACGGTGAACACGGTGGCCAGGAAGAGCCCGCACACGAGCCACCGATGCTTGCGCAGCGTCCGGTAATAGTCCTTCAGGTGCGTCTCTCGCACGGTGGTCCCGAGGTCGTTCGGTATCAAAAGAAGCTCTCCGGCACGACGATGACGTCGTTTTCGAGCAGGCGAATGGCGCGGTCGCGCTGACCGCGCCGGATGATGTCGTTCATGTCCACGTTGAGCGTCTGCTGGCCCTTCTCGGTGGTGCGGATGACCCGGGTGCGCCCGGGCGCGGCCTTGTCGGTGAAGCCGCCGGCGATCGTGATGCCCTCCAGCACGTTGGTCTCCTTGTCGAGCTGGTAGGCGCCCGGCTTCTTCACCTCGCCGAACACGAAGAACGTGTTGCCCTTTGGCACGAGGACGGTGTCGCCGTCCTCCAGCCGGAAGTTCTGGTCCTTGGGCACCGCGCCCGACATGTCGAGCGCGATCGTCTCCTGCTTGCCGTCGGGGGCGCGGCGCAGGATCTTCACGCCCGACGGCGCCGCCGTATTGCTGAAGCCCCCGGCCAGCGTGATGGCCTCCAGGATGGAGACCTCCTTGTCGAGGGGGAAGGTGCCGGCCTTGTTCACCTCGCCCAGCACGAAGAAGGCCGAGCCCTTCGGCACGAACAGCATGTCGCCGTTCTGGACGAGGATGTTCTCCTTGACGTCCCCGGCGTGGATCTTCCGCACGTCGAGGCGCAGGAGGATGGTGCTGCGCACGACGCCGGCCGGCCCCTCCTTGCTCTCACCGCGCACGAGGACCAGCTCGCGGCCGGCGGTCTTGCTGAGCCCGCCGGCCTTGGAGATCACCTCCAGGAGCGTGGTGGGCCCGGTCAGGTAGAGCAGCCCCGGCTTCTCGGCCTCGCCGACCACGTGGATCTTGCTCGACAGGTATTCCCGCACCGAGACCAGCACCTGCGGGTTGACGAGGTAGTCCTTCTCCAGCAGGTCGCGCAAGCGCTGGGCGAGCTCGGTCGTGGTGAGCCCGGCCGCCTGCACGTTGCCGAGCAAGGGGAACGGCACGCGGCCGTCCAGCGTCACCGGGTACTCCTTGCTGAGGTCGTCCTGCCCCCAGACGGTGATCTTCAGGACGTCGCCGGGGCCGATCGTGTACTCCTGCGCGGTGGGCCGGCCGCCGGCGGCCAACCACAGCACCGCGGCGAGGACCAGGCAGGCCGAACGGGCTCGCGAGAACAGGGGAAACGCTGGCATGCTACCCACCCGCTACTAGAACGACAGGGTCACTTTCGCGCCGACGATGTCGTCTTTGAAATCGAAGTTGTCGAAATTGGAGTCTCGCCGCGTATGCGTGTAGTCGGCGCTCACCGCCAGCCACCGCTGGATCGTGTACTCGATGCCGACCCCGACCCCGCCCACGAAGTCCGAGCGCCAGGTGAACGTCCCGTCGGTCTTTCCTGCCTTGGCAAAGTAATCCGAGGTGCCGCCGAAGAGCCGGGCGCTGACGAGCAGCTTGGGCGTCAGGTAGTGCTCGGCGCTCAGCGTGGCCTGGTTGCCGATGTACGCAAAGTTGCTCTGGAAGATCGACTCCTGCACCGAGCGCTCCGTGATGAGCGCGATACGGGTGCGCTCCGTCGGCTTCCAGACGAAGTCGCCGCCGATGATATAGCCGCTATAGGAGCCGACGTCGCCGCGGTTGGGATCGCGGACCTCGTAGCCCACCCGGAACGTCGAGCTGATGCGGCTGCTGATCTCGCCGCGCACGCCGGTGGTGACGAAGTAGCGCTTCACGTCGCGGCTGGTGTCGCCGTCGAAGTCCTTGAAGCCGTAGCCGAGGTTCAGCAGGAGGTCGGTCTTGGGCTGGATCCGGTAGAACCCCGTGATGCCGAAAGTGTGCTCGTCGCGGTCGAGGTTCTGGACGATGCCGGTGTCGCTGTCGAACTTGACGTGCGTGAACACGTACTCGAAGCCGATCGCGTACCGCTGCGCGAAGCGGTACTCGAGGGACGGCGTGAAGACGTTGGTGCTGCTGCCGAGGCGGCCCGTCAGCTCGGTGCCGGGCGGGTCGCTGGTGCGCGCGAAGTCCTCCTTGAAGTTCAGCCGGAGGCCGCCGGGGAAGTCGAGCAGCAGGTTGCCGAGCACGAAGTAGTGCTCGGTGTCCTGGCCCGTCAGGTTGAAGTACCGCAGGATCTCGGCCCGGAAGCCGAGGTCGAGCTTATGCCGGCCGATCGGCAGCTCGAGGACGAAGCCCGGGATCGTCTTGGAGATCCCGTCGTCCTGCGCTCCGCTGTGCGCCTGGAAGATGTTGGACTCGTACTCGATCCGCTCGGAGATGAAGGGCGTGATCTTGAAGCCGGGCAGGCCCAGATCGGGCCACATCGCGTTGAGATCCACGGCCGCCGCCGGCGCCGGCACGAGCGTCGGAACGACAAGCAACGAGAGGGCGAGCAGAACGCGGACGAATCCCAGCCGATCAGCGCGAGCCTCGTTCACCGCCGTCCCCCCAGTGACCCGGACGTTTACTGCGCGCGCGTCGGCTGCCAGGCCGAGCCCGTGTCGAAATTCCGGGGATGATAAGAGACGGCCACCGAACTGTCAATCAGGGAAACTACTTCGGGCGCCTGACCACCCTCCCGGTCGTGTACTCCGCGTAGGTGAACCAGATGCCTTCCCAGAGCCGGAGCTGAAGCGAATCACCTTCCTTTTCGTAAACTTGAGTTGCGCCGACCCCGGCGCTCTTCGTGCTGCTGACGTGACGCCAGCCGTTCGCCTCGAGCGTGCTGCGAATGGCGGTGGCGAGGCTCTCGGGCTCCAGCCGGCCGCGGTACACGTAGCGCACCGCCTTGACGTTGGGCGTCTCGACGATGGTCGAGTCGTCGGCCTGGTAGGCGAGACCCTTGGGGACGGGGATGTCTTCGAACTCGGTACGAACGGGGCGCGGCGGCGTGCTCGCACACGCGCCGAGCAGGAGCGACACGGCGGTCGTGACGGCGAGGGTTCGGAATGTCATGGCCGGAATGCTAGCAAGGGGGCCCCGCCCGGACCAAGAATTTCCCGCTCACGGCAAACGGATCAAACGGGCGAAATCGGCCTCGACGGCGGTGGCCACCTCGGCCAGGTGCGCCGGGGAGAGGTCCTCGTCGAGCAGCAGCACCACGATGGCGCGGCCGCGCTTCTCGCGATGCGGCCGACGACGCCTGGCCGGTCCTCGTAGGAGAGGACCAGCACGAAGCCCTCGGGCGAGAACTCGATGTTGAGGTCGCGCAGGCGCACCACCCGCGGCTGACCGTCGAAGACCGTGCCCGCGATGACCTTGCGGCCGACGGTCGTCTCGGTCGCCACCTCCAGCACGCTCTGGTAGCCCGAGGCTTCCTCCTCGCGCACGACCTCCACCGCCACCCCGCGCTCCTCCGCCACCAGGTGCGCGTTGACGAGGTTCACCGGTCCGGTCATGACGGGATCGAGCAGGCCGGCGAGCACGGCGCGCGCGAGGAGCTCGGGATCCGTCTCCGCGATGGCGCCGGCGACCGTGACGCGCACGCGCGCCAGGTGCTCGGGATCGAGCTGCACGCAGAAGCGGCCGAGGCGATCGGCCAGGCCGACCCAGGGCCGCAGCGTGGCGAGCGTGCCCGGATCGCCCACGGGGATGTTGACGGCGAACTCCACGAGGTCGCCGTCGCGGAAGGCCACGATCTGCCGGGCGACGTCCACCGCCACGTTGACCTGCGCCTCGCTGGAGTTGGCGCCGAGGTGCGGGGTGACGACGACGCGCGGATGCTGGATGAGCCGGCGCACCGTCTCCGAGCGCGGCGGCTCCTCGCTCCACACGTCGATGGCGGCGCCGCTCACCCGCCCCGCGTCCAGCGCGGCGAGCAGGTCGCCCTCGTGGACGATGCCGCCGCGCGCGCAGTTGACGATCCGCACGCCGGGCTTCGTCCACCCGAGCTCGCGCGCCGTCATCATCGCCTCCGTCTCCGCGGTCAGCGGCACGTGGAAGGTGATGACGTCGGCGCGGCGGACGAGGCTCTCGAAATCCGTGAGCTGAGCGCCGAGGTCCTTGGCCCGGCCCTCCGGGATATAGGGGTCGTACACGAGCAGCGTCGGCTCGAAGCCGCGCAGACGCGCGGCCACGCGCGAGCCCACCTTGCCGAGGCCCACGATGCCGATCGTCTTGCGGTAGAGCTCGGCGCCGTAGATCGAGCGGTTCCACTCGAGTGTCTTGAGCCGCGCGTGCGCCTCGGGAATGCGGCGCACGAGCGTGAGCAGCATGCCCACCGTGTGCTCGGCCGCGGAGACGACGTTGCCGTAGGGCGCGTTGACGACCACCACGCCGCGCCGCGAGCAGGCGTCGACGTCGATGTTGTCGATGCCCACGCCCGCCCGGCCCACGATGCGCAGCGCCGGCGCATGCTCGAGCAGCTCGGCGGTGACCGCGGTCGCCGAGCGCGTGACCAGCGCCTCGGCGTCGGCGAGGGCCCCACGCAGCGCCTCGGGCGGCGCGCCGACGAGATCCTCGACGACGCAGCCGTGCTCGCGCAGGTAGGCGACGCCCTCCGGCGCGATGGCGTCGGCGACCACGACCTTCATGTCAGCCCTGGATGGCGTAGCCGCCGTCAACGGGGATGGCGGTGCCGGTGACGAAGTCGGAGCCCGGCCCGGCCAGGAAGACCGCGACGCCGGCCATGTCGTCGATCTCGCCCCAGCGGCCCGCCGGCGTCCGCCGCAGGACGTTGTCGTGGAGGCCCGGCACCTGCTCGCGTGCCTGGCGCGTGAGGTCCGTGTCGATCCAGCCCGGCAGCACGGCGTTGACCTGGATGTTGTCGCGGGCCCACGCCACCGCCATCGACTTGGTGAGCTGCACGATGCCGCCCTTGCTGGCGCCGTAGGCCGGCGCGAACGACGCGCCGAAGAGCGACATCATCGAGCCGATGTTGATGACCTTGCCGCCACCCGCGTTCTTGAAGGCGGGATAGACGGCCTTCGAGCAGAGGAACGCCGAGGTGAGGTTCGTGTCGAGCACCTGATGCCACTCCTCCAGCGCCAGCTCGTGCACCGGCTTGCGGATGTTGGTGCCGGCATTGTTCACGAGGACGTCGAGACGGCCGAAGCGGTCGAGCGTCGACTGCACGAGCCGCTGGACGGCGGCCGGGTCGGTGACGTCGGCGACCATCGCACACGCGTCGGCCCCCCGAGCCGTGAGATCCTTCACGGCCGCCTCGGACTTCTGCGCGTTCCGGCCGGCCACGACGACGCGCGCCCCGGCCATCGCCAGCCCGCGGGCCATGCCGAGGCCGATGCCCCCGTTGCCGCCCGTGACGATCGCCACCCTGCCCTTGAGGTCGGACACGTTGGTTCCTCCGTTCACTCGTGTAAACGTTACAGCCCTTGGGGAAACTTTGAAGGAATTTCAACCGCCAAGCGCTGCTTGATGTTCGATGCGGCACGGGGTTGCGAATGCGAACCCCGTGGCATAAAGGCTGCACCCACGACGCCGTCGGCCGCCGACGACCGTTACGCCGACGGAGGGTACCTCAAATGCTCGCGCGCGTCCCATCCATTCCGCAGATCGACCTCGTGCGCGAGGCGCCGCACCCGCGCACCTGGGCGATCGTGCTGACGGGCGACCAGCCGCCGGTGGACGCCGGCGGCTCCCGCCTGCGACACGGGCGGGGGACGGCGCAGCGCTGGCCGCTGACACCGCGCTCGGCCAGCCGGGCGCGCGCGCTCGAGCGGGCCAGCCGTCTGGTCCCGCCCGGACAGATGGTGACGGTGGTCACGCGCCGTCACGCGCGCGCGTGGGACGCCGAGCTGGAGAACATACCCGGCGCGCGCCGCATCGTGCAGCCGGCCCATCGCGGGCGCGCCGTCGAGATGCTGCTGCCGCTGCTGCGCATCGCCCGCCGCGATCCGTCGGCGACCGTCATCGTGCTGCCGGCCGAGCACGGCATCGATCACGAGGCGCGCTTCCTGCGCTACGTGAGCCGCGCCGTGTGGGCGGTCGCGCTCCGTCCCGATCTTCCGATCCTCATCGGCGCGCATCCGCACGCCCCCGTGACCGACGGCTGGATCGAGCCCGGCGCGCCCGTGGAAGGTCTGGAGGACCTCTCGGTGCACGCGGTCAAGCGCTTCGTGGATGCCGCCTCGCCGAGCGAGCGCCGCCGCCTCTTCGAGAGCAATGCGCTCCAGAGCACGCTGATCTTCGTGGGCCGCGCGGGCACGCTGCGCGCGCTGGCCGCGCGCGCGGTGCCGGAGGTGCTGGAGGCGCTGGAGCCGCTCGAGGACGCCTTCGACACCGCCGAGGAGTCGCTGCTCTGCGAGGCGGTCTACGAATGCATGCCGCAGGCGGGCCTGGGCGGTCTCGAGCGGGCCCCCGAGCTGGCCGTGCTGCCGCTGCCCGACGTGGTTCGACGCGCGCCCGAACGCGAAGCCCTCCTGCTCGCATCGTGATCGATCCCGGCTCGCTCGCTCCCCGCCTGGTGACTCGCGGGCCGGCCGCTCGCGCCACCGCCGACCTGCTGCCGGCGTTGCGTCTGCGCGGCGTCGCCCGTCGCTCGCGCCGCGTGGCGGTCTTCGGCGTCCCGCTCACCGTCGACGTCTCGTGGGTGTTCGGCCTCGGCCTGGCGACGTGGACCTTCGCCGACGCGGTGCTGCCGCTGGAGGCGCCCGAGCACACGACCGGCGCCTACGTGCTGGCCGGTGGCGCCGCCGCGCTGCTCGTGCTGGGCTCGCTCGCGCTCCACGAGGCGGGCCACTGGCTCGTCGCCCGCCACGCCGGGCTCCCGGTCACGCGGCTGGCGCTCTCGCTCGTCGGCGGCGCGCTCGAGCTGGGCGCGGCGCCGCTCTCGGCAGGCGCCGAGTTCCGCGTGGCGCTCGGCGGCCCGCTTGCGAGCCTGCTCACCGCCGTGCTGGCCGCCGCCGCCCACGTCGCCCTCGTGGAGTGGAATGCCGACCCGCTGGTCGCCGCGGTGGCCGCCGTGGTGGCCGTCGCCAACCTGATCGTCGCGGTCTTCAATCTGCTGCCCGGACTGCCGCTCGACGGCGGCCGCGTGCTCAAAGCGGTCATCTGGCGCGCGACGGGCGACGAGACGCGCGCCGGGCACCTGGCCAGCGCCGCCGGTCGCGTGCTCGCCGCCGGCCTTCTCGCGCTCGCCGTGATCGCGTCCGCCTCCGGCGACGCCGCCGCCGCGCTCTGGTCGAGCGCGCTCGGTCTCACGATCCTCCGAAATTGTCCGTAGAGATGGGGGCCACGAAATGGCCCCCAAGCCCCCCAACGTTCGGACCGGCCCGGCGCAGCCGTACCGGTCCTCTGATTCGCCTTGTTAGCAGGGGCCTCGAAATCCCCCCAAGCCCCCAACGTTCGGACCGGCCTGGCGCAGCCGTGCCGGTCCTCTGGTTCGCGTTGTTAGCGGCGCCCGAAATGGCCGCCCCGGCGCAGCGCTACTTCGCGACGGGGAGGGCGAGCGTGACGAGTGCGCCGCCTTCGGGCGGTGACTCGAAGCGGAGAGAGCCCTGGTGGAGACGGGCGATGCGCTCGACGGTCACGAGGCCAAGGCCGCGATGGCCGCGCTTGGTCGACTGCATGAGCTTGATGAGGAGCTTGGGATTGGTCGTCGGCAGGCCCGTGCCCCAGTCACGCACCTCGATGAGCGTCTCGTCGCCGGCGACCTTGGCGCTGACCAGGGGCCACGGCCGGCCCGCCGGCGTGGCTTCGAGCGCGTTGCGCAGCAGGTGCGCGACCGCCAGCGCGAGCAATCCTTCGTCGCCGAGCAGCGGGGGCCAGGACGTGTTGGCCAGCGTGACCTGCCCGCCCGACTGATCGCGCGCAACCTCCACGATGGCCCCGAGATCGACGGGCCGCGGTGGCGCCGCCTCGAGCGCGACCACGGCGAAGGCGGCGGGTAGCATCTCGGTGAGGCGGGCGAGCTGGTCCTTGGTCGTGCGCAGGGCCGCCTCGGTCGTCGCGTCGTCCGCGGCGGCGGACTCGAGCAGCTTGACGTGTAGCGTGAGCGAGTTGAGCGGCCCCCGCATGTCGTGCAACAGGCGGGCGAGATCCGGCGGTAGCGGCCGCCGCCCGGCGGCCTGGTCCGGGGGCCCCTCTGCCCCTTCTTTATCGGGGGGCACCCTAGAAGGGTTCCCCCCTGCCCCTTCTTTATCGGGGGGCACCCTAGAAGGGTTCCCCCCTGCCCCTCCAGGGCCGGACGGCATCAAGTCAGCCGGGCCGACTTCACCGCCTGGATGCCGTACTTCGCCAGCTTGTTGTAGAGGGTCTTGAGGCTGATGCCGAGGAGCTGGGCGGCGCGCCGCTTGTCCTGCCCGGTCTCCTCCAGCGCGCGCAGGATCGCATCGCGCTCCATCTCGCGGATCGGCGTGACGGAGCCGCCCGCCGCGGCCGGCGCCGGCGCCGCACCGCGCAGCACGTTGTCGGGCAGGTGCTCGGCGCCGATGAGGCCGGTGCCGCTGATCACGACGGCGCGCTGGATCACGTTGCGCAGCTCGCGCACGTTGCCGGGCCAGTGGTAGCGCTCCAGCTCCTTCTCGACCTCGGTGGTGAGGCCGCGGACCTGGCGATTGTCCTGCCGGTTGAACTCCTCGATGAACGTCTTGGCGAGCAGGACCACGTCCTCGCGCCGCTCGCGCAGCGGCGGCAGGTGGATCGAGAACACGTTGAGCCGGTAGAAGAGGTCCTCGCGCAGCTTGCCGTTGGCGATCGCCTCGGTCGGGTTCTGGTTGGTGGCGGCCACCACGCGCACGTCGACCTGGATCTCGTGCTTGCCGCCGCCCACGCGCCGGAAGCTGCCTTCCTGCAGCACGCGCAGCAGCTTGGCCTGCGTGTTCGAGTCCATCTCGGCGACCTCGTCCAGGAACAGCGTGCCCCCGTCGGTGAGCTCGAAGCAGCCCAGCCGCCGCTCGGTGGCGCCGGTGAAGGCGCCGCGCTCGTGGCCGAACAGCTCGCTCTCGATCAGCGTCTCCGGGATGGCCGCGCAGTTGATGGCCACGAACGGCTTGTTGCGCCGGTTGGACAGCTCGTGGATCGTGCGGGCGACGAGCTCCTTGCCGGTGCCGCTCTCGCCGTAGACGAGCACGGGCGCCGTGCTGGTGCCGGCCAGCTCGACCCAGCGATAGACCTCCTGCATGCCCCGCGACTGGCCGACCATCTGGCCGAAGCTGCCCTTCTGGCGCAGCTGGTGGCGCAGGAAATTGACCTCGCGCGAGAGCGACTCCTGCTCGATGGACTTCTCGAGCAGCACCTGAAGCCGCGTGGTGTCCACGGGCTTGGTGAGGTAGTCGAAGGCGCCATGCCGCATCGCTTCGACGGCGGTCTCCACCGTGCCGTGCCCCGTGACCAACAGGACGATCGGGGGACGGCCCGTCTCCTTGAGCTTCTGCAGCAAGGTGAGGCCGTCCATCTCGGGGAGCACGAGGTCGGTGAGGACCACGGCCGGGTGCTGCGTCTCCACGAGGTTGAGCGCCTCTTCACCCGACGAGGCGGTCTCCACTTCGTAGCCCCACTGCCCCACGAGGCGCGCGAGGCCTTCGCGCTCCGAGGGCTCGTCGTCGACGACGAGGATCTTGCCGGACTTCATCTGGTCGCGTCTGCTGGGACTCACGGCGTTCGCCTGCTCTCCGTCATTGACGTCGTTGGCTCGGTCCGGTCGTGGCCCGCGGGGGGCGGTTGCGGCAGGCACCCCGAGGGTGCTGCCCGCTCGGAGCTGATGGCTTAGCGCTTCTGAACTTGCAGGTTGTTGACGACGCTCTTGACGCCCTGCGCCTGCCACGCGAGCCGCTCTGCCCGCGCCTTCTGCTCGGCCGAGTCGACCGTACCGTTAAGGTAAACAGTACCGTTGTTCGTGTCAACGTCCACGCGGGTGAGATTGGCGGCCTTGTCCGCCACCAGCTTGGACTTCACGCTGGCGGTGATGGTGGCATCGTCCGCGGTGGCGCCCGGGCTCTTGCCGGTCAGCGACCGGCAGCCCACGACGGCCGCGACGAGGACGAGCGCCACCGCCACCGTGCGAAGGGCCACGCTCATCGAGCCGCTCCTCATGCCGCGCGCTGCAAGCCTTCGGCCTCGAGCTTCTGCTGGCAGGCCACGCAGCGCGTCGCGAAGGGCATCACCTTGAGGCGGGCCTTGGCGATCGGCTCCTCGCACTCGCGGCAGATCCCGTAGCGGCCCGAGTTGATGTCCTCGAGCGCCGCCGTCACCTGTCGCAGCTGCCGCGAGCGACGATCGGCCATGACGGCCGCGACCTCGTCGTCGTGCGTCATCGAGGCGGCGCCGTAGGGATCCTTGACGATTTCGCGACGCTGCTCGGCATCGCGCGTGGTGCCCAGTGACTTGATCGAGCGATTCAGCGCCGAGCGCTGTTCCTCGAGATCGTGCTTGATGGAGCGCATCACCCTAACCTCCCGCCCCACGCGGGGGCTGATGGAGCAGCAAGGCAGATGTCGTGCCAGTCGTCACGGAGCTGTGAGAACGTCCACGCTGACGCGCGCTTGCGTGTGTTACGACCCTCTCCGATGTGATGAGGCCATGCAACTCCTACATCCCAAAGTGTGGAACTCTTTTCAATAGACCTCATCTAAACATTCCCTGGCGCTCGCCGCGCGCGTCGCAAATCGGCGTCGAACCATGCCGCCGACCCTGGCATAGCAGGTGCAACCCCTGTGCTCTCACGAACCACGACGTCAGAAGGCCAGGAGGAGTCCCATGGCCCATTCCGCAGCTGTCCACGCGGCCGCCCCGGCGCACGCGCCCGAGGCGGAAGTCCGCGACCTGCTGTACAAGGCCGACCACCCTCGCATCATCGACCGCCACATCGATTTCTTCGGCGACGGGGCGCTGGGCGACGGCGCCTGCGACCGGTGCGGCGACCTCTTCCTCGAATCGCTGGCGTGACAGACCTAAGGAGAAGCCCGATGCGACGATCCACGTTGATCTCGAAGAGCGCTCAGGGGCTTGGCGTCGCGGTGGCGCTGGCACTGCTACTCGGCGGCTGCGCCGGCGTGACCAGCAGCACCGGCTCGGCGTCGCCGTCCACGCGCGATACGTCGCGTGATACCACCCGGCAGCCCTCGTCGTCCCCGACCGCGACTGCGAAACCGGTCAGCGGCGCCCAGGCCGAGCGCCTGAAGCGCGTCATGGTGCCCCTCCTCGCCGCGATGAACCGTCCCATTCCGGCGAACCAGGTCAAGGTCGGCATCATGGACGACGACCACATCAATGCTGCCAGCGCGGGTAACGGCGAGTTCTACGTGACGCGCGGTCTGCTCGAGAAGGCGAACGATCAGCACCTCGCCGGCGTCCTCGCCCACGAGCTGGCCCACGACGATCTCAACCACGTCGCCAAGGCGCAGACGCTCGGCACCGGGCTCAGCATCGGCGCCGTGATCCTCGATCAGATCTTCCCCGGCGCCGGGGCCATCGCCCCGATCGCCGGCAAGCTCGTGATCAACAAGTACACGCAGCGCGAGGAGTACGCGGCCGACCAGCACGGCGCCGAGATCCTCCAGAAGGCCGGCATGCCCGGCCGCGAGGTCATGGCCGACACGCTGACCTGGCTGATGCAGACCGAGGGCGGCTCCAGCGGCGGCTTCTTCGCCACCCACCCCGCCACCACCGACCGCATCGAGGCCATCAAGCGCATGCGCTAGGGGATTCGCGCGGGCCAGTCAACAGGGCCCGTCGTGTCGGTTAAAGTCGGTTAAAGAGGAACGCCCCGGCTCCGCCGGGGCGTTTCAAACATCTGGGGGTTTGGGGGCCATCTCGGGGCCCCCATCTAATAAGTTGAGGCCCCCCAACTACAGCTTGAGCTCGACGTTCTCGCGAGGCGAGAGATCAGGAGGGCCCTGCATCTCCTCGAAGGTGCGCTCGCCCTCGGAGTCGGCGACCAGCAGCCGGATGTAGAGCCGCGCGCCCACCACGGCGGCGTGCGTGAGCACGACGAGCGTGGGCTTGAACGCGATGGCGTCCTGCAGGACGCCGTCCACCGCCTCCGTCAGCGCGTTCTGGAGCGCGCGCTGGTCGTCGGCATCGGCCACCGCCACCGACGTCGTCACCTCGATCAGGAAGGCCGAGGCAGGCGAGCTCGTCAGCAGCAGCAGGCCGATCGCCGACGCCAGGCGCCCCATGGCCGGTTCAGTCCCGGGCCAGGATCTTGCCCAGCACGAAGCCGAGGCCGACCGTGATCGCCACCGCCTGCAGCGGGTGGTTCTGTACGAAGCGACGGGCATCCTTCATCCACGACTCCGTGGGGCGCCCCGTGAGGCGCTGGACCTGGTCGTTGACGTCCCGTGCGCGCTGCGACACATAGGTGCCGGCGCGCTCCGCCATCTCCTGCGCGCGCTCCTGCGCGTAGCTGCCGGCGCGCGACGCCATGTCCTGGGCGTCGCCCGCCACGCGCCGCGCGCTGCGCTGCGCCGTGTCTCCGATGCTCTCGAGCCGTCGCTCGTCCATGGATGTCTCCTCCTTCGGTGCAGTGCTAGGGGGGTGCGACTTCTATGCCATCGGTCGCGCCCGCCGCGCGCGCCCGCTCTCCAGCAGCGGCGCCAGCGATTGCGGATGCGCGAAGAACGAGGCGAGCGGATCGCCGATGCGCTGCAGTCGCTCGTGCATGTTGCGAACGTGGAAGTCCTCGGGATAGAGCGCGCGCTCCAGCTCCGGCCACTCGACCGGCGTGGAGACGGTGGCGCCCGCGTACTCGCGCACGCCGTACGGGCTCACCAGCGTGGCGCCACGGTGGTTGCGATGGACGTCGATCAGAATCTTGCCGCGCCGGCGCGCGCGCCGCATGTCGAGCGTGAACAGCCGAGGCTCGCGCGTGCGGGCCAGGCGCGTGATCGCCTCCGCCGCGGTGCGCACCTGCTCGAAGCTGTGCACCGGGGCCAGCGGCACCATCACGTGCAGGCCGCGGCCGCCGGAGGTCTTGGCCCACGCGCGGATCTTGTAGTGCGCGAGCAGGTCGCGCAGGAGCATGGCGGCGTTGCGCACCTCGCGGAAGGCGATCTCCGTGGGGTCGAGGTCGAACAGGAGCTGGTCGGGCCGGTCGAGTGCGTCGACGGTGCAGGACCACGGGTGCACGGAGATCGCGCCCAGATTGAGCAGGTAGAGCAGCGACGGCAGGTCGCCGCCGATCACGTGCTCGGAGTAGCCCAGCGCGGCCTGCTCGGTGCGGATGCGCCGCGTGGGCACCCAGCTCGGCATGCCCGGCGGCGCCGTCTTCTGGAACGCGCACTCGCCGGTGATCGCGTCGGGAGCGCGCTGCAGGCTCAGCGGCCGATTCGCGATGAACGGCAGCAGGCGATCGGCGACGGCCGTGTAGTAGGCGAGCAGCTCGTCCTTGGTGACGTTGTCCTCGGGCCACAGCACCTCGTCGAGATGCGTGAGGATCAGGCGCCGGCCCTCGACGTCGACGACGCGCGTGCTCATCGAACCGCTCACGAGGCCCGCCGCCGCGCCGCCGGGCGGCGGCCGGATGTGGAAGCCTTGCGGGTCGTCGCGCGCTCGGCCGCGCGCGCCGGCGGCCGCGCCTGCAGGCTGGCCTGCAGCGCCTGCATGAGGTCGACGACCTTGGTGGGCGGCTTGCGGCCCGCCGGCGGCGCCGCCACCGCGCGGCCCTCCACCTTGCGCTCGATGGCGGCCAGCAGCGCTTCGCGATAGCGGTCGCGATACTTGTCGGGCTCCCACTCAGCCTTCAGCGTGTCGACGAGCTGCAGCGCCAGGTCGACCTCGCGGCGGTCGAGGCCGGCGTCACTGCGCGGCACGTTGAGCTCGGTGGCCGGCACGATCTCGTGGGCGAAGCGCATCGTCGTCAGCACGAGCGCATCGTCGGCCACCTTCACCGCGGCCAGGTGCTCGCGCTGGCGCAGGACGAGCGTGGCGATGCCCACGCGGCCGCTGCGCTTGAGCGCCTCGCGCAGCAGCGCGTAGGCCTTGGCGCCGGTGGCCGTCGGCTCCAGATAGTAGGGCTGCTCGAAATACGTGAAGTCGATGGCGTCGGCGGGGACGAAGTCGCGGATGTCGATGGTGCCGTTGGCGTCGACGTCCGCGTTCTTGAAGTCCTCCTCCGTCATCACGACGAACTCGCCGTTCTCGTACTCGTAGCCCTTGACGATCTCCGGCCACGGCACCTCGACGTTCTCGGCCGTGCAGATGCGCCGGTAGGCGATGGGCGCGCTGTCCTTGGCGTGGAGCTGGCGAAAGGAGAGGTCGCTACGCGTCGTGGCCGGGTACAGCGCCACCGGGATATTCACCAGGCCGAACGTGATGGCGCCCTTCCACAGTGACCGCATCGGGCGCCCTCAGGGCGCTCCCGTACGCGCCGCGTTGCGCAACGTCGACATCGTGCAGATCACGCCGCCAGGCGGCGTTGCTGGGCGAGGAAGCGATCGACGGCGGCCACGGTGCCCGCCACGGTGAGGCCGGTCTGCACGGTGCGGGCGCCGACGCCGATGACCTTCAGGACCGGCAGGCGCGACATCACGAGGCCGACGACGAGGGCGCCGGCCGCGAGCGCCCACGGCGTCCACCACGCGCGCGGCACCTTGCGGGAGAGCGCGTCGAGCTGCGTCTCGATCACGCGCCGGGTGAGCGCAATGTCAGCCTGGATCTGAGCTGGGTCGCGAGCCATCGCCAGTTCTCCTCGAGGGACTTCAGGGTTTCCTTTGGCCACGACAGGTGCGTCACCGTCCACGCGCTCCACGCCAGCGCGCCGAGCGCGAGCAGGGCCACGCCGCCGCCCGCGATCAGCAGCGGTTCCCAGCGCGCGTCGAAGATCGGCGACAGCGCCGCCGCCAGCAGCACGACCACGCTCGCGATGAGCGCGATCGCCGACGGCACCGCGACGGCGATCGCCATCACGAGCGTGCGGATGAGCGCGCGGGTCTCGGCGACGCCAAGCTCGACCTCGAGGCGGAGCAAGCGCGTGAACCGCGCGAGAACGGCTTCGTCTTCGACGTGTTCGATCTGCGAGGGAGGGACCGGGAGTCGATGCACAGTCGCCATGTGCATGACAAAGGAAGCAAGTCCACTGCCACCGACAGGGGTGGGCGATGTGCAAACTACATCAGCATCAGCCGAAATCGTGCGAGGGGATGACGTGACCGCGGACGCGCAACGGGGCCACGCGCTGGGCGCGAACGGACAGCACGCCGTCCTGCGATTGTAAAATCCCCTCGACGACGAGCAGCGGCGCGGTGACGAGCACGAGGCGGTGGCGTGCAAAGAGTTGCGGCGTGACGATCACGTTGGCAATTCCGGTTTCGTCCTCCAGGCTCAGGAACACGAAGCCCTTGGCGGTGCCGGGCCGCTGCCGGACGATCACGCTGCCGGCCACGCGCACGCGACCGTCGTGGGGCCGGTGGCGCAGATCGATCGCGCGGGTGACGCCCTGCTCCGCCAGCGCGCGCCGGCGCAGCGCCATGGGATGGGGCCCCAGCGTGACGCCGGTGCCCGCGTAATCCGCGGCCAGCCGCTCGTCCACGCTCATCTCGCGCAGCGGGGAGGACGGCGGCGTCGCCGCGGTCTCGGCGGCGGCGGCGAACAGCGGCCCCGGCGACGCCACCGACGCCGCCCAGAGATCGGCGCGGCGCCGGCCGCCGAGAGGGGCGAGCGCGCCGATGGCGGCCAGCGTCTGCGCCTCGTCGGCGGCCACGCGCGTGCGCGCGACGAGATCGGCCACCGAGGCGAACGGCCGCGCGGTGCGCGCCTCGATGATCCGGCGCGCGCTCGTCTCGTGCAATCCCTTGACGTAGCGCAGCCCGAGCCGAACGCCTTGATGCTCGAGGGTGCAGTCCCACGCCGAGCGCGTCACGTCGATCGGCTGCACGACGAGGCCGTGGCGCTGCGCGTCCTTCACGATGGTGGCCGCGTGATAGAAGCCCATCGGCTGGTTGTTGAGCAGCGCCGCGTAGAACGCCGCCGGATGCCGCACCTTGAGCCACGCGCTGGCGTAGGCCAGCAGCGCAAAGCTGGACGCGTGCGAGTTGTGCACGACGAGCCCGTTGGCGACGAAGTTCGGATCGTCCTCGATCTGCAGATCGTAGGTCTCGCGGAAGTCGAGCGGCTCGATGCGCGTGATGTGATCCCACGCCACCGCGCTCCCCGCCCCCGCGGGCCCGGCGGCGATCTCCTCGCCCTGGCGCAGCGCGCCGAGGGCGTGCCAGCCGAGCGGCGTGAGCAGCGGATGCTCGGGCGTGGCCAGCAGCTCGCGGCCCCCGGCCGTGCGCAGGCGGTACACGAGCCGGCGCCCGCTGGCCGTGGTGGCCAGGATCCGTCGCGGCACCAGGTGCCGGTCGCGGTCACAGGCCAGCGTGCGCGCCACCGGCACGCGCCCGCGCACGACGTCCTCGATCGCCACCGACCGCCCGCTGTCGGCATCGACGATGGTGGTGTCGCCCACGACGCACTCGGGAAAGCCGTACAGCGCGAAGGCCGTGATCGCGTGGACGATCTCGTCGGCGGCGCGCCCTTCGATCCCCTGCCGTGCCATGCCGGCGCGCAGCTTCGTCTCGATCTCCGCCATGCGCCGCTCGCTGCGCTTGAAGCCGAACGCCCGGCGCAGCTCCTCGGCCTCGGTCCCGCTGAAGCCGGCCGCCACCATCGCCATGCGGAGCAGCTGCTCCTGGAAGAGCGGCACGCCGAGCGTGCGGGACAGGATCGGCTCCAGGCTCGGGTGCGGATAGGTGACGCTCTCGCGCCCGCGCCGGCGGCGGATGTAGGGATGCACCATGTCCCCGACGATCGGGCCGGGCCGGATGATCGCCACCTGCACCACGAGGTCGTAGAAGCGCTCCGGGTGAATCCGCGGCAGCGTCGCCATCTGCGCGCGGCTCTCGACCTGGAAGACGCCGATCGTGTCGGCCTGCTGGAGCTGCGCGTAGACCTCGGGATCGTCGGGCGGCAGGTGCGCGAGATCGACCTGGCCCCCCTGCTCACTCACCAGGCGGATGGAGTCCTGGAGCACCGACATCATGCGCAGCCCCAGCAGGTCGACCTTCACGATGCCGAGCCCCGCGCAGTCGTCCTTGTCCCACTGGATGACCACGCGGCCCGGCATGGTGGCCGGCTCCAGCGGCACGACGTCGTCCAGGCGGCCGGCCGCGATGACCATGCCGCCAGAGTGCTGGCCGAGATGGCGCGGCAAATCTTGAAGTCGTGTCCACAGCGCCGCGAACTTGCGGATGCGCGGCTGTGCCGGGTCGCAGCCGGCCTCGGCCAGGTGACGCGTGAGCACGTCGGCGGGATCCTGATAGCCCCACGTCGAGACGAGCTTGGCGAGCCGGTCTTGAAGCTCGCCGGGCAGGCCGAGCGCCTTGCCCACCTCGCGGGCGGCGCTGCGGCCTCGGTACGTGATCACGTTGGCGGTCATGCCGGCGCCGAGGCGGCCGTACCGCCGGTAGACGTACTGGATGACGGCTTCGCGGCGATCCCCGCTCGGAAGATCGAGGTCGATATCGGGCCACTCGCCGCGCGCTTCGCTCAGGAATCGCTCGAACAGCAGATCCATCCCCACCGGGTCGACGGCGGTGATCCCCAGCGCGTAGCAGACCGCGCTGTTGGCCGCCGAGCCGCGGCCCTGGACGAGGATGTCGTTGCCGCGGCAGAACTCGACGACGTCCCACACGATGAGGAAGTAGCCGGCCAGGTCGAGACGTCCGATGATCTCGAGCTCGTGCTCGATCTGCCGCCGCGCCCGCGCGGCCAGTGAGCCGTCGCCGTACCGCGTGCGGGCGCCTTGCCGGGCCAGGTCGCGCAGGTGCTCGAGCGCCGGCGTGCCGGGAGGCAGCGGAAAGTCGGGGAAGCGATAGCCGAGGTTCTTCAGCGTGAAGGCCAGGCGCAGGGCCAGCTCGCCGGAGCTCTCCAGCGCCTCCGGCAGATCGCGGAAGCGCTGGGCCATCTCGAGCCCGCCCTTGAGATCACGCTCGCCGTTGCGGGCGAGCAGCCGGCCGGCGTGATCGAGCTCGGTCTTCTCGCGAATGCACGTGAACACGTCGGCCACCGCCCGCCCGCCCGGCCGGCAATAGAGCGGCTGGTTGCTCGCCAGCAGCGGCAGCTTCGCCTCGCGCGCCAGCGCCACCAGGCGCTGCAGGTCCCGCTCCTGCGCGCGATCGAGATGCCGCTGCACCTCGACGAAGCAGTTGTCGCGACCGAAGATTCCCGCCAGCCGATCGAGCACGCGCCGGGCGCTCTCACGGTCGCCCCGGGCGACGGCGGCGGCCAGCGGGCCCTGGCGGCCGCCCGTGAGGCACACGAGGCCGCCGGCATCCGGCGCCAGGTCGTCGAGCGCGATGCGGCCGGCGCCCTTCGCGGCGCCGAGCTTCATGCGTGTCACGAGCCGGCAGAGATTACGGTAGCCGTCGAGGTCCTCGACGAGCAGCGGCAGCCGCGCGCCGTCCGCCAGCGTGAGCTCGCTGCCCACGAGCGCCCGCACCCCGGCGTTCTCCGCCGCCCGATGAAACCGCGCCGCGCCATACACGCCATCACGATCCACCAGCGCCAGCGCCGGCATCCCCACCCGCGCCGCCGCCTCGACCAGCACCTCCGGCTGCTCGGCGCCCTCCAAAAAACTGAACGCCGACTGCGCGTGGAGCTCAACGAACACGGCTCACCTGCTCCGCCTGCTCACGGCTGCGCGGTGCGGGCCGGCGGCGCGGCCGCGGCGGGGGGCGTGTCTCGCGACCACGGGGTGGCCGCCCGCATCGACGTCGTGAGGCTGGATTCCATCGACGCGGTGCGCCCGGTCTGGCGCGGCTCGACGCCGGGGGGCAACGGGTCGCAGAGACCCGGCCGCCGCCGCCGCGCCGCCGGCCCGCACCGCGGAGCCGTGGCCAGTCGAGAGCGGTATCGCAGGCACTGGCGCCAGGTTCGTCCCAACCAGGCCCCAGCGGCGGTCAGTCATAGACGGCGTCGAGGAGCCAGTGGTTGGTGAGGCGGTCGTGGGCGAGGCGCCACACGGTGCCGTCGGTCAAGGCGACGTCCCACTCGTCGCGGGCCCAGACGTTCGTGTCCCACCAGTCGCCTGACGCGCGCCAGGGACCGGCGCAGGTGACGACGAGCAGCGCGCCGGCGGCGGGGTCGGTCACGCGAGCGGGGCGGCCATCGGCGACGTCTACGGCCACAGGGCGTGGGGGGCGCAAACGGCGCAGCGCCAGGGCGCCGGCCGGCGCCACGGCGGACGCCTCGTCGGCATCCGTCGCGTGCGGCGTCGTCGCGTCATTCGTGGCCGTGTCGCCGATATCGGTGCCGTCACTGATACCCGCGGCTTCGCCGACGGCGGCGGCCTCGCCGGTGAAGACGGTCAGCGTGCAGGCGTCGGGACGGTGGGAGTCGAGGGCGACGGGGGCGCCCACGTTGACGCCGCCGAGGAGGGCGGTCAGCCGGGCGAGGACGCTGGCCAGCTCGCGCGGCGCGGGAGCCCGGGGCTGCCAGAGATCGCCGGGCGCCGCGCGGCGCGGCAGCACGTGAGCGCTGATCGCCACGCCGATCACGGCGGCGTCCGGCGGATGTGCCTCGATCTCGAGCACGAGGAGCGTGGCGAGGGCGGCGACGTCGGACAGCGGCGCGGCCAGCGTCACCGCGCGCACGTGATGGCCGCCGGTCGTCAGCGCGAGCCTCACGTCGAGCGTGTCGGCCACCAGGTAGGCCGCGCTCAGGCGCGCGCAGAGCCGTCCCAGGACGGCGTCGAGGACCGGCGCCAGCGCCGGCACCGTGTCGATCTCCCACTCGAGGCCTTGCGCTTCCTCCCAGAACACGGGTGGCGTCCACATCACCCACGGCGCCCGATCCACGCCCATGGCGCGGTCGTGGGCGTCGAGACCGGCGGCGCCCAGCCGCGCGCCGAGGCCCTCGCGCGGCAGCGCGGCGAGATCGCCGAGCGTCTGCAATCCCCAGCGCGTGAACGTCGCGGCCATTCCCTCCGGCCACTCGAGCGCGCGCAGCGGCACCGACGCCAGCGCCGCACGCTCGTCGCCCGGCGGCAGGGCATTGACGGCCGGGCCCACGCGCGCCGCGACCGATGCGGCCGCGCGTGTCGCCGCGATGCCGACGCGCACCTCCAGGCCCACCGCGCGCGCCTGCCGGCGCAACCGAGCGGCGATGTCGGCATCGCTGCCGAAGAGGCCTCGCAGGCCGGCCAGGTCCACGTGCACGAGGCCGGGCCCGCCGTCTTCCAGGCGCGGCGACACCGCCAGGCAGGCCTCGAGCAGCGCGTGGCACGCCGCCGCCTCGGCATCGGCGGAAGCCGGGCGGCGCACGAGTCCGGGACACCGCACGCACGCCTCGGCATCGCTCAGCCCGGGGCGAACGCCCGCCGCACGCGCGTGGGCGTTGGCCTCGACGACCCGGGTGGCGGGGGGCGCCCCGGTGACCACGGCCAGCGGCTGCTCGCGTAGCCGGGGCTCACAGCGCTCGACGGCGGCGGCGGCGAACGCCTCGACGCGCGCGCAGGCGACGCGGCTCATGCCGTCCACCACACGCGCTCGGCGTCGGCCCCCGAGGGCGCACCTTGCTTGCGGACCAGATGAAATTCGCTACGCATGCCGGCCAGGCGACGGGGCACCGGTCCGGGGCCGGCCCAGGTGAGCCGGTCGCGCCGGGCGGCAACCGACAGGGCAGCGGCGCCGCCGACGACCCGGCGCGCGCTCACGATGAGCAGCGCCACGCCGGAGCGTCGCGCGGCCTGGCGCAGGCGATAGGCCGCCCCCAGCGACAGGCGCGGGGGCGACTCCCCCAGATCGAGCGCAACCAGCGCAAAACCGGGGCAACGCACGAGCAGATCCGCGGCTTTCAGCGCGTGCCGGCGATGGCCCTCGGCGCGCACCCAGAGCACGCGGCGCAGCTCCACCCCGCTGGCGGCGGCCCCCGCGGCGTCGAAGGCGTGATCGGTGTCGACCAGCGCGGCGAGGGCGCCGCGACGCGTGACGGCGCGCAGGCACAGCGTCAGCAAGCTCGTGCGGCCCGACGACAACGGTCCCACGAGCTCGGTCATCGCCCCTTGGCGGAGGAGCCGATCGACCAGCATTGGCTTCACACTAGTCACGTGTTGAGCACAAGACAAGACGCCAGATGTCGTGGCCAGAGCGGAAGAGGCCCCAAGATCGTGGGACAACCCCCCCGGCGGCGTGGCGGGAACGACAAACGTCCGTGGCCCCGCGCTTGCACTTTTCCATCGCAAAAAGCGATTGCCGCACAGAACGCGAGGAAAGCAGCATGCCGAAGCAGATCGGATACGCCGTGGTGGGCTTGGGCGACATCACGCAGCGAGGCGTGCTCCCGGCGTTCGCCCGCGCCGCCGACAACTCGCGGCTGGTCGCGGTCGTCGCCCCCGACCGCGCCCGCGCGCAAAGCGTCGCGCAGGAATTCCGGGCCGCCGCCTATCACTTGGACGAGTTCCGCCAGTGCCTGCAGCGGGACGACGTCAATGCCGTCTACCTGACCGCTCCCAACTCGATGCACTGCGACTTCGCCGTCGAGGCCGCACGCGCGGGCGTCCACGTG
This sequence comes from Candidatus Rokuibacteriota bacterium, assembly GCA_003220265.1. GTDB lineage: Bacteria > Methylomirabilota > Methylomirabilia > Rokubacteriales > CSP1-6 > AR5. Next base: position 2,147 of record QHRW01000052.1, on the reverse strand, counting down.
CTCTGCGAGAAACCGATGGCGGTGATGGCCGACGAGTGCCGCCGCATGATCCGCACCACGCAGACCAACCGCGTGAAGTTCATGATGGCGTACCGGCTGCAGTTCCACCCCGCGCATGCCAAGGCCATGGAGCTCGTGCGCAGCGGCGCCATCGGCGCGGCGAAGACGATCACCACCACCTTCACGACGCGCATCGAGGATCCGGACGATTCGCGCCTGCAGCGACGGCTGGGCGGCGGCAGCGTCTACGACCTGGGCGTGTCGTGCATCCACGCCGCTCGCACGCTGTTCGGCAGCGAGCCCGCGCAGGTGATGGCCATGACCGGCCGCACCAGCCGGCGCTACGGCGGCGACGTGGACGAGGGCACCGTGGGACTCATCCGGTTTCCCGACGAGCGTCTCGCCGAGCTGCACACCAGCTTCGGCGAGGAGCCGCTCGCGATTCTCACGATCCTGGGCGAGGACGGCTGGATCCGCCTGCACAACGCCTATCTCCACGACGTGCCGGTGGCGCTGGAGATGATGCGCCGCGCGCAGCACGAGGAGCTGGCGTTCGAGCCGACGGATCAGTTCGCCGCCGAGCTCTCGTACTTTTCGACCTGCATTCTCCAAGATCGGGCCCCGGAGCCGTCGGGCATCGAAGGCCTGCAGGACGTTCGGCTCGTCGAGGCGATCTATCGCTCGGCGCGCGACGGCCGGCCGGTCACGCTGCCGCGGCTCGTGCGTCCCGAGACCGTGCCCGCCGCCGAGCCCGACCTGCGCAAGGCGATGCTCGACCGGCGACAGGCGGGCTGAGGCAGCGGGCACATGGATTGCTCCTGCTCACGAGTCAGCTGCTATTCCGTCACCCGTTCCGTCACACACCCTTGAAGGAGGCGTTCGATGAAGACGTGGACAAGCGCCATTGCGCTGATCGCGGCCGGCACGATGCTTGCCGGCTCGGCGTTCGCCCAGGCGACCTCGCCGAGCGGCGATCAGAAGGACAAGGCCAAGGCCGGCAGCCCGTCGGCCACCAGCCCGTCCAGCACCGACACGAAGCAGAGCGACAGCAGCACGACCAAGACCGACGCGGGCAAGTCGGACATGAAGTCGTCCGACACCACGAAATCCGACACGATGAAGTCCGACACGATGAAGTCCGACAGAATGAAGTCCGCGAAGGGCAAGGACGGCATGGCCGGCGGCGGCAACGCCGAGCAGGTGCGCGCCGTCCAGCAGGCGCTCAAGGACAAGGGCCACGACCCGGGCGACATCGACGGCAAGATGGGCCCCAAGACGCAGGCCGCCCTGCGTGACTATCAGAGCAAGGAAGGTCTGAAGGCCAGCGGCCGGCTCGACGCCGAGACGATGAGCAAGCTGGGCGTCGAGGCGAAGGCCGGTGCCTCCGCCGGCGCCAGCGCGAGCCCGTCGGCCTCGCCAAACGCCGATTCGAAGGCCGATGCGAAGAGCGACACCACCAGCGGCGCCTCGGCCTCGCCGAAGACCGGCGCCGATGCCTCGAGCAGCACTGGCGCTTCGGGCTCCACGTCGCCGAGCACGGGCTCGTCGACCGGTGCCGGCGCGCCGGGCACCTCGAGCTCGTCGACCACGCCGCAGCAGCCAGGCGCAACCGACACGAAGGCGACCGACACCAACAAGAAGTAAGCAACGCGTTCCGATCACCAGGCCGGGAGCTTCTCTCCCGGCCTTGGACTATTTACATGGGGGCCCCGAGATGGCCCCCAAGCCCCCCGTCGCTCGTCACGCCCCGGCACAGCCGGGGCGCGCCTCGAGAACCGGTCGGCTCTCGGGGGCCCGAGATGGCCCCCAAGCCCCCCGTCGCTCGTCACGCCCGGCACAGCCGGGGCGCGCCTCGGGAACCGGTCATCTCTCGGGGGCCCGAGATGGCCCCCAGGCCCGTCATTCGCTCGTCACGCCCCGGCACAGCCGGGGCGCGCCTCGGGAACCGGTCGGCTCTCGGGGGCCCCGAGATGGCCCCCAGGCCCGTCATTCGCTCGTCACGCCCCGGCATAGCCGGGGCGCGCCTTTGTAACTGGCGCCACCTCCTTCTCCAGGGGACCGAGCGTACTTGTGACGTGCGGTGCGGCCGTGAATCGGCGGCCGACGGGGCGCATTGGTACCCGCGCCTGCGGCGTGCGTGAAGCCGC
>QHRW01000051.1 GCA_003220265.1 Candidatus Rokuibacteriota bacterium | reverse complement strand
TCGGCGCCGCGTTCCGCCTGGTGGCGAGCGGCCGGCGCGACTGGATGCTGGCGGGCGGCACCGACTCGATGATCAACCCGCTCGGCGTGGCCGGCTTCTGCCGGCTGGGGGCCACGTCCACGGCCAACGCGCGCCCCGCGGCGGCCTCGCGCCCGTTCGACCGCGCACGCGACGGCTTCGTGCTGGGCGAGGGCGCCGGCGTGCTCGTGCTGGAGCCCCTCGATGCGGCGCTCGCGCGCGGCGCCCGCGTGCGCGCGGAGGTCGTGGGCTACGGCAACTCGTTCGACGCCCACGGCATCAGCGAGCCCCATCCCGAGGGGCGCGGCGCCTGGCAGGCGATGGCGCGCGCGCTGCAGGACGCGGGCGTGGGGCCCGAGGCGATCGACTGCGTGAACGCGCACGGCACCGCCACGCCGAAGAACGATCCGGTGGAGACGGCGGCCCTCAAGCGGCTGCTCGGCGCGCGCGCAGCGGAGGTGCCCGTGTGCGCGACCAAGTCGATGATCGGCCACCTGATCTCGGCGGCGGGCGCCGTGGAGGCCATCGCCACGGTGCTCGGCCTCGAGGGCGGCTGGGTGCATCCCACGCTCAACCTCGACGACGCCGATCCCGCGTGCGATCTGGACTACGTGCCGCACAAGGCGCGCGCCCATCGCCAGCGCTACGCGCTCTCCAACTCGTTCGGCTTCGGCGGGCAGAACGCCGCGCTGCTGCTGCGGGCCTGGGATGCTCGCCGGTAGGCGCGTCGTGGTGACGGGCGCCAACGGCGGCCTGGGGCTGGCCATCGCGCGCGCGTGTCTCGAGGCCGGCGCTACCGTCGGGCTCAACGTGCACCGCGACGACAAGGGCGCGCGTGGGCTCGTCGACCAGCTACCGGATCGGGCCGTGCTCTTGCCGTTCGACGTCGGCGACGCGGAGGCGATCGCGCGCGGCGTCGCCGAGTTCCGCGCCTTCGCGGGCGGGATCGACGGCTGGGTCAACAACGCCGGGGTCAACCGCGCCGATCTGCTCCTCACCGCCGGCGAGGCGCGCATCCGCGAGCAGCTCGACGTCAACCTGCTGGGCCCGATCCTCTGCGCGCGCGCGGTGTTGCCGGTGATGCTCGAGCAGCGCGCCGGCGTGATCGTCAACGTGGGCTCGGCGGCGGCCGCGCGCCCGCAGCGTGGCCAGGCGGTGTACGCGGCGACCAAGGGCGCGCTGGAGGCGTTCACCCGCGCGCTCGCCGTCGAGTACGGGCGCAAGGGCATCCGCGCGTATTGCCTGCGGCCCGGCCCGATCGACACGCCGATGCTGGCCGCCGCGCGGACCCTGTCCGAGCGCGAGGTCCTGGCGCGCGTGCCGCTGGGCCGGCTGGGGCGGCCCGAAGAGGTCGCCGAGCTCGCCGTCTACTTGCTGAGCGAGCGAAGCGCGTTCGTCAGCGGGTCCGTGCAGACCGTGGACGGCGGCTACGCCCTGGGCGACGGAGGCTGCGCGGAAGGATGATCGACAAGGTCATGGCCGCGCGCCGCAGCGTGCGGCGCTTCACGCCGGAGGCGCCGCCGCGCGCGCTGCTCGAGCGGTTGCTGGAGGCCGCCGTCACGGCGCCCTCCGCCAGCAACAAGCAGCCGTGGCGGTTCGTCGTCGTCACCAGCCCGTCGCGCATCGCCGCGCTCGCCGCCGAGGTGCGCGAGGCCGTCGAGCTCATCGCGCGCCACGTCGAGCCGCGCAGCGAGTCGGCCTTCCGCGCCTACGGCACGTACTTCACGCGCTTCGAGGCGGCGCCCGTCGTGATCGTCGCCCTCTATCGCAGCCTCACCGTGCTCTCCGACCTGGTGGACGCCGCGCTGCCGGAACCGGCGCGCGCGCGGATCGCCGCGATGGAGGAGCGCTCGGGGTTGATCGGCGTGTCGATGGCGCTGCAGAATCTCCTGCTGATGGCTCACGAGCTGGGACTCGGCGCGTCGGGAATGACGGGGCCGCTCGTCGCCGCCGACCGCCTGCGCACGCTGCTGGAGGTGCCACCCTCGTGGGAGATCGCCGCGCTGGTGCCGGTGGGCTACCCCGCGGAGACGCCGCCGGCGCCGCCGCGCAAGCCGGCGGCGCGCGTCACCGAGTGGCTGTCGTGAGCCCTCACGCGATCCTGGCGGCGATGCGCGACCTGGTGGCGGATCGCCTCGCGCGCAAGCCCGGAGAGGTCACGGCGGCGAGCCGGCTGGTGGACGACCTCGGCGCCGACTCGCTCGACTTCGTCGATCTCGTGTTCGCCATCGAGAAGCGCTTCGGCGTGAAGCTGCGCGACGACGAGCTCGACGTGCTCTCCCAGCTCGACTTCTCCTCACCCGAGGTCATGCGCGACGGCTTCCTCACGCCGGACGTGATCGAGCGGCTCCTCCCCGCGCTGCCCGCGCTCAGCGACGTGGCCGATCCCGCGCGTGTCACGCCAGCCGACGTCTTCGGACTGATCACCGTGGACACGCTGTGCGCGATGGTCGCGCGCAAGCAGGGCGCCCGCGCATAAGCGCGCTATGCTGGCGGGCATGATGTCCATGCTCGCCGCCATGCGCATCGCCGTCTGGACGCTCGTCGTCGGGAAGCTGGTTGGCGCGTGGGGGCTTACCTGGGACATCCAGTGGCACCTGCGCATCGGCCGCGACTCGTTCTGGATCCCGCCCCACGTGATGATGTACGCCGGCGTCGCGGCGGGCTTCGTTGTTGCGTTCGGCGTCCTGGCGCTGGAGACGTGGCGCGCGCGGGGCGGGCGCCTGCGGCCGGGCACGATCCGCGTAGCAGGACTCGTGGGCACGCGCGGCTTCCACCTCGCGGCCTGGGGCGTGGCCCTCGTCATCCTGGCGGCGCCGATCGACGATCTCTGGCATCGCCTGTTCGGCCTCGACATCACGCTCTGGAGCCCGCCGCACCTGCTGGGCCTGCTCGGCTCGGCCGTCAACACGGTCGGCACGCTGCTGGCGGCGATCGAGGCGTACCCTCCGCGACGCCGCGAGCGGTGGATCGCGCTCCTGCTGGGCGGCGCGCTGCTCTATGGCGGCACGCGCGTGGTGCTGGAGCCCGCGTGGCTCACCGCGTACGCGTACGGCGGCGTCGCCTTCCACGCCTTCGCCATGCTCGGCGCGCTGGTGCTGCCGCTGGCGCTGGTGCCGGCCGCCCGTCTGCTCGGGCACCGGTGGGCGCCGATCGCCCTGGTGGCGACGGCGCTGGCCATCTCGATCGCCGGTGAGCGGATCGCCCAGGCGGGCTTCGCCGTCGTGCAGCCCGTGTCGGTCATCGAGCAGGAGATCGCCAAGGACCCGACCTCGACGATTGCCCAGGCCGCGACGATCCGCGCCAAGTCGCGCGGCGCCCTCACGCCGTTCTGGCTGCGCTTGCTCCTGCCGCTGGCGGCGGCGGGGGTGCTGGCCGCAATCGACGTCCGCCGCCGGCCGGGCCTGGCCGGCGCCGCGTATGGGATCGCGCTGGTCGCGCTCTACGGATGGTCCACGAGCAAAACGCCGGCCTTCGCGCCGCTGGTGCCGTCGGCGTCGGAGACGACGATCGCGCTCGCCATCGCCGCCCTGGCGGGCCTGGCGGGCGCGACCGCGGGACGCTACGTGGCCGACGCGCTCGAGTCGCGGCCGGCGCCTGCGCCCGCCGTCGCCGTGCCGGCGCACGTGGCCTGACGCCCGCTCAGGCGCGCGCGCTCACATCACCGGGCCGATGATCCAGGGCGCGAACTCCTCCTCGCCCACGCCTGAGAGCTCGCTCTTGGAGCGCTTGCCGGAGGCCACGGCCACGATCTCCTCGAAGATCTGGCGGCCGACCACCGGCAGCGGCGTGCCTTCGAGGATCACGCCGCAGTTGACGTCCATGTCCTCCTGCATGTGGCGGTACATCAGCGAGTTGGTGGCGAGCTTGATGGACGGCACCGGCTTGCAGCCGAAGACCGAGCCGCGGCCGGTCGTGAAGCAGATCAGGTTGCAGCCGCCGGCGACGAGGCCCGTGATCGACACGGGATCGTGGCCCGGCGTGTCCATGAACACGAAGCCGCGCGTGGAGATCGGCTCGCCATATTGAAAAACGTCCATCATTGGCGTGGTGCCGCCCTTGGTGACGCCCCCGAGTGATTTCTCGAAGACCGTTGTTATTCCGCCTGCTTTGTTTCCGGGAGCGGGATTATTGTCCATCGCCTCGATGCCGCGGCAGTACCACTCCCACCACTTGTAGCGATCGATCAGCTTCTTCGCCACGCCCTCGTTGATGGCGCGGCGGATGAGCAGGTGCTCGGCGCCGTAGATCTCGGGCGTCTCGGCCAGCACGCCGGTGCCGCCGTAACGGACCAGCTCGTCCACTGCCCAGCCGAGCGCCGGATTGGCGGTGATCCCGGAGTTGCCGTCGGAGCCGCCGCAGTTGGTGGCGAGCGTGATCTCCGACACCGGCTGCTTCGTGCGTCGCGCCTCGTTGGCGATCGGCAGCAGCTTGGCGACTTCCGCCGCCGCCCGCTCCACCGTCTTGCGGATACCGCCGGCCTCCTGGATGTTGACCAGGAACGGCTTGCGCTCGGGATGGCCGGGCACCGACATCTTCTGCCGGTCGATCATCACGACAGCCTGGTTCACCTCGCAGCCGAGCCCGATCACGATGTAGGCAGCCACGTTGGGATGCTTGGCATAGCCGGCCAGCACCCGCTGCAGCGCCAGGTGGTCCTCGCCGAAGAGCTTGGTGCCGCAGCCCGACTTGTGGGTGATGGCGATGACGCCGTCGACGTTCGGAAAGTCGCGCGTGACGTCGCGGAACTTGTCCTTCACGAACTGGCTCACGCTGGCCGAGCAGTTGACGCCCGAGATGATCGCCACGTAGTTGCGCGTGCCCACGCGCCCGTCCTCGCGCTTGTAGCCGTCGAAATAGCGCATCTGGTCCGGCGGGTAGTACGCCACCGGCGTCACGTCGACGCCCACCTCGTAACGGTCCGCGGAGAGCTCGCCGATGTCGAGGTTGTGGCTGTGGACGTGATCGCCGATCGCGATGTCCTGCGTGGCGAAGCCGATCACCTGGCCGTAGCGCCGCACGGGCTCGCCGCGCCGGACGGCGTGCCGCGCCACCTTGTGGCCCGGCTTCACGTCCTGGCGCACGGCGATCTCGGCGGCGCCGTCGGTGAGCACGATGCCGGCCGGCAGGTCCTTCTTGGCGATGGCGACGTCGTCCTCGTCCCGCAGTACGATGGCGCGCTCGGTCAGCGGTGTGGGCATGGATCCAGATCCCCCTTGAGAGCCCTCACTATACCGGACGCCGAAGATCTCTAGGGCGACGAGACCCCGGGGCTCTTGATCTGCAGCACGGGCGACGGCTCGGTCTCGAGCTGTACGGTGGTGTGGTCGATGCCGAAGCGCGCGTGGAGCACGGCATGGAGGCTCTCCAGCAGTCGCTCGCTCTCGCGGACGTCGTCGACGACCACGTGGGCGCTCATCGCCTCGCGGCCGGAGGTGAGCGTCCACACGTGCAGGTCGTGCACGCGCCGCACGCCGGGCACCGCGCGCATGGCGCCCTCGATCTCGGCCAGCTCCAGGTGGGGCGGCGTGCCCTCCAGCAGGACGTTCACCGCCTGGCGCAGCAGCGCCCACGTGCGCGGCACGATGAGCAGCGCGATGAGCGCGCTCGCGATGGGATCGGCGCCCGTCCAGCCCGTGGTCAGCACCACGCCGGCCGCGACCAGCGTGGCCAGCGAGCTGAGCGCGTCGTTGACCACCTCCAGATAGGCGGCGCGCACGTTGAGGCTCTCGCTGGCGCCACGGTGGAGCAGCGCCGCCGACAGGAGATTGACGCCGAGGCCGAGCGCCGCCACCACGGCCATCGGCCCCGCCAGCACCTCGGCCGGCTGCCGCAGCCGCTGCCAGGCCTCGGCGAGGATCCCCCCGGCGACGACGAGCAGCACGAGGGCGTTGACGAGCGCGGCCAGGATCTCGGCGCGGTAGTAGCCGTACGTCTTGGCGGGCGTGGGGGGGCGGTTGGCGATCCAGATCGCGAACAGCGCCAGCGCGAGGCCGCCGGCGTCGGTCAGCATGTGGGCGGCGTCGGCGAGGAGCGCGAGGCTGCCCGTCCAGAAGCCGGCCACCAGCTCGACGACCAGCACGACGCACGTCAGCCCCAGCGTCAGCGCGAGCCGCCGACGCGACTGCGCGCCGGCTGTCACGCGCGCGTGGACGTGTCCGGCGTGCGTCGCCATGAGCCGGATCGTAACAGAGAGAGTTACAATCCCGGCATGCACACCGATCGCACGATCCAGCTCGACGGCCTGCGCTTCCACTACACGGAGTGGGGCGCCCCGGCGGCGCCCGCGGTGATCTTCCTGCACGGCATCACCGGGCACGCGCGCACGTGGGACGACGAGGCCCGCCTGCTGGCCGACCGCTTCCACGTCTTCGCCCTCGACCAGCGCGGCCACGGCGACTCCGATCCCGCCCTGGACGGCGACTACTCCGACGCCGCGCTGCTGGGCGATCTCGAGGCGTTCGTGGAGGCGCAGCACCTGACGCGCGTCAGCCTGGTGGCGCTCTCGCTCGGCGGCCGCGTGGCCATGAACTACGCCGGCCGCCATCCCGACCGCGTGGAGCGGCTGGTCGTCGTGGACATCGGGCCCGACATCGCGCCGGCCGGCCGCGCGCGCGTCGGCGGCCTGATGGCCCACGCGCCCGAGCGGTTCGAGACGCTGCAGGAGGTCGTCGCCTACCAGCGCGTCAACAATCCGCGCTACGCGGAGGCGATGCTGCGCCATCGCGCGCAGCACGCCGTGCGCCCGCTGCCCGGCGGCGGCTTCACGTGGAAGTACGATCGCGCACTGCGCGACGCCATCCGCCAGGACCGCCTGCGCACGCCCGCCGATCTCTGGCCGCAGTGGCGCGCGATCCGCTGCCCGACGCTGCTGGTGCGCGGCAGCGACTCCGACATCCTCACCGAGGAGATCGCCAAGCGCATGCTGGAAGCGCGGCCCGACGCGCGCCTGGCGGTCGTGCCCGGCGCCGGCCACACTGTCCCCGGGGATCAGCCCGCCGCGTTCCAGTTGCTGTTGCGCGAGTTCCTGATGCCATGATCCGCGGCGTGGGCGTGATCGCGTTCGCGATCGTCGCCGTGTGGGTCGTGGCTCACATGCTCTACATCGGTCCCGTGCAGGACGCCGCCGAGGTCACGATGCTGTGGGTGCTCGGCTTCGCCACCGTGTCGCTGGTGGCCGCGGCCATCGTCCTCCTCGCCGTCGCCATGGCGGTCGGCAACAGCCGCCCGGCCTGGGTGCGCTTCGTGCGGGTGGCCCGCAACGTGGCGGCCGTGGTGGGCTGCGCGCTGATCCTCGTCGGCCTCCTGCACTACCGCGACACGGAGCCGCACGGCGAGATCCAGTGGATGGTGTTCGGCCTGTGCGTGCTGGCCGGCGCCGGCGTCGTGCACTGGTGGGTGGTGCGCACGGTTCGCCGCCAGACGGCTTGACGCGGGCGTTCGCGGTCCTCTGGCTCAGCGGCTTCGCGTTCTTCCTCTCGTTCCTGCTGCTGCTCTCGGCGCTGCCGATCTTCGCGCGACGCATGGGCGCTTCCGACAGCGCCATCGGGCTCATCATGGGCTCGTTCGCCCTCACCTCGCTGGCGCTGCGCCCGGCCACCGGGTGGGCGGCCGATCGGTACGGCCGCCGGCCGTTCATGATCGCCGGCGCGCTCGTCTTCACGCTCGCATCCATCGCGTACGGCTGGACGGCCGGGGCCGCCGGCCTGCTGCTGGTGCGGCTCGTTCACGGCGCCGGCATGGGGCTCTATCCGACAGCGGCCAGCGCGATGGTGGCCGACGTCACGCCGCCGCAACGGCGCGGCGAGGTGCTGGGCTTCTACGGCGCCGCCGGCAGCATCGCGATGGCGGTAGGGCCGATGACGGGCATCGCGCTCGTGGGCCGCTTCGACTTCACCGGCCTGTTCTGGATCGCCGGTGCCGTGGCCGCGGTGGCGCTCCTGATGACGCTGACCGCCGTCGACGAGACGCTGGTCCAGCCCCGCGCGGTGCCGTTCACCGCGGGCAGCGCGCTCAGCGCGGCCGCGCTCTTCCCGTCGCTGGTCACGCTGTGCCTGATGTTCACGTACGGCACGCAGGTCGCGTTCCTGCCGCTGCACGCCGACGCCCACGGCGTGAACCCCGGTGTGTTCTTCCTGGTCTCGGCGGCGACGATCACGGTAGCGCGCGGCCCGGCCGGGCGGCTCTCCGATCGCCTCGGTCGCCCGCCGATCGCCGCCACGGGCCTCCTGCTGGCGGCCGCCGCGCTCGTCATGCTGGCGTTCAGCGAAGGAACTTTGGGCCTCGCGCTGGCCGGCGCGATCTACGGCGCCGCGTACGGCACGGCGCAGCCGGCACTCATGGCCTGGTGCGTGGACAACGCGGCCGAAGGCGACCGCGGGCGCGCGATGGGAACGTTCTACTCCGCGCTGGAGATCGGCATCGCGATCGGCGCCATGTCCTCCGGCCTCGCCGTCGCCCGCTGGGGCTTCACCATCACCTTCCTCGCCACCGCCGGCATCGCCATCGCCGGCGCCACGCTCGCGCTGACGAGAACACGGTAATCGAGGAGCGCCACGGCTCCGCCGGGGCGCTCCGAGCGTCGGGGGGTTTGGGGGCCATTTCGGGGCCCCCATTTACAAAATGGACCGGCCGGCGTCGACCATCAGCGTGGCGCCGGTGATGAACGAGGATTCCTCGCAGGCGAAGAAGAGGATCGGGTAGGCGACCTCGCGCGGCTCGGCGAAGCGGCCGAGCAGGTTGTCGCGCTGGCGCGAGGCGCGGAGCTGCGATTCCGACACGCCGCTCTCCGCCGCGCGCCGGATGTGATACGGCGTGATCGTGCCGCCCGGGCAGACCACGTTGACGCGGATACGATGCGGCGCCTCCTCGACGGCCAGCGCGCGCGTGAAGCCGAGCAGCGCCGCCTTGGTGGTGTCGTACTGCCCCATGCCCGCGCGTCCCATCACGCCGTAGACCGACGAGACGTTGACGATGGTGCCGCCGCCGGCCGCGCGCAGGTGCGGGATGGCGGCCTTGCACGTGTAGGCGGTGGCCAGCACGTTGACGCCGAGGATGCGCTCCCAGTCCTTGGCGTCGGCCTCGACGAGCGGCGTGTAGAGACGGATGCCGGCCACGTTGACCACGCAGTGCAGCGCGCCGAAGTGCGCGACCGCGTCGTCCACCGCGCGGCGCGCGTCGGTTTCCTGCGCCCCGTCCGCCACCACGGGCCGCACGGCGGCACCGTGGACGGCCTTGCGGATCGCCTCGGCCGCGCTCTCCACACCGGCGGGATCGCTGTCCACGAGCGCGACGGCCGCACCTTCCTCGGCGAACAAGCGGCCGGTGGCGGCGCCGATGCCGCCACCACCTCCCGTGATCAACGCCGTGCGATTGGCGAGACGACCCGGCATGGGGCTCGAAATGTAGCGGCTGTCGGCCCTCGTGTCTAGCGCACGGTGTGCGCCCTCAGGAAGCGCAGCACGCCCTCGCGCGCCTGGGGGTTCGCGGCCGTGGAATGGCCGAGGCCCTCCAGCACGAGCGAGCGCGAGCCAGGGCGCGGCGGCAGGTGCACCTCGCAGTCGCCGTTCCAGGCGGGATCACGGAAGAGCGGATCGTCCGCCCACCGGATCGCGAGCACCGGCCGGTCGGGCGGCGTGAGCAGGCCGCCACGGACGTCGGGTGACGTGCACGTCCAGCCGGTGACGATGAATCCGGCGAACTCGCGCTCGCGCCAGCCGGCCGCGACCACGCCGCCGTGGTCGAACCCGAGCAGGAAGATCGACTCCGGCGCCACCCAGCGCAGTGTCAGCATCTGGCGCAGCACGTAGCGGATGTCGGCTTCCCGGCGCCCGAAGCCCGCGAGATCGGTCCGCTGGTAGAGCCTCGAAGCCGCGCACGGCGGCGGGCGATCGCCGCGCGCGAGGGCATCAGGCGCGAACACGGCGTAGCCGGCGGCCGCGAGCACGCCGGCCCACTGCGCAAGGTCATCGTCGAGGCCGCGACATCCATGCGCGTAGATCACCGCCGGCAACGCCTTCGGGGCGGCGATCGAGTCGAGCAACGACTCGAGCTCCCTCACCGGGCGCCCGTTCGCGTTCTCCGGCCCCACACCAGGCGGCAGCCAGACGTGGGTGGCTTGCCACACGCGCTCCAGCGGGGCCTCGTTGCCGGCGAGCAGCGTGAGGCAGCCGGCGCTGGAGGTGGCGGCGACGAGCAGCACGAGGGCGGTGACGCGGACCGGCGCGCTCAGCGGCCGCGAAGCTTGCGTGCGGCCTCGGCGCGCATCTGCTGCATCGCGCGCGTCTCCTGGTCGGAGTAGCGCTCCTCGGTCCAGGGGTCGGCGTGCATGTGGTAGCCGTTCTGCTCCCAGAAGCCGGGCGGGTTCACGTCGAGGAGCTCGAAGGCGCGCAGCCACTTGCTCGACTTCCAGAAATAGAGCCTGGGCAGCACCAGCCGCATGGGCCCGCCGTGATCGGGCTCGAGGTCCTTACCGTTATGCTGCAGGGCGAGGACCACGTCGTCGTCGTGCAGATCGGCGAGGGCCGTGTTCGTGGTGTAGTCGGGGTCGGCGTGCTGCAGGACCCAGGTGGCCTCCGGGCGCGGCCGGGCCTGCTCGAGGACGAACCGTGCGGACACGCCTTCCCACTCGTTGTCCAGCTTGGACCACCGGGTCACGCAGTGGATGTCCGAGCGCACCCTCACCCGCGGCAGCTTCTGGAATTCCGCCCACGTCCACGACACTTCGCGCTCCACGAGGCCGAAGCAGCGGAACGTCCAGCGCGCGGGATCGAAGCGCGGCGTCATGCCGTACGTGAGCACCGGCCACTTCTCGGTCAGGTGCTGTCCCGGCGGCACCCGGGCCGCCAGCGCGGGATCGATCGGCTTGGCCATGCGCCTCACTATAAACCTGCCGGGAGGGTCGCCCGCCGAGACATATAATGGTGGCGGTTTCTCAACAGGTTCACGCGCACCGCGGAACCGGAGGGGAAGAGCGGAACCCTGCTAGGGTTCCCCTAGACAACAAATGAACGGAGAACGCAAGCTGGCCATGTTCATCGACTTCGAGAACATCGCCCGCGGGGTCAAGGAAGCGCAGTACAAGCAGTTCGAGCTCAAGCTGGTCCTGGAGCGCCTGCTCGAGAAGGGCAAGATCATCGTGCGCCGCGCCTACGCCGACTGGAACCGCTTCACGGAATACAAGCGCCCGTTCCACGAGTTCGCCATCGAGCTCATCGACGTGCCGCAGTCACGCTACAGCGGCAAGAACTCGGCGGACATCCGCATGGTGGTCGATGCCCTCGATCTCGCCTATGGGAAATCGCACATCGACGCCTTCGCCCTCGTGTCGGGTGATTCCGACTTTTCGCCCCTCGTCTCCAAGCTGAGGGAGAACGATCGGTACGTCATCGGCCTGGGCGTCAAGTCGTCGTCCTCGGACCTGCTCGTCGCCAACTGCGACGAGTTCATCTTCTACGAGGACCTGATCCGCGACACGAAGAAGACGCGGCTGCTGAGCGGGCTGCCCGAGAAGAAGGCCGAGGCCATCGCGCAGCTCATCGACGCCATCCAGGCCCTCCAGCGCGAGAACAAGGAGACGCTGTGGGGCTCGATGGTGAAGCAGACGATGATCCGCAAGAACCCGGCCTTCAACGAGTCGTACTACGGCTACTCCACGTTCTCGAAGCTGCTGGAGGAAGCCGCCAAGCAGAAGATCGTCACCCTCGAGCGCGACGAGAAGAGCGGCACCTACATCATCACCGCGCTCAGCGAAGAAGGCGGAAGAGCCGCCTAGAGCCTCGGAGGGGGGCTTCGCCCCCCTTCCGACCGTCGTCGCACGCCTGGCGGCGTGCTCCTCCGTGTCTCCCCCCAGAGCAGGATTGCGGCGGCGACGCCGCCGCTCGAAAATGTCGAATCAATCGCTCGGCGACGTGCGGCGCGATATGGGCCCGGGGCTCAGGCGGCGCGGCCGTTGCGGTAGTGCTCGACTCGGCCGCGGTCGCTGACGAAGGCGGTGAGGAGCCAGCTCACGGCGGAGACGATCAGCGCGCCGAGGACGGCGGGCAGGAAGCCGGCGATGTCGAAGCCGGGGACGAGCCACGAGGTCAGCGCCAGGCAGAACGCGTTGAGGACGAGCAGGAAGAGGCCGAGCGTCAGCAGCGTGAGCGGGAACGTCAGGATCACCAGCACCGGCCGCACGAGGGCGTTCACGAGCCCCAGCACGAGGCCCGCCAGCAGCGCCGGTCCCCAGCCCGCCAGAGAGATGCCCGGCACGATGCGCGCGGCCAGCGCCAGCGCCGCGGCGTTGATCAGCACGCGGAGGATGAAGCCCACGGGCTATTGCCGGCCCAGCCAGAGCACGCGATCGATCGAGAACGCGCCGGCGCCGCCGAGGAGGATGCTGAGCGCCATGGCGATCAGCACGAAGTTGAACTCGAAGCCGTGCCCCTTGCCGGGCGTACCCGAGAAGTTGATGAAGAAGCCGTGCCGGCCGTGGACCTTCACGATCGCCACCAGCATCACCACGATGAGGCCGAGCGCGGCCGGGCGCGCGAGCAAGCCGAGCAGCATGGCGAGGCCGCCGAGGAGCTCGATGAGCGCCGCCGTCACCGTCGCCGGCGGCGGCACCTTCATGTACTGCTGGAACATCTGGATGGTCGCCTTCAGTCCCGGCCCGCCGAACCAGCCGAACACCTTCTGGCTGCCGTGCGCGACGAAGACGACCCCGAGCGCGAGCCGCACGAGAGCGTGCGACCACGACGGGTAGGTCCAGAGCACGAGATCGAGGATGTGGTCCATGGTATTCTCCGCGTGGTGAACGGCGTTCGCAGCACAACCGCCCGTCGGCCGCGAGTCTACACCATCTGCATGGCGCTGCTGGTGCTGGCGCTCGTCCTCGCTGGCGGCGGCGCCAGCGGCCAGACGCCCGGCGACATCACGGTGGAGCCGACGATGGTCAAGGGCCCCGCCGGAGCACCGGTCACCATCGTGGAGTTCTCCGACTACCAGTGACCGTACTGCGCGCGTGTCCAGCGGTCGCTGGACCAGGTGCTCAAGGAGTACCCCGGCCGCGTGCGGCTGATCTTCAAGGACCTCCCGCTGCCCTCGCACGCGCTCGCGCGTCCCGCGCACGAGGCGGCTCGCTGCGCCGGCGCGCTGGGCCGGTACTGGCCGTACCACGACAAGCTCTTCGCGGCGCAGCCCGACTTCGAGCGCGCCGATCTGTTGCGCTACGCCGGCGACGTCGGGCTGCCGGTGGACAAGTTCACACAGTGTCTCGACGCGCACCGCTTCGCGGCGGCCGTGGACGCGGACGTCGAGCAGGCCCGCGCCATCGGCGTGCGCTCGACGCCGACCTTCATCATCAACGGCCGCCCGCTCGTGGGCGCGCATCCCATCGAGAATTTCCGCAGCGTCATCGACGAGGCGCTGAAAGACGCGCGGTGATGGCGTTCGTGGCGGTGGCGCGCGCGAGCGAGATCCCCGTCGGCCAGGGCACCTTCGTCGAGCGCGACGGGCTCGCGCTGGCCGTGTTCAACGCCGGGGGCGGGCGCTTCTACGCGACGGGCCCGATCTGTCCGCACGAGGACGGGCCCCTCAGCGAGGGCTGGGTGGAGGGCGGCGCCATCATCTGTCCGTGGCATGGCTTCGATTTCGATCTGGTCAGCGGCGCCTGCGGCGTCGATCCCGAGCTCGCGGTGCCGGTCTACCCGGTCCGCGTGCGCGACGAGGTGGTCGAGGTTGATTTACCATGACCGCCACCTGGAGCGCTCGTCGGCACGACCTTTGTATCCCTATACCCCGAGGTTATCGTGGGAGAGAGAGCGGTCAAGCATGTTCGGAAGTTCCTCGGCCAGCGGCTGCGCGCCCTGCGCAAGCAGCACGGCCTGAGTCAGGAGAGGCTCGGCGACCGTGCCGGCCTCAGCGGCAAGTTCATCGGCGAGGTCGAGCGCGGCGAGAAGTCGATCTCGATCGACAGCCTCTATCACGTCGCGGTCGCCCTCGACATCCCGCTGCGTGAGCTCACCGACGTGCGCGCCGACAAGCCGGCCGGCGTCCCCAGCGAGGACGCCGAGAAGATCTTTGCGCTGGTCAGCAACCGCCGGCGCCCGGACGAGATCCGCCGCGCCTACAAGGTGCTGCAGGCGATGTTCGGCAAAGCATCCTGATCGCTCCTGTCGTAAGCTGCCGGCGTGATGGACCTCCTCTGGCACGACGGCAAGCTGCTCGGCATCGACTGGCACGTCTGGAAGGTCATCGGCTGGCTCGGCAATCTCGTCTTCTTCTCGCGCTTCTTCGTGCAGTGGTACGCGACCGAGCGGCGCAAGCGCGTGGTGGTCCCCGCCGCCTTCTGGTGGCTGAGCCTGACCGGCTCGCTGCTCCTGCTGATCTACTCCCTGCACCAGCGCGACTCGGTCTTCATCTTCGCGTACCTCTTCACCTGGATCCCCTACATCCGCAACCTCGTCATCCATCGCCGCCACGTCGACGCGCACGTGGACTGTCCGGGCTGCGGCCACTCGTGCGCGCCCCAGTCGAACTTCTGCTCCGCCTGCGGCGCCGCGCTGGCCGCCGCCGAGACGCGCACCGCGCGGTGATACAATCCAGGCGTCCGATCCACGCCTCGAGGAGACCAGCGTGAGCCAGGCGATCAACTGGACCCAGGTGCAGACGCGCCCGATGCTGATGATCCCCGGCCCCACCGAGCTGCCGTGGCCGGTCGTGCAGGCGCTCAACCAGCCGGCCGCCATCCAGTACGACCGCGGCTTCGACGAGACCGTGCTGGAGCCCACCACGCTCGCGCTGCGCGACGTCTTCCAGACCAAGCACGAGGTCCTCATCATGCCGGGCTCGGGCCGCACCGCGCTGGAGGCCGGCGCGCTCTCCGTCATCGAGCCGGGCGATCGCGTGCTGGTCGTCGGCGCCGGCCAGTTCGGCCTGCTGATGCGCGAGATCATGAACCGCGTGGGCGCCGATTTCACCGAGTTCACGGTGGAGCTCGGCGCGCGCCTCGATCTCGATCGCCTCGCGCGCGAGGCGGAGCGGCTGCGGCCCAAGGCCATCACGCTCGTGCACAACGAGACGTCCACCGGCGCCACCTACCCGGCCGCCGAGGTCGGCGCGATCGCGCGCGCCACCGGCGCGCTGTTCATGCTCGACACCGTGTCGTCGATCGCCGGCATCGACGTGCGCACGGACGAGTGGGGCGTGGACCTCAACATGACGGGCTCGCAGAAGTGCCTGGCGGCGCCGCTCGGCCTGTCGCTGGTGTCGGTGAGCCCGCGGGCGTGGGAGGCGATGGAGCAGCGCAAGGTGAAGGCGCACTCCTACGCCTACGACCTCAACCGCTGGCGCGAGCAGTGGATGCCGGTCTCGCGCGGCGGCAAGGTGCCGGACGGCACGCCGCGCCGCCAGCCGGTCTCGATCCCCACGCACCTCACGGAGGCCATGCGCGTGGCCGTGCGGCTCATCCTCGAGGAAGGGCTGCCGCAACGCTTCCGCCGCCACGCCGTGGCGGCCAGCGCGCTGCGGGCGGGCGTGGCCGCCATGGGGCTCGAGATGTTCCCCGATCCGTCGATCGTGTCCAACACGGTGTCGTCGATCAAGGCGCCCAAGGGCGTGGACACGGGCGCGGTAGTGCAGACGATGCGCGACCGGTACGGCGTGCTCATCGGCACCGGCCTCGCCGAGATCCGGACGACCACGTTGCGCATCGGCACCATGGGCATGACGGCCAGCCCGCACTACGTGCTGCCCACGCTGTCCGCGCTGGAGCTGACGCTTCGCGATCTCGGCTTCAAGGCCGACCCCGGCGCCGGCGTGGCCGCCGCCCAGCAGACGTTCGCCGACGCGAGCTAGCGTGGCCGACCCGCTCATCGCCGTCCCCGACGACTTCCCGAGCGTCTTCGAGGGCTCGGCGGGGCACGAGCGCGCCAAGGCGCTGGGCGACACGCGCGTGGTCACCGCGCGCGGCGCCGACGACGAGGCCGAGCTCATCAAGCGCGTCGGCCGCGCGCGCGTCGCCATCAACATCCGCGCCCACGCGAAGTTCTCCGACGGGGTCATGGCCGCCTGCCGCGAGCTCAAGCTGATCTCGGTGTGGGGCACCGGCACCGACAACATCGACCTGGAGGCGGCCGGGCGCCGCGGCATCACCGTGACCAACACGCCCGGCGTCAACGCCTTCGCGGTGGCCGAGCACACGATCGCGCTGATGCTGACCGTGGGGCGCAAGATCCCGCGCATCGACCGCGAGATGCGCGGCGGCGCGTGGCCGCGCGAGATGCTCACGCAGTGCCTGGGCAAGACGCTGGGCGTGTTCGGCACCGGCACCATCGGCGCCCGGGTGATCACGCTGGCCCGGGCCCTCGGCATGACCGTGCTGGCCTGGAGCGCGCGCGGGGACGAGGGCCACGTGCGCAGCCTGGGCGCCCGCCCCGCCACCAAGGACGAGATCCTGCGCGAGGCGGACTTCGTCTCGCTGAACCTGCGCCTCACGCCGGAGACGCGCGGGTTCCTGACGCGCCGCGAGTTCGCGGCGATGAAGAAGACGGCCATCCTCGTCAACACCGGGCGCGGCGCGCTCGTCGAGCGCGAGGCGCTGCTGGACGCGCTGCGCCAGGGCCGCATCGCGGCCGCCGGGCTCGACGTCTTCCACGAGGAGCCGCTCAAGCCCGACGATCCGATCCTCACGCTGCCCAACGTCGTGCTCTCCCCGCACAACGCCGGCCAGACGCCCGAGGTCATCCGCGACGGGCTGCTGCGCGCGGTGACCAACGTGGAGAACTTCCTCAAGGGCGCGCCCACCGACCTCGTCGTCGCGCCCGTCAAGTGAGGGCGGCCGGCGGCTAGGCAAATCGTTGCGCACGTGCGGCTGCCAACCGCTGGCGCGAGCACGGCCGCGTTGTACACTCCGGTCGTTGGCAGGCATCCGATGGAATCCACGCAGTCCTGGCAGTCGCTGTTTCGCGCTCCCCAGCCGTGCGATCACATCATCCAGCTCTACACCGACGACACGTTCCTCGGCCGCGCCGCCGGGCAGTTCATCGGGATCGGCCTCGAGCACTCCGAGGGCGCGGTGCTGATCGCCACGCCGGCGCACGCGGAGCTCATCACGGCCGCGCTCGCCTCCCGCGTCGACGTGGCCGCCGCGCGCCAGCGCGGCCAGCTCGTGGTCCTCGACGCCCGGAGCTGCCTCGATCAGTTCATGGTCGACGGCCGGCCCGATCCCGAGAAGTTCTTCGCGGTCGTCGACAGCGTCCTCGACCGGGTGGTCCAGGCCGGCTACGGGAAGATGCGGCTGTTCGGCGAGATGGTGGACCTGCTCTGGAGCCACAACTTCCCGGCCACCCTCGAGCTGGAAGACTTGTGGAACCGCGTGCTGGCCGCGCGCCGGGTCGCGCTGCTGTGCGCGTACCGGATCGACAACTTCGACCGCCACGCGCATCGCGGCGTGCTGCACCAGCTCAGCCGCGCGCACTCGCACCTCGTTCCCGTCGACGATTACGAGCGCTTCGAGCGGGCCGTCGACGACGCCTACCGCGAAGTGTTCGGCGCCGACGGCGAGGCCGGTCTCCTGCGCGAGCTCCTCGGGCGCCAGGATGACGCCTCCACGGCCATGCCGCCCGCGCAGACCGCGCTGCACGACCGCCCCGGCGCCTGACTCCGTTTCGACCAGGCGAGGGGCAAATCAGGGAAAATTCTTTCCCGTCGGCGCGCGCGCGACACGGATGCTATAGCTCACTGGTGCCCTTCCCATCCCCGCGCCGGCGGCTGCTCATCGTCGACGACGAGCCGGGCATCGTCGAGCGCGTGCGCACGCATTTCGCCGCGCGCTACGAGGTCGACACCGCCACGTCACCGACCTCGGCCATCGAGCGCTTCGAGGCGCAACGCCCCGACGTGGTGTTCCTGGAGATCGGCCGGCAGGGGGCCGACGGGATCATGCTGCTGACCTACCTGCGCGACGTCGATCCGCGCGTCGCCGTGATCGTCGTCACCGCGAACCCCAGCAGCACGCTGGCAGCCGAGTGCGTGAAGGCGGGCGCCTTCGGCTACGTCCCCAAGCCCTTGAACCTCGTGTATCTGGACCACCTGGCGGCGCTCGCCAGCGACCAGCTCGCCCGCCGCCGCGCCGGCTAACCGTTCCCGCACTCCACCGAGCGGGCCTGCTGGTAGATTGGCCACGTGCGTCCCGCGACGAAGCGGCACCTGCGGCTCTTTCTTCGGGTCCTCATCGCGGGGACCCTGGTGGGGCTGGCCTACGGCGCGCTCACGGAGCTCATCTTCGGGAGGCCTCGCGCGATGTTCTACCTTGGCCTGGCGGGGGCGATTGACGGCGCGGCGATCACGGCGCCGATCTCGGCGCTCGAGCTCTCCCTGCTGCGCAGCCGCCTCGGACGCCGGCTCCAGCAGGCCCCGTTCCTCGTGACGCTCGGCGTGAAGTGGGTGGTCTACGCCGTGGTCATCACGACGGTGATCGCCGGCGGTCCCGGCGCGCGGATCGTGGGCCTCACGCGGTCGGCGGCCGCCTTCGAGAATCCCCGCACGCGGCTCGCGCTCGTGTTCTCCGTGGTGGTCACCTTCGTGTTCGTCTTCGTGCTCGAGATCCGTGAGATCGTCGGGCCCCGCAACCTGCGCAACATCGTCCTCGACCGCTATCATCGGCCGCGGGCGGAGGAGCGGTTCTTCCTCTTCGTCGACGTGGCCGGCTCGACGTCGCTGGCCGAGCGCGTGGGGCCCGTCGCGGTCCACCGCTTCCTGAACGGCGTGTTCCGCCGCGCGGCCGCGCCGGTCGGCGACCACGCCGGCGAGATCTACCAGTACGTGGGCGACGAGATGGTGGTGACGTGGACGGCGGCCGAGGCGCGGCCGGAGGCGCGGCCGCTGGCCTGCTTCTTCGCCATCGTGGCCGCGCTCGAGGAGGCGGCGCCCGAGTTCGAGCGGGAGTTCGGCGTGACGCCCCGCCTGCGCGCGGCGCTCCATGCCGGCACGGTGATCAGCGGCGAGATCGGCGAGACCAAGCGCGACATCGTCTTTCACGGCGACGTGATGAACACCGCCGCGCGCCTGGAGCAGGCCACGCGCGAGCTCGATCGGCGCTTCCTGGCCTCCGCCGAGGCGCTGAGCCGGCTGGCGGCCACCGAGCGCTACGCACTCGAACCGCTCGGGCCTCGGCCGTTGCGTGGCCGCGCCACGCCGGTCGAGGTCTACGCGGTGGAGCCCAAGGGCCGGTGAGCCGGGCGGGCTAGCGGCCGTGCGAGACGCCGCCGACCTGGCCGAAGGCGATGTTCGTGTAGACGACGGTGCCGTTGGGGCGGACGATCCGGTACAGCTCGTTGCGCCACAGGCGCGGCTCGCCCGGCGTGTTGTAGAGGCGCAGCACCTGCGTCACGTACTGCCGCGTCTCGGGGTACGGCGGCACGCCGCCGTGAGCCAGCACCGGTTTCTCGCCCGCGTTGTAGGCCGCGATCGCCAGGCGCAGGTCGTAGCGAAAGCGCAGCATCATCGCCCGCAGGTGGCGGGTGCCGGCGTCGATGTTCTCGCGCGGGTTGAACACGTCCCGCACGCCGAGCCGCTCGGCCGTCGCGGGCATGAGCTGCATGAGCCCGCGCGCGCCGCGGCGCGACACGGCCCGGTGATCGAAGCCCGACTCCACGCGGATGATCGCCCAGATCAGCCGCTCCGGCACGCCGTGGCGGTCGGCCGCGTCGGCGATTTCCCACGAGAACGCATCGTGATCGCGCGTCTGGGCGACGGCGGGCGTCGCCGCCGCGAGCGTGCACGTGAAGACGAGGAGCCTGAGCCACCGAGCCCTCGGGCACGTCATGGAGGTGGTTCATGGCAAGACCGATACCGGACGGGGGGCCCCCGGGATTTCAGCAGCTTGCGGGGCGCGTGCCAGAAATCACCATGGTGGGACTCTTACCGTGTGGTGATTCTCGAACCGCCCACGCCTTGCTCTCGCGAGGGCGGCGATGGCCGGCCCGGCCGGCATGGAGGAGCTGAGCCCACTGAGCACGGAATACCACCAGGCCGAACGCGGTGTGCAAGACGGCAACGACCATCAGCCAGCGACCCATCCAGCGCCTCATATCTCGTCACCCCACGCATCGCTGGGAAAGGTCAACGCTGCGTCCTCTAGAAATATTCGAAGCTGCCCGGCGCGCGCTCCATCGTCAGCCGCACCTGCGCCATGAACACGAGGTAGGGATGCGCGCCGAGCGCCACGAGGCGATCGCGGTCGAAGCCGGCCAGGGCCGCCCGCGTCGCCTCGTCGAGGCCGTAGTCGCGCATCGTGGCCTGGGCATCCGCCACGTAGCGCGCCCGCGCGGCCGCGTCCGACTTCAGCGCGAACAGAAACCGGTTGAGCGGATAGGCGGCGG
>QHRW01000050.1 GCA_003220265.1 Candidatus Rokuibacteriota bacterium | reverse complement strand
CCGAACTCCCTGAAGTACCCCTTCTCCACACCGATGAAGAGCACGGCCGACGACGTCAGCTTGAGGGCGCCGAGCTTGATCTTCTGCACGGGCTGGGCGCCACCCACCCCGCTCGCGAGCCCGAGCACCGCCAGCGCCAGCACCGCCACGCCACGCTTCATCGCGAGGAGTCTCCTTGTCTCACGCCTGGGCCCTCCACGGCAGTGCCACGCGCTCGAGGCGCACGAGCAGCCAGTGCGAGGCGAGGCCCAGCAGCGAGAGCAGCACGATGCCCACCATCAGCTTGGTGGTCTCCATCAGGTTCTGCGCGTTGAGGATCAGGAAGCCGATGCCGGAGTTGGCGGCGATCATCTCGGCGGCGACGAGGAGTAGCAGCGAGGTGCCGGCGCCCAGCTTGAGGCCCGCGAAGATCATGGGCAGCGCCGAGGGCAGCATCACCTTGCGGATCACGCTCCACCGCCCGGCGCCGAAGCTGACGGCCGCGCGAATCAGGAGCGGATCGGCCTGGCGCACGCCCGTGTAGGTGTTGATCGCCATCGGGAAGAACACGCCCAGCATGATGACGGCGACCTTGGAGGCCTCGCCGATGCCGAGCCACAGGATCAGCAGCGGCAGCAGCGCGATCTTGGGGATGGGAAACGTCGCGGCGATGAGTGGGTTGCCGATCGCCTCGGCCAGGCTGAACACGCCCACGGCGACGCCGACCGACACGCCGCCGAGGGCGCCGAGGCCGAAGCCCAGCACGATGCGCCGCAGGCTGGTAGCGAGGTGGACGGCCAGCTCGCCCGTTCCCAGCATCTCGGCGCCGGCGGCGAGCACGCCGAGCGGCGAGGGCAGGAAGAGCGCGGGCACCCAGCCGGTGCGCGTCACGGCCTCCCACGCGACGACCAGCGCCAGCAGCCCGAGCACGCGCGCCACGCGGTGCTCGCGGCGCGCGAGCGCGCGCGTGCGATCCGGCACGGCCAGGCGCGTCACGCCGCGCCCTCCTGCAGCGCCTCGCGCGCCTGCGACTTGATGAGCGCCCAGATGCGCTCGACGGCCTGCAGAAACGCGGGCTCGGCCGCCATCGCCTCCATGCGCGGTCGCTTGAGCTCGATGGGCACGATGTCGAGCACGCGGCCGGGCCGTCGCGACAGCACGACCACGCGATCGGCCATCCACACGGCCTCGTGGATGTTGTGCGTGACGTAGAGGATCGTCTTGCGCGTGCGCTCCCAGATGGCCAGCAGCTCTTCCTGCATGAGCTGGCGCGTCTGGGCGTCGAGCGCCGAGAACGGCTCGTCCATCAGGAGCACCGCCGGATCCACGGCGAGCGCGCGCGCGATGCCGACGCGCTGGCGCATGCCGCCGGAGAGCTGGTGCGGATACTTGCGCTCGAAGCCGCCGAGGCCCGTGAGGTCGATGAAGCGCCGCGCGACGGCGTGGCGCTCGCCGGCAGGCCCGCCGGTCTCTTCCAGGCCGAGCTCGACGTTGGCCTGCACGGTGCGCCACGGAAAGAGCGCGAACTCCTGGAAGACCATTGCCGTCGGCGGCCGCCCGGGCGGCAGCGCGCCCTCGAACGCGATGGAACCCGCGCTCGGCGGCAGCAGCCCGGCCACCATGTTGAGCAGCGTGGACTTGCCGCAGCCCGACGGGCCGACCACGGCCACCAGCTCCTCGGCCTCGACGGTGAACGTCACCCCGGCCAGCGCCTCCACCGGATGCCCGCCGCGATCGGCGTAGACCTTGGAGACGTCGTCGACGAGCACTCTCATGGCGCGGCCGGGCCTCCGCGCAGGCGGAAGCGCTGGATCTTGCCGGTGGCGGTCTTGGGCAGGTCGGCCACGAACTCCACCGCGGCCGGCGTCTTGAAGCCGGCCGCGCGCGCCCGCACGAGCTCGCGTAGCTCGCTCGCCAGGGCGGGCGATGCCGCACGGCCGTCCTTCAGGACGACGTACGCGCAGGGCTCGACGAGACCGTGGCCGTTCGTGCGGCCGATCACGCCGGCCTCGAGGACGGCCGGGTGCGCGCACAACAGGGCTTCGATCTCGGCGGGCGACACCCACTGGCCGCCCACCTTGAGCATGTCGTCGGCGCGGCCCTCGAAGTAGAACCAGCCGGCGGCGTCGCGGCGGAACATGTCGCCGGTGCGCAGCCACTCGCCCAGCATCGTGCCGCGCGTGCGCTCGAGCCGGTTCCAGTAATACGGCGACGTCGTCTCACCCTTGATCAGCAGGTGGCCGGCGGTCCCCGCGGGCACGTCGGCGCCGCCGTCGTCCACCAGTCGCGCCTCGAAGCCGGGCACCAGCGTGCCGGAGGCGCCGCGGCGCGCCTCCCCGGGCCGGTTGGCGATGAAGTCGTGCAGCGCCTCGGTGGAGCCGACCACTTCCACCAGCTCGAGCCCGAAGCGATCGGCCCACGCGTCGAACAGCGCGGGCGGCAGCGCCTCGCCGGAGGAGACGCCGAAGCGCAGCGACGAGAGATCGAAGCGCCGCTCGGCCTCCGGCACGTCCAGCATCCGCGCGTAGAGCGTCGGCACCGTGAAGAACACGCTCGGCCGCTCGCGCGTGATCACCTCGAATGCGAGCTCCGGCGTCACGCGCTCGGGCACCAGCACGGCCGCCGCGCCCACGCGTGCCGGGAAGTAGAGCGCATTGCCGAGACCGAAGGCGAAGTAGAGCTTGGAGGCCGAGAAGACCAGGTCGTCCGCGCCGAGGCCGAACACGCCGACGCCGATGAGATCGGCGGCCGCCACGAAGTCCTTGTGCGAGTGCACGGCGGCCTTCGGCTTGCCGGTGGAGCCCGAGGTGTAGCCCCAGTAGAAGATGTCCTCGGGCGACGTGCGCGCGGCCTCCGCCACCGGCTTGGCGCGCGCGAGCGCGTCGTTCCAGTCGAGCGTGCCGGTCACACGAGCACCTACCACGAAGACCGCGCGCAGCCACGGGCAGCGCTGCCGCGCGGAGAGTACGCGGGCCGCGACGTCCGCCTCGACGATCGCCACGCGCGCACGGCTGTCGTTCAGGAGGAACTCGTATTCCTCGGCCGTCATCAGCGTGTTGACCGGCACCGCCACCGCGCCCAGCTTGGCCGCGCCCCAGAAGGCGGCGGCAAAGGCCGGCGAGTCGTTCAGCACCAGGAGCGCGCGCTGCTCGATGTCGAGCCCGGCCTCCGCGAGCGCCCCCGCCGCACGGGCCACGAGATCGGCGACTTCAGCGTAGGTGATCGATCGGGCGGCGACGCGGAAGGCGGTGCGGCCTCCGCGGCCCTCCTCGACGTGGCGATCGACGAAGAAGGCCGCGGCGTTGAAGTGCTCCGGGAGAGGCTCCACCGCCGAAATACTACACCAGGCGCGCACGCTGTCCGTGAAGCGGGGCGGGCACGTTCTGCAATGCTCTGCACACCGGGAAGCCCCCGCCAGGGGGGGAATCCCCGCGTTTCCAGGTAAATTCGCGGAGCACGGCGGCCATACTCACCGGCACCGGACGTGCTTGTAGTGCTTGATCACCCAGATGCTCCGGGTGATCCGAAGCCTCAGCGTGGTCGCGGTGATCGTCCCCGCCGCTCTTCTTTCGGCGTGCTCTTCTCGACCTGCCCCGGCGCCACAAAGTCTCGCGGCAACCGACGCCGTCAGCCCGGCTGCGGCCACACCGCTCAGACTCGCCGTCGCACGGCTGCCGCTCGCGTTCGAACCCAACCACGGGCAGGCGCCGAGCGACGTGCGCTTCGTCGGACGCGGCACGCACTATCGCCTGTGGCTGACCGATGGCGAGGCGGTCTTTGCGCCCGCGGCCGCGCGCGCCGGTGACAGCGCCGCGTTGCGGCTGCGCCTCGTGGGCAGCGCACCGGCCTCGAGTGTCACGGCCGAGCAGATGCTGCCCGGCAAGGTCCATTACGTGCCGACGCTGGATGCCTCGACGTGGCGGCGCGACGTGCCGACCTATCGGCGCGTCGTCTATCGCGAGGTGTACCCGGGCATCGACCTCGTCTTCCATGGCGACCAGCAGGAGCTGGAGTTCGATTTCGTCGTCGCGGCGGGCGCCGACCCGCGCGCGATCCGGTTCGAGATGGCGGGCGCCGACAGGCTCGCGCTGGCCGACGGCGACGTGGTCGTCCAGACGCGCGACGGCGACCTCCGGCTGCGCAAGCCGGTCGTCTATCAGGAGCACGAGGGCCGCCGCGTGCCGGTCGACGGCCGCTTCACGCTGCACGGGCGGCGCGTCGCCTTCGACGTCGGCGACTACGATCGCGGGCGCCCCCTCGTCATCGACCCGGTGGTCACGTACTCGACTTACCTGAGCGGCGCTGGCGGCGGGGCCTTGGGCGCCGCGGGCGTCGGCGTGGACGCAGCCGGCAACATGTACGCGATTGCCGGCACGAGCATCATGAAGCTGAGCGCCGACGGCGCGACCCTCCTCTACTCCGTCGTCCTCGGCGACGCCACGCCGATCACGCTCACCGCGGACGGGGCCGGCAACGCCTACGTGATCAGCCAGTGCCCGTACAACCGCTCCGGGCTCACCTTCAACTGTCCAGCCGGCTCGCTCGGCGGCACGGCACCGCATGCCTCGGCGCAGGGCGACGTCATGGGCATGATCACGAAGCTGAGCCCCTCCGGCCAGGTCCTGTTCTCGAGCACCGTGGGCGGCAATGGTTCCGTCTTTCCGACGGGCGTCGCGCTCGACCCCGCGGGGAATATCTATGTGACGGGCTGGGGCGTTTTCCACGACTTCCGCGCGACGCGCCCGCCCTTCGCGCAGCCCGGCGTGACCGACGGCTTCCCTGCCTTCATCGAAGCGATCGCCGCCGACACGTCGCGCTACCTCTACGTCGTCGAGTTCCTCACGGGCGGCGACGGCGCGTTCCGTCCCGTCGGCATCGCGGTCGATGCGGCCGGTGCGGCGTACGTGACGGGCAAGGTCGGCCAGAAGTTCCCGACGACGCCCGGCGCCTATCAGACGACGACCAACGGCAGCACCGGTGCGGGCGCCGTCGCCAAGGTCGCACCCGACGGCTCCGCACTCGTCTACGGCACGTACTTCGGCGACGTGAACGTGACGCCGGGCGCGATCGCGGTCGACGGTGCCGGCAACGCCTACATCGTCGGTCACGCCGGCTCGGGGTTGCCCACGACGAATGCGCTCCAGCCCACCCCCGCCGGCGGCCAGGACGCGTTCGTGACGAAGCTGAGTCCGAGCGGCTCCGCGCTGGTGTTCTCCACGTATCTCGGCGGCAGCCAGGACGACGCGGCCACGGGCGTCGCGCTGGATGGCAGCGGCAAGATCTACGTGGCCGGCGGAACGGACTCGGCCGACTTTCCGCAGAGCAATGCCTTGCCGACGACGTTCGGCAGCGCGGGCTCAAACTTCGTGACGGCGCTGACCCCGGCCGGAACCCAATTCGTGTACTCGACCTACTTCGCCGACGCGCAGAGCTTCGTGAACGCGATGACCGCGACGTCGAATGGCACGGTCTACGTGACTGGCGCCACGTCGTCGACGTCGTATCCGACGGTCCGTCCGTATCAGGCCACCCCGGGCGGGAACTTCCTCGCGCGCATCGAGCCCGGAACCAGCGCGTGCGCCACCGGCCAGTTCTTCGCGGAGTACTTCAGCAACATCGCGCTGACGCCGCCGGCGACCCGCACGGCATGCGAGAGCACGATCAACAACAACTACGGCGCCGGGGGCCCGACCGGGCTGCCGACCGACAACTTCTCCGCGCGCTGGACCGGCCGCTTCCCCTTCGCCGCCGGCAACGTCACCTTCACCGCGCGCGCCGACGACGGGGTCCGCGTCTTCCTCGACGGCGCCGTCATCATCGATCAGTGGCACGATCAGGCGGCGACGACCTACACGGCCACGCGCACCGTCACGGCCGGTGAGCACGAGGTGCGCGTCGAATACTACGAGCGCGGCGGCGATGCCGTCGTGCAGGTGAGCTGGGCCGGCAACACCGCGGCGCCGGCGCCCACCCTGACGACGCTGACGCCGAGCAGGGCCACGGCCGGCGGTCCCGCCTTCACGCTGACCGCCGACGGCACCAACTTCGCCTCCGGGGCCACGGTGCTCTGGAACGGCGCGGCTCGCACGACGACGTTCGTCAGCGCCACGCGCGTGACCGCCAGCATCTCGGCCGCCGACATCGCCGCCGCCGGCTCGGTGCCGGTGACCGTCCGCAACCCGAACGGGCAGACGTCCGGCCCGCAGACGTTCACCATCGCCCCGGCGGGGGGCGGCGACACGATCAAGGTGTTCATCACGGAGCCCGCCAGTGGCGCGACCGTGCGTGGCATGGTGTGGTTCACCGTGTGGATCGAGAATGCCGCCGCCGGCCCCAAGACGTACACGCTCAGCGTCGGCACCAGCACGATCACCAGCACGACGACCACCAGCAACGGCCCGGTCTCGCTCGCCTGGCCAACGTCGGCCCCCGACAACGGCAGCCGCACCGCGACCGTCACGGTCCGCGACGGCGCGAACGCCACGGGGCGGGCCAGCATCACGGTGAACGTGACGAACTAGCGCCGCAGCCTCACCTCGAAGACTGACGTTCGCCCGCCACGCTGGACAAGCCCCGGCTGTCCGGCAAGAATGCGCTCCGATGGCGACCGTCTTCGGAGCGTTCACGGCCACCGCCGAGGCCGCCCCCGATCATGCGTTCCTCGCCGCGCCGCCGGCGCCCGGCCGCGCCTATCACCCGGACGGCGTCGAGATCACCTACGGCCGCGCGCGCGCCGAAGCGCTGCGGCTGCGCGAGGCGTACGCGACGGCAGGCTTCGGCCACGGACACCGGGTGGCGCTGCTGCTCGAGAACCGCCCGGAGTTCTTCTTTCACTACCTCGCGCTGAACGCGCTCGGCTGCTCCATCGTCCCCATCAATCCCGACTACCGCCACGACGAGATGCTCTACCAGATGGAGCACTCGGAGGCCGACCTGGCCGTGGCCATCGGCAGCCGCGTGGGCGACCTCGAGGCGGTGGCCCGCGCGCGGGCCACGGCGCTGCCCGTCGTCGACGCCGATCATTTTACGTCGGCGCTGCCGCCGCCGCGTCGCGCGGCGCGTGGCGGGACACCCAGCCTCGATAGCGAGTGCAGCCTGCTCTACACGTCGGGCACGACGGGGCGACCGAAGGGCTGCGTGCTCACCAACTTCTACTACCTGAACGCGGGCGCCTGGTATCGCGATCTCGGCGGGCGGCTGGCGATCGAGCCGGGCCGCGACCGCTTCTACAACCCGCTGCCGCTCTTCCACATGAACTGCCAGGCCGTGACCGCGACGTGCGCTCTGCTGACGGCCAACTGCCTCATCCTGCCCGAGCGCTTCTCGCCCACCCGCTGGTGGCGCGACATCGTGGCGACGAACGCCACGATCGTCCACTATCTCGGCGTGGTGCCGCCGCTGCTGCTCAATCAGCCGGAGACGGCGGAGGAGCGCCAGCACCGGGTGAAGTTCGGTTTCGGGGCCGGCGTAGAGCCCGAGTTGCACGAGCGATTCGAGAAGCGCTTCGGCTTCCCGCTGGTCGAGGTGTGGGGCATGACGGAGACGGGGCGCATCTACGCCGACCATCGCGAGCCGCGGCAGGTCACCACGCGCGCGTTCGGTCGCCCGTTCGGCGGCCTGGAGGCGCGCGTCGTGGACGACGAAGACCGCGAGGTGGCCCGCCGCACCGAGGGCGAGCTGCTCGTGCGCTGGGGCGGCCCCGAGGGCCCGCGCCACGGCTTCTTCGCCGGCTATCTGAAGAACGCCGAGGCGACGGCGGAGGCGTGGCGCGGCGGCTGGTTCCACACGGGCGACATCGTTCGCCAGTCGTCCGACGGCATGCTCTATTTCGTCGATCGCAAGAAGAACATCATCCGCCGCTCGGGGGAGAACATCGCGGCGGCCGAGGTGGAGGCCACGCTGCAGGCCCACGAGGCCGTGGCGCAGGTGGCGGTGCTCGCCGTGCCCGACGAGCTCCGCGAGGAAGAGGTCATGGCGTGCGTGGTCCCGATGGCCGGCGTGACCGCCGACGCGGCGCTGGCCGCGCGGCTGTTCGACTGGTGCATGGAGCGGCTCGCCTACTTCAAGGCGCCGGGCTGGGTCCTGTTCGTGCCCTCGTTGCCGACCACCGGCACGCAGAAGGTCCAGAAGACGCAGATCTTCCCGCGCGGCGAGGATCCGCGCACGCGCCCGGGCGCGACCGATCTGCGCGAGCGCAAGAAGCGGCGAGTGCCGTAGGCTCGTGGGCGTGAACGCCATGCACCGCTGTCCCCGCTGCGAGGGCGCCCACGCCGAGCGCCGGACCGCCCGCACCTATCGCGAGCGCGCGGCGGTGGCGCTGCTGGGCTATCACCCCTATCGCTGCCTCGACTGCGATCGCCGCTTCCTCGACCGGCCGCGGACGCGCGCGTCCGCCGGCAAGACCGACACACGGCGCACCCGTGCCAGCACGGCGGACAGCGCGCCGGTGCGGCCCATCACGACCCATTCCGCCGTGGCCCCCCGGCACCGCCGTCGCAAACGCTGGATCATCGACGTCGGCAACACACCGCTGGGCCGCTCGGAGATCTACGCTCTCGCCGTGACCGCCGCCCTCGCCCTCCTCGTCGTGCTCGCCGTCCTCCGCTTCATGTGGCCAGAATCGACCGGCGGCGTGAGAATCCCCGACTAGGAGTATCGAGGGTCGCCACGGCTCCGCCGCGGCCGCCCGAGCCTTGGGGGGATTGGGGGCCATGTCGGGGGCCCCCATGTACAAATGCTTACAATCGGCCACTCGACGCGCTCGCTCGAGGAGCTCGTGGCGCTGCTGCGCGCTCACGGCGTCGAGCGTGTCGCCGACGTGCGACGCTTCCCCCGCTCGCGCCGCCATCCCCACTTCGCCGCTGACGCGCTCGCGCGTGACCTGCCCAAAACCGGAATCGCGTATCGCCACCTCCCCGGGCTCGGGGGCTTTCGTCGTCCGCGCCCCGACTCGCCCAACACTGCCTGGCGCAACGCGAGCTTTCGCGGCTACGCCGACTACATGGCCACCGACGAGTTCGCCAGCCACCTCGGCGCGCTGCTGGACGACGCGCGCACGGCGCCGACGGCCATCATGTGCGCTGAAGCCGTGCCCTGGCGCTGCCATCGCTCGCTGATCGCGGACGCGCTGCTCGCGCGGGGCGTGCAGGTGCGCCACATCCTCGGTCTCGCGCGCGCCGAGCCGCACGTGCTGACAGCGAGCGCTCGCGTGGAGGGCGGGCGCGTGCGCTATCCGCGCGAGCCGGATCTCTTCGGCGCGGCGGGCGACTGAGCTACTGCAACTCCCGCGCGCTGAAGAAGTAGGCGATCTCGAAGGCGGCCGTGGTGGTGGCGTCGGAGCCGTGCACGGCGTTGGCCTCGATGGACGCCGCAAAGTCCTTGCGGATGGTGCCGGCGGCGGCCTTGGCCGGATCGGTGGCGCCCATGAGGTCGCGCCATCTGGCGATGGCGTTACCGCCCTCCAGCACCATCGGGATGCATGGTCCCTGCGTCATGAACGTGCACAGGCTCTTGAAGAACGGCCGCGCGCTGTGCACGGCGTAGAAGCCCGCCGCGTCGTCGAAGCTCATCCGGATCATCTTGAGCGCGAGGATCTTGAAGCCGGCCTGCTCGACGCGGGTGAGGATCTTCCCGGCCGCGCCCGCCGCCACGGCATCCGGCTTGATGATGGCCAGCGTCCGCTCCACGCTCATTTCCCGATCACCTTGGCCACGGTCGCTCCCATGTCGGCCGGACTCTTCACCAGCGTGGCGCCGGCCGTCTGCAGCACCTTCATCTTTTCCGCCGCCGTCCCCTTGCCACCGGCGATGATCGCGCCGGCGTGGCCCATGCGCCGGCCGGGCGGCGCCGTCTGGCCGCAGATGAACGCGACCACCGGCTTCTTCACGTGGGCCTTGATGAAGGCGGCCGCGTCTTCCTCGGCGGTGCCGCCGATCTCGCCGATCATCATGATCGCGCGCGTGGCGGCGTCCTCGCTGAAGAGGCGCAGCACGTCCACGAACGAGGTGCCGTTGACGGGATCGCCGCCGATGCCCACGCACGTAGACTGGCCGATCCCCCGCGCGGTGAGCTGGCCGACCACCTCGTAGGTGAGCGTGCCGCTGCGCGAGACCACGCCGACGTCCCCGGCCTTGTGGATGTGGCCGGGCATGATCCCGATCTTGGCCTGGCCCGGCGTGATGACGCCGGGGCAGTTGGGCCCGATCAGCCGGCTGCCGGTGCCGAGCACGAAATGCTTGGCGCGCACCATGTCGGCGACCGGAATGCCCTCGGTGATGCAGATCACCAGCGGCACGCCGGCGGCGGCGGCTTCCATGATGGCGTCGGCGGCGCCGGCCGGCGGCACGAAGATGAGCGCGCAGTTGGCGCCCTCCTTCTTCACCGCCTCCTCGACGGTATTCCAGACGGCGAAGCTCTCGTGCGTGGTGCCGCCCTTGCCCGGCGTCACCCCGCCCACCACCTGCGTGCCGTACTCCTTGCAGCGGGCGGCGTGGAACGCGCCCTCCTTGCCCGTGATCCCCTGCACGACGACGCGCGTGGACTTGTCGGCGAGGATGCTCATGGCGACTTCCTCGCCAGCTCGACCGCCTTCTTCGCGCCCTCCGCCATATCGGCGGCCATGATGAGCGGCAATCCAGAATCCGCCAGCATCTTCTTGCCCTGCTCGACGTTCGTTCCTTCCGCTCGCAATACGACCGGAAGCTTCAGCCCGAGCTTCCGCACCGCCGCGATGATGCCTTCCGCCAGGCGATCGACGCGCAGGATGCCGCCGAACACGTTGATGAAGATCGCCTTGACGCTCGGATCGGACGAGAGGATGCGGAAGGCGTTCTCGATCTGCTCGGGCGAGGCGCTGCCGCCCACGTCGAGGAAGTTCGCGGGCTCGCCGCCCGACAGCTTCACGATGTCCATCGTGGCCATGGCGAGCCCGGCGCCGTTCACCATGCAGGCCAC
The DNA here is from genome assembly GCA_003220265.1 of Candidatus Rokuibacteriota bacterium. Lineage (GTDB taxonomy): Bacteria > Methylomirabilota > Methylomirabilia > Rokubacteriales > CSP1-6 > AR5. The sequence goes on along the minus strand of QHRW01000050.1, from coordinate 9,527 downwards.
GTTGCCCTCGAGCTTGATGTAGTTGAGGTTGTATTTCGAGGCTTCCACGTCGAGCGGATCTTCCTCGTTGACGTCACGCAGCTCCGCGACTTCTTTGTGTCGAAAGAGGGCGTTGTCGTCGAAATTGAGCTTGGCGTCCAGCGCCAGCACGCGCCCGTCCTTCGTGACGACGAGCGGGTTCACCTCGACCAGCGAGCAGTCCTTGGCCAGGTAGAGACGGAAGAGGTTGCGGATCAGCCCCACGCCCTGCTTGAAGGGCTCGCCGCTCAACCCGAGCCCGAAGGCGAGGCGGCGCGCCTGGAAGTCGGCCAGGCCCAGCGCCGGGTGCGCCCACTCGCGGATGATCTTCTCGGGCGTGCGCGCGGCGACCTCCTCGATCTCCATGCCACCGGCCTCGGAGGCCATCACCACGTGGGTCGAGCGCGCGCGGTCGAGCGTCATCGACAGGTAGAGCTCGCGCGCGATGTCGGAGGCCCGCTCGACCCACACCGAGCGCACCAGGATGCCCTCGGGCGGCGTCTGCGGCGTCTTCAGCTTCATGCCGAGGATCTGCTTCGCCGCGGTCTCGGCCGCCTCCGGGCCGTCGGCGATCTTGATCCCGCCGCCCTTGCCGCGCCCTCCGGCGTGCACCTGCGCCTTCACGACGACCTTGCCGCTCAGCTGCTGGGCGATCTGTTTCGCCTTGGCCGGCGTGTCGGCCACGTCGCCGTCCGGCACCGGCACGCCGAACTCGCGCAGCAACAGCTTGGCCTGGTACTCGTGGATTTTCATAACCGCCTCATACTAACCGACCGCACCAGCCCTTTCCGGCCAACTTGGGCGTCCTGCAGCCCGAAAGACGCCAGAACGAGGCCGGCGGCCCGGCGCCCGCTCTCGAGCGCGCCGTGCACCGTGCCGTAGTGCAGCGGCTCGGTCGCCTCGCCGGCGAAGAACAACAGGTGATCCTCGGGCTGCCCCAGCCGCTCCCGCAGCGTCGGGCCTTGCGGCGAGCGGTCGTACGCGTACGCCCCGCGCGTGAACGCCTCGCGCGACCAGTTCGCGACGACCACGTCGGCCGGTGAGATCGCCGGCGCGCGCGGAAAGAGCCGGCGGAGCGAGTGGAGCGCGATCGCTTTGATCTCGTCCGCGCTGCGCTCGGCCAGCGCCGCGGCGGCGGGCCCGCCGACCCAGCCGACGATGGCGCCGCCGACGCCGCGCCGCGCCGGCAGCGGCCACCAGACCGGCACGTCACGGTCGGAGGCGATGAAGCGCAGCTCGCCCCAGAACGGCCGGCATCGCACCACCACCTTCACGACGTCGCCCATGCCGACCTGCCGGATGGCATCGCGCTTGGCGCGGGAGAGCCGCGGGACGAACTCGACCGCCGAGGTCTTGAGCACGCCCAGCGGCAGGGTGATGACGGCCCTCGCGGCCTCGAATCGCCGCCCGCCGCGCGTGACCACCCGGACACAGCCTCCGCGCAGACTCCGCTCGATTCGCGTGACGACGGCGCCCCGGTGGATGCGTCCCCGGAGTCCGCGCGCGAGCCGCTCGACCAGCGCGCCGTAGCCGTCGCGTGGCCACCACTGGCGCTCGCCGCCTTCCCAGTCGCGCCACTGCTCGTAGAGGGCGCGCGCGCTGAGATCGCGCGCGTCGGCCGTGTAATACCCCTGCGCCTGGCGCAGCGCGATGCTCCGCGCGACGACGTCAGGCCAGCGACTGACGGCGGCGGCGACGGAGCCCCGCGCGCCCTTCAGCAGTCCGTACCAGTCGCCGTCCATGACCCGGCGCACGAGGGGCGCGGCGCGCTCGCGGCGGCCGATCGTCTGCCCGCCGAACACGTAGAGGCACCGGCGCCAGGCGTCCCACTGGACCTCGTACCGCGCGTCGATCTTCACGTCGCCGGCGCCGGACAGGCGTCGCGCCAGCGGGGAGTCGTGAATGAACTCGGCGCCCAGATCGATCGGTCGGCCCGTGCGCCAGGGATCGTGCGACCAGATCCGCCCGCCCAGGCGATTCCGCGCTTCGAGGATGATGACCCGGCGGCCGGCGTCGGTGAGGCGCCGGGCGGCCGCCAGGCCCGCGACCCCGGCGCCCACGACGAGCACGTCGGCAGTCACGGTGAGACGATGCGAGTTAGCGCGGCGCGCTCACGCGGGCTCTTTGCGGCCGCCGCGGAACTTGCGCAGGAGCCAGACGACGGGATCGAAGTTGTCGGCCATCCGCTCCTTCATCGGGATGATGCCGTTGTCGGTGATGTGAATGTGCTCGGGGCATACCTCCGTGCAACATTTCGTGATGTTGCAGAGGCCGATGCCCCCCTGGCTCCGGATCCACTCCGTCCGATCCTGCGTGTCGAGCGGGTGCATGTCGAGGCCGGCCGCCTTGATGAAGAACCGCGGACCGGAGAAGGCGGGCTTCAGCTCCTCGTGGTCGCGGATGACGTGGCAGACGTCCTGGCACAGGAAGCACTCGATGCACTTGTGGAACTCCTGGGGCCGATCGACGTCCTCCTGCATCATGCGGTACTTGCCGTCGGGATCCGGCGGCTTCAGCCGCAGCGGCGGGACCTGCTTGGCCTTGACGTAGTTGTAGGAGACGTCGGTCACCAGGTCGCGGATGAGCGGGAACGTCCGGATGGGCGCCACCGAGATGGTCTCGCCGGGCGGGAAGGTGTCCATCCGCGTCATGCACATGAGCCGCGGTTTGCCGTTCACCTCCGCGCTGCACGAGCCGCACTTGCCGGCCTTGCAGTTCCAGCGGCAGGCCAGGTCGGGCGCCTGCGTGGCCTGGATGCGGTGGATGACGTCGAGGACGACCATGCCTTCGTCGGCGATCACCTTGTACTCGCGAAAGTCGCCCTGGCGACCCTGGCCGCGGAAGACCTGCATCGTGAAGGTCTGCATCTATTTCCTCTCCTGGAACAGCACCTTCAGCTCCGGCGGCATCTCGGGCAGCGGCTCGCGGCTCACCCACACGCGCCCGTCGCGCATGCGCAGCACCACGTTGAGCTTGCCCCACTCGTCGTCGGCGTACGGGTGGTCGTCGCGCGTGTGGCCGCCGCGGCTCTCCTTGCGCTCGAGCGCGGCCAGCGCCGAGCACTCGGCCACCGTGAGCAGCGAGGCGAGGTCGAGCGCGACGTGCCAGCCCGGGTTGTAGACGCGGCCGCCCTCCACCCGCACCTTCTTGGCCCGCTCCTTCAGCACCTCGATGCGCTTGAGCGCCTCCTTCAGCTCGGCCTCGTTGCGGATGATGCCGACCAGGGTCTGCATGGTCTCCTGCAGGTCGGCCTGGATCGCGTACGGGTTCTCGCCGCCGCTGCGGTTGAACGGCTCCAGCATCGTGCGCGCGATCGACTCCACCTGCCCGCTGTCGGCCACGAGCTGCCCGCCGAAATTCTTGGCGTAGAGCGCGGCGTGCATGCCCGCGCGCCGGCCGAACACCAGCAGGTCGGAGAGCGAGTTACCGCCGAGCCGGTTGGAGCCGTGCATGCCGCCGGCCACCTCGCCGGCCGCGTAGAGCCCCTGCACGGTGGCGGCGGTGGAGTCAGCCTCCACGCGCACGCCGCCCATGACGTAGTGGCAGGTGGGCCCGACTTCCATCGGCTCCTTGGTGATGTCGACGTTGGCCAGCTCCTTGAACTGGTGATACATCGACGGCAGTCGCTTGCGGATGTAGTCGGGGGACCGGCGGCTGAAGATGTCGAGAAAGACACCGCCGTGGGGCGAGCCGCGACGCGCCTTCACCTCGCTGTTGATGGCGCGCGCCACCTCGTCGCGCGGGAGCAGGTCGGGCGTGCGCCGGTTGTTCTTCTTGTCGGCGTACCAGCGCTCGGCCTCGTCGATGTTGTCGGCCGTCTCCCCTTTGAAGAACTCGGGGATGTAGTTGAACATGAACCGCTCGCCGTCCTTGTTCTTCAGCGTGCCGCCGTCGCCGCGCACGCTCTCGGTGACGAGGATGCCGCGCACCGAGGGCGGCCACACCATGCCGGTCGGGTGGAACTGCACGAACTCCATGTCGATGAGGTCGGCGCCCGCCCACAGCGCGGCCGAGTGGCCGTCGCCGGTGTACTCCCACGAGTTGGACGTGATCTTCCAGGCCTTGCCGATGCCGCCGGTGGCCAGCACCACCGCCTTGGCCTTGAAGAGCACGAACTGGCCGGTGTTGCGCCAGTAGCCGAAGGCGCCCGTCACGCGGTCGCCGTCCTTGATGAGTCGCTCGACCTTGCACTCCATGTAGACGTCGATGCCCTGGTGGATCGCGTGGTACTGGAGCGTCCGGATCATCTCGAGGCCGGTGCGATCACCCACGTGGGCCAGGCGCGCGTAGCGGTGGCCGCCGAAGTCGCGCTGGGAGATGAGACCATCCTTGGTGCGGTCGAACAGCGCGCCGAAGCGCTCCAGCTCCAGCACGCGATCCGGCGCCTCCTGGGCGTGCAGCTGGGCCATGCGCCAGTTGTTGAGCATCTTGCCGCCGCGCATCGTGTCGCGGAAGTGGACCTGCCAGTTGTCCTCCGGCCACACGTTGCCCATGGCGGCCGCGATGCCGCCCTCGGCCATCACGGTGTGGGCCTTGCCGAGAAGGGACTTGCAGATGAGACCGACCGACACGCCCGCCTCGGCCGCCGCGATGGCCGCGCAGAGCCCCGCGCCGCCGGCCCCGATGACGATGACGTCGTGCTCGTGCGTCTCGTACTCTGGCTTGGCCATTTAGAGGATCCTCAGGTCCCGGATGATGCCCATGGCGACGAGTCGGATGTAGAGGTCCGTGAGGCCGACGCTGAAGAGCGAGAGCCACGCGAAGACCGGGTGCCGCTCGTTGAGCCGCGTGAAGAAGTGCCAGACCCCGTAGCGGGCCTTGGCCCTGGAGAACACGTCCACGTGGCCGCCGCACACGTGGCGGCACGAGTGGCACGAGAACGTGTAGCCGGCCAGCAGGATCACGTTGATCCACATCACGATCGTGCCGACGCCGATCCCGAACTTGACGCCGCCGCCCGGCGCCGGGAAGCGGAAGGCCAGGATCGCGTCCCACGTGAGCAGCACGATGAAGATCACCGCGACATACCAGGTGTAGCGGTGGAAGTTCTGGACGATGAGCGGAAAGCGCGTCTCGCCCGTGTAGCCCTTCTTGACGTCGCGCACCGCGCACGCGGGCGGCGCCAGCCAGAACGAGCGGTAGTACGCCTTGCGGTAGTAGTAGCAGGTCAGCCGGAAGAGTCCGGGACCCCACAGGATGAGGAACGCCGGCGAGAGGATCCCGATGATCGGCAGCGAGAGGTCCGGCAGCCCGTAGCCGAACGTCACGTGCAGGCACTTGGCCGACAGGCACGGCGAGTAAAACGGCGAGAGATAGGGCGGCGCCCAGTAGTACGCGTTCTGCAGGGCGGCCCACGTCGAGTAGACGATGAAGCTGCCCAGCACGATCACCACCGTGACGGGCAGCGCCCACCACGCGTCCTTGCGCAGGTGCGGCGTCGCGATGGGGGGCCGCACCGTCGCGACCTGGCCAGTGACGATCTGGCCGCGCTGGTTGCCGAGAATCCTCCCGAGCCGCTCGATCATGGCTCCTCCCGCGGGCCGACTACTCCCGCGCGTATTGCTTCTGGCCGTCCTGGTAGAGGTCGCCGCCGTGGCAGTCGTTGATGACGATCGCCGGGAACGCCTCCACCTCGAGCCGGCGGATCGCTTCCGTGCCAAGATCCTCGTAGGCAACGAACTCGGCCGTCTTGATGTGCCGCGAGAGCACCGCGCCGGCGCCGCCGATGGCGCCGAAGTACACGCCGCGATACTCGCGCAGCGCGTCCTTCACCGGCTGGCCGCGATAGCCCTTGCCCATCGTGCCCTTGAGCCCCAGCTTCAGCAGCGCCGGCGTGAACTTGTCCATGCGACTCGCCGTGGTGGGGCCGATGGCGCCGATCACCTGGCCGGGCTGGGGCGGCGTCGGCCCCGTGTAATAGATGATCGCGCCCTTGACGTCGATCGGCAGCTTCTCGCCCTTCTCAATGAGCGGCAGCAGCCGCCCATGCGCGGCATCGCGCGCCGTGTAGATCACGCCGCTGATGCGCACGCGATCGCCCGCCTTCAGCGACTGCACGTCGGCGTCGGTCAGCGGCGTCGTGATGTCCTTGATCCCATCGCTGCCCGCCGTCACGCTCACAGCGTGACTTCCTTGTGGCGGTGCGCGTGGCACTCGATGGTCACCGCCACCGGCAGCGAGGTGATGTGGCAGGGATAGGTGAGGATGTGGATGCCGAGCGAGGTGGTGTCGCCGCCATAGCCTTGCGGGCCTATTCCAAGCCGGTTGGCCTTGTCGAGCAGCTCCTTCTCGAGCGCGTCCACCATCGGGTCGGGGTTGGGGCTGCCGAGCTCGCGGAAGAGCGCCTTCTTGGAGAGGATGGCGGCCTTCTCGAACGTGCCGCCGATGCCCACGCCCAGGATCAGCGGCGGGCAGGCGTCGGGGCCGGCCGTCTTCACGCACTCGATGACGAAGTCCTTCACGCCGGGCAGGCCGGCGGCGGGCGTCAGCATCGTGTACCTCGAGCGGTTCTCGCAGCCGCCGCCCTTGGCCATGATCATGATCTTGAGCGCGGCGCCGGGCGTCACGTCCACGTGGACGACGCCGGGCGTGTTGTCGCCGGTGTTCACGCGGTCGAACGGCGACTTCACGATGGACGCGCGCAGGTAGCCTTCCTTGTAGCCCTGGCGGATGCCCTCGTTGATGGCGGCCTCGAGCCCGCCGCCCGTCACGTGGACGTCCTGGCCCAGCTCGACGAAGCAGACGACCATGCCGGTGTCCTGGCAGTACGGGATGCGCTTCGTGCGCGCCAGCTCGGCGTTGTCCTTCAGGATCTGCAGCACCTGCCTGCCGGCCGGCGAGCGCTCGGTGGTGAGCGCGCGGTCAAAGGCGCGGAGGACGTCGGGCTCCAGGCTGACGTTGGCCTCCATGCACAGCTTCTTGACGGCGTCGGCGATCGCGGAGACGTGGACGTCGCGCGTCATCAGTGCTGCCCCATGCGGGCCATGGCGTCGGCGGCGCGCCGCCGCATCTCGTCGGGCGTCACGTCCTCGACGTGGGTCGCCATCGTCCACTGGTTGCCGAACGGGTCCTCGAGCTTGCCGAAGCGGTCGCCCCAGAACATGTTGGTCAGCGGCATGAGCACCTTGCACCCGGCCTCGACGGCCTTCCGGAACGCGGGATCCACGTCCGCCAGGTAGAGGAAGATCGAGCCGGTGGTGCCGCCGAGCGACTTCGGCGCCTTGCAGGTGCTCATCCCCGGGAACTCGTCGCTCAGCATCACGACGGAGTCGCCGATGCGCAGCTCGGCATGCATGAGCTTGCCGCCGGGCCCGGGCATGCGCTCGGCCTCGCGCGCCCCGAACGCGCGCTTGTAGAACTCCAGCGCGCCGGCGCCGTCGTTGACCGTCAGGTAGGGCGTGACCGTGTGATAGCCGGCCGGCACCGCCTGGACCTTTTTCGGCGCGGCCGGTGTCCGGCGGGCGGCGGATTTCGGGCGGGCGGCGGCCTTCGGACGCTTCGTGGTCTTCCGTGCCATGGCTAGTCTCCGGCCTACAGCTTGAGCTTGTCGACCAGCTCGCGAACCGCTCCGGCCGACTTGTTGAACGCGGCCTGCTCATCGGGTGTGAGCTTGATCTCGATGATCTGCTCGACGCCGGAGCGCCCGAGCTTGACGGGCACGCCGACATAGAGGCCCCGGGTGCCGTACTGACCGTCGAGGTACGCCGCGCAGGGCAGGATCTTCTTCTTGTCCTTGAGGATCGCCTCCACCATCTCGACGGCGGAGGCGCCCGGCGCGTAGTAGGCGCTGCCCGACTTGAGGAAGTTGACGATCTCGGCGCCGCCGTTCGCCGTGCGGGTCACCAGCGCATCGATCTTCTCCTTGGGAAGGAGGTCGGTGATGGGGATGCCGGCCACGGTCGAGTAGCGCGGCAGCGGCACCATGGTGTCGCCGTGGCCGCCCAGCACGAAGGCGGTGACGTTTTCCACGGACACGTTCAGCTCGCGCGCGATGAACGTGCGGAAGCGCGAGGAGTCGAGCACGCCCGCCATGCCGATCACGCGCTGGGGCGGGAACCCCGACTTCTTCCACGCCAGCTGCACCATGGCGTCGAGCGGGTTGGTGACCAGGATCAGGATCGCGTTCCGCGAGCGGCGGGCCACCTGCTCGACGACCGAGCCCACGATCTCGGCGTTCTTGAACAGCAGGTCGTCGCGCGTCATGCCCGGCTTGCGGGCCATGCCGGCCGTGATGACGACGATATCGGAGTCGGCGGTCTCGTCGTAGCCGTTGGACCCGACCAGCGTCGAGTCGAAGCCGTGAACCGGGCCCGCCTGGGCCAGATCGAGCGCCTTGCCCTGCGGGACGCCCTCGATCACGTCCACCAGGACCACGTCGCCCAGCTGCTTCTCCACGGCGTACTGGGCCACCGTGGCGCCTACGTTACCGGCGCCGACGACCGTGATCTTCGGCCGGGGATGGGTGACGCTGAACACCTCAGCCTTGCCGACCTGCATCACAGGCGCCCCATGCTGTCGATGATGGCCGTGCCGAACTCGGAGCACTTCACTTCCTTGGCGCCTTCCATGAGCCGAGCGAAGTCGTAGGTGACGACCTTCTGCTGGATCGTCTTCTCGAGGCCGGCGATGATGCGATCGGCCGCCTCCGTCCAGCCCATGTAGCGGAACATCATCTCGCCCGACAGGATCACCGAGCCCGGGTTCACCTTGTCCTGGCCCGCGTACTTGGGCGCGGTGCCGTGGGTGGCCTCGAACAGCGCGTGGCCCGTGTCGTAGTTGATGTTGGCGCCCGGCGCGATGCCGATGCCGCCCACCTGCGCGGCCAGCGCGTCGGAGAGCAGGTCGCCGGTCAGGTTGCAGGCCGGGATCACGTCGAACTCGTCCGGCCTCGTGAGGATCTGCTGCAGGAAGGCGTCGGTGATGGCGTCCTTGATGAGGATCTTGCCCGCCGGCGGCTTGCCGCCGCACTCCTCCCAGCCGATCGTCTTGTCGCCGAACTCGCGCTTGGCGAGCGCGTAGCCCCACTTCATGAACATCCCTTCCGTGTACTTCTGGATGTTGCCCTTGTGCACCAGGGTGATGTTCCTGCGGTTGTTCTCGATGGCGTAGCGGATGGCCGCGCGGATCAGCCGCTCCGAGCCTTCCTTCGACACCGGCTTGATGCCGATGGACGAGGAGCCCGGGAAGCGGATCTTGTTGACCTTCATCTCCTTCTGGAGGAAGTCGACGACCTTCCTGGCCTCCGGCGTCCCCTGCTCCCACTCGATGCCGGCGTAGATGTCTTCCGTGTTCTCGCGGAAGATCACCATGTCGACCTTGTCGGGCCGCTTCACGGGAGAAGGAACGCCCTGGAAGTACTTCACCGGCCGCAGGCACACGTACAGATCCAGCACCTGGCGGAGCGTCACGTTGAGCGAGCGAAATCCTTCACCCACCGGCGTCGTCAGCGGCCCCTTGATCGCCACCAGGTACTCGCGGATGACGTCGAGCGTCTCCTCCGGCAGCAGGTT
>QHRW01000167.1 GCA_003220265.1 Candidatus Rokuibacteriota bacterium | reverse complement strand
AGCGTGATGAAGTAGAACGAGTTGTAGGTCGTCGTGACCAGGCTCAGCAGGCTGAAGCCCGCCACGCCCGTGTAGTACTTGATGCCCGGCTGCGTCTTGAAGATCGCGTCGAGCTTGTCGTTGACCGCTGCGGTGCGGTCGAGCGAGGCGGCCAGCGGAAGCTGGACGTTGGCGAAGATGTAGCCCTGGTCCTCCTCGGGGACGAAACCACCGGGAAGCCGGAGGCTGATCAGGCCCGACACGGCCGCTGCGCCGAGCAGCAGGAGCAGCGCGAAGGCGGCCTTGCGGATCAGGTAGCGACTCCCGTCGAGATACCCGCCCATCACCCGCTCGAAGACGCGGTTGAAGCCACGGAAGAACACCCCGAGCGGGCCGCGCATCTCGCGCTTCGGCCGCAGGAGCAGCGCCGAGAGCGCCGGGCTCAGCGTGAGCGCGTTGAAGGCCGAGATCAGGACCGACACGGCGATGGTGACCGCGAACTGCTGGTACATCCGCCCGGTGATGCCCGGGATGAACGCCGTCGGGATGAACACCGCGGCCATGATGATGGCGATTCCTATGACCGGTCCCGACACCTCGTCCATCGCCTTCAACGCGGCGTCGCGTGGGGAGAGCCCGTGCTCGATGTGTTGCTCGACGGCCTCGACGACCACGATGGCGTCGTCCACCACGAGGCCGATCGCCAGCACGAGGCCGAAGAGCGACAGGGTGTTGATCGAAAATCCCAGTAGCGGAAAGACCATGAACGCGCCGACGAGCGCGACCGGCACCGCCAGCAGCGGGATCAGGGTGGCGCGGAAGCCCTGCAGGAAGACGAACACGACGAGGACGACGAGGAGCAGCGCCTCGACGAGCGTGATCGTGATCTCCCGGATGCCGGCGGTGACCGCCAGCGTCGTGTCGAGCGCCGTCACGTAGTCGAGGTCGGCCGGGAACCGCGCCTTCATCTCCTCCATCAGCTTCGTCGCGGCCCGCATCGCCTCGATGGCATTCGAGCCGGGCAGCTGGTAGACCGCCACGATCGCGGCCGGCTGGCCATTCAGGCGTCCGCGCCGGATGTAGTTCTGCGCCCCGAGCTCCACGCGCGCGACGTCCTTCACCCGCACGAGCGCGCCGTCGGGCCTGGCTCGCACCACGACGTTCTCGAAGTCGGCGAGGCTGGCCAGGCGTCCCTGCGCCAGGACCGTGTACGTGAACTCCTGGCCACGCGGCACCGGATCGCCGCCCAGCTGGCCGGCGGGGTTGACGGTGTTCTGCGCCTGCAGGGCGGCGGCGATCTCGTTCACGGTGATGTCCAGCTTGGCCAGCGTGTCGGGATTGATCCAGAGGCGAATGGCGTACTGCGACGCGCCGAAGATCAGGACCTGGCCGATGCCGGCCACGCGCGTCATCGGGTCGTTGATGTTGACGTACGCGTAGTTGGCGAGGAATAGCGGGTCGTAGGTGCCCTTGGGCGAGTACAGCGCGAAGAGCCCCAGCGGGCTGGTCACCGACTTGATGACGCTGACGCCCTGGTTCACCACGTCGGGGGGAAGCTGAGACGCCGCCTGGGTGTAGCGCAGGTTCGTGAGCACCTGGTCGACGCTCGGATCGGTGGTGACGTCGAAGTTCACCCGCAGCTGCATCTGGCTACCGGCGGCCTGGTTGAGCGAGTACATGTAGAGCATCTTGTCCACGCCGCTCATCTGCTGCTCGATCGGCGTGGCCACCGACTGCTCGAGCGTGACGGCGTCGGCGCCCGGGTAGCGCGCCTGCAGCAGGATCTCCGGCGGCGCGATGTTCGGATACAGCGCGACCGGCAGCTGCACCATTGCCACCACGCCGAGGATCACCATGAGGATGGAGATCACCATGGCGACGATCGGCCGGTTGATGAAGAACTTCGCCATGGGGCGTCTACTTCGGCGACGCCGCCTCGGACGGTGCGCTGGAGGCCAGCCGGACCTTCTGGCCGGGGCGCACCCGGTCGCCTCCCTCCACCACCACGCGCTCGCCGAGCTTGAGCCCGTCCGCGATGATCCACAACGAGCCCACGCGCGCGTCGGACTTCACCGTGCGGACCTCGATGGTGTCGTCCGCCTTGACGACCGCCACCTGCTGGATGCCCTGCACGTCGTGCACGGCCCGCTGCGGGACCAGCAGCGCGCCCTTGCGCGTCTCGACCAGCACGCGGACTTTGGCGTACTGGCCGGGACGCAGCAGGTTACCGGGATTCGGAAAGACCGCCCGGCCGAGCACGGTGCCGGTCGTCACGTCCACCTGACGGTCGAGCGCGGCGGCCCGGCCGCGGTGGGCGTAGGTGCTGCCGTCGGCCAGGATCAGCTCGAGCTCGATGTCACGGCGCGTGCGGGGATCGGCCTCCCAGCGGCGAATCACCGCCAGCGCCCGCTGCTCGCTCACCGGGAACTCGGCGTAGATGGGATCGACCTGCGAGACCGTCGTCAGGGGCGCGGCGTCGGTCGGCCCGACGAAGTCCCCGATGTTCGCCACGCGGAAGCCGGCGACCCCGGCGATCGGCGACAGCACTGTCGTATAGCCGAGGTTGAGCCGCGCGTCGGCGAGCGCGGCGCGCGCGGCGGCGATGTTGGCCTCCTGGGTCTTCACGTCGGCCTGCGCCTTCTCGAGCGCCGCCCGCGCCTGCGACACGCTGGCCCGCGAGTTCAGGACCGCCGCTCGCGCGCCCTCCACGCCTGCCAGGTTGGCGAGGTTGTTCTGGACCGCGTTGTCGAGCTCCTGCTGACTGACTGACCCGCGCTGGGCCAGTGGCGTATAGCGGCCGACGTCGAGCTCCGTCTGACGCTGGGTCGCCGCCGCCCGCGTCACCTGGGCCTCGTCCTGGGCGACTTTCGCGATGGCCTGCTCGATCTGCGCCTGACTCGCGGTCACCTGAGCCTTGGCCTGGCTCAGCTGTGACTCCGCCAGGTGGAGCTTGGCGTCGGCCTGATCGACGGCAGTCTGAAACGGCCGCGGATCGACCTGGAACAGGACGTCGCCGCTCTTGACGGGGGAGCCCTCGCTGTAATTCTGGCTCACGAGGTGCCCGCTGACGCGGGCGCGGATCTGCGCGTTGATGTACCCGACCAGGCTCCCCACGTATTCGCGGGTGATCGGCACGTCCTGCTCGACGACTGGTTCGACCTTGACCACCGGGGCCGGAGGAAGTCCGGCGGCCCGCGATGCATCGCCACAGCCGGCGACGCCCGTGGCCAGCAACATGAGAAGGCCCGCCAACAGCGAACGGCCGGCGTCTGTCATGGGCATTTCCTTTCCCCGGCCCCCCGCAAACGAGGTGTTCGTTGAGAACCGTCAGGCGCCGTGGAATGATGCAGCCCGGAACCGCTTTCCGCAAGAAAGAAGAAGGCCTGGACGACTCCCACCGCCAGGACGACCAGGGCAACCATGGCCGCGTTCAGCCTTTCAGGAATGCCAGCAGGTCGGCGTTGACCTGGTCCTTGTGCGTGCTGCACAGACCGTGCGGCGCGCCCAGGTAGACCTTGAGGCTCGCCCTCGGGGCGATCTTGACCGCCACCCGCGCGGCGGCGCCGATCGGCACGATCTGGTCGTCATCGCCGTGGATGAACAGCGCCGGCACCGTCAGCTTCCTGAGATCGTCCGTCTGGTCGGTCTCGGAGAACGCCTTGACGCAGTCGAAGACGTTCTTGAACCCGGCCTGCATGCCTTGCAGCCAGAAGGAGTCCCGCAAGCCCTGCGACACCCTGGCCCCGGGGCGGTTGGCGCCGTAGAACGGCACTGCGAGATCCTTGAAGAACTGCGAGCGGTCGGTGAGGACGCCGGTGCGGATGCCGTCGAAGACCTCGATCGGCAGGCCGCCCGGGTTGGCCGGCGTCCGCAGCATCAGCGGTGGGATCGCGGAGATGAGAACCGCCTTCGCCACGCGCCGGGTGCCGTGGCGTGCGATGTAGCGGGCGACCTCGCCGCCGCCGGTGGAGTGACCGACGTGGACCGCGCCGCTCAGGTCCAGCGCCTCGACGAGCGCGGCCAGGTCGTCGGCGTACGTGTCGAGATCGTTGCCGTTCCATGGCTGGCTCGACCGGCCATGGCCGCGACGGTCGTGCGCGATGACGCGGTAGCCGCGCTCGCCCAGGAACAGCATCTGGTCGTCCCACGCGTCCGCGCTCAGCGGCCAGCCATGACTGAAGACCACGGGCTGACCTTTGCCCCAGTCCTTGAAATAGATCTGCGTGCCGTCCTTCGTCGTCAGCGTGTTCATTCCCCTTCGGACGCTGGCGGAGGTCGGCCGGATGCAGTCGTCGTGCGAATTCGGGGGGTGCTCGGCTGACGCTCAACCCCCCATCACGGGCTCAAAGGTCGCGCAGCACCCGGTGGATGAGCTGGACGCACGCCGAGCCCTCGCCCACCGCCGATGCCACCCGCTTGACGCTGCCCGACCGGACGTCGCCGACCGCAAAGACGCCCGGCCGGCTGGTCTCGAGCAGCTCCGGCCTGCGCCCGAGCGCCCAGCCGGCTTTCGCGAGGTCGTCGGGGCCGAGCTCGGCTCCGGTTTTGACGAACCGCTTGTCGTCGAGCACGACGCATCCCTGGAGCCAGGCTGTATTCGGGTCCGCGCCGGTCATGAGGAAGAGATGACGGATCGCGCGCATCTCCGAGGCCCCGGTGTCGAGGTGCTTCCAGCGAACCCGCTCGAGACGATCCGTGCCCTCCAGCGCGTCGATCTGCGTGCGCGCCCGCAGCACGATGTTCGCGCTGTCGTCGATTCGCTGGATGAGGTAGCGTGACATGCTCTCCGCGAGCCCGACGTCGCGCACGAGCACGTTCACACAGGCCGAGCTCTGCGACAGAAACACCGCCGCCTGTCCGGCGGAGTTCCCGCCGCCGACGACGGCGACTTCCTCCTCCTTGCACAGCTGGGCTTCGACGTGCGTCGCGCTGTACATGATGCCGGCGCCCTCGAAGCGCGCGAGGTCGGGGAGCGCGGGCTTGCGATAACGGGCGCCGCAGGCGATGACCACCGTGCGCGTGCGAATGATCTCGCCGCTCGCGAGGCGCACCACGTAGGGCCTGGACGCGCAGTCGAGCGTCACCGCCCGCCGGGCGATCGCCACCTCGGTGCCGAATTTCTCGGCCTGCATGAGCGCTCGGCCGGCCAGCTCCTGGCCGGAGATGCCCGCGGGGAAGCCGAGATAATTCTCGATGCGAGAGCTGGAGCCGGCCTGGCCGCCGGGCGCGGTGCCCTCGAGCACCAGCACGTTCAGACCCTCGGACGCCGCGTAGACGGCCGCCGCGAGGCCCGCCGGCCCGGCGCCGACGATGACGACGTCCCGCGTGACGGCGGCGTCGAACTGCGGGCTGAGGCCCAGCCCGGTGGCCAGCGCCTCGATCGAGGGGTTCCGCAGCACCGTGCCGCTCTCGCACACGACGACGGGCACGTCGGCGACCCCGACGTGGAACCGATCCAGGAGCGCCTGCACGCCGGGGTCGCTCTCCACCTCGTGGTACGTGAAGGGCTGGCCGTTGCGGCTCAAGAATTCCCGGATGCGGAGCGTGCCGGCGGAGTGGCGCGAGCCGATGAGGACGAGGCCGCTGACCTCGTGCGCGATGAGCGCCACGCGCCGCAGGATGAAGGCGCGCATCAGCAACTCGCCGAGCTCGGCGTCCCGCTGCACGAGCGCGCGCAGATGGTCGCGCTCGACGACGACGATCGATCCGTCGCCGACCGCCCGTGCGCGCACGAGGGCACGGCGCGCCGACAGCATGTTGATCTCGCCGGTGAACTCGCCGGGACCGTGCACGGTGATCGGCTCCTCGCCGCCATCGACCGGCTGCACGATCTCGATGGCGCCCTCGATGACGACGAAGAACCGCGTGTGCTGCTCGCCCGTCTCGAACAGGATCTCGCCGCCGCGGACACGGCGCCGCTCGCCGACGCCGGCGATCCGGTCGATCTGCGCCGCGCTCAGGCGCGGAAACATCTGGTCGCGACGTTCCACGTAGACGTTGGCCATGCTCGGGCCGACCGCGCGCCGGCGCGCATCGCGCGGCCCGCCGATCACGATACACCCGCGCGGCTGACGTGATGGCCTGCGCTATGCTTCGCTTCGACATGGGGGCGTGGCGAGTGCGGATCAACGGCAGGCGCCTCGCGGTGATCCTGGTGATCACGTGCACCATCACGCCGGTCTTCAACGTCCTCACCAGCGAGATGTCGGCGAGATCGG
>QHRW01000117.1 GCA_003220265.1 Candidatus Rokuibacteriota bacterium | reverse complement strand
ATCGCGCCGCACTCGCAGTACGTGCTCATCCTGCTCGCGGTGACGTTCACCTGGCTCATGGGCCTGATGGGCTTCGCGCGCTCGGGCATCCGCCAGCACTGGCACGTCTACGGCGTGCTGCGCGACAACTCCGTGGACGCCGTCACGCCGGCGCTCGGCTACGCCGCCAACGTGATCACGATCGTCACGCTCGTCTTCTTCGCGCTCGTCATGTTCATCTTCCGCGCCCGGGCACGCCGCCGCGCCGGTGCTGGCCGGCGGCAGCGACCGGGACGCCTGAGATGCGGCTCCCGATCGGCCTCAAGGTCGGCGCCTTCGCCGTCGTGGTGATGGGCGGCTACTCGTGGTTCGCGAACTCGATCCCGCAGATCGAGTCCAAACCTCCGCAAGAGCTGTCGCTCGAGGGCGGCAACGTGACCCAGGCGCAGCTCGTCAAGGCCGGCGAGGAGATCTACCACACGAAGGGCACGTGCGAGATCTGCCACCGGATCGGCCAGCAGGGCACCCGCGCGCCCGACCTGGCCGGTGTCGGCGCCCGCGCCGCCAAGCGCAAGCCGGGCACCAGCGCCAAGGCCTACATCATCGAGTCGCTGCTCGCGCCGCAGGCGTACGTCGTCGAGGGCTATCCGCCGATCATGCCGGCCGTCGACAAGCCGCCGATCGCGCTCAACCGCTCGGAGCTGTGGGCGCTGACCGCGTTCCTCGAATCCCTCGGCGGCACCGTGGACGTCACGCTCAACGACATTCCCGCCACCGCGGGCGCGGCGGCGGCGGGCGGCGGCGCCGCCGAGGTGAAGATCCCCGGCGATCCCAAGCAGGGCGAGCTGGTCTTCCAGGGCAAGGGCACCTGCATCGCCTGTCACAAGGCGGGCAAGATCGGCGCCTCGCCCGTCGGGCCCGATCTCTCGCAGATCGCCAAGATCCAGACGCCCGACTACATCATGAAGAAGATCCTCGATCCGAAGGGCATGGGCACCGTGGCCGGCTTTCCGCCCGGCGTCATGCCCCAGGATCTGGGGACGCGACTGGCGGCCAAGGAGTACGTGGACCTGGTCGCGTTCCTGCTCACCCTGAAATGAGCCGATGAACGTCCTGCGCTCGCGCTTCTTCCAGGCCGTGGTGATCTGGGTGCTGGCGTTCGCCATCCTGCGCTTCGGGATCAGGCCGCCGGCGCCGTGGAGCGTGCTCTCGCTCTACATGTTCATCATCTCGCTGGCGTTGCTGGTGTTCGTCTCCTCCGACCGGGACTCCTGGCGTGACTTCGTGCGGCCGATGTGGCTGACGCTGACCGACCCGCGCTATCGGGTGCTGCGCACGGTGATCGTGTTCGCGGTGCCGCTGCTGCTGGGCTACTACGCCTACACGCAGGCGGCGGCCAGGCCGCAGGCGCCGCCCGAGCTGCGCGCGGTGCATCCGGCGCCGCCCGCCTCGATCCAGTTTCGCGGCAAGGAGATCAACATCTCCGGCGTCGAGAATCCGCTGCGCAAGGACGCCGCGGCCTTCGCCAAGCAGGTGGCCGTGGGCCACGACATCTACGTCCGCAACTGTGTCTACTGCCACGGCGACAACCTCGACGGCAAGGGCCACTTCGCCTACGGCTTCAACCCGCCGCCGGCGAACTTCCAGGACCCGGGCACCATCGCGATGCTGCAGGAGGCCTACCTCTTCTGGCGCATCGCCAAGGGCGGCCCGGGGCTCCCGAAGGAGTCGACGCCGTGGAATTCGGTGATGCCGGCGTGGGAGGACCGCCTGACTGAAGAGCAGATTTGGCAGGTGATCATGTTTTTGTACGATTTTACTGGCCAGCAGCCGCGCCGGTGGGAGGCGGCAGAACATGCGTCCCACTAACGGTCGGCGGCGGGCGCCGATAATGGCCCATCTGCGTCGTTGCCTGCTCGCTCCTCCCTGCGGCGTAGGCGGCCTACGCCTCAGTCGTCGCTCGTCGGCGCCTCGCATCTGGACCATTCTCGGCGCCCTATCTCGATCATGGGTGGTGCGGCTGGTAATTTGCGCGTGGGTTGCGGCCTCGCTTTCGCTCGCCGCGGACGCCAGCGATGTATTTGCGCAGGGCGATGCGAATGCGGGGAAGGCGATCTATGCGCGGAAGTGTGCGGGGTGTCATGGGGAGAAGGGGGATGGGAAGGGGGCGGCGGCGGAGTTGTTGGTGCCGAAGCCGCGGGATTTCACGAAGGGGTTGTACAAGATCAGGACGACGGCGAACAAGGTGCCGATGGACCAGGACCTGTTCAAGATCATCACGGACGGGATGCCGGGGACCTCGATGCCGCCGTGGGCGGTTCTCCCTGACAAGGACCGCTGGAACCTGGTGGCGTACATCAAGACGTTCGCGCCGGACGCCTTCAAGGAGGCGCCCAAGAAGCTCGACTTGCCGAAGGACGTGTCGTCCTCGGAGACGTCGCTCAAGCGCGGCAAGGAGATGTTCGAGGCAATCGAGTGCCACAAGTGTCATGGCACCGAGGGGCGCGCCGACGGCCCGTCGCGGCCCGAGCTGAAGGACGAGTGGGGCTTCCCGGTGGCGCCGGCCAATCTCACCAAGCGGTGGACCTTCCGCGGCGGCGCGAGCCGCACGGACATCGCCACCCGCCTCGCCAACGGTGTGCTGGGCACGCCGATGCCGGCCTTCCTCGACAGCGTCGAGAAGCCCGAGGACATCTGGCACCTGACCAACTACATCGTGTCGCTCGGCCCCGAGCGGCCCCGCTACGCGACGCTCATCACCGTCTCCGCCACCAAGGACGCGCTGCCCGACGATCCCAACGCGGAGTTCTGGAAGAAGGCCACGGCGAGCGCCATCCCGCTGATGGGCCAGGTCATCGTCGATCCGCGCAACTTCAACCCGGTCATCGACCTGGTGACGATCCGCGCCGCCTACAACGACACCGAGGTGGCCTTCCACCTCACCTGGGACGATCCCAGCGAGACGAAGGGCGACGGCAAGCAGACGTTTCCCGACGCGATCTCGCTGCAGTTCCCGCCGCAGATCACCGCGTCCACCGAGCGCCCCTACTTCTTGATGGGCGACGCCTCCGAGGCCGTCTACCTGCTGCGCTGGCAGCAGGGCAAGGGCGTCGGCGAGGCGAGCGCCAACGGCCCCGCGAAGATCGCGCCGCTCCAGGGCGGCGAGGTGAGCGGCAAGGTCGTCTACACGAACGGCCAGTATCGTCTCGTGATGAAGCGTCCGCGGATCGCGAAGGGCGAGGGGCGGCCGACGTTCCAGCCGGCGGTGTTCACGCCGGTGGCGATCCAGGCCTGGGACGGCGGCGCGGGGGAGAGCGGGACCAGGATGTCGCTGACATCATGGTACTATCTGCGGCTGGAGGAGCCGCAGTCGAACCGGCGTTTCGTCATTCCTCCCGTCGTGGCAATCCTCACGCTGGCGGCCATGTTCCTCGTCGTGCGCGCGGCGAATCGCGCGCGATGACGTGAGCAACGATTCAGGGAACGACACGATCGACCACACTCATGCGAGGCTTAGGAGGGGTACGGGCGATGCGTAAGGGACTGACGATCGGCACCGCGGTCGCGCTGGTCACCGGCGCGGCCATGTGGTTCGCGACGACGGTCGGCGCGCAGGGCGGCGGCACCGTCGAGGTGGAAGTGAAGTACAACGGCGCCCCGCAGGTCGAGAAGCTCAAGGTCAACAAGGACACCGAGAAGTGCGGCACCGAGACCACCATCGAGAAGGTCGTGGTGGGCGGCAACAAGGGGCTGGCCAACGCGGTGGCGTCGGCGCCGGGCGCCAAGGGCGCCAGTAAGGCCAAGGCCGTCATCGACCAGCACGGCTGCAAGTTCGTGCCCCACGTCGTGGTGATGCAGCCGGGCGAGATCGAGATCAAGAATTCGGACGACATCCTGCACAACATCCACACGTACTCGACGGCCAACCCGTCCATCAACAAGGCCCAGCCCAAGTTCAAGAAGGTGATGACGGAGAAGCTGGAGAAGCCGGAGTTCGTGAAGGTCACCTGCGACGTGCACAGCTGGATGCTGGGCTGGGTGGCGGTGGTGCCGGGCGTGGCGGCGGCGACCGACACCAACGGCGTGGCCAAGCTGGAGAACGTGCCCGCCGGCAAGCAGAAGATCGAGGTGTGGCACGAGACGCTCGGCAAGCAGGAGAAGGAAGTCGACGTCAAGGCCGGGTCCGTGACCAAGGTCAGCTTCGAGATGAAGGGCAAGTGAGCCGAGCCGGCGACCGGAGAGGGGATCCGCATGCTTGACTGGTGGCTGCCCGAGAACGTCTCGACGTACGGTCGGGACATCGACTGGTTGTTCCACCTCATCTACTACATCACCGGGATCACGGCGATCCTCGTGTTCGCCACGATGATCGTCTTTCTCGTGATGTACAGGGACCGTCCCGGTCGCCGCGCCCGCTACACGCACGGCAACACCACGCTCGAGATCGTGTGGACCGTGGTGCCCTCGCTGATCCTGATTATCCTGACCTTCCTCAGCGTGCCGGCATGGTCGAAGATCAAGATGCAGGCGCCACCGCCCAGCGACTTTGTCGTCCAGGTCACCGCCAAGCAGTTCAACTGGCAGGTCACCTATCCCGGCCCCGACGGCAAGTTCGGCACCGCCGACGACAAGACGCTCCTCGACGAGATGCACGTGCCGGTCAACAAGATCGTCCACGTGAACCTCCGCTCGCAGGACGTCATCCACAGCTTCTTCGTGCCGCAGTTCCGCATGAAGCAGGACGCCGTCCCCGGCCGCGAGATCCCGCAGTGGTTCGAGGCCACCAAGCCCGGCAAGTACGAGCTGCCGTGCGCCGAGTTGTGCGGCTTCGGCCACTCCGGCATGCGCGGCTGGATCTACGTGCACACGCCCGAGGACTACAAGAAGTGGGCGGCCGAGAACCTCCAGGCGGCGGCGACGCCGGCGGCCGGGGAGAAGACAGACGCGGCGAAGCCGGCAGCCCCGGCCGCCGCCACGACGGGAGGAAAGGCCAAGCGATGAGCGCCACCACCGCGACGGCTCACGCGCACACCACCCACGGTCACCACGAGCTGGGCTTCGTGCGCACGTACATCTTTTCCACCGATCACAAGATGATCGCGCGGCAGTTCCTGTTCCTGGGACTGTGCATGATGATCATCGGCGGCCTGCTGGCGCTGCTGGTGCGCTGGCAGCTGGCGTGGCCGGAGACGCCCATCCCGGGCATGGCCCACATCTTCACCGAGACCACGCCGCCCGGCATCATCCAGCCGCCGCAGTACAACATGGCGTTCACCATGCACGCCACCATCATGATCTTCTTCGTGATCATGCCGATCCTGGCCGGCTCCTTCGGCAACTTCTGCATCCCGCTGATGATCGGCGCCCGCGACATGGCGTTCCCTTTCCTAAACATGCTGTCGTACTGGGTCACCTTCACCGCCGGCCTGATCATGCTGTCGGGCTTCTTCGTGGAGGGCGGCCACGCCGCCGCCGGCTGGACCTCCTACGTGCCGCTCTCCGCGGTGCCGGAGTACACCGGCGTCAACTGGGGCCAGAACCTCTGGTGCATCAGCCTGTTCACCATGGGCATCGGCTCCATGATGGGCTCGATCAACTACATCACGACCATCATCAACATGCGGGCGCCCGGCATGCGGCTGTTCCGGATGCCGCTGGTGGTCTGGTCGCTGTTCATCACGGCCATCCTGCTGCTGCTGGCGCTGCCCGTGCTGACCTCCGGCGTGGCCATGCTGCTGTTCGACCGCACGCTGGGCACCTCATGGTTCAAGCCGTCGGGCGGCGGCGAGCCGCTGCTCTGGCAGCACCTGTTCTGGTACTTCGGGCACCCCGAGGTCTACATCCTCATCCTGCCCGCCATGGGCATCGCCTCGGAGATCCTGCCCGTGTTTTCGCGCAAGCCGATCTTCGGCTACCACGCGATGGCCTTCTCGATGATCGGCATCGCGTTCCTGTCCTGGATCGTCTACGGCCACCACATGTTCGTGTCCGGCATGAACCCGCGGCTGGGCATGGCCTTCACGGTGTCCACGATGATCATCGCGGTGCCGTCGGCCATCAAGACGTTCAACTGGCTGGGCACGCTGTGGGGCGGGCGCATCCAGTTCAAGGTCCCCATGCTGTTCGCGCTCGGCTTCGTGTCGATGTTCGTCATCGGCGGGCTCTCCGGCATCTTCATGGCCTCCACGCCGGTCGACATCTACATCCAGGACACGTACTTCATCGTGGCCCACATCCACTACGTGGTGTTCGGCGGCTCCATCTTCGGGGCCTTCGCCGCCATCTACTTCTGGTTCCCCAAGATGTTCGGCCGCATGACGAACCCGCTGCTGGGTCACCTGCACTTCTGGGGCACGCTGATCTTCTTCAACTGGGTCTTCTTCCCGATGCACATCATCGGCGTCGGCGGCCAGATGCGGCGGATCTACAACCCCATGCAGTACGAGTTCCTGCAGCACCAGCAGCACTGGAACGTGTTCATGACCTACGGGGCCATCTTCCTCGGCCTGTCGCAGCTCTTCTTCGTCGTCAACTTCTTCTGGTCGCTGTTCGCCGGCCGCAAGGCCCCGATGAACCCGTGGAACTCCACGACGCTCGAGTGGACGGCGCCCTCGCCGCCCCCGCACCTCAACTGGGGGCCGGTGCTGCCCACCGTCTATCGCGGGCCGTACGAGTACAGCGACCCGGAGGCGACCGAGGACTACTTGCCGCAGACGCAGGCGCCGGCCCGGGTGCGGGCGCGGGCGCACTGAGGGAGGCTCGGCGCGTGAGGCTGGCCCATCGCCTGGCCGTGCTCACGGCGGCCGCGACGTGCGTGCTCATCGTCTTCGGTGGGCTCGTCACCAACACGGGCGCCGCGCTGGCCGTCCCCGACTGGCCGACGACGTTCGGCCACAACATGTTCCTCTTCCCGCCCTCGCGGATGGTGGGCGGCGTGTTCTACGAGCACGGCCACCGGCTGCTGGGCGCGCTGGTCGGCCTGCTCACGCTGGCCCTCGCCGCGACGCTCTGGCGCGCCGGCGGCCGTCTGCGCCTGCTCGGCATGGTGGCGGTGGCGGCGGTGGTGCTCCAGGGCGTCATCGGCGGCCTGCGCGTGATCCTCACGGCCGATGCGCTGGCGATGGTGCACGGGCCCTTCGCGCAGGCCTTCTTCGCGTTCGTCGTGGCCCTTGCGCTGCTCACCTCGTCCGCGATGGCGCGGCCGGCGCCCGCGCTCGACGCGGTCACCCGCGGGCTCACGGTGGCCACGGCCGCGCTGGTCTACCTGCAGATCGTCTTCGGCGCGCTGCTCACGCACGCCGGCCGCCTCGACCTGCACCTGGCCGGCGCCGTCGCCGTCTTCGTGCTGGCGCCGATGGCCACGGCGCGGCTGCGTCGGAGCGGCGACGCGGTGGCCGCCCCCGTCGCCCGCGTCGTCCTCGGCCTGCTCGGGCTGCAGCTCCTGCTCGGGGCGGGCAGCTATCTCGCGCGCTTCTCGGCGATCTGGATCCCCGGCGGCCAGCTCACGATGCTGGCGCTGCCGGTGGCGCACCGACTGGCCGGCGGGCTCGTCCTGGCCGGCGCGGTGGTCCTGGCCGTGCGCGTGCTGGCGAGCGCCCCGGTCTCGCCGGCGCTCGACGTCGCCCACGCCTCCCGGGCCATGGGCGCCGCGCGATGACGCAGCCGGCCGAAGTGATCGTCGCCGCGCTGCCGCGTGAGCGCGCCCGGGTGGCCAGCGACCTCGTCGCGCTGACGAAGCCGCGCGTGGTCCTGATGGTGCTGATCACGACCGCGGTCGGCTACTACGTCGGGCTCACCGGCGGGCCGGACTACGGCCGGCTCGTCGCCCTCCTGCTGGGGACCGCGCTGGCCGCGGGCGGCACGCTGGCGCTCAACCAGTACTGGGAGCGCGACGTGGATGCGCTGATGGCCCGCACGCGCACGCGGCCGCTGCCGGAGGGACGGCTGACGCCGCTCGAGGCGCTGCTCTTCGGCGCCGCGCTGACCGCGGGCGGCCTCGGCGTGCTGGCGCTGGGCGCGGGATGGCTGGCCGCGCTGACCGTGGCCGCCACCTTCGTGCTCTACGTGTTCGCCTACACGCCGCTCAAGCTGCGCACGGCGTTCTGCACGCTGGTCGGCGCCGTGCCCGGTGCGCTGCCGCCCGTCGCGGGCTGGGCGGCGGCGCGCGACGACCTCGGCCTCGGCGCCTGGGTGCTCTTCGGCATCCTCTTCCTGTGGCAGCTCCCGCACACGCTGGCGATCGCCCAGCTCTATCGCGACGACTACGCGCGCGCCGGCGTGCGCCTGCTGCCGGTGATCGACGCCCAGGGCCGCTCGACGGAGCGCCAGATCCTCAGTGGCACGCTGGCCCTGCTGGCCGTGAGCCTGCTGCCCACGCTGATCGGCCTCGCCGGCGGCGTCTACTTCATGGGCGCGCTCGTCCTGGGCGCGGCCTTCGTGGCGATGGGGGCGCAGCAGGCGCTGGCCCCCTCGCTCTCGCACGCGCGCCGCGTGCTGCTGGCCTCGCTCCTCTATCTGCCGCTGCTGCTGGCGCTGCTGGCCTTCGACAAGGCATGAGCACGCTGATGACCGACCTCGCCGAGCGCAACCGTCTGCTGCGGCGCGTGCTGCTGACGATCGTGGCCGTGCTCGTGGTGGCCTCGCTCCTGGTGGGGATTCGCTGGTGAGCCGGCTCGTCCTCGAGGCGCCGCCGCGCCCACCGGCCAGCCGGAAGACGAACGGCCGCACGCCGCCTCCGCCGCCGCCGACGGGCGGCGGTGACGGCGATGAGCGTGAGCCCTCGCCGCGCCGCCCGCTCGACAACGTGCGGCTCGCGATGGTGTTCCTCATCGCCGCCGAGGTGATGTTCTTCGCGGGCCTCGTCTCGGGGTTCTTCGTGCTGCGCCTGGCCGCGCCGCTGTGGCCGCCGCCGCTGCAGCCGCGGCTGCCCATCCTCGTGACCGGATTCAACACGCTCGTTCTGCTGGCTTCCAGCCTCGCCATGGCGGGGGCCATGCAGGCCCTGCGCGCGCGCGACGGCGTCCGGCTGGTGCGCGGCCTCACCGCCGCCGGCGCGCTCGGCGCGCTCTTCCTCGCGATCCAGGGCTACGAGTGGATGCGGCTGATCCAGTACGGGCTCACCGTTTCGTCCGGCGCCTACGGCGGCACGTTCTACACGCTCATCGGCGCCCACGCCGCCCACGTGGTCGGCGCGCTGGCCTGGCTGGGCGTGACGCTGGCGCTGGCGCGGCGCGGGCGCTTCCTGGACGGGCAGACCGCCGTCGCGCGCGCGTGCGCGATCTACTGGCACTTCGTGGTCGCGCTGTGGCCGGTCCTCTACGTGTCGGTCTACCTGGTATGACGGGCGCGCTCGGGAAGGTCCTGGCCTGCGCCGCCTGCGTGGCGTCGGCCTACGGCGATCGCAGCTTCAACTGGGCGTACACCGCGCTGATGGTGGTGCCGTTCGCGGTGGCCATCGGGATCGGGGTCGTGCTCGCCTGGAGCGCCGGCTACCGCTTGCGGTGGCGGCGCCCGAATTCGATGAACGAGGAGACGACAACGACATGAGCGCTGCAACCTCGCACGCCGCATCCACGTCGCACGCCGTCGTGGAACCCGCCGAGAGCCCGCTCACACCCGAGAGCTGGGGCAAGCTCGGCATGTGGATCTTCCTGGCCGGCGACGCCGTCGGCTTCGGCACGCTGCTGGCGGCCTACGGCGGCATGCGCGCCACCAGCGCCGACTGGCCGAGCCCCTACGACGTGCTGGGCATCAACCTCACGGCGGCCATGACGTTCCTGCTCATCTGCTCCAGCGTCACCATGGTGAAGGCGCTCGAGTGGCTGGGGAAGGGTGATCGGTCGAAGGCCAAGATGTTCCTGCTCTTCACCGCGCTCGGCGGCGCCATCTTCGTCGGCTGCCAGGCCTTCGAGTGGACCAAGCTGATCCGGGAGGGGCTGCACATCAACGGAATCACCGGCCATGCCCTGGAGCTTGCCAAGGGCCACGGGGCCACCCTGTTCGGGACCTCGTTCTTCATCATCACCGGGTTTCACGGCTTGCACGTGACGGCGGGCGTGATCTACCTGCTGTCGGTCGTCGGCGTCGTGTCGCGGCGGCCCGACCCGGCCGCGAGCTACAACGTGGTCGAGATCGTCGGCCTCTACTGGCACTTTGTCGACCTCGTCTGGATCATGGTCTTCACCTTCATGTACCTGCTCTAGGAGGCGCGACCCATGGCAGGCGAGCACAAGCATCCCAACTACATGCTGATCTTTTACTGGCTGGCCATTCTCACCGTGGGCGAAATCGGCGTCGTGTTCCTGCCGCACTACATTGCGATGAGCAAGGTGACCGTCGGCGTGTTCCTGTGCGCGTTCGCGATCGTGAAAGCCGCGCTGGTGGCGATGTACTTCATGCACCTGAAGTTCGAGACCCGCACGCTGGCCCTCATCGCGGTGACGCCGCTGACGATCGCCACGCTGCTGGTGTTCGTCATCCTTCCGGACGCGTTCTTCGTCGATCACAAGACCGCCAACCTCGAGCCGGCCGCCGAAGCGCCGGCCAAGCACTAGCGGCGGCGGTGGAGCGAGGCGTGGGACATGCCGGACGACCGGGCGCGGGCGCGCCTGGCGCGCGCCCTGGGCCACGCCCTGCGACTGCGCTGTCCCCGCTGCGGGCGGGCGCCGCTCTTCCGCGGTTGGTTCGCGATGAACACGGTGTGCGCGGTGTGCGACCTGCGCTTCGAGCGCGCGCAGGGCTACTGGATCGGGGCGATCTACGTGAACTACGGCGTCACGGTGTCCATCGCCGTGACGGGCTTCTTTCTGCTGCGCGCGCTGGCCGGGTGGGAGACGGCCGCCCAGCTCGCGCTCTGGGTGCCCTTCGTCATCCTCTTCCCGCTGTGGTTCTTCCGCTACAGCCGCAGCCTCTGGCTCGCGCTGGAGTTCGCGATCAATCCGGAGCCGTGACGGAGCGGCCGTGCTGAGAGCCGCCGCCCTGCTCGGGCTGCTCGCGGCGGTGGCCTCGCCCGCGCTCGCCTACGAGGTGGTGACGGTGGCCGACGGCGGCACGCTGAGTGGGACCGTGAAGTTCGCGGGCACGCCGCCCCGGCTGGAGCCGCTGTCCGTCAACAAGAACCGCGACGTGTGCGGTGACCAGAAGGACAACGAGGCCCTGGTGCTGGGGCCCGAGCGCGGCGTGCGCGGCAGCGTGATCCTCATCGGGGGCGTGGCGCGCGGCAAGAAGGGCGCGGCCGACGCCGTCCTCGACAACCACCGTTGCGTGTTCGTCCACCACGTCACCGCCACCATGCCCGGTGAGCGCACGCGCGTGAAGAACTCCGACGGGATCCTGCACAACACGCACGGCTTCCTCGGCAAGCCGACCGTCTTCAACCTGGCCCTGCCCAACAAGGACCAGATGATCGACATCACCAAGCGCCTCACCAAGCCCGGGGTCGTGCGCGTCGTGTGTGACGCCCATCCGCACATGGCGGCGTGGATGATCGTGCACGACAGCCCCTACTACGCGGTCACCGACGACAGGGGCGCGTTCCTCATCGAGGGCATCCCGCCCGGCAGCTACAAGGTCACCATGTGGCACGAGGGCTTCCGGCCCAAGGGCCTCGACAAGGACGGCCGCCCGCTCTACGACGAGCCCCAGGCGATCACGCGCGACGTGACCATCGCCCCCAAGGCGGCGGCCACGCTCGACTTCGAGCTCAAATAAGGGGACCTGCGCATGTACAAGCACATCTATGTTCCGGTCGACAACTCGGACTACTCCAACCGCGCCATCGACCTCGCGGTCGAGCTGGGGCGCGCGTTCGGGGCCAGGCTCACGGGTTGTCACGTGTACGCCGCCCGGCTGCACGACTACCGGTTCAAGCAGATGGAGTACACGCTGCCCGAGGAGTACAAGGACGAGACCGAGCTCGAGCGCCAGCGCAAGATCCACGACTCGCTGATCGCCATGGGCCTGCAGCTCATCTCCGAGTCCTACCTGGACGTCATGAAGGCCAAGGCGGAGGCGGCCGGGCTGGCCTTCACCGCCCGGATGATGGACGGCAAGCACTACAAGGCGCTCATCGAGGACACCCAGGCCTCCGACTACGACCTCGTCGTGATGGGCGCGCTCGGCATGGGTGCCGTCAAGGACAGCCAGCTCGGCTCGGTCACCGAGCGCTTCGTGCGCAAGGTCACGCGTGACACGCTGATCGTCCGCAACGCGGACGCGCTGCGCGACGCCCAGGGCGCCATCGTCGTCGGGCTCGACGGCTCCCCGCAGTCGTTCCACGGCCTCAAGCTGGGCCTGGCGCTGTCGAAGGCCCTCAACCGGCCCGTGCAGGCCGTGGCTGTCTACGATCCCTATCTGCACTACGCGATGTTCAACGGCATCGTCGGCGTGCTGAACGAGAAGGCCTCCAAGATCTTCCGCTTCAAGGAGCAGGAGCAGCTCCACGAGGAGATCATCGATACCGGCCTGGCCAAGATCTACCAGTCGCACCTGGAGATCGCGCGCAAGCTGGCTTTGGAGGATGGCGTCGATCTGCAGATCACGCTTCTCGACGGAAAGTGTTTCGAAAAAATTCTCACCTTTGCGCGTAAAGAACAGCCGCTGTTACTGATCCTGGGCCGCGTGGGCGTGCACTCCGACGAGCACGAGGTGGACCTGGGCTCCAACACCGAGAACCTCATGCGGCTGGCCCCGTGCAACGTGCTGCTGACGGGCGGCAAGTTCTACCCCCCGCTCGACGTCAAGGCCGAGGAGATCATCTCCTGGACGGAGGAGGCCGAGGCGCGCATGGAGCGCGTGCCCCCTCAAGTGAAGGGCGTGGCCCGCACGGCGCTGCTGCGCTACGCCATCGAGCAGGGTCACACCGTCATCACCAACAAGGTGATCGACGAGGCCATGGCCATCTTCATGCCGACGCGCATGGCCGAGAAGATGCAGATCCTGGCCGAGGACCTGGCCGTCGCCGAGCTGCGGAAGGACACGCAGGCGGCCACGGCCATCTGCTCGGTGTGCGGCTACACGGTGAAGGGTCCGAATGCGGTGGTGACGTGCCCGGTGTGCGCGGCGCCGGCCGAGAAGTTCCAGACGATCACCCGCGAGGTCGTGGAGACGATCGCGGCCCAGGAGGGCGGCGTCGCCGAGGAAGAGTCGATGCCGGGCGTCGTCGTGAAGTGGTCGGCCGACGCGCGCGACGCTTTGCGCGAGGTGACCGACGGCTACCTGCGCCGCCGGGCCAAGGCCCGCGTCGAGAAGTACGCGCGCTCGAAGAAGATCCCGGTGATCACCTGCCAGCTCGCGCTGCCGATGATCGAGGAGACGGTGGGGCGCGACAAGCTGGGCGCCGGCTGGGACACCCTGCTGGCCAAGACGAAGTTCGAGCCGGCCGCGACGCCGTCGGCCGCGGCCGCGGCGGCCACGACCAGCGCGTTCACCTGGACCGACGACGCCGTCGCGCGGCTCAACCGCGTGCCGGCCGGGTTCATGCGGGACATGACGCGCGAGGAAGTCGAGCGCGTGGCCACGGCGAAGAACGTCACGCACATCGACCTGGCGCTCTGCGAAGAGGGCATCGGGCATGCCCGCGAGACGATGAACGAGGTCATCGCGGGATACGTCTCGAACAAGAAGCCGCGCTAGACGAATGCGCGGCGCCGGGCAGCGGCGGGAGCGGGGTCCGGCGACCACGAGGTCTTTGGCGCAGATCGTTTGTCGTGATCCCTTCGCTCCGCTCGCACAGTTCTTGTTCGGACATACCCCGTGATCCCGTCGGCATCGTCGTTGGGGTGCCCGTTGTACCGAGTCCGGAACGTCTCACCAGCCTTCCTTTCATTAGAAGACCGCCGGCTGTGACGTCCGACATGTCTCGGCCGCCTGCGTCGATGTCGCCGTATACGGCGTATTCGGTGTCGTGGAACCTCACGCAACGGTGCAATTTGGAGTGTGCGCATTGCTATATGTCGGCGCATGCGGGGGCGGACACGCGGGGGGAGTTGACGACCGAGGAGTGCCGGCGGGTCATCGACGAGATCGCGCGCGTCAATCCCAACGTGTTTCTCATCCTCACCGGCGGTGAACCTCTTCTCCGGCGGGACATCTTCGACGTGGCCGGGTACGCCACCGGGAAGGGTTTCACGACCGTGCTCGGGACCAACGGGGTGTTGCTGCGCGAGCGGGAAGCGAGGCTCATGCGCCAGCACGGCGTGCTGGGGGCCTCGATCAGCCTCGATTCCACGGATCGGGTGAAGCACGATGCGTTCCGGCACCTGTCGGGATCGTGGGACGGGGCGGTGAGGGCGACGAAGGTGCTCACCGACGCGGGGCTCGATTTCTCGCTGCACATGTCGGTCACGGACTGGAACGTCGGTGAAGTCCCGGCGATGATCGACCTCGCCAGGGACCTGGGCGCGAAGGTCCTCAACTTCTTCTTCCTCGTGCGGACGGGGCGCGGGAAGGACCTGACGGACATCGACGCGGCGGCGTACGAGCGGATCCTCACGTATCTCGCCAGGGTGCAGGGCGTGGGGCAGGGGCCGCCGAGCTTCGTGCGGCAGATGCTCGGCATGCTGCCCGGCGCCGCGCCCGCGCCGCCGGCGTTCGAGGACCCGTGGTCGACGCCGGTGGGGAAGGCGGACGGGCTGCTCATCCGGGCGAAGTGCGCGCCGCACTTCCGGCGCATCCTCTACGAGCTGAACCCGGCCTCGCCGCTGCTGCGCAACTATGCCCACGGCTCCTGCCCGGCCGGCAAGTACTACTGCCGCATCACGCCGGCCGGCGACGTGACGCCGTGCCCGTACATGCCCGTCGCCGTCGGCAACCTGCGCGCGACCGCCTTCGACGAGCTGTGGCGCACGGCGCCCGCGTTCGAGGATCTCCGCGATCCCAAGCTCGGCGGCCGCTGCGGGGCGTGCGAGTTCTCGAAGGTCTGCGGTGGCTGCCGCTGCCGCGCCTACGCCACGCACGGCGACTACCTCGCCGAGGACCCGGCCTGCGGCTATCAGCCCGGTGCGCACGGCGGCACGGTGATCGACCTGCCGGCCACGCTGACGTTCGGCCTCCCCGTGGACTATCAGCTCACCTGGGAGCCCGAGGCGCGCGAGCGGCTCGCGGCCATTCCCTCGTTCGCGCGCGGCATGGTGGTGAAAGCCGTGGAGGCGTACGCGCGCGGCCGGAACGAGCGCGTCGTCACCCGCGAGCTCCTGGCCCAGGTGCGCAGCTCCTGGGGCGGACGGTTCCGCCCCCAGGCATGACGCCGGACGTGGAGGACGGCCGCTTCCGGGCGGCCGCGCGAAGCTACCTCGGCTACGCGCTCCTCTACGAGGTGGGCGGCGTCTACCTCGTCGCCCAGGGCGTCGGCGTTCCGGCCGGGGTCGGCCCGCGCGGGCGCGCGCTCTATGCGCTCTTCTGGGCCGTGGTGGGGCTCGTGCCGCTGCTCGGGGTGCCGTATCTGCTGCGCCGTCCGCGCCTGTGGTTCGAGCGCTGGGTGCTGACCCGGCGAGATTTCGCGCGCGTCCTGGCGCTGTTCATGGCCTATCGCACCTTCAAGGTGGCCCACGTGGGCTTGCGTGGGCAGACGGCCGTGGTGGCGGCGCCGTGGGGCGGCGCGCTCACGTACCGGGCCGGCGCCCTCGTCTTCCTCGCGGTCACGCTCGTCGCCCTGGCGTTCCTGGTGCGCGCCGCGTGGAGCGCGGAGGCGCGCGCGTGAAGAAGTACCGCGACATCGCCGGCGACGGCGGCTCCAACATCGTCGGGCAGGTCGAGGCGCAGCAAGCGCGCCTGCTCGCGCGGCTCCAGGACGTGCGGGCCATCGTCGCCGTGGTCTCCGGCAAGGGCGGTGTGGGCAAGTCCTCCGTCACCGCGAACCTCGCCGGCGCCTTCGCGCTGCGCGGCGCCCGCGTCGGCGTCCTCGACGCCGACCTCAACGGCCCCACGATGGCCAAGATGCTCGGCGTGCGCGGCCGCACGCTGGTCGTCGGCGCCGGCGGCGTGGAGCCGCCCGTGAGCGCGCTCGGCATCCGCGTGATGTCGATGGACCTGCTGCTCGCCGACGACGCCACGCCGCTCACGTGGGACGCGCCCAGCCAGGCCGAGGCCCACACGTGGCGCGGCACCATGGAGGCCAACGCCTTGCGCGAGTTCCTGGCCGACACCGGCTGGGGCGCGCTCGACGTGCTGCTGATCGACCTGCCGCCCGGCACCGATCGTCTCGCCACGATCGCCGGCCTCGTCCCCGGGCTCTCGGGCACGGTGCTGGTGACGATCCCGTCCGACGTCTCGCGCCTGGTCGTCCGCAAGTCGATCACGGTCGCGCAGCAGACCGGGGCGCCCGTGCTGGGGCTGGTCGAGAACATGGCGGGGATGTTTCCAGGGCCCGGAGGCGAGGCGCTCGCGCGCGAGGCCGGCGTGCCGTTTCTCGGCCGCGTGCCGTTCGATCCGGCCCTGGCCGCCGCCGCCGATCGCGGCGAGCCCTACGTCGCCGTCGCGCCCGACGCGGCGGCGGCGCGCGCGCTCTCGGACATCGCGACGCTCCTCGGCGACACCCTCACGCGAGTCGCCCGCGCTCGATCGTGAGCGTGGTGAACTCGGCGACGAAACCCGCGCTTTTCGGGCTGCACGCGTAGAGGCCACAGCCCACGGCCAGACCCGCGCGGTCCTCGTGCAGGCGCGCCATGCGGATCTGCTCCCACTCGCGCCCGTCGCGCGCCGCCTCGACGACGTAATCCTGGCCCTCGCGGCGCACCCGGAGCCACACCTCGCGGCCGTCGAACGGCTGCGTGGACCAGTCGGAGTACGCCTCGTTCGTCACCACCGCCCCGAGCCGTCCCGCCCGGCCCGGCTCGTACTCCACCGACGTCTTGAGCCAGCACGACGGTGAAATGCGCACGAGCAATCCCGCCTGGTCGTACTGGTGCACCGGATGGAACCGCACGTGCGTGCCCACCACGAAGTCCCCCACGACCTGCGCCAGCAAAGCATGCCCGTTGTCGGCACGAAATCCATAGTGCGTCCGCTGCCAGAAATCCGTCCCCGCCTCCGGCTCGACCCTCAAGCGCCCGTCGCCGAGGGCCCAGCGAGCCGGCTCGCAATGCCACGTGAACGCCGGATGCACCTTCGGCCCAGCGAACACCTCGCGAATATCAGAGCTCACCACGGTGGGAAAGCTTACCGCGCCGGCACGATGTTGAGTCCCGACTCTGTCGGCGTAAGCCTGTGGCGTTACGACAGCAGTTCGAGCGGCGGCTTTGCCGCCGCAATCGAATGGTCTAGGGGGGAGGCAGGGCGAGCGCGAGCGCGGGCCGTCAGGCCCGCGCTCGTCGGAGGGGGACGCAGTCCCCCTCCGAGTGACTAAGGACAGGAGACGCCGGGCGCGACCTGGTAGTTCGAAACCTTGTAGGTCATCACGAAGTCGTCGTCCCACGACGTGAGACGGATCGGGCCCAGCGACGTCTCGCCGTCCCAGGCCAGCACGCGGGAGCGGGCGGCGAGGTCACGGGCCGGCAGGCGGCCGGCGAGGTAGTCGCCCGCCGTGGCGCGGTCCATGAAGGTCGCGATCGTCTCGTGGATCGGGCGGCCGTTGGGCGTCGTCGGCGCCTGCTTCAGCCACTCGAGGATGACGGTGAATCCATCCAGCGACGTGTCGGACAGCAGGCCGGGGGAGGTGGCCATGCGGCGCACCATCGGGCCCACGTAGCGCGAGAACATCCGCGAGCCGCGCTCCTCGATCGAGAAGGCCGCGAACTCCGGCGACGGCTGCTGGTCGATGTAGAGGTTGATGGAGAGGTAGCGCACGTCGCCCTCGAGATGCTTCGGCTTGTAGAAGCCGATGCCGTTGCGCTTCACCTCGACCCACGGCATGCAGTGATAGATCTTGGCGCTCATCTCGCGCAGGGCCGGCGCGTAGCGCGCGGCGAGCCGCTTGCCCTTCTCGGACGTGTGCTGCTCGGCCGGCAGGACGCTGTCGTCCGCCGGTGCGGCGAGGACGGGCGCCGTCACGGCGAGGGCAGCGAGCATGGCCGCGGCCAGCCCGCGGCGAACGGTCGTGATTATCCGGCAAGCGGTGCTTGAAGGGTTCATGCCGGGCCCGCGGTGCACACCCAGTGCCATGCCTGGCCCCCCTCTATCTCGATGTGACACGGGCGGAATCGTGGCTCCGACGGCAGTGGAGGCGTGGTGTCGACGCCAACTTGACACCGGCGTCGACACCCTGACGCGCTGGGTCAGCGCTCGAGAATCGCTTCCTGGGTAACCGTGACCGGCTTACCCCACCAGCCCTGGTCGCGGGCCTGGGCGATGTCCTGCCGCGTCACGCGGGCGTTGCCCTCGCGATTGCGGGTCGAGAAGCGCAGGTGGTCGCCCGAGGCGAAATGCGTGGGGTGTTCCTTCCAGGTCTGCCACTCGTCGCTCGACGCGCAGCCTGCGAACAGCAGCAGCGCGCCCAATCCCATCAAGAGTCGAACATGGTCGTTGCGCATCGCGATCTTCCTCCCGCCCGAGGTCATGAACTGCAGCGCGACTCGGTGCAGGCTCAATGTACCCGCGCCGTGGCGGTGTTTCAACCGTGGTAAACTCGCAGTCAAACACGCACGCGGAGACGCGATTACGCATGAATCCGCTCACGATCCATAGTCAGCCCGAGGGCCTGCGCCGCCCGGTGCTGATCACCGCGTTCAACGGCTGGAACGACGCCGCCGAGTCGGCCACGACCGCCGCCCGCTATCTGGGCACGGCCTTCGGCGCCGAAAAGTTCGCCGAGATCGATCCCGAAGAGTTCTACCACTTCGGCCTCTCGCGCCCGTACGTGCGCTACAAGTCGGGCTCGGAGACGGAGCGCGAGATCGTGTGGCCCACCACCGACTTCTCGGTCGCGCGCGCGCCCGGGCTCTCGCGCGACCTCGTCATCGCCGTGGCCGGCGAGCCGCACCTCAAGTGGCGCAGCTACTGCGCGGCCGTCCTCGAGCTCGCGCAACGCTGCCAGGTCACGCTCGTGGTCATGCTCGGCGCCCTCCTGGCCGAGGTCCCGCACACGCGGCCCATTCGCATCTCGGGCAGCGCCTCCGACCCCGAGCTGGCCGCGCGCCTGGGTGTGAAGCCGTCGCGCTACGAGGGCCCGACGGGCATCGTGGGCGTGCTCAACACGGCGTGCCGCGAGCAGGGACTGGAGACGGCCAGCGTCTGGGCCAACGTCCCGCACTACATCTCGGGCATCGAGAATCCCAAGGCCGCGCTCGCCATCGTGCAGCGCGTGCTCATGCTGCTCAACGCCGAGGCCGACCTCACCGACCTCGAGGACGCCACCAAGCAGTTCGAGCAGAACCTGTCGGAGATCGTCGCCCAGAACGCCAAGATCAAGGCATACGTGGCCAAGCTGGAGTCGCGTGACTCGGACGAGCCCGAGCCGGCCACCACCAGCGACCTGCCACCCGCCGCCGAGCTCGTCGAGGAGATGGAGCAGTTCCTGCGGCAGCAGCGCCCCGAGTGACACGCGGCCGCCGGCCGGCCGCGGCGGCGCTCCTCGCGCTGCTCCTGGCCCTGCCGCTGGCCGCTCCCGCCGCCGACCGCATCGCCGTCACCTGGCATCCCAAGCGTCCACACCCGGGCGACGTCGCGTGGATCCACGTCCGCGGCATCTCCGAGGCCGCCGCGCTCGAAGGCTCGCTGGGCTCGCGGACCCTCGTCTTTTTCCCCTACGCGGGCGGCCAGACGGCCGTGGTCGGCATCGACGTGGAGACCAAGCCCGGACACCAGCCCTGGCGGCTGGCGATCCTGGAGCCGGGCCAGCAGGCCCGTGCCCTCGACGGCCGGCTGACGATTCACAAGCGGGAGTTTGCCGTCCAGCGGCTGACGCTGCCACCGCCGATGGTCGATCTGGATCCCGAGACCGAGCGGCGCGCGGTCAGCGAGAGCGAGCGCCTGGCCACCCTCTACCGGACGGTGACGCCGGAGCGGCTGTGGCGGGGCGCGTTCGTGCGGCCGGTTGCCGGTCACGAGGCGCCGACGGGCTTCGGAGCCCGGCGGGTCATCAACGGCAAGCCTCGCGCCCCACACAGCGGCGCCGACTACGCCGCGCCCAAGGGCACCGCGGTGGTGGCGGCTAACACCGGGCGCGTGGCACTGGTGGGCGACTTCTTCTTTCCGGGCCGCCTCGTCGTCCTCGACCACGGCCACGCCGTCTACACGCTCTATTTCCACCTCGACACGGTGGCAGTGGGCGAGGGCGAGGTGGTGGACCGCGGCCACATCGTGGGGACAGTGGGGGCGACCGGAAGGGCGACGGGGCCGCACCTGCACTTCGGCGCGCTGGTGGGCGGCGCACGCATCGATCCCGTTGCGCTCATGAGCCTAAACCTGAAGGAGTAGGCCGAACCGGAAACCACGAGGGCCGCCGCGGCTCCCGCCGAGGCGGCCGCCCCCCGTGTCCCTGGACGTCCCGCGCGCGCCTACCGGCGGCTGCGCTTGCGCTTGGCGCCCGACCGGCGCGACTTCGCCTTCGCCCGGCCCTTGCTGCGCCGCTTCGCCGAGCCGCCACGCTTGGTGCCGCTCCGCTTCGCCTTGGCCTTCCGCTTGGGCTTGGCCGCCGGGCGCCGCGCGGGGCGGCGGGGAGCGGATCCCGGCCCGTCGCTACCCATCGGCTCGCTGCCCATGGGCGGCATCCCCGGATTCATGCCTTCCATCGGTCGTTCCATCGCGTCCTCCGGAGCTCTCGGATGATGGTGCTGCCCTACGGTGCACGTCGCGCGCGAGCGGCGCAAGCAAGATTTTCGATCCGAGCGGAAATGCGCGCGCGCCGGCGCGCCGCCTCGGCGCCAAGCACGCGATTGGACCACACCCGCAGCGTCGAGCCGGCCAGGATGACGTGGACGTCCGAGCGCTCGACCTTCACGGGCGGCGCGGCGGCGAGCGGATTGGGGTGCGCGGCCAGCGCCTCCAGCGTGGCCTGGCCGATCAGCAGCGGCCACGCGCAGGCCAGGCGCATGCGCCACTCGCGGCGCGGGATCGCCAGCGTGTAGCGCCAGGCCGCGTCGTAGTGCTCGAGCGCGACGGCGAGGAGGCGGCCTAGCAGCGGCCGCGCGCGCGCGGCGCCGGCGGCTCCGAGCAGATCGGGCGGCGTCAGGCCCAGCGTCGCCAGCTCGCGGGCGGGCAGGTAGCAGCGGCCGTGCGCGAGATCGGCCGGCACGTCCCGCAGCACGTTCGTCATCTGGAGCGCCTTGCCGAAGCGGACGCCGGTCGCGCGCATCACGGACGGCTCCCAGCCGCGCAGGCGCGGACGATGCGCGAGATGGAGGTCCGTCCAGAACTCGCCGACGCAGCCGGCGACCAGGTACGTGTAGCCGTCGAGCTCGTCGAGCGTGTCGAGCGCGGTGAGGCCGGCCGCGTCCTCGCCGGGAAAGCGCGCGAGATCGAACAGCATGCCGTCGGTGAGCGTCGTGAGCACGCGGCGCACCCCCGCACGGTCCGGCGCGGGCAGCCGCGCCACGCGGGCCAGCGCGTCGTCCACGCGCTCGAGCAGCGTGCGCTCGGCGGCGTGCGCCTGGTGCGGCGCCGCCGCGCGAGCGATGGCGCCGACGTCCTCGACCTCGCCCGCGCACGCGCGGCGCAAGACATTCAGGTGACGGATGCGCTCGGCGCGCGCGATGACCCGCGTGTCGGCGATCGTGTCGGCGGCGCGAGCGAGCAGGTAGGCGAGCCCGAGCGGCTCGCGCAGCGAGCGCGGCAGGATGGCGAGCGAGAGATAGAAGCTCCGGCTGACCCGGCGCAGCAGGTCGCCGAGGAGCTCGTCACGCCTCTCCATCTCGCCCCCGACTATAGCCCTGGTCGCGAATCACCCGCCCCCGATCAGAATCCAGCCTGACGCCCCAATCGTCTCCAGTCTTTTCGCGGACTTAAGTGCGGCACCTGCCTTGCACTGCCCCGGGCAACCGTAGTCAACAACTCGGGAGCAAGGGGAGACGGCGATGAAGATGAAGGCGATCTCGATCAGCGTGGTGATGCTTTCGCTCGCGACGTCGGCGGCGCTCGCGGCGGGCTTCACCGAGTGGATGCAGAACGAGCGGATGACGGTGACCAAGGTCGACCACGACGGCGGCCGGTTCTACTGCGCCGAGCATCAGCGCTGGACGCAGGTGTCGAAGCGTGACGCCACGGCGCTCTCGGTCGGTGACATCATCAGCATGGACGTGCGCGACGGTGAGATGGTGAAGGTGCGAGTGGTGCGCACGGCCGCCGAGGAGCTGTCGAGCCCCGAGTAATGGCGACGGCCGGCGCCAGGCCGGCCGTCACTCATAGTCGAACGGTCGTTTCGGCGGGTCCGGCGAGTCCTTCGCCTTCTTGAGCCCTTCCTGAAACTTGCGGTCGAGCACCTTACCCTTCTGGGACTCCGCCGCCATCTGCTGGCGGAAGCGCTCCTCGCGCTCGGCCGACTTGCTGCGCAGCACGTCGATGGCGGCGCCGAGGTTCTCCACCGTGCGCTTGGGGGGCGGCGCCTCGTGCGCGACGACCACGCCCAGGTCGGGATCGATGGTGAGCTTGGCCTGGCAGCACGGGCACTCGACCTTGATCGATTTTGACGGGGCCGGCATGGCGTCACGCTAGCAGTCGCTCTCGGAGGGGTCAAGAGGCGCTAGAATGCGGCCCAGATGGCCGACCTCGTCAACGAGTTCTCCTGGTCGCGCAGTCGGGATGCGACCTTCCAGGACTGTCGGCGCAAGTACTACCTCCACTACTACGGCTCCTGGGGCGGCTGGGACGCCGGCTCCGCGCCCGACGTGCGCCGTCTCTACGTCCTCAAGCAGCTCGCCTCGCGCCAGATGTGGGCCGGCCGCATCGTGCACGACGCCATCGAGATGGCGCTGCACATCTACCAGCAGGGCCGCGAGGTGCCGGTGGAGCCCTTCCTCGAGGACGTCATCGAGCGGATGCGCGGCGAGTGGCGCGGCTCGCGCGATGGTCTCTACCGCGAGAAGCCCAAGACCCTGGCGCTCTTCGAGCACGAGTACGCGGTGGACCTCAAGCGCGAGGCCTGGCAGATGCTGAGCCAGAACGTGAAGACGTGCCTGCGCAACTTCTTCCGGCTGCCCCTGCTGGGCGACGTGCGCAAGACGGCGCCCGAGCACTGGTCGATCGAGCACTGGTCGAAGGTGTTCGACTTCGAGGGCACGCCGGTGTGGATCGCGCCGGACTTCGGCTTCTGGAACGATGCCGGCCGCCTCACGCTGGTGGACTGGAAGACCGGGGCCAGCGACGCCGACGCGACCGCGTTCCAGCTCGGCTGCTATGCCCTGTACGCGCGCGATGTGCTCGGCGTGGAGCCGGCCAAGGTCGACCTGCTGGAGGCGAATCTCAGAGAGCCCACGGTGACGCCGCTGGCGTGGGACGACGCGCGGCTGGGGGAGATCCGCGAGCAGCTCCGGCTCTCGATCCGCGCGATGCGCGCCTACCTGATGGCGCCGGACGCCAACCAGGCGCGGATGGAGGACTTCGAGCGCACGGAGGAGCTGCGGATCTGCCGCTGGTGCAACTTCAAGGCAGTGTGCCGGCCGGAGGTCCCGTGACGTCGGTCACCACGATGCGCGTGCTCATCGTCGAGGACGAGGCCGACCTGGGCGAGGTGTTCAGGGAGTACATCGTCGCCTGCGGCCACCAGGCGGAGGTCGTCGGCTCGGCCGAGGCCGCGCTGGAATGGCTGCGCACGAGCCGGCCGCACGCGATCGTGCTCGACGTACGATTGCCCGGCATGAGCGGGCTCGAGCTCATGCGCGACTCCGCGCTCCGCGATTCGGGCATCCCCGTGATCGTCATCTCCGGCCACGCCACCGAGCACGAGGCGCGCGAGTGCCTGCGCCTGGGTGCGCTCGAGTTCCTGGCCAAGCCGGTGCCCCTGGAGATCCTGGGCGTCGTGCTGGAGCGCGCCGAGCTCTTCAATCCCGCCGACGAGGGCGACGATCATGGCGAGCGCCGCCGGGCGCGGCGCTTTCCGGTGAGCCTGCCGGTGCGCATGGTGAACGAGAAGGGCAAGGTGGCCAACGGCACGGTGGTGGAGGTGAGTGCGACGGGACTGCGCGCGAGCCTGGACACGACGCTGAAGACGGGCGAGGCCGTGCGCGTGTCGATCACGATGCCCGATCAGCGCGGACCGCTCGAGGTCATTGCCCTCGTGGTGCGCACGGCCACCGACGGCGTCGCGGTGTGGTTTCTCGATCTCGTGCCCGACGAGACCGACCGGCTGCTGGCGCTAGCGCACTAGCACGCCGCGGCCGGCGCGATTCATCGCGGCGGATCGTCGGCCCGACGCTCGCGGCGGAACCGCTCGCGCTCCTCGGGTGACATCTGCTGGATGCGCTCGCGCAGGCGGGCGCGCTCCTCCGGCGACAGGCGCTGCCAGCGCTCGTAGTTCTCCATCACGCGCGCCTGCTCCTGGGGCGGCAACCGCTGGAAGGCGCGAAAGCGCTCGAGGATGCGGTCGCGCTGCTCGGCGGGCAGGCGCTGGAAGCGGTCGTACGCGAGCTGCAGCTCCTGGCGGCGCCCCTCCGGCAGCTCGTTCCAGCGCTGGAAGTCCTCCAGGATCCGCTGCCGTTCGGCGAACGGCAGCGCGCGGAAGTGCTGGACGTTCTCCCGGACGGCGCGGCGCTGCTCCGGCGGCATCGAGTGCCAGTAGCGATAGCGGTCCAGCGCGCGCTGCCGCTCCTCCGGCGACATCCGGCGCCAGCGCTCGGGGTTGCGCTCGACGAAGGCCCGCTCGTCGGAGGACAGCCCTTCCATCCCCGGCACCGGCGGCGTCTGGCCCCAGGCGATCTCGAGGACGGCGCCGGCCAGGATCGCGGCCAGCGCGATGGCCACCGGCACCCACCGCGGCACCATGCGAACGTGGGCCTGCAGTGGCATGCCTCAGCGCCCCCCACCGAGGCGATCGAGCTGGCGGATGACGTCGAGGTTCTCCAGCATGTCGAGACGCTCTACCACACGGTACTCCCGCAGCAGCGGCAGCTGCAGGCCCAGGGCGGTCTCGTCGATGGCCACCACGTCGGCCGACTGCGGCTCCTCGGTCAGGCGCTGCAGGCCACGGACTCCGACGAGCAGCATCACCGTGAGCGTGACCGCGCCCGCCAGCCGCGGCACCGGACGCGTCCACCACCGCCGCTGCGACCGGCCCGCGGCGCGCTCGCGCACCTCGGCCTGGTAGCGGCCCCAGTCGAGGGGCGGCGGCCCCGCCTGCCGGGCCGCCAGCGCCTGCAGCACGGCGCGGCTCTCCTCGGTGGCCTGCCGGCACTCCGCGCAGCCCGCCACGTGCGCGGCCACGCGGTCGTGGTCGGCCGCCGACAGCTCACCGTGCAGGTACGGAATCAGCTCGGTCTCGGGATGCATCACTCACCCTCGTTTCATCGTCTTGCGCAGGGCGCTCACGGCCCGGTGCAGGTGCACGCGCACCGTCGCCTCCGAGCATGCCAGCACTGCGGCGACTTCGCTCGTCGGCAGGTCCTCCTGCACGTGCAGGATCACGGCGGCGCGCTGCTGGGGCGAGAGCCGCTCGACCTCGGCCCACACGCGGGCCATCAGCTGCGCCTGCCCGAGCGCCTCGGCCGGATCGCGGCCCGGCGCCGCGTGACGCTCGAGCGGGTCGCCACCGTCCGCCGCGTCCTGGCCGCCGCCCAGCCGGCGCCACCAGCGGCTGCGCCGGCGATGATCCAGGCAGAGATTGACGAGAATCCGGTAGAACCATGTCGAGAACTTCGCCTCGCCTCGAAACGTCGCTGCCGTGCGATACACGCGCAGGAAGGCCTCCTGCGAGACGTCTCGCGCGTCCTCGGCGTCGCGGACCAGCGACCAGGCCAGGCGGTAGGCGCGGCCCTGGTGACGGGCCACCAGCACGTCGAAGGCAGCCTCGTCGCCCGCGGCCACGCGGCGGCAGAGCGCCTCGTCGGAGGTCTCCTGGCTCAATCGGCCCTCTGCCGACAACCATCCCATCCCTCGTTCGGCGGCGGCAAGAAAGCTTGCCATGGACCCGATGATCGATTGGACGGGGCCGGCGGGTGGCATGTTTACTTCGGGGGTACTGCGCCGTCGGGGCAGCGGCGGCCTGCCGACGGGCCAGGTCTGTCCTAGTCGAGGACCACGAGCCCGCGGTGCGAGCGGTTCATCGGCTGGCAGCCGGTACGCGTGACGACGACCGTCTCCTTCACGTTGAGACCGGTCTCGCCGACCACGTAGTAGGGCGTCTCCACGCGCAGCACCATGCCCATCTCGAGCGCGGCGCCTCCCGGCGCCAGGCGGGGCGACTCGGAAGGTTCCAGCCCGATGCCGTAACCCACGTGATGGCGGTCGAAGCGCGGCAGACCCGCCTTGCGGGTGGCCGTCACCGCCGCCTCGAAGACGTCGCCGCTGGCCGCGCCCGGCCGCACGACCTCGAGCCCCGCCTCCAGGCCGGCGTGGACCGCGTCGAACATCGTCTGCTGACGGGACGTGGGCTCGCCCATCACCGCCATGCGGGCCACGTCCGAGTGATAGCCCTTCAGGCTGCAGCCCAGGTCGAAGCGGACGAGATCGCCGGCGCGCAGCGCGCGCTCGGTGGGCCACGGCGCCGGGACCGCGGAGCCCGCGCCGAAGGCCACGATGGTGCAATAGGGGCGCGCGCCCTGCGCGATGACCTCGCGCTCGAAGGCCTCGGCGGCCTCGCGCTCGGTGATCCCCGGCGCCAGCAGCGCCAGCACCACGTTGATGCCCTCCTCGGCCACGTGCAGCGCGCGCTGGAGCGCGTCGAGCTCGAACGGGCTCTTCACCAGCCGCGCTCCGGCGAGCGCCTCGGAGCCGGACTCGACGCTGAAGTGGCCGAGCGCGTGGCGCACGCCGGCGGCCGCGGCCGACGGCAGCAGCGCGTCGTCGAGGCCGAGCCGTCCGGCGCCGACGCCGAGCCGGCGCAGGACTTCGACCAGCGCTTCGGCGGCGGAGGCCGCCGGCTCCGCCACCAGGGCCGCGAAGTGGCGCGCCGTCTCGCCGCGCGCGGCCTCGAGCTCGAGGTGGAAACGGCCGTGACAGGCGACGTGGTTGACGTCCA
Organism: Candidatus Rokuibacteriota bacterium; assembly: GCA_003220265.1. Classification (GTDB taxonomy): domain Bacteria; phylum Methylomirabilota; class Methylomirabilia; order Rokubacteriales; family CSP1-6; genus AR5. The sequence continues at coordinate 104,659 of QHRW01000117.1, read as the reverse complement.
CGTCGCTTTCCAGCACGGCGAGGAGATCGATCGTCGGCACCACGAGGGCAGTGGCGTCACGCGTGACCACGGCGTACGTCTCGAGCATCGGATACACCCGGCGGGCCAGGCTCGAGAAGCCCGTGACGTAGGCGACGTTGGCGGGGGAGGCCGCGATGAGCGCGTCGAGCCGCTGCCGCTCGAGCGCTCCCTGCAACCGCTCGGCCTGGTGCGGGTACATCAGATCATCACGAGCGTGCCGGTGACGTGCGCGGCGCTCTCGGCGGCCAGCGCGGCGACGGCATCGGCGACGGCCGCGACCGGCACCCACGTCTTCGGATCGGCGTCGGGCATGGCGGCGCGATTGGCGGGCGTGTCCATCGTGCTCGGCGCCACGGCGTTCACGGTCACGCCGCGGCCCTTCACCTCCTGCGCCAGCGCCTGCATGAGCGCGATCACGCCGGCCTTGGCGACCGTGTAGCCGATGAAGCCGCCCGCGGGCGGGACCACCGCGCGCGAGGAGATCATGACGACGCGCCCGCCGCTGGCCGCGAGCATGTGGGGCACCACCGCCCGCGCGGCCGTGAACGCGGAGGTGAGGTTCATCGCGAGCATCCGGTCCCAGGCGGCGCGATCGGTGTCCACGAGCCCGCCGCCGGCGAAGCCGCCGACGCCGGTGACGAGGACGTCGAGCCGCCCGTGCTTGTCGGCGACGGCGGCTGCGAGCCGCGCCATGGCCGCGTCGTCCGTCACGTCGCAGCGCTCCAGCATGACCCGCGCGCGCGTGCTCGCATCGAGCGAGGCGTCCAGCCGCGCGCGCTCGGCGTCCACGATCCACGGCACGCACACCGCGGCGCCGTCGGCCAGGAAGCGATGGACGATCGCCTGGCCGAGCGCGCCGCTGCCGCCGGTGACGAGGGCCACGCGGGGCATGGGCTCAGTCCGCCGTGGCCGGGGCCATCATGATGGCCGACCGCTGGATCTCGTCGTAGCGCACCTTGGCCACGTCGAAGTCCTCGAGCGCTTCGCGCAGCTTCTTGAACGTTTGCTCGAACGACGGCAGGGTCTTGCGCGCGCGCGTCAGTGGCGTGGTCCGGGCCAGCAGGTAGTTCTTCACGTACGGATGGTTGATGCCGCGCTTCTTGACCTTGGCCACCACCTGGGCCAGCACCTCGTCGGCCGCGCGCACCATCTCGGCGCGCTCGACCCGCTCCGGAAGGCCCCGGCTAAGGCCGCCCTTGAGGAACTTGTCCACCCGGCGCAGGATCGGCGCGAAGGCGCCGCCGGCGAAGCGTTTGTTCTGCTCGTAGAGCAGCCCGAGGGTGACGAAGTGCGCGGACTCGAACTGCAGCGCCCAGTCGTCCTCGGTGGACGACGGCTGCTGCTCGGCCAGCGCGCGATACATTCGGATGACCTCCAGCGACTTCTCCTTCAGGTTGTGCGCCTTCTCGGTGTTGAGGGGCAGCACCTGGAAGGCCACCTCCTGCTCGGCCACGAGGATGGCGGGGACGTAGTCGGCCTTCAGCTTGTCGAGCGCCGTCCGCCGGTGATTGCCGTTCGGCGTCCAGTACACGCCCGGCTCCGGCGACACGGCCAGGATCGGATCGACGAAGCGGTCGATCTTCTTCACCGCCTCGGTCAGCCGCTTGACGTGAGTGGGCGAGACGTCGCGCTGGTAGGGGCTGGCCGCGACCTTCGTCCGCGGCAGCAGCACGAAGAGCTGCCAGTGCTCGCCGATCGGCTCCTGGTAGACCGCCATCACGTGGCCGCCGTCGCGCTCCACCTGCTCGGCCAGCGCGCGCGCCTGCTTGCTGGGCTCCTTCGCCGGGTACACCGCATAGTCAGCCATGGCGCCTAAGGATACGTCAGTAGCGGTCATCGAGGCGCGCCACGGCTACGCCGGGGCGCGACGAGCGTCTGGGGGGTGTGGGGGGCCATATCGGGCCCCCCCACGAAGAAGCCCCCCCGCGCTGCCGACGATGCCGGCGGGCAGGAAGATGATGAAGACCACGAGCAGGAAGCCGTAGATCGTCTCCGCCATCCCGATGAGCTTGAGACCGAAGGCGATGCGCAGCCACTCGGACAGCGCGATCGTCAGCGCGGCGCCGACGGCGGGACCGAGCAGCGAGTACATGCCGCCCAGCACGACGGCGAACACAATGCGCAGCGACACGCCGATGCCGGCCAGCGTGTCGGGGTTCACGTAGGCGATGTACTGCGCGTAGGCCACGCCGCCGACTGCGGTGAGCGCGGCCGACAGCACGGTGATGGCGATCTTGAAGCGGGTGACGTGGATGCCGACCGAGGCGGCGGCCGTCTCGTCCTCGCCGATCGCCTCCATGGCCGAGCGCGCCATCGAGCGGTCCACGCGATGCCAGACCCAGAGCCCGGCCAGCCACAGCGCCAGCGCGCCATAGTAGAAGACGCGCTTGTCGGCGAACTGCAGGGCCCAGAGGCTGTCGCTGCCCACGGGCTTGAGCGAGACGCCGAGCGAGCCGCCCGTCCAGTCGCGCTCGGCGATGATGAGCAGCCGGATGACCTCGCCCACGGCCAGCGTCACCAGGCCGAAGTAGTGGCCGACCACCTGGAAGCGCGAGCACGGGTAGGCGACGACCGCGGCCAGGATGGCGGTGAGGACGACGGCAACGGCGCCGCCGAGCCACGGGCTCCACGCCCAGAAGTTCCACAGCAGCACGGTGGCGTAGGCGCCGAGGCCGAGGAAGGCGCCGTGGCCGAGCGAGACGAGCCCGAAGCGGCCCATCAGCGACCACGCGCCGCCGATGAAGGACCAGATGAGGATCTGGATCATCACGTGCAGGACGTATTGCTTCATGCCGGCCATCGGCACCAGGGGCGCGAGGGCCAGCAGCGCGGCCAGGACGGGGACGAGCGCGCGGCGCATCGGGGCGGGTCAGCCGCGGCGGGCGAGGATGCCGCCCGGCCGCACGAAGATCATCACGATGAAGACGACGAACGCGATGACGTAGCCCATCTCGGTCGACCACAGCACGCCGGCGATCGAGATGATCTCGCTCATGATGAACGAGGCCACGAAGGCGCCCACCATGTTCCCGAGGCCGCCCAGCACGCAGATCATGAAGGTGAGCGGCCCGAGCTGGCCGCCGAAGAACGGGTGCACCGAGTAGAGGAAGATCAGGAGCGCCCCCGCCAGGCCCGCCATGAGCCCGCCCACCGCGGAGGTGACGAGGTAGATGCGGTGCGGATTGGCGCCCATCAGCCCCATGGCCTCGCGGTCCTGCGAGACGGCGCGGATGGCGGTGCCGACGAACGTGCGCGTGAGGAAGAGGTAGAGGGCGACGAGCGCCAGGATCGAGATGGCGAAGGGGATCACGCGCGTCAGCGGCAGGAAGATGCCGCCCAGGTCGTAGCTCGGCAGCGACAGGCGCACCGACCTGTGATCGGTGGTCCACAGGAACGTCGCGAACGACTGCAGGAAGAAGAGCAGGCCGCCGGTGGCGAGCAGCTGGTTGATCGGCGCGCTGCCGAGGATCGGCGAGATGATCAGCAGGTGCACGGCGATGCCGAGCGCGGCGCCCAGCGCGACGGCGGCGAGGCCGCCGGCCCACACCGGCCAGCCGTAGACCTGCACGAGGAAGTAGACCAGGTACATGCACAGCATGACGAGGTCCACGTAGGCGATCCAGACGATGTCGATGACGCCGAAGATGAGGTTGAGCCCCAGCGCCAGCAGGGCGAGGACGCCGCCCAGCAGGACGCCGTTGACCGCCGCCTCGGCCAGGAAGATCGGGTCGATCACAGGCCCACGTAGGCCTTGCGCACGAAGTCCTGGTCGTTGAGCTCGGCCGCGCGCCCCTCCATCTTGATGCGGCCGACCTCGAGCAGGTACGCGCGGTCCACGAGCTTCAGCACCTGGCGCACGTTCTGCTCGACGACCAGGATCGTGTACCCCTCCTCGCGCACGCGGCGGATGAGGTCGAAGAGCCGCAGCACCATCACCGGGGCCAGCCCCATCGACGGCTCGTCGAGCAGGATCAGGCGGGGGCGCGACATCAGCGCGCGGCCGATGGCCAGCATCTGCTGCTCGCCGCCCGAGAGGCTGCCGGCGCGCTGCGTGCGCCGCTCGGCCAGCACCGGGAACAGCGCGTACACGCGCGCCAGCGTCTCCGCGTAGTGCTTGCGCGCTCGGCCGAGGTAGGCGCCCATCTTGAGGTTGTCGGCGACGGTCAGCGTCGGGAACAGCCGCCGGCCCTCGGGGACGTGGGCGATGCCGTGGGCGACGACCTCGTGGGCGGGGCGCCCGGCCAGCGCGGCGCCGTCGAACGTGAGGGTGCCCGCGCGCACCGGCAGCACGCCGGAGATCACCCGCAGCAGCGTCGTCTTGCCGGCGCCGTTGGGGCCGACGACGGCCACCGCCTCGCCGCGCTCCACGCGAAGCCCGACGTCCCACAGCGCGGTGAAGTGGCCGTAGCCGGTGGTGACGCCGGTGAGCTCCAGCAGGCTCACGCCAGCACGATCTTCTCGCCGAGGTAGGCCTCGACGACGCGCGGGTCCTCGGCCACCTCGCGCGGCGCGCCCTCGGCGATCTTCTCGCCGTGGTCCAGCACCACCACGCGGTCGACGATGCGCATGAGCGTGGCCATGATGTGCTCGACCCACACGATCGTCACCTCGAGCTCGCGCCGCACGCGCTTGAGCATCTCGGCGGCGCCGGCCATCTCGGCGGGGTCGAGCCCGCCCAGGCTCTCGTCGGCCAGCAGTAGCCGCGGGCCGGTGGCGAGCGCGCGCGCAAGCTCGAGCTTCTTGAGCCCGCCCGCGCCCAGCAGCATCGGCGAGGCCTCAGGATCGGCCGGCAGGCCGACGAGGTCGAGGATCTTCGCGGCGCGGCGGCGCGCTTCCGCCTCGCCGGTGCGCTCGGCGGCGCCGTAGTGCGCGGCCACCGCGACGTTCTCGACGATCGACAGCTTGCGGAACGGCCGGGGAATCTGGAACGTGCGCGCGATTCCGAGGTGGCACACGGCGTCGGGCGTGAGCCCGGCGATCTCGCGGCCCTGGAAGGTGATCGACCCCGACGACGGCCGCAGCGCGCCCGAGATGCAATTGAACGCCGTCGTCTTCCCCGACCCATTGGGCCCGATCAGCCCCAGGATCTCCCCCTCGTTGACCTCGAACGACACCTCGTTGAGTGCCGTGAACCCCCCGAAGCGCTTGGTCAGGTTCGTGACGGTGAGCATTGGCGGTGGGAGATGGGCGGGGGCCGCGCGTTGCGGCCCCCGCCGTGCGCTCTACTTGGCCGCGAGCGGGGACGACGCCGGCAGAGGGAGCAGGGGCGAGGCGGTCGCGACCGTCTTGGGATAGACGAGCTCGAACTTGCCCTCGATGATCTCGAAGACGGCCGGGAACGCGCGCTCGTTCTGCCCGGCGAAGCGGTGGCCGGGCGGGAAGAACTTCACGCCATAGCCCTGCATCGTTCCGCCCTCGGGGATGTCCGTCTCGCGCGCCGCCTTGGCGAGCGCGTCGGCGCCGAAGCCGCCGTGCTTGCTGATGGCTCGCGGCAGCACGTCGTTGAGCAGGATCCACATGTTGTTGAAGCCCATGGAGACGTGCGGGGCGATGGCGCGGTCGGTCACGTCCTTGTCGAACTGCGCCTTGTAGCGCTTGACCATCTCGGCCGTCATCTCGCCGACGCCGGGCTTGAGCTTCTTCGGGTCGAGGAGCTGCGAGGCGATGGGATCGAGCGTGTGGAAGCCCTCGATCTCCTTGGCGCCGAACGCCTCCTTCAGCTTGTCGATCTGGCTGTGGCCGGCCCCGTGCCCGATGTAGGCCTGCAGCCTCAGGCCCTGCTCCTTGGCCTGGCGCAGAAACAGCGCGATGTCGGGGTTGTAGCCCGTGTGCAGCAGCACGTCGGGCCGCTGCGAGCGCAGCTTGGTGACCAGCGACGAGAGATCGGGCGCGTTGATCGAGTAGCCTTCCTTCAGCACGATGTTGAGGCCGAGCTCCTTGGCCTTCACCTCGCTGCCGTTGGCCACGTCGGTGCCGTAGGCGCCGTCCTCGTGGATGAGGGCGATGCGCAGCGCCTTGGGATCCTTCTTCAGCTTGTCCCGGGCGAACTCGTTGATGTAGGCGACGGAGAGCGCGCCGAACTGATCCCCGGTGGCCTGCGGGCGGAACGTGTACTGCAGATTGCGGCCGTCGAAGACTTTCGACGAGATGGCGGTCGTGATCCACAGGAACTTCTTCTGCTTGTCGACCTTCTCGGCCAGCGGCACGGCGTGCGCCGAGGAGTAGATGCCGGCCAGGATGTCCACCTTCTCCGCGTTCAGCAGCCGCTCCGCCTCGTTGATGGCGACCTCGGCCTTCGACTGCCCGTCGCCGTCCACCTGGACGATCTTGTACTTGCCGAGCACGCCGCCCTTCTCGTTCACGAGATCGATCGCCATCTTGGCGCCGCGCCAGCAGTTGAGCGAGCCGCCGGCCGCGAAGGGCCCGGTGTGATCGAAGAGGACGCCGATCTTGATGCTCTGGCCCTGGGCGTCGGCCACGGGAGGCGGCGTGGTTGCGAGGACGAGGGCCGCCACCAGGGGCAGGATCAGCGGGACGCGTAGCGATTTCATCGGACGAAAACCTCCGGGCCGCAAAGTGGGCGCTAAGGTAACACGGCTGCCGGGGGCCCGGAAGGGGCGGGCCTCCCCGGCAAGCGCGTGCGGACCCTGGCGAACACCGATACACTGGGCCGCGAAACAGGGTCCGCAACGATGGATCGCTCACCCGACCAGCCAGTCGCCGACCACCTGATCGCGGCGCTGCTCGACGCCAGGCGCGTCGAGCTCGAGCTGCTCGACGGACTGACCGATGCTCAGATGCTGGGCGCGCGGCAGCACTTCGTCGAGCCGCCGATCTGGGAGATGGGACACGTCGGCTGGTTCCAGGAATACTGGCTCCTGCGCCATCTCGACGGCGCCGAAACGCTGTTGGCGGGCTCGGACGGCGTCTACGACTCGTTCAGCGTCTCCTACACCCGGCGCTGGGACCACGACTATCCCTGCCGTCGCGCGACGGAGGAGTACATCGGCGAGGTCCTCCGGCGGAGCGTCGGGCGCCTCGAGTCGCGCGAGGTCTCGGCCGTCGACGCGTACTTCTATACCCTGGCCGCTCAGCACGAGGACATGCATGCCGAGAACCTGATGCTGATCCGGAAGACGCTCGGCTATCCGCGGCCGCGCCTCTCGTGGCTCGACCCCGCGGCCGCCTCACCGGCCGTGGACCAGACCTACGCGCCGCGCGACGTGGACGTTCCCGGCGGCGTCCTCATGCTCGGCGCCGCGCCGGGCGAGGCGTTCGTGTTCGACAACGAGAAGTGGGCGCATCCCGTCGAGGTGGCGCCGTTCCGCATCGCATCGACGGCGGTGACTAACGTCGAGTACGCGGCGTTCGTCGACGACGGGGGCTATCGCCGCCGCGAGCTGTGGAGCCGCCGTGGCTGGGACTGGCGGCGCCGCGAGCGGGCCGAGCATCCGCTCTTCTGGACCCACGGCAGTGAGGGCTGGTACGAGTGCCGGTTCGGCGCGCCGACCCGCCTCGAGCCCTGGCATCCCGTGATGCACGTCAACTGGTATGAAGCCGAGGCATGGTGCCGGTGGGCGGGCCGGCGCCTGCCGACGGAGGCCGAGTGGGAGATGGCCGCCACGATGGAGCCGGCGACCGGGCGCAAGCGGCGCTTCCCCTGGGGAGACGGCGCCCCCGCACCGGCATGCGCCAACCTCGACTATCGCGCGGGCGGCACGATCGACGTGCGCGCGCTGGGGGCCGGCGACAGTCCCGTCGGCTGCCGGCAAATGATCGGCAATGTCTGGGAGTGGGTCGAGGACACCTTCGAGGCTTACCCGGGCTTCGAATGCGATCCCTATCAGGAGTACTCGCAGCCGTACTTCGGCCTCAAGAAGGTGCTCAAGGGCGGGTGCTGGGCGACGCGCTCTCGACTGATCCGCAGCACGTGGCGTAACTTCTACATGCGGCAGCGCCGCAATGTCTTCGCCGGCTTTCGCACCGTCGCCCGCTGACGGTCTTGCGCGGCTCGCGCGGGACGTGAAGCGGGGGCTCGGTGCCCGGCCGCGCTGGATGCCGCCGAAGTATTTCCATGACGACACGGGGCCCCTCCTGTTCGAGCGCATCACCCGGCTGCCCGAGGCCAACCGGGGCGTGGACGGCGACTTCGACCCCGACGCCTTCCGGCACGAGGCGTTCGACAACGACGCGGCGAGCCGGATCGAGATGCACCTGGTCGCCACGGCCCCTCAGCGCGTGCGTCTGCGCCGCCTGGAGCTCGTGCTCGACTTCCGCGAGGGCGACGGCATCTGGACCGAGTCCTCGTACAAGTTCACCCGCGCCTCCATCGACGCGGTGCTGGGCCGGGCCGGGCTCCTGCCCGAGGCATGGTTCACCGACGCTAACGAGCGGTTCGCGCTCGTTCTGGCCGGGGCCGCCGGCGGATGACGGACGCGACGCCGACCCCTCGCACGCTCTACGTGCACGAGGACCTGCGCGACGATCTCGCCGGCCTCGACGCGGACACCCGACGGCTCGGCGAGCGCCTGCTCGCCCGCGTGGCGCGCCGGGGCGAGCGCGTCGTGCTGCTCAGCCTCGACGCCCAGCTCGGCGCCGTCGTCGCGCAAGGCGGCCACGTGCCGTTCGCCGCCACCGTCGGCATCGGCCCCGCCGGCGCTCGGGTCGCGGACAAGCTCCACGCGTTGACGGGCTGGTTTCCCGCGATCCATCGCGTCGACGTCTGGCGCGAGGAGACCGACGACGGCGGCTACGCGCTCGCCGGGCCCGCGCCGCTCGCGGACCAGGCGGGAGCGGTGCGCGGCGCCTCCTCGGTGGCCGTCGTCGACGACACGATCTTCTCGGGGCTGACGATGCGCGCGGTGCTGGCCGCGCTGCCCGTCGCGCCTCAGCGCCGCGTGCACGCCTTCTGCCTGCGCGCGGTGGCCGAGAGCCTCCCGCCCGTCGCCGCGCTGGCGCCGCTGACGGCCGGCGTCGCCGTGCCGGGCCGCCTCCTGGACGACGTGTCCTTCATCAATGCCAGCGGTCTCGTTCGCCGCGGCGCGATCCGCCGCGCCGGCCGGCCGTCGCTGGCGTTCTTCGAGCGGCCCGAGTGGATGGCCGCGTGGTTTCCCGAAGACCAGGTCGAGATCACCGCGCTCTGTCGCGAGCTGGGCGAGCGGCTCAGCGCGTCGCCGTCGCCGTCGTCCTGAGCCCGCGCGGCACCGCGAGGCGATCCACCGCCTCGAACAGCGCGTGGATGGCCAGCGCCATCAGCGCAGCGGGGATGGCGCCGGCCAGGATGGTGGCCCCGTCGTTCAGGGCCAGTCCCGTGATGATGAGCGTGCCGTAGCCGCCACCGCCGATGAAGGCCGCCAGCGTCGCGGTGCCCACGGTGAGCACGGCGGAGGTCTTGATCCCGGCCAGGATGGTCACCGACGCCAGCGGCAGCTCGATCCACGCCAGCCGCTTCCAGCCATCGAGCCCGAGGACCGCGGCCATGTCGACGAGCTGGGGATCGAGGCTCACGAGGCCGGCGTACGTGTTGCGCACGATCGGCAGCAGCGCGTAGAGCGTGAGCGCGATCAGCGCCGGCACCCGACCGATGCCGAAGAGCGGGATCATGAACGCCAGCAGCGCCAGCGCCGGGATCGTCTGCAGCACGCCCACGCCCATCAGCTCGACCTGCCCGAGCAACCGGCGGCGCGCGGCGAGGACGCCGAGCGGCACCCCGACCACGACCGCGGCCAGCAGCGAGACGCCGACCAGCGCCAGGTGCTCGAGCGTGAGGGCCGGCAGCTCGCGCGCGGGCGAGCGGCGACCGCCCGCCGGCGCGCCGCCGCCGAGGAACGACGCCGCCACGGCGGCGAACGGACGGCGATCGAGATCGGCCTCGGCGTTGAGCCGCGTCATCGTCGCGGTGTCGAGGCGCCCGACCAGACGCTGCTCGAGCGCGGCCCACGTGCGCGGCAGCCGCTCGGCGAACGGCCGGCGCGCCAGCAGCACGGCGGCGTAGTCGGGGAAGAAACCGCGATCGTCGGCCAGCAGCGCCACGGCCTCGCGCGCGAGCTGCCCGTCGGTGGAGAACACGTCGATGACGTCCACGGCGCCGCCGGCCAGCGCCCGGTACGCGAGGGCGTGCTCCATGATGCGCACGCCCGCGAGCTCGAGTCCGTAGTGGCGGCGCAGGCCGGGCCAGCCGTCGTCGCGATCGAGGAAGCCGGGGTCGAACGCCGCGGTGAGCCGGCGGTGGCCGCGCAGATCGCTGATCGTGCGCAGGCCCAGGCGCGCCGCCGTGGAGCGCGCGACGGCGAGCGCGTAGGTGTTCTGGAAGCCGAGCGGCTCGGTGACGACGAGCGCGCGCTCGCGCAGGCGCGCGCGCATCGCGGCCACGGTGGTGACGGCGGGCTCCTTGAGGATGGCGCGCGCGATCGTGCCCGTGTACTCCGGGTAGACGTCGATCTCGCCGCTGGCCAGCGCGGCGTGGACGATCCCCGTGCCGCCGAGGCCGAGCTTGCGCTCCACGCGCGCCTCGCCGGTCTGCTCGACGACCTGGGCCACGATCTCGGCCAGGACGTAGCTCTCGGTGAACGACTTCGAGCCCACCCTGACGACGGGGCGGTCCGCGGCCGGCCCCGCGGCCGGGAGCAGGAGCAGCAGCGCGATCACCGCCGCCGGCCGCACGCCGCGCATCTCAGAGGTAGGCGGTCATCTCAGGCGGCGGCGCCTGGGCGCGCAGGAACTCGGTGACCAGCGGCGTGGCCGGGCGCCGGGCGAGGTCGGCGAACGTCCCCTGCTGCACGACGCGGCCGCCCTCGAGCAGGGTGATCGTCCGGCCGAACACGAACGCCTCGCGCACGTCGTGCGTGACGAGCACGACCGTCTTGCCCAGCTCGCGAAAGATCCGGACAAGCTGCGTCTGCAGCTCCGCTCGCGTGATCGGATCGAGGGCGCCGAGGGGCTCGTCGAGGAGCAGGACGGGCGGGTCGAGCGCGAGCGCGCGCATGAGGCCCACGCGCTGCCGCTGGCCGCCGCTGAGCTGCGCGGGATGGCGATCGAGCCAGGACCGCTCGAGCTCGACCAGGCGGGCCAGCGCCGTCACGCGCGCCTCCGTGCGCTCCGCCTGCCAGCCGCGGGCGCGCGCGGGCAGCGCCACGTTCTCCGCCGCGGTGAGGTGCGGGTAGAGCGCGCCTTCCTGGACGACGTAGCCGATGCGGCGCTGGATCTCCGCGCGGCTGCCCGGCGTGACGCGCACACCGTCCACCACGACCTCGCCGGCGTCGGGCTGCGCGAGACCGAGGACGAGGCGCAGCAGGGTCGACTTGCCGGAGCCGCTGCCGCCGAGCAGCACGTGCGTGGTGCCCGCCTCCACGGTGAGCGACACGCCGTCGAGCGCCGGACGACCACCGAACCGCTTCGTGACGCCGCTGACGACGATCACCGCACTCAGCCGGTGCGCCGCGCGAAGACCATCCACTCGCGCCCCTGCCGGCCGCGGGCCGAGCGCAGCGGCGGGAAGGCCCGCTCGATGCGGAACGCCGGCGCCAGCAGCCGGCGCACCTCGGCCTGGGACACCTTGAACGGCGGCCCCGCCGTCTGCGCGCGCAGCGGAAAGATGCAGGCCAGCAGCCAGCCGCCGGGCCGCACGATCGCGCGCAGCACGTCGACGTACTCGCGGCGGCGTGCCGGATCGATGGCGCAGAGGCAGGTGTATTCCCACACGCCGTCGAAGGCGTTGGTGCGCTCGCCGGCCAGCGTGAAGACGTCCACCTGCTCGACGTCGACCCGGACGCCGTCGCGAAGGGCGAGCGCGCGCGCCGCCGTCACCGCCGCCGTCGAGAAGTCGAAGGCGGTGACGTCGTAGCCGTGGGCGGCCAGGAAGCGCGCGTCGTGACCGCGCCCGCATCCGGGCACCGCCACGCGGCCGCGCGGGGGCGGCGTCGCTTGCACGAAGTCCACCAGCGGGAGCGCCGGGCCCCCGAGCTCCCAGCCGTCGCCGCCCGCCGCGTACAGGCGCTCCCAGAAGTCGGGCGTGTTCACACGGGCCATGCGAATCCCTCGAAGTCGGCGATGGCCCGCTCGGCGCCGGCGCCGAGCAGCTCGCGGCCGGTGTGCGAGGTGGTGAGCCCGATCACGCGCATGCCGCAGTTGCGCGCGGCGTGCACGCCGACCAGCGAGTCCTCGAAGACGAGACAGGCCTTCGAGGGAATGGCCAGCCCGGCGGCCGCCTTGAGGTAGACCTCGGGGTTGGGCTTGCCCCAGCGTACGTCCTCGGCCGTGACGACGACGTCGAAGCACCGGCGCACGCCGATCTCGGTCAGCAGCGACTCGGCCTCGCGGCGTCCGGCCGAGGTGGCCACGGCGCGCGGCACCTTCTGGCGTGCCAGCGTCTCCACGAACGCCGACACCCCGGGGATCGCCCGCGTGCCGCGCACGGCGAGCTGCGTATAGAGGTCGCGCTTGCGCTGGGCCAGCGCCGCCGCCTCGGTGCGGTCCACCCGGCGTCCGAGCAGGAGGGGTACCGCGTCCTCGGCGGGACGGCCGATGGTGAGCCGCCAGTAGTCGGGGGGCGGCGTGATGCCGATGTCGCCGAGCAGGAGCCGCCAGGCGTCGCGATGGTGGGCTCCCGAGTCGATGAGGACGCCGTCCATGTCGAAGATCACGGCCCGGGCCGCGGCCTGCGCCCCGGTCACGATCGCAATCGATAGAGCGGAGCCAGCGTGCGGAACGTCTCCAGGGCGGCGGTGCGGTACTGCGCCTCGGTCCAGCGCGCGGCCTCGTCGGCGGGCACGGCGCGCCCGAGCACGAGCTGGCCGTCGCGCGTGCGCACGAGCTCGTCGGCGAGCGCGCCGAGCTGGTCGGGCGTGAGCTCGGCCAGCGGCGTGGCCGGCGCCTCGTCGTGCTCGTTCTTGAACCAGGCCAGCCCGCGCACGCGCCGCAGCACGGGGCCCAGCTTGCCGGCGCTACGCTTCCAGGCGCTTGCCCACTTCTTCTTGTCGGCGTGCTCGGGCCCCACCTCGAACAGGAAGCGCACGCAGTGGCGCGAGACGGCCACCTTGAAGTGCGTGTGCTTCTTGTAGCCGCGCCCGTCGGCGCAGAAGGCCACCCACGTGTCGTCGGGCGGGTTGACGGTGCGGCGCGCGTGCCTGGCCACGTGCGCGAAGGTGGGCGCGCCGGTGGCGCGGCTGACCCCCGGCGCCAGGCTGTGGCCGATGGCCTCCAGCTTCGGACGGATGCGGCCGCGGATCTCGCTCATGCGCGGCTGGAACCCCTTGACGTCGAACACCCTGAAGTCCCCGGAGTTGAACGCGGCAGCGGCCATGGTCAGTCCTGGCCATCGAGGCGCGCCACGGCTTCGCCGGGGCGCGACCGAGCCGCGTGGGGGGTTTGGGGGGCCATCTCGGGGCCCCCCATCTGCATCGGCGGGCCATCTCGGGGCCCCCCCTCCCACTGGTCCAGCGGAAAGATCGGGCGCCGCACGCGCGTGAACGCGAACCGCTCCAGGTTGGACGAGGACAACCCGGGCGCGTCCACCTCGAGGATCGCGCGCGCGATCGGCTCGAAGGCGGCCCGATAGTGAATGGACGACTTCACCACCAGGATCTTCTCGGCGGCCGGATCGATGCCGACGAAGCGGATCATCTCGGGATCGAGCGCCTGGCGGCGGTGCGAGATGAGGATGATCTTGACGTCGCTGACGTCGAGCACCGCCGTCGGTCCCACGCGGCCTTCCAGCCCGCGCATCATCGGGCCCTTGTAGACGAAGCGCCCGTCGGACAGCGTGCGCACGCGGCCGGTGACGGCGAGCGGCGCGCCGTGCGTGGGATCGACCTTGCCGCCGACCGCCAGGCTCACGGTGGCGCCGACGCCGGCCTCGACGCACGCCCGCGCGGCGGCGGGGTCCCACAGGCACGCCACCGTCGCGCTGCGCGCGCCCACGCGCAGCACCTCGCGCAGGATCTCCGTGGTGTCGCCGCCGGCGCCGCCGCCCGTGTTATCGGCGATGTCGGCCAGCACCACGGGCCGGCCGTCGAGCGCCAGCGCGCGCGCGACGGCGTCCTTCACGGGCAGCGCGGTGTGGAGGAACTCGCGGCGCAGGCTCCACGCCGCCGCCGCCAGCTCGTCGGCCAGCGCGTCGGCCAGCGCCTGGTCACCGTCGGTGGCGACATAGATGGAGAGCCCGGCGTCGTGGATGTCGGCCAGCGGGAAGCCGGCGAAGATCGAGACGGACAGCACGCCCGCGCGCGCTTCCATCGCATCGGCGAGGTCATAGAGGCGGCGCATCGGTCCCCGCGTCGTGAGCTGGCCGGCGATCGGCGGCAGCAGGGGCGGCTGGCGATACGCGATCGTGGGACGGATGCGCCCCGCCGCCACCTCAGCCAGGCGCGCGGTGGCCTCGCGCCCGCGCGCGTCCATGTCCACGTGCGGGTAGGTCTTGTAGCCGTGCAGCAGCGTGGCCGTCTCCACCATCGCGCGGGTGACGTTGGCGTGGAAGTCGAGCGTGACGGCGATGGGCGTGGCGCCGACGGCCGCGCGCACGGCGCGCAAGAGGTCGCCCTCGCCGTCGTCGAGCCCCTCGACGACCATGGCGCCGTGCAGGTCGAGCAGCACGCCGTCGAGCGGTCCCGCCGCGTGCAGATCGGCCAGCAGGCGGTCGCGCGCCTCGCCGTAGAATTCCTTCGCGACGCGGCCGGCCGGCGACGCGGTGGCGGCGAGCGAGGGCACCAGCGTGATTCCGCGGGCGCCCGCGGTGTCGATCATGCCGCCCAGGCAGGTGCCGGTGCCGCGGTAGGCCTCCAGCAATTCGCCGCCGTAGCGCAGGTCGTGCGCCTCGAACTGCGCGCGGTCGGTGCGGATGGAGCTGAACGTGTTCGTCTCGTGCGAGAGCATCGCCACGAAGAAGCGCACCGGACCTCCTGACCGTCCCCGCGGGATGTGCGGCGCCGACGGCGGGGATAGTGTAAAGGGTCGAGTATTCCTGTTCAACGAGGGGGGCCGCCCGATGACCGACGCCACGTGCTTCCACAATCTCCGCGAGGGCGGCATCGTGCGCCAGCTCGCCGCCGGTGTTACCGCCCGCGTGTTCCCCGGCGTGAACGCGATGCTGTCCGTCGTCACGCTGGAGCCGCACTCCGTCTCGCCCGTGCACTCGCACGCCAACGAGCAGTGGGGCGTGTGCCTGGAGGGCGAGTGGATCCGCATCCAGGACGGGGTCGAGCACCACGTGAAGGCCGGCGACTTCTGGCAGACGCCGCCCCACGTCCCCCACGGCGGCCGCACGCTCGACGCGCGCTGCGTGGTGCTGGACATCTTCGCGCCCCCGCGCGAGGAATATCGCCAGGCCGGCAGCGGTCTCGGCAGCGCGACCATGGTGCGCTGACGCGGCCGGCGCCCGCTGACCGCCGGGCCGCGCGTGACGCGGTGATACAATCGCCCGCGTGAATCCCGTGTTCGTGGTGACGGGCGGCGCCGGCTTCATCGGGTCGCACCTCGTCGAGCGGCTGCTGCGCGATCACCCGCAGTCCACCGTGCGCGTGCTCGACGACTTTTCGACGGGCAGCGAGACAAACCTGCCGTTCGCGGCGGCGGCGGGCGCGCGCCTGCAGATCGTGCGCGGTGACATCCGCCGGCTCGACGACGTGGAGCGCGCGCTGGACGGCGCCGCCGTCGTGTTCCACCAGGCCGCCATGCGCTCGGTACCGCGCTCGGTGAACGATCCGCTCGGCGCCAACGACAACAACGTGAACGGCACGCTGCACGTGCTGGAAGCGGCCCGCCGGCGGCACGTGAAGCGCGTGGTGTACGCCTCGTCGTCCTCGGTGTACGGCGACCGGCCCGAGCTGCCCAAGCGCGAGGACCAGCGGCCGGCGCCCATCTCGCCCTACGCCGTGTCCAAGGCGGCCGGCGAGCAGTACGCGCAGGTGTGGACGCGCCTCTACGGCGTGGAGACGGTGGGGCTGCGCTACTTCAACGTGTTCGGGCCGCGCCAGGACCCGAAGTCCGAGTACGCGGCGGTGATCCCGCGCTTCATCATCTGGGCGCTGTCCGGCACGCCGCTGGAGGTGCACGGCGACGGCACGCAGTCGCGCGACTTCACCTACATCGACAACGTCGTGGACGCCAACCTGGCGGCGGCGGCGGCGCCGGCGGCGTCCGGCGAGGTCTTCAACGTGGGCTGCGGCAACCGCGTGAGCCTGCTCGACATCATCGGGCGGCTCGAGAAGATCCTCGGCCGCGCGGTGGCGCGGCGCCACACGCCGGGGCGGGCGGGCGACGTGCCGCACACTCTGGCCGACGTCACCAAGGCGCGCACGCTGATGCACTACGTCCCGCAGGTGGACTTCGACGAGGGGTTCCGGCGGACGGTCGACTACTTCAGGAGGACAGCATGAACCGCCGAATCGTCGTGGCGATGCTGTGCGCCGTCCTGCTCCTGGCCGGCGCCGGCGGGGAGACGCCCGCCCAGAGTCCGGGACGGCTGATCGTGCAGAGCCAGACGGAGCCGCCGGGCCTCGACATGACGGCCACGCCGGCCACGGCCACCTCCGGCATCGTGTTCTACAACGTGCAGGAGTCGCTGGTGAAGGTGGACCGCCACGGCAAGCTCGTGCCGTCGCTGGCCGAGCGCTGGCACACGGCCGACAACCGCAACTACACGTTCTTCCTCAAGAAGGGCGTGCGCTTCCACAACGGCCGGGAGATGAAGGCGGCCGACGTGAAGTACTGCTTCGAGCGCGCGCTGAACCCCGAGACCAAGCACCCGTACGCCAAGGACTACGAGGCCATCGGCGACATCATCGTCAAGGACGACTACACCGTCACCTTCGCGCTGAAGACCGTCAACGCCAACTTCCTGCAGAACGTGGCGCGCGCGGGCGCGTCCATCTACCCGCGCGAGACGGTGGACACGATGAAGAGCCATCCGGTCGGCACCGGGCCCTTCCGCTTCGAGGAGTGGGTGCGCGGCGACCGCGTCGTGCTGGTCAAGAACGGCGACTACCACGTCAAGGGCCTGCCCAAGCTCGAGCGGGTGACGTTCCGCTTCGTGACCGATCCCAACGCGGTGCTGGCCGCGCTCAAGGCGGGCGACGTGGACGCCTCGCTGTTCGGCCTCGGTCCCGAGCACGTGCAAGACCTCCAGAAGGACGCGCGCTTCCAGGTGATCACCGGCGACACCACCAACGACGTCATCCTGGCCATGAACAACTCGCGCAAGCCCTATGGCGATGTGCGCGTGCGCCGGGCCATGACCTACGGCGTCAACAAGGCCGACGTCCTCAAGGGCGCGATGTTCGGGATGGGCAAGATCCTCGGGACCAACGTGGACCCGCTCAACCCGTACTACGTCGACCTGTCGAAGGCGATGCCGTACGACCCCGCGCGCGCGAAGAAGTTGCTCGCCGAAGCCGGTTACCCCAACGGGTTCGATTCCGTTCTCAAGGTCTCGCCCCAGTACGACTACACCGTCCGCTCCGGCCAGGTGGTGGCCGACAGCCTCAAGAAGATCGGCGTCAACGTGAAGATCGAGCAGATCGAGTGGGGCCAGTGGATTGCCCGCGTGTTCCGCGAGGCGGACTACGACCTCACCATCATCGGGCACGCCGAGGCGTGGGACATCAAGAACTACGCGAACGCCAAGTATTACTACCGCTACGACAGCGCCAAGTTCCAGGACCTGTTCAACAAGTCCGAGGTCACGGTGGACGACAAGGCCCGCCGCGAAATCTACGTGGACATGCAGAAGCTCCTGGTGGAGGACGCGCCGGTCGTCTGGCTCTTCATGCACCCGCGGCTGGCGGTGACGAAGAAGGGTCTGCAGGGATTGTGGAAGGATCTGCCGGCCTCCGCCAACGACCTGTCCGAAGTGTCGTGGGCGCCCGCCAAGTGACGCGCCGCTAGGACGTGCGCCGGTACGTCGCGCGGAGGATCGCGGCGCTCGTCGCGACCCTCGTGTTCGTGTCGGCCCTGGTGTTCGTCGTCGTCCGCGTCCTGCCCGGCGATCCCGCCTCGATCATGCTCGGCACCGAGGGCAGCCCCGAGGCGCTCGCCCGGCTGCGCGACGCGATGGGGCTCAACCGCCCGCTCCCGGTGCAGTACGCCGAGTGGATGGGCGGGGCGCTGCGCGGCGACCTCGGACGCTCGCTCCAGTACGACGTGCCCGTCGGCGCGCTGATCGTCAGCCGGCTGCCGGTGACGCTGCCGCTGGCGCTCCTGGCCGCCCTGTTCATGGCGGCGGCCGCGCTGCCCCTCGGGGTGTACGCGGCCACGCATCACCGGCGCGCCGGCGATTACGCGGCGATGATCCTCTCGCAGGTCGGCATCTCGGTGCCGCAGTTCTGGTCGGGACTCTTGCTGATCCTCTTCTTCTCCGTCCACCTCGGCTGGGTCCGCTCGGGCGGCTTCGAGGGCTGGTCGAGCGGGGTGGGCCCCGCGCTGCGCTCGCTGCTGCTGCCGGCGATCGCGCTGGGACTCTTCCAGGCCGCCGTCCTCGTGCGCGCCACGCGCTCGGCCGTCCTCGACGTGCTGCGCGAGGACTACGTGCGCACGGCGCGCGCCAAGGGCCTCGGCGAGGCGCGCGTGGTGGGCGTGCACACCTTCCGCAACGCGCTGATTCCCGTGGTGACCGTGGCCGGGATCCAGCTCGGCCAGCTCATGGCGGGCGCCATCGTGCTGGAGTCGGTCTTCGCGCTGCCCGGCCTCGGCCGGCTCGCGCTCGGCGCCATCAGCGCGCGCGATTTGCCCGTCGTGCAGGGCGTCGCGCTCTTCGTCGCCTCCAGCATCGTCGTCATCAACTTCGCGGTGGATCTCGCCTACGGCGTGCTCGATCCCCGCATTCGGTACGAGTAGCGGTGGCGCGCCGGCGTCCGCTGCGCCACGTCACCTTCACGCTGGGGCTGGCCATCACGCTCGTGCTCGTCGCCGTGGCCGCGCTCAGCCTGCTGTACACGCCGGCCGATCCGCTCGCGATGTCCATGACGGGCCGGCTGGAGGGGCCGTCGGGCCGCCACCCGTTCGGCACCGATCAGTTCGGGCGCGACATCCTCTCGCGCGTGATGACGGGCGCCGTCACCTCGATCGCCGTCGGCGTCATCGCGGTGGGCATCGGCGCCGGGGCCGGCGTGCTGCTCGGCCTCGTCAGCGGCTACGTGGGCGGCTGGCTCGACGAGACGCTGATGCGGCTGGTGGACGCCGTTCAGGGTTTTCCCGCAATCCTGTCGGCCCTGCTCTTCACGGCCGTCTTCTCGCCCGGCATGGCGGTGAGCATGGTGGCCATCGGCCTCGCCTTCGTGCCGGCCTTCGCGCGCCTCACGCGCGGCTCGGTGCTGGAGCTGCGCGAGCGCGAATTCGTGGTGGCGGCGCGGGCGCTCGGCTCCCGCGACGGACGCCTGCTGCTGCGCCACATCCTGCCGAATTCGCTGCCGCCGCTCATCGTGCAGGCCACCACGAGCTTCCCGGTGGCCATCCTGGCCGAGGCCGCGCTCGCCTATCTCGGTCTCGGCACGCAGCCGCCGTACCCGTCCTGGGGCTTGATGCTGAAGGACGCCCAGAACTTCCTGACGTTGAACCCATGGTTCGCCGTGTTCCCGGGCAGCGCCATCGCGCTGACCGTGCTCGGCCTCAATCTGCTGGGTGACGGGCTGCGCGACCTCCTGGACCCGAAGACCGCCTGATGCATCCTTATTTGACAATTACGCGACGCTGCATTTATCGTATCGGTTGGCCTCGGCGCTGGCACGCCGGCACTCTGAGCTGGCGAATCTCATTGGCGCCCCGGAGAGTGCACCGACATGAAGGTCTTCAACACGTCGTTTACGCTGTCGACGGAGGAGCGTACCGAGGTCGCGGACATCACCAAGCTCGTCCGCGAAGCGGTCCAGCAGTTTCCCGTCGCCAACGGCATCGCGCTCATCAACACGCTGCACACCACGTGCGCGCTCTTCATCAACGAGTTCCAGAGCGCGCTCATCGACGACCTCAAGGGTCTCATCGAGCGGCTCGTGCCCGAGCGGGGCGGCTATCGCCACGACGATCCGCGCTTCTCGGACTGCGAGCGCGGCAACGCGCACGCGCATCTGCGCGCCGCGCTGCTCGGCCGCAACATCGCCGTGGGGCTCGTCAACGGTGAGCTGTCCCTCGGGCGCTTCCAGTCGGTGATCTTCGCCGAGCTGGACGGCCCCCGGAAGCGCGAGATCACGGTCCAGATCCTGGGCGCCTAGCCCCCGCCGCACCGAGCGGTCCCACCTCCGGCGGCCCCGGCGCGCCGCCGGCGCCAGATTAATATTTGACCCTGCCCTGGCCCCTGTGCTGGAATCGATGTTCAAGTGCTGAACACTCGTATCGCCGACTTTCCGCGCCGATGACCGCGCTCATCGCCCCCTACGGCGGGCGGCTCGTCGACCTGCACGTCCCCGCCACGGAGGCGCCGGCGCTGCGCGCGGAGGCCGCCCGGCTGCCCTCGCTGCAGCTCTCCGACCGCGCCGTCTGCGACCTCGAGCTGCTGGCCTCCGGCGCCTTCTCGCCGCTCGATCGCTTCATGGGGCGGGCCGATCACGACCGCGTCGTCGGCGAGATGCGCCGGGCCGACGGCACGCTGTTCCCGATCCCCGTGGCGCTGCCGATCGCGCCCGACGCCGGCCTGCGGCTGGACGGCGCCGTCGCGCTGCGCGACAGCCGCAACGACCTGCTCGCCGTGATGACGGTGGAAGAGATCTACGAGTGGGACTGGCGCACGGTGGCGGCCGAGGTCTTCGGCACGGAGGATCCGCGCCATCCGCTGGTGGCCGAGATGCCGCGCTGGGGCCGCCTCAACGTGTCGGGCCGGCTGCGGCTGCTGCAGGCGCCGGCCCGCTACGACTTCCGCGCGCTGCGCCTCACGCCGGCCCAGACGCGCGCACGGCTGGCCGGCTTCGGGCGGGCCAACGTCGTGGCCTTCCAGACGCGCAACCCGCTGCACCGCGTGCACGAGGAGCTCACCAAGCGCGCCACCGACGGCGTGGACGGCGTCCTGCTGCTGCACCCGTCGGTGGGCATGACGAAGCCGGGCGACGTCGATCACTTCACGCGCGTGCGCGGCTACAAGGCGCTGGCCGAGAAGTACTACGAGGCCGATCGCATCCTGCTCGCGCTGCTGCCGCTGGCCATGCGCATGGCCGGCCCGCGCGAGGCCGTCTGGCACGCGCTCATCCGGCGCAACCACGGCGCCAATCACTTCATCGTCGGCCGCGATCACGCGAGCCCCGGCGTCGACTCGGCGGGCCGGCCGTTCTACGGGCCCTACGACGCCCAGGAGCTGGTCGCCAAGTATCGTGACGAGCTCGGCGTGGCGATGGTCCCGTTCAGCGAGCTCGTGTACCTGCCCGATGAGGACCGCTACGAGGAGACCAGCCGGGTGCCCGCGGGGACGCGGACGGCCTCCATCTCGGGCACCCAGGTGCGCGAGAGCTATCTCAACCAGGGGCGCCCGCTGCCGCAGTGGTTCACGCGGCCGGAAGTCGCCGAGATCCTCGCCGAGACCTATCCGCCGCGCCACCGGCAGGGCGTGTGCGTGTGGTTCACCGGGCTGAGCGGCAGCGGCAAGTCCACGACGGCCGACGTGCTCACCGAGCTGCTGCTCGAGTGCGGACGCCAGGTCACGCTCCTCGACGGCGACGTCGTGCGCACGCATCTGTCCAAGGGCCTCGGCTTCAGCCGCGAGGACCGCGACATCAACATCCGGCGCATCGGCTTCGTCGCCGCCGAGATCGTGCGCCACGGCGGGATGGCGCTGTGCGCGGCGGTGAGCCCCTACCGCGCGACGCGCGACGAGTGCCGCGCGCTGGTCGGAGGCGACCGCTTCCTGGAGGTCTTCGTCGACACGCCGCTGGCGGTGTGCGAGGCGCGCGACAGCAAGGGCCTCTACGCCAAGGCGCGGCGCGGTGAGCTGAGGGGCTTCACCGGCATCGACGATCCCTACGAGTCGCCCGCCGCGGCCGAGCTGACCCTCGACACCGTCGGCCGTTCGGCAGCCGACAACGCCCGCGTCATCCTCGACGAGCTGCGCGCGCGCGGTTTCGTGCGCTGAGCGATGGACCGCCACGAGGCGCGCGCGCTCGAGATCCTGACGGCGATCAGCGAGGGCCGGCCGCTGAGCCAGCGCGCGCTGGCCGAGCGGCTGGGGATCGCGCTGGGCCTGGTCAACCTGTACCTGCGCCGGCTGAGCCGCAAGGGCTACGTGAAGATCACGGAGTTTCCGGCCAAGCCGGCCGCGCGCAAGCGCCTGCGCTACCTGCTCACGCCCAAGGGCCTCGCCGAGAAGAGCCGGCTGACCTACCAGCACATGGTGTACTCGCTGCACCTCTTCCGTCGCACGCGCGACACGCTGCGCGGCTCGCTGGCGCTGATGGTCGAGCAGGGCATGAAGCGCGTCGCCCTCTACGGTCCCGGCGAGGCGGCCGAGCTGGCCTACCTGACGCTGAAGGAGTTCGGCCTGGAGCCGGTCGGGATCTTCGCGCCGACGGCCGACGGCGACTTCCTGGGCTTCCGTGTCCGGGCCGCCGCCGAGCTGCGCGGGGAGGACGTCGACGCGGTCATCGTGGCCACCTTCGAGCGCCCCGAGGCCGACGTCGAGGCCCTCGTGCGCGGCGGCATTCCGGCCGACAAGTGCGTCACGCTCCGGCGGCTGGCCCCGGCGACGAACGGCGGGCGTCCGTGAGACGCGTGGGGGACCTCGGCCGCTTCGCGCGCCTGCTGCGCCACTACGTCGCGCCGCACTGGCCGGCCGTGGCGCTGCTCCTGCTGACGAGCCTGCTGGCCACCGCGCTGGCCGCGCTGCTGCCGGTCGTCATGGCGCCCATCCTCGATCTCGCCCTCGGCGGCACGCGCGCGCCCAGCGCGGGCGCGGGCGGACTGAGCCTCAGCAACCTCGGCGCGGCCGTGCTCGGCTGGCTCGGCGCCACCGCCGTCGACGACCGGTTCCGCGCCATCGTGCTGCTGTGCCTGGCCTACGTCGTCGTGGGCGTCCTCAAGGGCTGGCTCGACTTCGGCAACTACCTGCTGGCGCTGTGGCTGCGCGTGCGCGCGGCGAGCGCGCTGCAGGCCGATCTCTTCCGCCACCTGCTGACGATGTCGATGAGCTTCTTCACGCGCCATCGCTCGGGCGAGCTCGTCTCGCGGCTGTCCACCGACACCCGCTCGGCCACCGCCGGGCTGGAGACGATCGTGTGCACGGTGTTCAGCGCGCCCCTGCTGATCGCCTTCTACGCCTACCTGCTGGCGCGGACGAACTCGCGGCTGGTGGGCGCGGCGCTGGCGGCGGCGGTGCTGCACTACGCCGTCACCCGTGGGATCCGCGGCCCCGTGCGGCGCTTCGCCACCGACCAGTTCTCCGTGCTGGCCGAGGTGGCGGCGCGCTTCCAGGAGGCGCTCGTCAACGTCCGCACGGTGAAGTCGTTCGCGGCCGAGACGTTCGAGCTCAAACGCCTCGGCGTCACGCTGCGCGAGGTGCTGCGGGTCAACGTGAAGTTCGGCGTCTACAAGCACATCGAGGAGCCGGCGCGCGCCGTCGTCAACTACGTGGTCGAGGCCGGCCTCATCGTGCTGGCGGCCTGGGAGCTGCTGGCCGGCCGGCTCACCGCGCCGGCGTTCTTCCTCTTCCTCTACGTCGGCCGCGCGGCCATGGTGCAGATCGGCCTGCTGGCCGGCGCCTACACCGCGATGCAGGGGATCCTGGCCGCCACCAGCCGCGTGGACGAGCTGTTCGCCGAGCGCCCCTCGGTGCCCGACGGCGCCGAGACGATCGACGCCTTCCGCGACCGGATCGCACTGCGCGACGTTAGCTTCCGCTACGGCGAGGGCGAGCCGGTGCTCTGGCGCGTCAACCTCGAGGTGCGCAAGGGCCAGGTGATGGCGGTGGTGGGCCCGAGCGGCATCGGCAAGTCGACGCTCGTCGATCTCGTGCTGCGCCTCTACGACCCGACCGCGGGGAGCATCACCATCGACGGCCGCGACGTGCGCGCGCTGCGCCAGCAGGCCTACCGCCGCCTCTTCGGCGTGGTGGCCCAGGAGCCGCTGCTCTTCAACACGACCATCCGCGACAACATCGCCTACGGGCGCGACGAGGTGCCGGAGGCGGAGATCGTCCGCGCGGCGCGCGTCGCCAACGCGCACGAGTTCATCACCGAGTTTCCCGACGGCTACGACACGTTCGTGGGCGATCGCGGGATCCGGCTCTCGGGCGGCCAGCGGCAGCGCATCGCGATCGCGCGGGCCGTCGTCGGCAACCCGCCGATCCTGATCCTCGACGAGGCCACCAGCTCGCTCGACAGCGAGTCGGAGCGCCTCGTGCGCCAGGCCATCGAGCAGGTCGTGCAGGGCGCGACGTCCATCGTCGTGGCCCACCGGCTGTCCACGGTGCTCCACGCCGACACGATCGTGGTGCTCAACCGGGGCGGCGTGGAGGCCGTGGGACGGCACGCGCAGCTGCTGGAGACGAGCGAGACCTACGGCAGCCTGTACCGGCTGCAGTTCAGCGAGGCCGGCGCCGTATGAGCCGGGCCCGCGCGAAGGGGAGGGGAGCGCGGTGAACTGGCGCGAGGCGTCGGTGCTCATCACGGGCGGCACGGGGTCCTTCGGCAACAAGTTCGTGGAGATCATGCTGGAGCGCTTCCACCCGCGCCGCCTCGTGGTCTTCAGCCGCGACGAGCTCAAGCAGTCGGAGATGATGGCGCGCTTCAAGGATCCCAGCCTGCGCTTCTTCGTGGGCGACGTGCGCGACAAGGAGCGGCTCGAGCGCGCGATGCACGGCATCGACGTGGTGATCCACGCCGCCGCCCTCAAGCAGATCCCCTCGTGCGAGTACAACCCCTTCGAGGCGATCCTGACCAACGTCATCGGCGTCAAGAACGTCATTGACGCCGCCATCGACCAGGGCGTGTCGCGCGTGATGGCCATCAGCACCGACAAGGCCGTCAACCCCATCAATCTCTACGGCGCCACCAAGCTGTGCGCGGAGAAGCTGGCCGTGCAGGGCAATGCCTACGGCCACGCGCGCTCCACCATCTTCAGCGTCGTGCGCTACGGCAACGTCATCGGCAGCCGCGGCAGCGTCATCCCGCTCTTCGTCGAGCAGAAGCGCACGGGCACGGTGACGGTCACCGATCCCGCCATGACGCGCTTCTGGATCCGGCTGGAGGACGGCGTGGCCTTCGCCGTCCGCTGCACGGAGCTCATGCGGGGCGGGGAGATCTTCGTGCCCAAGATCCCCAGCATGCGCATCGTCGACCTCGTGGAGGCGGTGGCGCCGGGCTGCCGCGTGGACGTCATCGGCATTCGCCCGGGCGAGAAGCTGCACGAGATCCTCATCTCCGAGGACGAGAGCCGGCAGGCCGTCGAGTTCGACGACATGTTCGTCGTCGAGCCGATCTACCCCTCCTGGCCGTTCCAGATCTGGGAGGGCGGCAAGCGCGCGGGCGCCGCCTTCCGCTACTCGAGCGACACCAACGACCGGTGGCTGAGCGCCTCCGAGATGCAGGACCTCGCCCGTGGGTGAGCGCCTGGCCCTGCACGGCGGCCCGCCCGTCCGCGGCGCGCTGCTGCCGTACGGGCGCCACCTCGTCGACGACGACGACGTCCAGGCCGTCGTGGCCACGCTGCGCGACGGGCTGATCACGACGGGGCCCGCGGTGGCGCGCTTCGAGCAGGCGTTCGCCGAGGTCGTGGGCGCGCGCCACGCGGTGGCGGTGAGCTCGGGCACGGCGGCGCTGCACGCGGCGGTGTTCGCCGCCGGCGTGGGGCCCGGCGACGAGGCCGTCACCACGCCGCTGACGTTCGTGGCCACCTCCAACGCCGTCCTCTACCAGGGCGGCCGGCCGGTGTTCGCGGACATCCGGCCCGACACGCTGACGCTCGATCCCGCCGCCGCCGCCGCCGCGCTGACGCCGCGCACGCGCGCGCTCATGCCCGTGCACTTCGCCGGGCAGGCGTGCGACGTGGAGGCGTGGGAGCGCCTGGCGCGCACGCACGGGCTCGTGCTGATCCAGGACGCCGCCCACGCGCTGGGCGCCGAGGTGAACGGCCGCCGCGTCGGGCCCGGCGCCGGCCTCACCGTGTTCAGCCTGCACCCCGTCAAGCACATCACGACGGGCGAGGGCGGCGTGGTGACGACCGACGACGCCGCGCTGGCCGAGCGCGTGCGCCGCTTCCGCAACCACGGGCTGGCCAGCGACGCCGGCACGCGCGACGCGCACGGCCGCCTGTGGTCGGAGATGGTGGACCTCGGCTACAACTACCGGCTCACCGATCTGCAGTGCGCGCTCGGCCGCTCGCAGCTCGGCAAGCTGGACCGCTTCCTCGCGCGCCGCGAGGCGATCGCCGACCGCTACCTCGCTGCGCTCAAGGACGTGCCCGGGGTGACGCTGCCGCAGGTGGTGCCGGACGCGCGGCACGCCTGGCACATCTTCCCGGTGCTGGTGGAGCCGCAGCGGCTGTCCGCCGACCGCGCCACCATCTACGCCGCGCTCCGCGCCGAGAACGTGGGCGTCACGCTGCACTACGTGCCGGCGTACTGGCATCCCTACTACGCCGCGCGCGGCTACGCCCGCGGCCTGTGCCCGGCGGCCGAGGACGCGGCCGAGCGGTTGCTGACGCTGCCGATCTTCCCGGGCATGACGGACCAGGACGTCGCCGACGTCGTCCACGCGGTGCGGAAGGTCGCGGAGCATTACCAACGATGAGCGCGGTGCGCGTGGCGTTCGTCACCGACGCCGGCGGCGAGGCGGGCCTGGGCCACTTCAAGCGCTGCCTGGCCCTGGCGCGCGCGCTCGCCGCGCGGGGCGCGCAGATCGACGTGTTCGTGAGCGGCGCGGTGGATCCCACCCTGGCCGCCGTCGCGCCCGACGTCGAGCCCCAGCCGCTGGCCTGGTGGGGCGCGCCCGCGCGCGTGCTCGACGCGTTGGCCGGCCGCGGCGTGGACGCCATCGTCGTGGACTCGTATCACGCGGAGGCCGCGCTGCTGAGCGCGCTGCGCCGCGCGGGGCTCGTGGTCGCCATCGACGATCTCGCCGACCGCGCGCTGGTGGCCGACGCCGTCATCAACGGCGCCTGGCACGCCGAGCAGCTCGCCTATCGCCTGCCGCCGGAGGCCGTGCGGCTGCTGGGGCCACGCTATGCGCTGCTCGACACGGCGTTTGCCGCGGCGCCGGCCGGCACGACGCGCGAGACGGTGAGACGCGTGCTGGTGACCCTGGGCGGCGCCACGCCGGCCACGCAGACCGCCGAGGCGACGGCCGCGGTGCACGCGGCGCTGCCCGGCGCCGCCCTCGATGTCGTGGGCGGGCTCGGCGGCGCGACGCCGGCCGCCGGCGCCATGACCGTGCACGGCGCGCTGCCGAGCCTGCGCCCGCTGCTCGCCGAGGCCGACCTGGCCGTCACCGCCGGCGGCATGACGCTCTACGAATGCCTGGCCACCGGCACGCCGACCGTCGCCGTCTGTCTCGCCGACAACCAGCGCCCCAACCTCGAGCACCTGGGCGCCGCCGGGCTCGTCGTGCCGGCCGACTTCGCGACGCTGACCGCGACGGTCGCGCGCGTGGCGGCCGACCGGCCGCTGCGCGCGCGGATGGCCGCCGCCGGCCGGCGCGCGATCGACGGGCGCGGCGCCGCGCGCGCCGCCGACGCCATCGCACGGCTGCTCGCGGCGCGACGGGGCGCCGGCGCGCTGGAAGCGCGAGGGGCGAAGAGTTGAAGCTGGCGTTTCCCATCTGGTGGCGCAATCACTACCGGCTGCTGGGCCCGGTGATCGAGCGCGCGCTCGCACGGGGCTGGGACGTCGAGTGCTGGCATGCCGCCGGGGAGGACCGCAAGAGCCGGCGGCGCGTGCGGCCGGAGCCGACGCCGGCGTTTCGATCGGGCACGCCGCGCACCCAGCCGTTCGCCGATCACGCGGGTCTGCTGCGCCTGCTCGACGACGTCCGGCCCGACGCGGTGATCAGCCTGAAGCCGCCGGCCGGCGACGTCGCGGGACGGTCGCGCTGGGTGGGGCTGCAGTACACGCTCGACATCGGGGCGTTCGTGGACGCGGCGGGGCACACGCCCTTCGACGCCGTCGGCGTGCACACGGAATACTGGCGCGACCGGACCGCCGATGCCTGGCGCATCCTCGAGTTCAACCGCGCGCGGAGCCGCGGCGTCACCCCGCGGGCCGTGGACGAACGCGCGGTCGCGGCCACGATGCGCCGGCGGAGCGCGGTCGTGGGCTTCCCCGAGATGGATCAGTTCCACCAGGTCGATCGCGCGGACGTCCGCGCGCGCCTGGGCCTCGATCCGTCGCGGCCGGTCGTCCTCTACTGCCCGTTCCCGTTCAGGAGCAACCCCTCGACGTTCTGGACCCGGCACGTCTACGGCGGTCGCTGGGGGCGGCTGCAGCAGCGCTGGGCCGCGCGCCGGCGGCCGGAGTACGCGTCGCAGGTCGCGCACCGCTGGGACGATCGCCGCGTCGTCGAGGCCGTGCGGGCGTTCTGCGACGCCAACGGCGCCGCGTTCGTCGTGAAGGTCCGCGACAAGGAGCACGGGCTCGGGCTGCGCGGGTTCCTGCGCCCGGCCATTCCCGCCTACCTCACGCGGGCCGCCGACTGCATCCTGGACGACTATCGCACGCACTATCCGACCCGGATGGTGGAGCTGATGAGCGTGGCCTCGCTGTGCCTGCACTTCTTCAGCACGGTGGCGTACGAGGCGGCCTACGCGGGCGTGCCGTCCATCTGCGTGACGGCCGACGGCGACGATCTCGGCTTCGCGCCGATCTGGCGCGCGTGGTTCCTGTCCGACGCGCCCGGCACGAGCTTCAACTTCCGCGGCGTGACCTACCCGGTCGGCGTCGCGGCGCTGGCCGACGGCTTCGCGCGGCGGCGGCTCGACGATTTCCCGGTGGAGCCCGCGGCGCGCGCCCAGTATCTCGAGAAATTCGTGGGGCCCGACGACGGCAAGGCGTCCGACCGCCTGCTCGACGCGGCGGCCGCGCTGGTGGAGGCGGGGCGATGAGGATCAAGGTCGGCGAGCGGTGGATCGGCCCGGGCGAGCCGTGCTACGTCATCGCCGAGGCGGGCTCGAACCACAACGGCAGCCTGGAGACGGCGCTGGCGCTGATCGACGTGGCGGCCGAGGCCGGCGCCGACGCGGTCAAGTTCCAGGGCTTCCGTGCGCGCACGCTCTATCCGAAGAGCGCCGGCGTCTCCGACTACCTCGGCGACCCGCGCGCCATCTACGACATCATCGAGGCGATGGAGCTGGCCCCGGCGTGGCTGCCCACGCTGGCGAAGCACTGCGGCAAGCGCGGCGTCCATTTCCTCTGCACGCCGTTCGACGAGGAATGGGTGGCGCTGCTGGACCCGCACGTGCCGGCCTTCAAGCTGGCCTCCTACGAGATGAGCCACCTGCCGTGCTCGCGAAGAAGAAGCCGGTCTTTGCCTCCACCGGCGCGCATACGCTGGACGAGGTGCGGCCGCTGCTCGATGTCGCCCGTGAGGTCGGCAACGACGCGATGGTCGTGCTGCAGTGCACCGCGGCCTACCCCACGCCGCCGGAGGCGGTGAACGCCCGCGCGATCGTGACGTTGCGCGAAGCCACCGGGGGTCTGGTTGGCCTCTCCGATCACTCGCGCGATCCGATCATCGCGCCGGTGGTCGCGGTCGCGCTGGGGGCCTCGGTCATCGAGAAGCACTTCACGCTGAGCAACCGGCTGCCCGGGCCCGATCAGAAGTTCGCGGTGGAGCCCGCGGAGCTGGTCCGGCTGGTGCGCGCCGTGCGCGATGCCGAGGCCGTGCTGGGCAGCGGCGACAAGAAGCTGCAGCCGGTCGAGCAGGAGCTGCGACAGTTCGCGCTCCGCTCCGTCTTCGCGATGCGCGCGATCCGCGCCGGCGAGGTCTTCTCGGCGGACAACGTGGGCGTGCTGCGCAACGGCGTGAACACGCCCGGGCTGCCGCCGCGCGCGTACCCGCGCCTGCTGGGACGGAAGGCGGCGCGCGACATCGCGGCCGAGGCGCCGGTCACCGCGGCGATGGTGGAGGATGGCGCTGAGCTGGCGTAAAGCCCGCCTGGACGACGCCGCGCTGCTCTGGCGCTGGGCCAACGACGCCGAGACGCGCCGCAACGCGTTCGACCCGGCGCCCATCCCGTACGCCGACCACGTGGGCTGGCTCGAGCGGCGGCTGGCGTCGGCGGCCACGCGCCTG
The DNA here is from genome assembly GCA_003220265.1 of Candidatus Rokuibacteriota bacterium. GTDB lineage: Bacteria > Methylomirabilota > Methylomirabilia > Rokubacteriales > CSP1-6 > AR5. Next base: position 74,456 of record QHRW01000117.1, on the reverse strand, counting down.
CTGGTCTTCAGCGACGAGGCGGGGCCCGTCGGCCAGGTGCGCTTCGATGTCGACGACGGCGTGGCCGAGATCGACATCGCCATCGCGCCCGAGCGGCGCGGGCACGGGCTGGGCACGGTGATGCTGCGCGAGGCGCTGGGGTGCCTGCGCGCGGAGTGGGGCGAGGGCTTGCGTCCGCGCGCGCACGTGCTGGCGCACAACGAGCGATCGCTGCGCATGTTCCGGCGCTGCGGGTTCCGCGAGGTCGGCACGCAGGAGCGCCACGGCGCCCGCGCGCTCGTCCTGGAGCCGGCCGCGGCCGCCAAAGACAGCGGAGACAGGGGATAGATGGCGTACTTCCTGGGCCTGTTCGGCTACGGACCGAATCCCTCGGCGGCGCTCGTGCGCGACGGCGCGCTGGTGGCCTTCGCCGAGGAGGAGCGGTTCAACCGGATCAAGACCGCGCCCAACAGCCTGCCGCTCGGAGCGCTGCTGTACTGCCTCAAGCAGGCCGGCATCGGGATCGACGACGTGGAGGCGATCGGCTTCGGCTGGGACTGCGAGCGCTACGTCGAGACGATGCCGCGCTTCTACGAGGAGTTCCGCGCGAAGTACCCCAGCGCCGACAACGGCTACAACGCGCTCCAGGAAGACTACCTGCTGAACCTCTACCACCCGACGCGGATCCGCACCGATCTGGTCCAGGCCCTCGCGCTGCGCGGCGTGCATCTGGCCCCCGAGCGCATCGGCTTCCTGCCGCATCATCTCTGTCACGCGGCCAGCACGTACTACTGCTCGGGCTTCGCCGAGGCCAGCGTGCTGACGCTGGACGGCAGCGGCGAGGAATTCTCGACCTTCCTGTGGCACGGGCGCGGCGACCGGCTCAAGGAGCTGCGCAGCGTGCGGCTGCCCCACAGCCTGGGCGGCTTCTACGCCACGTTCACGGAGTTCCTCGGCTTCAAGGCCTACCAGGACGAGGGCAAGCTGATGGGCCTGGCGCCGTACGGCCGCCACTCGGAGGCGCTGCAGAAGAAGCTGGACGAGGTGCTCCCCTGGGACCACGCGGCCGGCGAGTTCCAGACCAATCCGTACATGCGCTATCTCGGGCCGCGCACGCACGGGCGGCGCTTCACCGACGCCTTCGTCCAGCTGTTCGGGCGGCCGCGCCTGGCCCACCAGCCGATCGAGGACCGCCACCGCGACCTCGCCTTCAACGTGCAGTGGCGGCTCGAGCAGATCGGCGCGGCGCTGGTGCGCACGGTGGTCGGGCTCACGGGCTCGCGCAATCTCTGCCTGGCCGGCGGCGTGGCAATGAACTGTTGCATGAACGGCAAGCTCTCGTCGCTGCCCGAGGTGGAGCGCATCTTCGTGCAGCCGGCCTCGGCCGACAACGGCATCGCCCTGGGCGCCGCCTACGCGCTCGCCCAGCGCGCCGGCGTGAGCGCGTTCGAGCCGTTTGGCCACGCCTACTGGGGGCCGGAGTTCTCCGACGCTCAGGTGGAAGCGGCGATCCGCGAGTCGAAGCTGCCCTACGAGCGCTGCCGCGACACGATTGCCGAGGCCGCCCGGCTGCTGGCCGAGGGAAAGATCCTCGGCTGGTTCCAGGGCCGGATGGAGATCGGCGCCCGCGCGCTGGGCAACCGGTCGATCCTGGCCAGCCCGCTGTTCGCCGACATGAAGGACCGTCTCAACCTGGAGGTGAAGCATCGCGAGGACTGGCGGCCGTTCTGCCCCTCGCTGCCGATCGAGGACTATCGCCGCTACTTCGGCGAGGGCATCGACAGCGACTACATGATCCTGGCCTACCCGGTGCGGGCCGCCGAGCAGGCGCGCGTGCCGGGCGTCGTGCACGTGGACGGCACGGCGCGGCCCCAGACCGTCCGGCGCGAGGTGAACCCGCGCTTCCACGCGCTGCTGAACGAGTTCGGGCGGCTGACGGGCCACCCGATCCTCATCAACACCTCGTTCAACGTGCAGGGCGAGCCGATCGTGTGCACGCCGCCCGACGCGCTGCGCTGCTTCGGCGGTACCGGGCTCGACGCCCTCGTGCTGAACGACTTCATCCTGAGGAAGCCCCGGTGATCCTCGACCGCATTCTCGTCACGGGCGGCACGGTGTCCGCGCTGCTCGACGATCCACGGCTGGCGGCGCTCGTCGATTCGCTGACGGGGCGGCCCACGTGGCTGACGCTGGCGCTCGGCGAGCGTGGCGGTGATCCACGGGCGGCGCTGCTGGGCTGGGCCGAGCAGCGCAACCCGGCCGGCGCGCGGGCGCTCGACGTGAGCGTGATCGATGCGCCGGCGGCGTCACGCGCGCTCGCCGCACACACTGCGCTGCTGGCCGGCGAGCCGGTCGACCGCGCGGTCGTGGTGGCCGGCTGGCAGCACGGCCTGTGCGTCGCCAACTCCGTGGCGCAGGCGGCCGAGATCGGCGGCTTCGCGGAGGAGGACCTGGCGCCGGCGTCGGCGGGCCGCTGGTACTCGATGATGGAGGGCGCGCCCGTGGTGATCACCCATCCCGAGCGCATCGAGCTCGGCTACGGCGCGCGCATCAACCCCCGCGCGGTGATCCACAACGAGGGCGCGATCCGGATCGGCCGCGGCTCGCTGCTGGGCGCCGACGCCGAGCTGAACCTTTATACGGCGACGTTCACGATCGGCCGGTTCTGCCACACCTCGTCGTATCTCGCCGCCATCGGCTCGCGGCATACCGTGCATTATCCGTCCACCTTCGCCGTGAGCCGCGGCCCCTACGCCTTCCTCGGCGAAGCGGCGGACGAGGTCGGCGACATCGTGCTCGGCAACGACGTGTGGGTCGGCGCGCGGGTCGTGCTGCTGCCCGGCGTGCACGTCGCCGACGGCTGCGTGGTGGGCGCCGGCAGCGTGGTGACCTCCAGCCTCACCGAGCCCTACGGCATCTACGCCGGCAACCCGGCGCGGCTGCTGCGCCACCGGTTCGCGCCGCACGTCGTCAAGTGGCTCCTCGGCATCCAGTGGTGGAACTGGCCGAGCCGCAGGCTCTGGGAGTCTCGCGGCTTCTTCGCGACGGACATCGCCGACAAGACCGAGGACGACCTGTGGAAGCTGATCGAGCCATGAGCGCCTCGACGGTGCTGATCGTGGCCGCTCATCCGGACGACGAGGTGCTCGGCTGCGCGGCCACGGCGGCCCGCCGCGCCGCACGCGGCGAGGCGGTGCACGTCGCCATCCTCGGCACCGGGCTCGCCGCGCGCTCGCCCGGCGGCGTGGTGGACGCCGCGGCGCTTATGGCGCTGCGCGAGGACGCGCGCGCGGTGGGGGGCATGCTGGGCGCGAAGTCGGTGTCGTTCGCCGACCTGCCCGACAACCGCTTCGACACGGTCGCGCTCCTCGACGTCGTCAAGCAGGTTGAGCGGTGGCTCGCGGAGACGGCGCCGGACGTCGTCTACACGCATCATCCCGGCGACCTCAACGTCGATCACCGGTTGACGTTCCAGGCGGTGCTCACGGCCACGCGCCCGCTGCCGGGCGCCGGCGTGAAGGAGCTCTACGCCTTCGAGGTGCCGTCGGCGACCGAGTGGGCGTTCCAGCGGCTGGAGCCGGCCTTCCGTCCCAGCGTGTTCGAGGACGTGAGCGACACGCTCGAGCTGAAGCTCGCGTGCATGGCGCGCTACACGGGCGAAGCGCGCGCGTTCCCACATCCGCGCTCGGCGGAGGCACTGCAGGCGACGGCGCGCCGCTGGGGCTCGGTCCGGACATGAGCGGGGGAGACATGGCCACGCAGACTCCACAGATCGTCGAGTTCCCGTCCATCCGGCGCGCCGGCCAGGGCGGCGCGGCACCGGCGCGCTTCCACGAGCGCTTCGGAAGCGACAACCACGTGCTGGACGCGGCCTGGCCGCGGATCACCACGCAGGCCTCGGAGGCGCCGTTCGCCCCTCGCCGCGACGGCCTCCGCGTGCTGCTGATCAACGCGCCCATCCGCGAGTGGTCGTTCCCCAATATCCTGCCGATCGGCCACGCCTACGTGGCGGCGGTGGCGGCCATGGACGGCCACACCATCGACGTGCTCGACCTCAACGCCGAGCGCAAGCAGCCGGTGAAGAGCTCGCCGGAAGCCTTCGTCAAGTGGGTGGAGTCGCGCGTGACCGAGACCCTCGAGCAGCGGCGGCCCGACGTGATCGGCCTCGGCGGCATCATCACGCAGTACTCGTGGATCCGTCGCATCGCGAACCTCTGCCGCCGCGTCCATCCCGACGTGCCGATCGTGCTCGGCGGCGGCATCGCCTCCTCGATGCCGGAGTTCATGGTGCGCCGCCTCGGCGTGGACGTGGTCGTGCAGGAGGAGGGCGAGATCACCTTCTCCGAGGTGCTGCATCGCCTGGAGCGGCGCGCATCGCTCGAGGGCGTGAAGGGCGTGGCCTACCGGCACGCCATCCGGCCGGGCGAGTGGGACGTGCGCAACAACGGCCTGCGCCCCTCGCTGCCCTCGCGCGCGCTCGGGCTCGACACGCTGCCGTGGCCGCTGCGCTCGCGCTGGGCCGAGGACGAGGTCTACAAGATCAACCCGGTCGGCCACCTCAACTGGCAGACGAAGTGGATCGACGGCGCCGCCGTCGCCCCGGGCCAGTACTCGCTGTCCATGATCTCGGCAAAACGTATAGGTTGCGCAGCCCTCGCGAGGTCGTCGACGAGATGGAATATCTCAAGCAGCGCTACGACGCCGCCTACATCCACTTCCTCGACGACCTGCTCATGACCGACTACCGCTGGGCGCTCGAGTTCGTGGAGGCGCTGCGCGAGCGCAAGCGGACGACGGGCTTCGAGGTGCTGTGGGGCGGCACCTGCCGGACCAACATCGTGGCCGACGACGTCATTCGCGCCAAGCGCGAGGGGCGCCCGCACATGCTCGAGCAGGCGTGGGAAGTCGGCATGCGCCAGGCCGGCTACGGCGTGGAGTCGGCGAGCCCGACGATCCTCAAGAACATCGACAAGAGCGGCCAGACGCTGGAGAAGATGGAGATCGCCATCCTCGAGACGCAGCGGGTGCTCGGCTACGCCGACTGCTCGTTCATGATCGGCTCGCCGGGCGAGACGAAGTCCACCGTGCAAGAGACGGTCGACTTCTGCCGCAAGGTCGGCCTCAAGCCCGAGGTGTTCTTCTTCACCACCGCGTACCCGGGGACCTCCTTCTGGGATCTCGCGATGGAGCGCGGTCTCATCCGCAAGGCGGTCACGGGCCGGCCCGGGCCGGCCGACGAGGACATGGTGGAGCAGTACTTCCTGCGGCTGGGCGAGCAGGGCGAGGAGGTGCGGACGAACTTCAGCGACCTGCCCGACGAGGCGATCATCGATCTGTCCTGGTGGGCGGTCACCGAGCTGGGCGGGCAGAACACGGTCCGGCATCCGCACACGGGCGAGCAGCAGAAGCGGGAGCGGGCCGTGCGCGGCGCCACCCGCGCGGACGTGTAGGCCCGCGTGCGCTTCGTCGTCTTCGGAGCCGGCTCGATCGGCCTGCGCCACCTGCGCAACGCGCGTGCGCTCGGCCACGCCATCGCCGCCGTGTTCGATCCCGATCCCGGCCGCCGGGCCGAGGCCGCCGCGCTGGCCGGCGACGGCGCGCTGATCACCGGCGAGGAGTCGGCCGCGCTGGAGGTCGCCGCCGACGGTGCGCTGGTGTGCTCACCGACCCATCGCCACCTGGCGCAGGCGCGCGCCGCCGTCGGGCGCGGCTGGCACGTGCTGGTGGAGAAGCCGCTGTCGCACGCGCTGGAAGGGACAGGGGAGCTGGCTGCCGAGGCGGCCGCCGCGCGGCGCACCGTGCTGGTGGCCTGCAACCTGCGCTTCCTGCCGAGCCTGGTGCTGGTCAAGCGGCTGATCGACGAGGGCCGCATCGGCACGCCGCTGTCGGCGCGCGCGCACTGCGGCTACTACCTGCCGTACTGGCGGCCGCACACGGATTATCGCCACGGTTACGGCGCCCAGCGCGCGACGGGCGGCGGCATCATCCTGGACTCGATCCACGAGCTCGACTACCTGCGCTGGCTCCTCGGCGAGCCGCGCGAGGTGTTCGCCTACGCGGGCAAGGTCTCGAGCCTCGAGATCGACACCGAGGACAACGCCGACGTCCTGATGAGATTCGATTACGGCACCGTCGCGAACGTGCACCTGGATTATCTCCAGCGCACATACCGGCGCTCGTGCGAGCTCATCGGCGAGGACGGCATCATTGCATGGGACTACATCGCGCAGACCGTGCGCGTGTACGGCAAGGAAGACCGGCGCCACGAGACCTACGAGGAGTCCATCAACACGGATCGCAACTTCATGTTCGTCGAGGAGCTGCGGCATTTCGTGGCGTGCGTGGAGCGCGGCGCCCCGCCGATGCTCGACGCCACCGGCGGCCGCCGCGTGCTCGAGATCGCGCTGGCCGCCAAGGCCTCGGCGGCCGAGGGCCGGCCGGTGAGGCTCGACCGATGATCGCCGCCATCGTGCAGGCGCGCATGGGCTCGAGCCGGCTCCCCGGCAAGACGCTGATGGACGTGGCGGGCCGCCCGCTGCTGGGCCACCTCGTCGAGCGGGCCCGCCGCATCCCGGAGCTGGAGGCGGTCGTCATCGCCACCACCGAGCGCCCGGCCGATCGCGCCATCGTGGACTTCGCCGAGGCGGAAGGGCTGCCGGTGTACGCGGGCAGCGAGGACGACGTGCTCGATCGCTTCCACCGCGCGGCGCGGCGCTTCGGCGTCTCGGTGATCGTGCGCGTCACGCCGGACTGCCCGCTGCTGGACCCGGCCGTGGCCGGGCTCGTGCTGCGGCGCTTCACCGACGCCCACGGCGGCCTCGACTACGTCAGCAACACGCAGCCGCCGACGTTTCCCGACGGCCAGGACACCGAGGTGTTCTCGGCCGCCGCGCTGGCCCTGGCCTGGCGCGAGGCGCGGCTGCCCTCCGAGCGCGAGCACGTCACGCCGTACATCTGGAAGCATCCCGAGCGCTTCCGCCTCGCCAACGTGCGCCACGTGGAGGACCTCTCGCGGCTGCGCTGGACGGTGGACGAGGCCGCCGATCTCGAGTTCGTCCGCCGGGTCCACGAGCGGCTCGGCGCCGACCGCCTGTTCGGGATGGCCGAGGTGCTGGACCTGCTGCGCCGCGAGCCGGCGCTGCTCGACATCAATCGCTCGCTCACCCGTAACGAGGGCTACGCCCGGTCGGTGCGCGCCGACCGCGCGGTGAGCGGCCCCCCGGGAGATTCCGTCATGGACACGTCACGCCCCCTCGCGCGCTCCGAGGAGTACTTCGCGCGCGCCGAGAAAGTCATCCCGTCCTGCACGCAGACCTTCAGCAAGGGCCACACGCAGCTCGTGCGCGGCGTGGCGCCGCTGTTCCTGCAGCGCGCCCAGGGCAGCCACGTGTGGGACGTGGACGGCAACGAGTACATCGACTACCCGATGGCGCTGGGCCCCATCGTGCTCGGCCACGACGACCCCGACGTCACCGCGGCCGTGCGCGCCCAGCTCGGCGACGGCGTCGCCTTCTCGCTGCCGCATCCGCTCGAGGTGGAAGTCTCCGAGCTGCTCACCCAGGTCGTCCCCTGCGCCGAGATGGTGCGCTTCGGCAAGAACGGCTCGGACGCCACGGCGGGCGCCGTGCGCGTGGCCCGCGCGTACACGGGGCGTGAGCGCATCGCCGCCTGCGGCTATCACGGCTGGCAGGACTGGTACATCGGCGCCACCACGCGGCATCGCGGCGTGCCGGCGGCCGTGCGCGAGCTCACGCATCTCTTCACCTACAACGACCTTGCCTCGCTGCGGAAGCTGTTCGACGCCCATCCGGGCGAGATCGCCGCCGTCATCATGGAGCCCGTCGGCGTGGTGGAGCCGGCCGGCAGCTTCCTGCAGGACGTCGCGGCGCTGGCGCGGGCCAACGGCGCCGTGCTCATCTACGACGAGGTCGTCACCAGCTTCCGCGTCGCCCTGGGCGGCGCCCAGGCCCACTACGGCGTCACGCCGGACCTGGCCTGCATCGGCAAGGCGATGGCCAACGGCTACCCGGTCTCCGCCGTGGTCGGCCGCCGCGACATCATGCAGGTGTTCGACGAGATCTTCTTCTCGTTCACGTTCGGCGGCGAGGCGCTCTCGCTGGCCGCGGCGAAGGCGACGATCACGAAGATCCGCGACGCCGACGTCATCCCGCATCTCTGGCGGCAGGGGCGGCGGCTGCAGGACGGCTACAACGCGCTGGCCGCCGAGGCGGGGCTGGCCGGCGTCACGCGCTGCATCGGGCTGCCCCCGCGCACGGTGCTGACGTTCGCCGATCACCAGGGCCGCGAGTCGCTGGCGCTGAAGAGTCTCTTCCAGCAGGAGGTCGTGCGCCGCGGCATCCTCAACGCGGGCGGCTTCAACCTCTGCTATCGCCACAGCGACGCCGACGTGGAGCGGACGCTGGAGGCGTGCCGTGCCGCGCTGGCGGTGCTGGCGGAGGGACTGGCGGCCGACGACGTCGAGGCGCGATTGCAGGGGCCGGTCATCCAGCCGGTGTTCCGCCGTGCGTGAGACCCGCACGCTCGACGTGAAGGCCGCGCTCGCCGCGTACTACACCAGGTACTACCGCGACACCCTCGGCATTCCCGCCTGGCGCGAGTTCGTCGCCGTCCGGCTCGACGACGTGGCCTACGAACGGCAGCGCCTGGTGGCGCTCGAGCGCGCCGTCGGGCCCATCCGGGGCCGGCGCCTGCTGAACGTCGGATGCGGCACCGGCGGCTTCAACGTGCTGGCCGAGGAGGCGGGCGCCGAGGTGTGGGGCGTCGACGAGTCCGGCGCGGCCGTGACCATCGCGCGCGCGCGCATGCGCCACGGCGAGCGGGCGCTGCCGGCGATGGCCGAGACGCTGCCGTTTCCCGATGCCAGCTTCGACCTCGTGTATTGCTACGCGGCGATCGAGCACGTCGAGGACGCCCGCCGCTCGCTGCGCGAGATGGTGCGCGTGATGCGGCCGGACGCGGGCCTGTACCTCCACACGAACAACCGCTGGAGCTGTTTCGAGGGCCACTACAAGGTGTTCTGGATGCCGTGGCTGCCGGCCGTGCTCGCGCGCCTCTACCTCGCGCTGCGCGGGCGGCCCACGGCGTATCTGGCCACCCTGCGGCCCCTGTCGCGACGACAGTGCCTGCGCCTGCTCGACGAGGCCGGGGGCCGCGTGCTGCGCGATGTCGATCAGGGGGACGGGCGGCCGGTGGGTGGTCCGCTGTGGCCGCTCGTCCGCCTGTACTACCGTCTGTTCGGGGTGCGGCCGTACATCGAATTCCTCGCGGGGGCACGGCGATGAGGGTTCTCGTCACCGGAGGCGCCGGCTTCATCGGCTCGCACGTGGCCGAGGCCTACGCGCGCCAGGGCCACCGCGTGATCGTCCTCGACAACCTCTCGCGGGCGCGGTTGCTGCACGCCTCGCCGCGCACCGCCGACTTCACCTGGAACGTCCTGGCCAAGACGGCCAACGTCACCTGCGTGCGCGGCGACGTGCGGGACACCGCGGTCGTCGACGACCTGGTGCGCGACGCGGACGCCGTCGTCCACACGGCGGGGCAGACGGCGGTCACGACGTCCCTCACGGATCCCGTGACCGACTTCGAGACGAACGTGGTGGGGACCTTCCGGGTGCTGGAGGCGGCCCGCGCCACCGGCCGGCCGATTCCCATCGTGTTCACCTCCACGAACAAGGTGTACGGCGAGAACGTCAACGGGCTCGGCGTGCGCGAGGACGGCGACCGCTACGTCTTCGGGACCGGTCACGAGGCGGGCGTGCCGGAGACGCTCTCCGTCGATCACAGCAAGCACACGCCGTACGGCGCCTCCAAGCTGGCCGCCGACCTCTACGTGCAGGAGTACGGACGCCTGTACGGGCTGCCGACGGCCGTCTTCCGCATGAGCTGCATCTGCGGCCCGCGCCAGTTCGGCGTGGAGGACCAGGGCTGGGTCGCCCACTTCGTGATCTGCGCGCTCCTGGGGCGGCCGATCACGATCTACGGCGACGGCAAGCAGGTGCGCGACGTGCTCTTCGTCGACGATCTCGTCGAGGCGATGCAAGCCTTCATCGCGCGGCCGGCCGTGGCGGGACTCGTCTGCAACGTCGGCGGCGGCCCCCGCTTCACGCTGTCGCTGCTCGAGCTCCTGGATTTCCTCCAGCGCGAGACCGGGCGCCGCCCGCCCGTGACGTTCGCGGACTGGCGCGCCTCCGACCAGCGCGTCTACGTCTCCGACGTCCGCCGCGCGGCCGAGACGCTGGGCTGGCAGCCGCGCACGTCACCGACGTCTGCCGTGCAGACGATGGTCGCCTGGGTCGCCGAGCATCGCGACCTGTTCGAGGAGGCCGTGCCCTGAAGCTGGGGCTGCTGATCCCGTCGTTCCTGCCCGTGCTGGGTGGCGCCGAGATCGGCGCGCTGGAGCTGGCCCGCCGCCTGACCGCGCGGGGCCATGCCGTCAGCGTCGTCACACCCCAGCTCGACCCCGCGTGGCCACGGCAGGCGTCGATGGACGGCGTCGGCGTCCACCGCTATCCCGTGCCCGGACTGGGCGGGCGTGATCGCACCGCCAACATCGCGCTCGCCTCGTTCCTGCACCTGGGCCGCCTGTGGCGTGAGCTCGCCCCCGACGTGATCAACCAGCACTACCTGCTGCCGACGGGCATCGCGGGACAGTGGTGGGCGCGACGGCTCGGGATCCCGACCGTCACCACGCTCATCGGCATGGACGTCTACGATCCGCACTACCGGCCGAGCGCGCCCTGGCGCGCGCTGATGCGGCGGGCGAGCCGGGGCGCACGCGCGATCACGTGCATCTCCTCGTTCGTCCGGGACGTCGTCCGCCGCGAGTACCCGCCGGCGCCCGGCGTGGACTGTCACGTGGTGCCCTACGGCGTCGACGTCAAGCAGTTCCATCCGCACGACACGCGCCACGAGGTGCGCAGCCGCCACGGCCTGCCCGCCGACGCCCGCCTCGTCCTCACCGTCCAGCGCCTGTATGCGCGCAAGGGCGTGACGACGTTTCTCGACGCGGCGGCGCTGGTGGCGCCGGCCGTTCCGGCCGCGCGGTTCGTGATCGTCGGCGACGGTCCCGAGCGGGCGGCGCTGGAGCGCCACGCGGCGGCCCGCGGCCTCACGGAGCGCGTGACCTTCGTCGGCCGCGTGGAAAATCACGAGCTGCCCGCGTACTACGCCGCCGCCGACGTCTTCGCGTTCCACACGCTGCACGAGGGGCTCGGCATCGTCCTGCTCGAAGCGCTGGCCTCCGGCTGTCCGGTGGTGACCGCCGCCGCCGGCGGCACGCTCGACATCGTCCGCGACGGCGACACCGGGCTGCTGGTGCCGCCGGCCGACGCGGCGGCGCTGGCCGGCGCCGTCGTGCGCGTCCTGCGCGATCCGTCGCTGGCGGCCGGGCTGCGCGCCCGCGCGCGGCGCACCGCCGAGGCGGAGTTCGACTGGGACGTGGTGGCTGGCCGCTACCTCGACGTCTTCGAGCGCGCCCGCCGGCCGAGCGCGCGATGACCGCCGTGCCGCGCTGGGCGGTGCGGGCGGTGGACCTCGTCAATCGCAAGGGCAAGTCGGTCGGCGTGCGGCTCGTGCGCTACACGGGCAAGAGCCCGCACTTCGTCCATCCCAAGCACCTCGTCGACACGCCGTGGCACGACTGGTATGCCGAGCACCTGAGGCCGACCGACGTCGTGCTCGACGTCGGCTGCGCCCACGGCGCCCACACGCTGGTGGCGGCCCGCCGCTGCCGCCGGATCTACGGCCTCGACTACGATCCCCGGCATCTCGCCGTGGCGCGTCGCACGGCGGCGGCGCGCGCCGTCGCCAACGCCCACTTCTTCGCCTGGGACGTCACCGGGCGCTTTCCGTTCGCGGACGCCTCCGTCGACGCCGCGCTCTTCCTCGACGTCATCGAGCACCTCCATCCGCGCGTGGGGGTGCTGCGTGAGATCCGGCGCGTGCTGCGCCCGGGCGGCACGCTGCTCGTGTCCGGCCCCAACCGTGATTCGTCGTGGCGCCGCCGTCTTCGCGCGGCGGGTCTCTTCGCCTATTCCGATCCCGACCACAAGATCGAGTACACGCGGGAGGAGTTCGTGGCCGAGCTGGCGGCCGGCGGCTTCGCGCCGGCCGGTCCCGTGCTGCCGGTGGTGTACGACACGCCGTGGGCGGGCGCCATCGACGCCCTCGGCGGCGTCTCGCTCGGGCTCTACGCGCGGCTGGCCCGCTGGAAGCGGGAGGCGGTCCTGCGGCGGCCGCAGGAGTCCACCGGCTTCCAGGTCGTCGCGCGTCCGGCGCGATGAGGATCGCGCTGGTCAACGAGTTCTTCGCCCCGCACGCGTCGGGCGGCGCGGAAGGCAGCACGGAGGCGCTCGCCCGGGCCCTGGTGAAATCCGGTCACCACGTCGTGGTGATCACGCCCAACTGGGGCGCCGCGGCCGTCGAGGCCCGCGACGGCATGCGCATCCGTCGCTTCCGGCTGCCGTTCGTCCGCGCGCGGCCACCCGGGCCGCCCGCGCACGCCCAGCGCGTGCTCACCAACCCGCTGCGCTACGTCGTCTCCGGACTGCAGATCGCGCGCCTGGCGCGGGCCGAGCGCGTGGACGTGCTGCACGTCCAGAACAAGCACATGCTCGTCCCGGGCGTCCTGGCGCGCGCGCTGACCGGCCGGCCGCTGCTGCTGACGATCCGCGACACGAGCCTCATCGATCCCACGCCCGTCTGCCTGCACGCCGCCGATCGGCGCCCCGCCGACTGCGGCGTGCGGAAGCTCTGGCGCGAGTGCGCGCCCGCCTACTTCGACGAGTACATGCGCGGCCGCCGCCGGAGCCGGCTGCGCACGCGCCTGGCGTTCCTCTACGGATGGCTGGACGCGACGTACGTGCGCCAGCGGCTCCTGCCGAGCGTCGACGCCATCGTCGGCGTCAGCGACGGGATCCTCGGCATCCACCGGCGCTCGGGCCTCCTCGACCGCGTCCGCCGCGTGGAGACGATCTACACGATCCCGCCGCTCGAGGTGCCGTCCACCCCGGCCGCCGGGGCCGCCGCCCGGCAGCGGCACGGGCTCGCGGGGCCGATCGTGCTCTTCGTGGGAAAGCTCTCGCCCGGCAAGGGCGCGCCGGACTTCCTGGCCGCCGCCGAGCGTGTGCATGCCCGCCATCCCGGCGCGCTGTTCGTCCTGGTCGGCGAGGGGCAGGTGGCCGTGCCCGCCGTCTCGTGGCTCCGCCATCTCGGTCGCTTGCCGAACGCCGACGTGCTGGCCCTCTACGCGGCGGCCGACGTCGTCGCCGTGCCCTCGGTGATTCCCGACGCGTTCAGCCGCGTCGTGCTGGAGGCGATGACGGCCGGGCGCGCCGTCGTGGCCACCGCGGTCGGTGGCACGCCCGAGCTGATCGAGGACGCTGACAGCGGCCTGCTCGTGCCGCGCCGCGATCCGCCGGCCCTGGCGGCCGCCATCGCGCGCCTGCTCGACGAGCCCGCGCTGGCCGCGCGGCTCGGCGCCGCGGCCCGCCGGCGCGTGGCGACGCGCTTCGCGTCCGAGGCCAGCGTGGAACGCTTGCTGGCGCTCTACGCCGCGGTGCGCGCGGCGTGACGCTCGGGCTGCTGCCGGCGCTGGGCGGCGGGCTCGGCGAGCTGGCCTCCACGGGGCAGGCCGGGCGGCTGCTCGACGGCTACCTCGCGCGTTACGTCAAGGTCTTCGACCGGGTCTTGTACTTCAGCTATCGCGTGGAGTCGCTCGAGCAGTTCACGCGCGATCCGGCGCTGCTCGCCCACGCGCAGGTGGTCGCGCCGGCGCGCCCGCTGAGCCGCGGCCGCCGCGCCGCCACGCTGGCCTGGACCGAGAGCGCGCGGCTGCGGGCGTGCGCGGTGCTGCGCGTGTTCCAGGTGACCGGGACGGTGCCGGCGCTGGCCGCGCGCGCGCGGTTCGGCGTACCGTACGTGACGACCTACGGCTTCTCGTACGCGCAGCTCTCGCGCCGCGGCCCCAAGCGATTGCTGAAGGCCGCCGTCGAGCGCCTTGGCCTGCGTCACGCCGCCGCGGTGATCGCCACCACCGAGGCGCTGCGGGCGCGCGCCTCGCGCGTGGCCCGCCACGTCGAGCTGGTGCCGAACGGGGTGGACACGGAGCGCTTCGCGCCCCCGCCCGGCGGGCGACGAGCGGGCAAGCCGGCGCGCGTGCTCTACGTGGGCCGCTTCTCGGCCGAGAAGAACCTCGAGACGGTCGTGGCCGCTGCCGCCGCCGTCGCGCGCCGGCGGCCGCTGCGGCTCGTCCTGGTCGGCGCCGGCCCGCTCGAAGCGCGCCTGCGCGAGCAGGCCCGCGCGGCGGGCCTGGAGACGGAGTTCAAGGGCGTGGTGCCGCAGGAGCGGCTGCCGGAGGTCTACCGGGAGGCCGACGCGTTCGTGCTGGCCTCGTTCACCGAAGGCCATCCCAAGGTGCTGATCGAGGCGATGGCGGCCGGGGTGCCGTGCGTGGCCTCCGACTGCGAGGGCAATCGCTCGCTCGTCAGCGACGGGGTCAACGGGCTGCTCTTCGATCCGCATCGCGCGACGGACCTCGCCGACCGTCTCGCGCGCGTCGTGGACGACGAACCGCTGGCCGAGGCGCTCGGACGCGCCGGGCGCGAGCTGGCGGTGGCCCGCTACGACCTCGGGGTGCTGGTCGGCGCCGAGATCGCGCTGCTTCGGCGCGTGGCGGCCGCTACAGTATAATCGCGTGGATTGCCCATGATCGCTCTCGTCAACCCTCCAGGCATCAAGACCTTCTCCGGATTGCAGATGCACACGCCGAACCCGCCGCTGGGGCTCGCCTACGTGGCGGCGGCGCTGCGCGAGGCCGGCTTTGCCTACCGCGTGATCGATGCCACCGGTGCGGCGCTCGACGCCGTGTCGCCGTATCCCGATCGCACCGATTTCATGATGCAGGGCCTGACGGTGGACGAGACGGTGCGGCGCATTCCCGCGGAGGCCGACGTCATCGGCGTGTCGTGCATGTTCAGCACGCTGTGGCCGCTGACCCACCGCGTGGCCGTGGCCATCCGCGAGAAGTTTCCCCGCGCGCTGCTCGTGCTGGGTGGCGAGCACGGCACCGCGGTGCCCGAGCACGTGCTGGCCACGAGCCCCTTCGACGTCGTCGTCCTCGGCGAGGGGGAGGAGACGTTCGTGGAGCTGCTGCGGGCGCGGCAGGCCGGCCGCCCGCTGGGCGCGGTGAAGGGGATCGCGTATCGCGACAACGGCCGCGTGGCGACGACCGGGCTCTCCGAGCGCCGGCGCGACGTGGACGCCATCGCCCCGCCGGACTGGGCGTCGTTCCCGATCGGCGAGTACATCGACCGCCACCAGACGAACGGCATCAACCTCGGGCGCTCGATGCCGATCCTCGGCACGCGCGGCTGCCCGTTCCAGTGCACGTTCTGCTCGAACCCGGCGATGTGGACGCAGCGCTGGATCGCGCGCAACCCGCGGTTGCTGGCCGACGAGATGGAGCGCTACGCCCGCGAGTACGGCGTGACGAACTTCGACTTCCAGGACCTCACGGCCATCGTCAAGCGCCAGTGGATCGTGGACTTCTGCCGCGAGCTGATCGGCCGGAACCTGAACATCACCTGGCAGATGCCCAGCGGCACGCGGGCCGAGGTGTTCGACGCGGAGGTCGCCGACCTCCTCTATCGCTCCGGCTGTCGCGCGCTGGCCTTCGCGCCCGAGAGCGGCTCGCCCGAGATCCTCAAGGCGGTGAAGAAGCAGGTGGACCTCGCCCACATGCTGGCCGCGATGCGCGCGGCCGTGCGGCGCGGGCTCAAGCTCTCCTGCTTCATCGTGATCGGCTTCCCCGACGACACGCCCGGCACGCTGCGCCAGACGCTGCGCCTCATCCGCCGGATGGCGGTGCTGGGCGTCTACGACGTGGCCGTGTCCAAGTTCGTGCCGTATCCGGGCTCCGCGCTCTTCCGGCGCCTGCAGCACGAGGGCAAGCTGGAGCTGGACGACGCGTTCTTCGTCTCGCCGATGGACTTCTACACGGCCAAGGCGCCGTCCTACGCCGACGGCGTCTCCTCGCGCCGGCTGTACTGGACGATGCTGTGGATGTTCGCCAACTTCTACGTGATCTCCTTCGCGCTCCGGCCCTGGCGCGTGGCGCGCGCGCTCGGGCGTGCCCTCCTCACCGGCCGCGAGGAGACGCGCTACGCCAAGTGGTTCGTGGACGTGCTCTTCACGCGACGGCGCTGGCGCCGGCTGGCGGGCGGAGCGGTCCGATAGAGTCCCGCGCCGCCCTCGCCGCGCGCATCCGCGCGCTGGTCGAGCAGTACTTCGCGGCGGCGGCGCCGGCGCCCGCCTCCGACGGCGTGCGGCTGCCGCTGCACGTGCCCTCCTACGGGGCCGACGAGGTCAACGAGGCGATCGACTCGCTGCTGTCCACGCGCGTCACGATGGGGGACAAGGTCCGCCGCTTCGAGCAGCTCTGGGCGGAGTATCTCGGCGTGGCCGAGGCCGTGATGGTCAACTCCGGCTCCTCGGCCAACCTGGTGGCCGTCTCGGCCCTGGTCAATCCCGCGTTCCCCCGACCGCTGGCGCCGGGCGACGAGGTGATCGTGCCGGCCGTGGCCTGGTCCACCACGTACTTCCCGCTCGTCAACGCCGGGCTCGTGCCCGTCCTCGTGGACGTGGACCTCGACACCTTCACGATGGATCCCGACGCCGCCGCCCGCGCCATCGGCCCGCGCACGCGCGCGATGCTGCCCGTCCACCTGCTCGGCAACGCCTGCGACATGCGGGCGCTGGGCGCGCTGGCCGATCGCCACGGCCTCGTGGTGATCGAGGACAGCTGCGAGGCGCACGGCGCCCGCTTCGAGGGCAAGCCCGTCGGCACGTTCGGCGCGATGGGCACGTTCAGCTTCTACTTCTCGCACCACATCAGCACCATCGAGGGCGGCATGCTCGTCACTGACGACCCCGTGCTGGCCGATCTCGCCCGCACGCTGCGCGCCCACGGCTGGATCCGTGACGTCAAGCGGCGCCCGATCATCACCGACGCGCCCATCGACGAGCGCTTCCTGTTCGTGAACATAGGCTACAACCTGCGGCCGACCGAGCTGCAGGGCGCCTTCGGCATCCACCAGATGCCGAAGCTGGAGCCCTACATCAAGATCCGCCGCGACAACGTCGAACACTGGAACGCCGCGCTCCGCCGCCACGCGCGCTGGCTGCGCGAGTGCCCGGGCCGCGACACCGCCGGCTCGCGCTCCGTGTGGTTCGGCTATCCGATCAGCGTCCGCCCCCAGGCCCCCTTCTCGCGCGACGAGCTCGTGGACTTCCTCGAGAAGCGGGGGATCGCGACCCGGCCCATCATGGCCGGCAACTTCCGCGAGCAGCCCGCCATCCGCCTGTTCCCGCACCGCATCGCGGGCACGCTGGAGCGCGCCGAGCTGGTGATGCGCCAGTCGTTCTTCATCGGCAACCACCACGCCATCAGCGAGCGCGACCGGGCCTACGTCGTCACGACGATCGACGAGTTCATGACGAAATGGGCGTGACGCTGGCGGGCGCGCGCGTCCTCGTCACCGGCGGCGGGGGCTTCCTCGGCCGCGCGCTGCTCGCGCGGCTGCGGGAGGCCCGCTGCGCGACGCTGGTGGCGCCCCCGCGCGCCGACTACGATCTCCTGCGCGAGGCGGACGTGGCGCGGCTGTTCGCCGAGCATCGTCCGGAGGTCGTCTTCCACCTGGCCGCCGAGGTCGGCGGCATCGCCTACAACCTGGCCAACCCGGGCCGCACGTTCTATGTCAACGCGCTCATGAGCACGCTGGTGATGGAGCAGGCGCGGCTGGCGGGCGTCGCGAAGTTCGTCGGCGCCGGCTCGGTGTGCGCCTATCCGGAGCATGCCGAGGTGCCGTTTCGCGAGGACGCGCTGTGGGACGGCTACCCCGAGCCCTCCAACGGCCCCTACGGCCTCGCCAAGCGGATGATGCTGGTGCAGGGCCAGGCCTACCGCGCGCAGTACGGCTTCAACGCCGTGCACCTGCTCGTGATGAACCTCTACGGGCCCGGCGACCATTTCGATCCGGACCGCTCGCACGTGGTGGCCGCGCTCATCCGGCGGATGCTGGAGGCCGTCGAGGGGGGCGCGCCCGAGCTGGTCGTGTGGGGTGACGGTCTCGCCACCCGCGAGTTCCTCTACGTCGACGACGCCGCGCGCGGCCTCGTGCTGGCCGCCGAGCGCTACGACGCGCCCGAGCCCGTGAACCTCGGCGCCGGCTTCGAGATCTCGATCCGCGACCTGGCCGGCCTGCTGGCCGAGCTCACCGGCTATCGCGGCCGCCTGGTCTTCGACGGTTCGCGCCCCAGCGGTCAGCGGCGGCGCAGCGCCGACGTCTCGCGCGCCAAGCGCGAGCTCGGCTTCGAGGCCGAGGTGGGCTTCCGCGAGGGCCTGGCGCGGACGATCGCGTGGTATCGCGCGCAGCGGACGGCGGGGGCCCGGTGACGCCCGTCACGCTCGTCGTCCTCACGCTCAACGAGATCGATGGCGTGACGGCGATGATCCCCAAGCTGCCGACGCACTGTCTGGAGGAGATCCTCGTCGTGGACGGCGGCTCCACCGACGGCACGCTCGAGTTCTTCGCCGCGCGCGGCATGCGCGTGATCCGCCAGGCGCGGCGCGGCCGCGGCGAGGCGTTCCGCCTGGCGGTCGAGCACGCCCGCCACGAGCGCCTCATCTTCTTCAGCCCCGATGGCAACGAGGATCCCGGCGACATCCCGCGCATCATCGAGGGGCTGGCGGCCGGGTACGACATGGTGATCGCCTCGCGCTTCATGCCGGGCGCGCGCTCGGAGGACGACGACAAGTTCCTCTTCGCGAGCCGGCGCTGGGGCAACCTCCTCTTCACGTGGCTGGTCAACGTGCTGTGCGCGCGCCGCGGCACCCACATCCACGACACGATCAATGGCTACCGCGGCGTGACGCGGTCGGCCTTCCGCCGGCTGGCCCCGGACGCCGAGGGCTACGCCATCGAGTTCCAGATGTCGATCCGGGCGCTGCAGCTCGGGCTTCGCGTGCTGGAGTTCCCCACGCAGGAGTCGGCGCGCATCGGCCGCGGAGTCTCCAAGCTCAACGCGATCCCGGTGGGCCTGAAGTTCCTCGGCCTCCTGGTGCGGGAGTGGGCCCGGCCGCGCGTTCGCCGCTGATCGCGCCCCGCCGCGTCGGCGAGGCCGTCGTCGTTGTGCTCGTGGCGCTGGCGCTGGCCGGCGGCCTCGTCCTGCTCGGCGATCCCGACCTGCGCGGCGACCAGAACGCCTACAACCTGCTCGTCGCCAAGAAGCTCTCGCCCGGGCTCCTCGCGCGGGACGCGCTCTATCGCTACGATCCCGATCTCCTGCACGTGCCGTGGTTCCTCGACGCACAGGCCGCGCTGGCCCGCCGGCTGGGCGGCGACGTCGAGCGGGCGCTCTCGTGGCTCGGATGGCTCATGGGCGCGCTCTTCATCGTGGGCCACTACGTCTTCTTCCGCGTCGTCAGCGGCCGGGTGCTGGCGGCCGCGCTCGCCACGCTGGGCGCGCTCACGCTGCGCAACGCGCTCGGCGGCGAGGTGTGGGGGTTCGACGGCCTGTCGTCGGCGGCGACGCGCACGATCCTGGCCGGGCTGACGCCGCTGCTGCTCCTGCTCTTTCTCTGGTGGCGCGCGCGGCCGGCGGTGGCCGGCTACTGGGCGCTGCTCGGCGTGCTCTTCAACGTCCATCCGGTCTCGGCCTACCAGCTCGCGCAGGTGACGGCGCTTGCCCACTTGTGGCGCGAGCGCTGCCGGCCGCGCGCGCTCGTCCAGGTGGCGCTCGGCGTGGCGCTGTTCGTCGTCGCCGCGCTGCCCTACCTGGTGCCGTTCTTCGGGGGACGCGAGGGCGGCGGCGCACCGGCGACGGTGCGGGCGGCGCTCGACTACCGGTTTCCCTACCTGCTCTACCCGATCGCGCCGAATGCGCTTCTCTCCGTCGCCTTCCACATGGCGCTGCCCCTGGCGGCGTGGCTCGCGTGGCGGCGCCGGACGGAGGCGAATCCCGTACTGACGCCGCTCCAGCCGGTGATGGGGGCGGCGCTCGCGCTCGGCTTCGGCGGCACCGCGCTGATCCAGGCGGTCGGCGTCGCGCTCGACCGGCCGTACGCGGACATCCAGCAGCTCCGCATCCTCCGCCTGCTCTACCCGATCCTCCTCGGCGGCCTCGCTCTCACGTACGCGCGCTGGCTCGACCGCCGCACGGCGGCGGCGCGCGCGGCCGTCGTCGCGCTCCTGCTGCTGTCGCTCGTGCCGCCGGCCGAGGTGATCCACGCCGTCTCGTGGGAGACGCGCGCGACGGTCAAGCACGCGCTGGGCATGGGACCGGCGCCGGCGGCCGCCGTGGCCGCGGATACTGCGGCGCGCCCGGCGCTCTGGCGCTGGGCCAGCACGACGCCGCCATCGGCGCTGTTCATGACCGATGACGGCGAGTTCCGGCTGCGTACGCGGCGCTCCATCACCGGGTCCTGGAAGGACGGCGCGCTGATGTTCCTGGCCGGGAGCGGACCGCTGACCGAGTGGTACGCCCTCGACCGCGAGCGCGCGGCGTGCCGGGCGACCGGCGCCTCCGCGTGCTGGTTCGAGCTCGGGCGGCGGCTCGACGCCGACTTCGTGATCGTCGATCCCGGCCTCGGCCGCATCGCGGCGCCGCCGCCCGCCGACTTCGCACGCGTGTGGGAGCAGGGCGCCTGGTCGGTGTGGCGGCGAGCGGGGCGCTGATGCTCGCATATTACTCGGCCACCGCGCACGCTGATTTCTGGACCGAACACTGGGGCGGCCACACCGTCGGCGAGCTGCTCACCGTGGCGCGCCAGTCGCCGCTCACGGCGCTGATCGTGAACGCGTTGCCGCCGACCGGCGTCGTGCTGGAGGCGGGCTGCGGTCTCGGCCAGTACGTGATCCTGCTGCGCGAGCGCGGCTGGCGGGCGGCCGGCGTGGACGGCAGCCTCGAGGCGCTGGCGGCATGCCGGCGCGTCGCCGCCGTGCCGCTCGCCGCCGCGGACTTGCGCGCGCTGGCCATCCGCAGCGGCGCGCTCTCGGCGTACGTCTCGCTCGGCGTGGCGGAGCACGACCCCGACGGGCCCGATGCGATCCTGGCCGAGGCGCGCCGCGTACTGGCGCCCGGCGGCACGCTGGTGATCTCCGTGCCGTACGTCAATGGCCTGCGCCGCCTCGGCGCGCCGTGGCTGCGCCACCGCGCCCGCGCCGTCGCCGCCGCCGGCGGCGCCTTCTACCAGTACGCGTTCTCGCGCGCCGAGGTGTTCGCCGCCCTCGCGCGCCACGGCTTCGCGCCGCTCGCCGCGCACCCCTACGATCCCGCGCGCGTCCTGCGACGGCTGTTGCCGCGGCGAGCGCGGGCGAGCCGCCGCGCCACCGCGGCCGTCGCGCCGGGCACCGGAGCGCAGGCCTCGGTGGGTGAGGCCGGCGATGACGGCGCGCGCCGCGCGGTGAAGCGTCTCGCCCGGCGCGCGCTCTACACCGAGCCGGCGCTGCGCCTGCTCGGCCACATGCTCCTCGTCGTCGCGCGCCGGGCGTGACACACTACCGCGGATGACGCAGGCGTTTCGCATCGTGGACCTCGGCGATCACCGCGTGCTGGAGACCGGGGGCCGCGCCTATCCCACGCGCTACAGCGCGCGCGTCGTGCGGCTGCTGGTGGAGCGCAAGGGCGCGCACCGCGCGCCGCTCTACTTCGATTTCAAGGACACGCGTGGCCCACACTTCCTGGGGCCGCTCTTCCGCTACCTGCGCGCGCGCGGCGCGCAGGCCCTGCGCGTGCTGGAGATCGGCTGCTCGTTCGGCCACATGACGGAGTACCTGGCCGAGCAGCCGGAGGTCGCCACGCTCGACACGTTCGACACGGACCCCGCGTTCGTGGAGCTCACGCGCGCCAAGGTGGAGGAGCTCGGGTTGAAGGTGGTGCGCGACGTGCTCCACCTCGACCAGGCGGGGACGTGCCGGCTGCCGTGGGCCGACGGCGCGTTCGACCTCGTCCTGGCGATCGGCGTGGTGGAGCATCTGCCGATGCGCCACCGCCGCCAGCAGGTGGACGAGTACTATCGCGTGCTCGCGCCCGGCGGCCACGTCGCGATCCTCGACACCCCCAACCGGTGGTTTCCGCTGGAGACGCACTCGATCGGGCTGCCGCTCGTGCAATGGCTGCCGGCGCCCCTCGCCTGGCGCTACGCGCGCCTCGCGCGGCCCTCGCGCTACGGCGCCGTCGGCTTCGACGAGTTCGTCGCCGACGGCACCGGCTGGCGCAACGCCTCGTTGGCCGAATGCCTGCCCACTGCCGGCCGGGCCGCGCTCGCCGACGTCACCGAGGAGGCCGGCTACGGCTTCACGTTCTTTCGCGCCACCGCGCGCTCACGCACGCGCCGCGCGCTGCTGCCCGCGTTCGCCGCGACGGCCGGCGCCCTGCGCATGCTCGGCCGCCCACCGTCGCTGGCGCTTCCCTATCTCAACCTCGTTTTGAGGAAGCGCCAGTGACGAACCCACCCACCGGCGCCACTCGCTACCACCGCCGCCGGCAACCTTCTAGACCAGGCCACCCACGTGTCTAACGGACCGCGCGCCACTCGCTACCAACGCCGCCGGCAACCTTCTAGACCAGGCCACCCACGTGTCTAACCGACCGCGCGCCACTCGCTACCAATGACCCCCGCCGTCTCCGTGCTGATGTCGGTACACGACGGCGCGCCGTCGGTGGCCGAGGCCGTCGCCAGCGTGCTGAGCCAGACGGCCGGCGATCTCGAGTTGATCGTCGTCGACGACGGTTCCGCCGACGCCACGCCTGACCTGCTCGCTGCGGTCCGCGATCCACGGCTGCGCGTCGTGCGCCAGGAGCGCACGGGACTCACACGCGCCCTCAACCGCGCCCTCGGCCTCGCGCGGGCGCCGCTCGTGGCGCGTCTGGACGCGGATGACGTCGCGCTGCCCGAGCGGCTCGCGTATCAGCGAGCGTTCCTCGAGCGCGCGCCGGACGTCGGATTGCTGGGGACGGCGGCGCGCGAGCTGGATGCCGATGGCCGGCTCGTGCGCATCGTGCAGCCTCCGGTGGACGACGTCACGCTGCGGCGCGCGCTCATCCGCGCGAACCCGTTCGTCCACTCTTCCGTCATGGCGCGGCGGGCGTTGCTCGAGGGCGCGGGCGGCTACGACGAGACGCTGCCCGTGGCCCAGGACTACGACCTGTGGATGCGGCTGGCCCGCGTGACGCGGCTGGCCAACCTTGCCGACGTGCTCGTCGTCCGCACGCTGGGCGAGCGGCGCGTGTCGGTCGAGCGCGAGGACGACCGCCTGCGCGCCGAGACGCGCGTGCGCTGGCGCGCGGTGCGGGCGGGCGTCTATCCGCCGTGGTGCGCCGTCTTCGCCGTGCGGCCGGCGCTGGCGCTTGCCCTGCCGCGCCCGCTGCGCCGCATGATGCGCGCGGCGTTGACGGGAGCCCGGTCCTGAGCGGCCCGATCTCCGTCCTGCACGTCGTGGTGTCCACGCAGCCCGGCGGCGGGCCGCAGCACGTGCTCGACGTGGCCAGCGGCCTGCGCGCGCGGGGCTGGCGGCCCATCGTGGCGGGTCCGCCCGGCGGCGCGCTCGTGGCGCGATATCGCGAGGCCGGAATCGAGACCGTCGCGGCGCGCACCGACCGGCTGAGCCCGCTGGCGCTGGTCGCGCTCGTCCGGCTGATCCGGCGGCGCGACGTGCGCCTCGTGCACTCGCACGGCAAGGGCGCCGGCCTGCACGCGCGGCTGGCCGCGCGCGTGGCCGGCGTCCCCGCCGTCCACACGCTGCACGGCCTGCATTACGAGCGCTATCGCGGGCCGGCGCGCGCCGCCTATCTTGCGCTCGAGCGGCAGCTGTCGCGCTGGACGCGCGCCGTCGTCAACGTCTCCCGCGCGCAGGAACGCGAGGGTCTGGCGCTCGGGCTCTTCACCCGTGCGCAGAGCCGCGTCATCCTCAACGGCGTGGAGGCCGCGCGGCTCACGGCGCGCGCCCTCGATCGCTGGGACGCGCGCACCGAGCTTGGCCTTCCGCAGGAGGCGCGCGTGGTGGGCACCGCCGCCCGCTTCGACGAGGTCAAGCGCCTGGACCTGCTGGTGCGCGCGCTGCCGGCGCTGCCGGCGGCCACGCTCGTCCTGCTCGGGGGTGGCGCGGAGGGCGCCTCGCTCCGCGCGCTGGCCGCGCGGCTCGGCGTCGCCCCGCGCGTTCGCTTTGCCGGCCAGGTGGTGGACGCCGCGCGCCTGTTCCGGGCCTTCGACGTGTTCGCGGCCTCGTCGCGCAAGGAAGGACTGCCGCTCGCGGTGATCGAGGCCATGGCGCTGGGGCTGCCGGTGGTGGCGACCGACATCGCGGCCCATCGCGAGACGCTCGGGCCCTCGGCGGGGCTGGTGGAGGCCACCCCGGAGGCGCTGGCCAAGCGGCTGGACGAGGTCCTGACCGACGGGGGGTTACGCACCCGCCTGGGCGCCGAGAACCGGACGCGGGCGCGGAGCGAGCTGGACGCGCGCACGATGCTGACGGCGCTCGAGGGCCTCTACGGGGAGATCCTGGGCCTGTAGTAAGATACCCGGGATGTTTTGGCCCCGCCGAGTCGTCGAGTATTGGCGACCGCGCCTGTCGGCTCGCGCGCACTGAGCGAGCGCGGGCTGTCGGCGGCCCCCCCGGCCGCGCCCCGCATCGCGCTGGTCCACGACTGGCTCACCGGCATGCGCGGCGGCGAGCGCTGCCTCGAGGCCGTCTGCGAGCTGTTTCCCCAGGCGCCGCTCTTCACGCTCCTGCACGTGCCGGGCAGCGTGAGTGCGACGATCGAGCGGCGGCGCATCGTCACCTCGTTCGTGCAGCGGCTTCCGGGCGCCGCCACGCGCTACCGCCACTACCTGCCGCTGTTCCCGGCCGCCGTGCGCGGCCTGTCCCTGGCGGGCTTCGACGTGGTGCTGTCGCTGAGCCACTGCGTGGCCAAGGCCGTGCGCGTGCCGCCCGGCGCCCTGCACCTCTGCTACTGCTTCACGCCGATGCGCTACGTGTGGGACCTCGAGGCCGACTACGCGGACGGCGCCGGGTGGCTGACGCGCCTGGCGCTGCCGCCGGTGGCCGCGGCGCTGCGGCGCTGGGACCGGCGGACGGCGGGGGTGCACGAGTTCGTCGCGATCTCGCGCCACATCGGCGCGCGCATCCGCCGCGTGTACGGCCGTGACGCGACGGTGATCTACCCGCCGGTGGAGCTCGACCGCTTCCAGATCGCGCCGGCCATCGACGACTACTACCTCGTCGTCTCCGCCCTCGTGCCCTACAAGCGCGTCGATCTCGCCGTGCTCGCCGCCAACCGGACCGGCCGCCGTCTGCTCGTGGTCGGCCGCGGGCCCGAGGAGGCGAGGCTGCGCGCGCTGGCGGGGCCGACGGTGACGTTCCTCGGCTGGCGGTCGGACGCCGAGGTGGCGCAGCTCTACGCGCGCTGCCGCGCCGTGCTGTTCCCTGCCGTCGAGGACTTCGGCATCGTGCCGCTGGAGGCGGCGGCGGCCGGACGGCCCACGCTCGCGCTGGCGCAGGGCGGGGCGCTCGAGACCATGGTCGGCCTCGACGCGGGCGCGCCGCCCACGGCGGTGTTCTTCCGCGAGCCGACGGTGGACGCCCTCGCCGGCGCCATCGCGACGTTCGAGGCGGCCGCGCACCGCTTCGAGCCGAAGGCGCTTCGCGCGCACGCCGCGCAGTTCGACCGGCCGCGCTTCGCCCAGCGCATCCGGGACTGGGTGGACGACCGGTGGGCGGCGAGGGGCGGACGGACGTGCTGAAGGCGCACTCGCGGCTGTTCGAGCACCTGGCCCTGGCGACCGACCTGGCCATCATCGCGACCTCGTGGATCGGCGCCTACGTCCTGCGCTTCCACGTCTTCGGCCACGGCGGCGTCCCGCCCTTCCGTGACTACGCGCTGCAGCTCCTGCCGATCCTCGTCGTGTGGAGCTTCGCCTTTCACGCGTTCGACCTCTACCGGCCGCACCGGATGGCCTCGCACCTGGCCGAGTGGTTCGACATCGCCAAGGCCTCGACGCTCGGCGTGCTCGTGCTCATCGCCATCATGACGTTCGCGTTCCGCTCCTACGACTACTCGCGGATCGTGATCGCCACGTTCTGGGGGGCGTCCATCGTGGGCGCGAGCCTGTCGCGCGCGGTGTTCCGCGAGGCGCTGCGCGTCGCCCGCCGCCACGGCTACAACCAGCGGTACGCGCTGCTGGTCGGCGGCGGCGAGCCGGCCGCCGAGGTGCTGCGCGTGCTGCGCATGCGGCCCGACACCGGCATCCGGCTGGTGGGCCTGCTCAGCGACAAGCTGGACGGCGAGGACATCCCGCTGCGGCGGCTGGGCGGCATCGAGGAGGTTCGCGCGGTGCTGCGCAGCCGCCCGATCGACATGGTGATCATCGCGCTGCCGCACACCGACTACGCGCGGCTGGGCGCCGTGCTGAACGAGATCGGCGACGAGCCCGTCACGATCCACTTCGTGCCCGACCTCTTCAGCCTCGCCTCGCTGCGCGGCGGCGTCGAGGAGTTCGAGTCGGTGCCGTTCATCCACCTGCGCGAGTCGCCGCTGTACGGCTGGAACCTCGTCCTCAAGCGGGCCTGCGACATCGGGCTCGGCACGGTGGCGCTCCTCTTCGCGCTGCCGGCCATGGCCGCCATCGCCGCCGCCATCGCGCTGACCTCGGGCCGGCCGGTGCTGTACCGGCAGGAGCGGATGGGGCTCGACGGCCGCCGCTTCCCGATGCTGAAGTTCCGGACGATGCTGCTCGACGCCGAGCACGCCAGCGGCCCTCGGTGGGCGACGCCCGACGATCCGCGGCGCACGCCGCTCGGCACCGTGCTGCGGCGCTTCAGCCTCGACGAGCTGCCGCAGCTCTTCAACGTGCTGCGCGGTGACATGAGCCTGGTCGGGCCGCGCCCCGAGCGACCGACGTTCGTCGAGGAGTTCCGGCGGCGCGTCCCCGGCTACATGCTGCGCCACAAGGTGAAGGCCGGCATCACCGGATGGGCGCAGATCAACGGCTGGCGCGGCAGCACGTCGATCGAGAAGCGCATCGAGTACGACCTCTACTACATCGAGCGCTGGTCCCTGCGCTTCGACCTGGCCATCCTGCTGCAGACGCTGTGGCTCGGCTTCCGCAACCGCAACGCGTACTGAGCGGCCGCGCGCTCGCGGCCGCGCGAGCGCCGCTGCTCGTCGCGCTCGTCATCGGTCTCGCGGTGTCCATCTCGCTCGCACAGACGGTGCTGACCGTGCTCGTGGTGTGGGTGCTGCTGGCGCGGTGGGCCGGCCTGCTCGGGCGGCTGCGGTGGCCGCTGCTCGCGCCCATTCTGGCGTTCACCGCGTGGAGCCTGGTGGCCGCGCTGGCCAGTGACCACGTCACGGGGAGCCTCTACGAGCTGAAGGGGCTGCTCAGCCTGGGCGCGCTCTTCGTCATCGTCAACGCGCTGACCGATCCCGCGGCCGCCCGGCGCTTCGCCGTGTGGCTGCTGCTGGCCCTCACGGGCGCGGCCGTCCTCGGCCTCGTGCAGGTCGTCGCCTGCCCGGGGCCGGACGCGGTCGGCGCCGCCACGCCCCTGGTCGGCAAGTTCCTCAGGAAGTGCACGCGCGCGCGCGCGTTCTACAGCATCTACATGACGCTGGCCGGCGTCCTTGCCATGATGCTGGCCAGCGCGCTGCCGCGCCTCGCGCGTCTCGGCGGCGAGGCGCGCTGGCTGGGCCCCGCCTGGCTCCTGAGCGGCGCGGCGCTCGGCCTCACGTACGTCCGCGGCGCCTGGCTCGGGTTCGCCGCCGGCGCGCTCACCGCGGCCGCCGGCCTCGGCCGCCGGGGGCTCGTGGCGGCGGCGGCGCTCGTGATCCTGGGCGGCGGGCTCGTCGTCGGGCTCCCGACGGTGCGCGCGCGCATGGAGACGATCGGCGATCCGAACAACGACACCGCGCGCGATCGCATGGCGATGATCCAGGTGGGCTTCGAGGTCGTCGCCGCGCATCCGCTGACCGGCATCGGCCCCGATGGCATCAAGCGCGTCTATCCCCAGCTGGTGCCGCCGGAGGGCCTGCGGCGCTCGACCAGCCACCTGCACAACACGCCGCTACAGATCGCCGCCGAGCGCGGCGTGGTCGGCTTCGCGGCGTGGCTGTGGATCTTCGTGGCGTTCTTCAGCCGGGCCTCCACGGTGTGGCGGCGCCTGCCGCCGGAGCCGCCGGGCGATCGCGCGCTGGTGCTGGGCTCGCTGGCGGCGCTCGTGACGTTCCTGGTGGCGGGGCTGTTCGAGTACAACTTCGGCGACACCGAGGTGCTCCTGGTCGCCGTGGCCCTCATGGCGCTGCCCTTTGCCGTCGCGGGTGAGCGCGTGTCGGCCGATCCCTGCGTGCCCGCGTGAGCCCGGCCCGCCGGCCGCGCTGGAGCGCGATCCGCGCCCTCGTGACCGACGTGGACGGCGTGCTCACCGACGGCGGCCTCTACTACGCCGAGAACGGCGACGAGCTCAAGCGCTTCGACGTCCGCGACGGCCAGGGCCTCGTGAATCTGCGCGAGGCGGGCCTCCTGGTGGCCATCGTCACCCGCAAGCAGACGACGATCGTCACGCGCCGCGCCCGCGACCTCGGCATCACCGAAGTCCACCAGAACGTCACCGACAAGGCGGCCGCGGTCCGCGATCTCCTCGCCCGCCACGCCGTCGCCCCCCGCGACGCCGCCTACGTCGGCGACGACCTGGGCGACCTGCCCGCCATGCGCCTCGTCGGCCTCCCCATCGCCGTGAAAGAAGCCGTCCCCCAGGTCCGCCGCGCCGCCACCTACATCACCAGATCCCCCGCCGGCCACGGCGCCCTCCGCGAAATCTCCGACCTCCTCCTCGCCTCCCGCCCCTCCAACAACCGCCGAACCAAGGAAGGAAGCGCGACGAGCCAACCGCGACGCTCGAGCAACTAAGGAGTCGCTTCCCAAACGCACTGATCGCGAAGGCGCCTCGGCCTGCCTGATGCCCGCTCACTGTCCGATGGTCAGCCCAAGTTCCGTTGGCTTCGATCGCCTATCGTCTCTCGTAGGACTTCGCCAAACGCAGGCAGGCGCACCGGCCAGATCAACGCGGAACTGGGGGCAGGCCCGCCGCGCCCCCGCTCGCCGCGCGGGGCAACGCAACAGCGAGCGGCTAGTAGGCCGGAACGGGATCGGTCGTCGAGCGAACGCGGACGAAGTATTCCTTGAACGTCTCGACGTCGTCCGACGAGACCATGTCCGAGACGAGGAAGCACGCCACCTCCGCCTGCTTCCAGACCAGCGCCGCGAACCCGCTGTCGCGCAGGAGCGCGGGCCGCCAGCGGCCGGCCTGGACGCGCTCGCGGTCGGGCACGGTGAGCCCCGTGGCGGGCAGGGCGATGTACGTCAGCATGTGGCCGTCCTGATCGCGATAGTGGATGGCGACGCCCCGCTGCCGCTCGAGATACACGGGCTCGGCGCTGACGAGCACGAGCCGCTCGTCGCCGACGAAGAACTGGTTGAGGCCGATGCCGGTCTCCTGCGTGAGCCAGGGCAGGGCGGCCGGCAGCACGTCGCCACGCCGCGCGCCCCACATGAGCGTGCGCGAGTGCTCGCTGACGACCGCGCGGACGTAGCGCTGCATCGGATCGGCGGGGACGATGCGCGGCAGCACGGGCAGCACGACGAGGATCAGCACCATCGCGGTGGCGGCGGCCGCCACCAGCGGGCCCAGCCACACCGGGCGGCGCGGCCGCGGCGCGGCGTCCACGATGGCCACGCGCAGACGCGCGGGTGCCGTGTGGCGCGTGAGCTCGCCGGCCAGCCGGCGGCTCAGCGTCTCGTCCGAGGAATCGTCGAAGCGTTCGCTCATTTCGTCTCGTAGTCTCGAAGCAAACCGCGCAATCGTTCCTTGGCCCGGAAGATCCGCGATTTCACCGTGCCGACCGGGCAGGCCATGACCCGGGCCACCTCCTCGAGAGGCAGGCCCTCGACCTCGGCGAGCAGGAGCACCGTGCGGAACTCTTCCGGCAGGCGGCGCATGGCCCGCTCCAGATCGGTGTGCGCGTCCATCGCGGTTCCATCGTCCTCCGGGGCGTCGTGGAACATGGGGGCGTCCCACTCCGGGACGCCGTCCTCGGCGACGGGGGCTTCCCGCTCGCGGACCCGGTAAAACGTCAGGAACGTGTTTCTCAGGATTTGGAACAACCAAGCGCGGAGGTGGGTTCCCGGCTGGAACCGGTGGGAAAACCGGAAGGCCCGCAGATAGGTTTCCTGCACCAGGTCCTCAGCGTCGGCCGGACGCTTGGACAGATACATCGCAAAGTTGTAGAGCGCGTCGAGGTGGGTCAGGGCCTGGCGCTGGAACTCGGGATCGGCCACGTCAGCGCTCGAGCCAATCGGTCGGATAGGCGCCACG
This sequence comes from Candidatus Rokuibacteriota bacterium, assembly GCA_003220265.1. GTDB lineage: Bacteria > Methylomirabilota > Methylomirabilia > Rokubacteriales > CSP1-6 > AR5. The sequence goes on along the minus strand of QHRW01000117.1, from coordinate 44,034 downwards.
CCGGACCTCGTGCTCGTCGGCCAGCTCGGCCAGCAGCTCGCGCACGGGCCGGTAGAGCGTGGGATGCGTGAAGTCCGGCGCGATGTCGGCCAGCGGGCGCAGCACGAAGCCGCGCTCGGCGGCCAGCAGGTGCGGCACGTGCAGGTCGTCGGGCGCGCTGATCACCGCGTCGCCGTAGAAGATGATGTCGATGTCGAGCGTGCGCGCCGTGAACCGGCGCGCCTCCGGCGTGAGGCCCGGCAGCCGCGTGCGCCCCAGGTCGGTCTCGATCGTCTGCACGCGGGCCAGCAGCGCGCGCGGCGACAGCGTCGTCTCCACCGCCACCACGCAGTTGAGGAACCACGGGCGCTCGATCTCCGTCTGGCCGGGCTCCTCCTCCCACGGCTCCGACTCGTAGAGCGGCGAGGCGGCCACGAGATCGACATCGCCTTCGCGCAGGCGCGCGACGGCCGCCCGCAGCAGCGCCACGCGATCGCCGAGGTTGGAGCCGAGCGACAGGAAGACGCGGGCCATCAGCGGCTCCGCACCAGCTCCACCGACGGCGTGCCGACCAGGCCCTGCAGCGGCGGCGTCAGCTTGCGCACGCGCACGCGGACCTGGCGCGCGGGAAACTCGCGCAGGAGCGCCTGCGCGATCATGCCGGCCAGCCGCTCGATGAGGTTCACGCGGCCCTGGGTGCCCACCTCCACGATGCGGCGGGCGACGGCGCCGTAGTCTACGGTGGCGCCGAGGTCGTCGGAGACCGCGGCGGCGGCGAGGTCCACGGCCAGCTCGGCGTCGACGGAGAACCACACGCCCACGGTCTGCTCGGCGCTGCTCACCCCGTGATGGCCGTAGAAGCGGACGTCCTCGAGCAGGAGCTTGTCCACCGTCACGCCGGCAACACGACCTGCCGCAGCGAGTAGCGCCGGCGGCCGCGCCGGAAGAGGCTCCACGGCGCGCCGGCGTACTCGACGACGCCGGCGCCGTCCAGGACTCCGTAGCGCGTCTTGCCGTCCACGCGAAAGCGGACGATGTGCACGGCTCAGGGCAGTCCCAGCACGTCGGCCATGTCGTAGAGCCCCGGCGGCTGCTGGCGGATCCACCGCGCGGCGCGCAGCGCGCCGCGGCCGAAGGTGTCGCGGGTGTGCGCGCGGTGGGTGAGCTCGAGCCGCTCGCCGAGCCCGCCGAACGCCACCGTGTGCTCGCCGACGACGTCGCCCGAGCGCAGCGACATCACGGCGATCTCCTGCCGGGTGCGCTCGCCGGGCAATCCCTGGCGGCCGTACACGCCGACCTTGCCGAGATCGCGGCCGAGCGCCTCGGCCACGACCTCGGCCATGCGCAGCGCGGTGCCGCTGGGCGCGTCCTTCTTGAAGCGATGGTGGATCTCCGTGATCTCCACGTCGTAGTCGTCGCCGAGCGCTTTGGCCATCAGCGGCAGCAGCCGGAAGGCCAGCGTGACGGCCACCGACATGTTCGGCGCCATCATGATGGGCGCGCGCCGGCCGAGCGCGGCGATCTCCTCGCGCTGCGCGGCCGAGAAGCCCGTGGTGCCGATCACCGCGCGCCCGCCGGCGGCGGCCACCTGGCGCAGGTGCTCGAGCGTGGCCTCGGGCACCGAGAACTCGACGAGCACCCGATCCCGGGTGAGCACGGCGGCGCCGTCGGTGCCGAGGGGCACGCCGAGGCGGCCCACGCCGGCGACGTCGCCGGCGTCGCGGCCGAGCGCCGGATGGCCGGCGGCCTCCAGCGCGCCCACCACGCGAACGTCCGGCGTCTCACGCGCGAGAGCGACGATGCGGCTGCCCATGCGGCCGGCGGCACCGGCGATGACGAGATCGGCCGTCGGGGCGGGGGCGCCCCCGGCGGGCGGTGCGGCGGGGTTCACGACCGGCGCCCGGCTACTTGACGAGCGCGTACTGCCGGAGGACGGCGCGCAGCGTCTCGCGATTCGTGTCGCTCATCCGGCACATCGGCAGGCGGAATTCGGGCTCCAGCATTCCGGCGATGGCCATCGCTTCCTTGATCGGAATCGGGTTCGTCTCCAGGAAGGCGGCGCGGGCCAGCGGGAAGAGCCGGTAGTGCACCTCACGCGCGCGCTTGAAATCACCGTCGAGCGCGGCGTGCACCATGTCGGCCACCTCGCGCGGCACGATGTTGGCGATGACGGAGACGACGCCATGCCCGCCGATGGCCAGCAGCGGCAGCGTGAGGTTGTCGTCGCCGGAGAGCACGGAGAAGTTGGGACCGCAGGCGGCGATGACCTGGCTCATCTGGTCGAGGCTGCCGGAAGCCTCCTTGACGCCCACGATGTTGTGGCAGTCGCGGGCCAGGCGCGCCAGCGTCGCCGTCTCCACGTTGATCGCGGTGCGGCTCTGGATGTTGTAGGCGATGATCGGAATGCTGACCGCGTCGGCCACCGCGCGGAAATGCTGGTAGAGCCCCTCCTGCGTCGGCTTGTTGTAGTACGGGTTCACGACCAGCGCACCGCTGGCGCCGGCCCGCTCGGCGTGCTTCGTGAGATCGATGGCCTCGCGCGTGGAGTTCGACCCCGTGCCCGCGATGACGGGAATGCGCGTGCGCGCGGCCTCGACGACGAGCTCGACCACGCGCCGGTGCTCGTCGTGCCTCAGCGTCGGCGACTCGCCGGTGGTCCCGCACGGGATCAGGCCGTCGGTGCCGTTGGCGACGTGCAGCTCGACCAGCTCGCGCAGCTTGGCCTCGTCGACCTGACCGTTGCGGAACGGGGTGACCAACGCGACGAACGATCCCTGGAACGTCGTCTGGCTCATGGCATCGTCTCCCCGGCCACCAGGCCCATGTGTGGCTGTGATCGTTGCCTTTTTTACGGATGAAGTCAAGGCGCGGAGGGTGTCAGGGGACGGTCACCGTCACCGCGTTGGACGGCCGGCTCTCGTTGGCGCGCGCGCTGGCGTCCTGCGCGGTGACGGCGTAGCGATAGGTGCCGGGCGGCACGTCGCGATCGGTGAAGGTGGTGCCCGGCGCGCGCACCGCGCCCACGCGCTGCAGCGGCTCGCCGCCCCGGGCGCGGTAGACGACGTAGCCCGCCACGTCGGGCGCGGTGCTCGGCGACCACGACAGGCGCACGGTGCGCTCGGACGGAATGGCGACCAGCTCGGCGGGCGGCGACGGCGGCGTGACGTCGGCCGGCGTCACCGCGACCGACGCGGTCGCCTCGCCCTCGACGGCCGTCGCGCCGTCCTGACGGATGGCCCGCACGGCGTAGTGATACGTGCGGTCGTTCTCGAGTCCGCGATCCGTCGCCGCGGTGGCGTCGGGCGCCGTGCGCGTGATGGGGACCAGCGGCGCGTCGGCCGACGGCGCGCGCAGGATCTCGTACACGAGCGGACCGCTCACCGCGCTGCCGTCGCTGAGGCGCGCGGGCCGCCGCCACGACAGCCGCGCCTCGCGGTCGCCCGGCTCGACGCGGAAGTCGGCCGGCGCTTCCGGCGCGGGGGCGAACGTCACCATGGCGCGCGGCGAGGGCGCGCTCGTGCGCCCCTGCGCGTCGGCGGTGACGACGACGTACGTGTAGCGGCGGCCCTGCGCGAGGTTGCGGCGGTCGGTCATGGTCACGCGCCCCCCGCGCACGAGCGGCGACGGCGGATCGGCCAGCCGGACGGTGGCGATCTCGGTGTAACCGGGCACGCGGTCGTCCACCAGCAGGGCGGCGCGCGGCTCGCCCTGGCCGGCGTCTTCCGCGCGAAAGACGCGGGCCACGCCGGGATCGATGAGACGCGTGTTGTCGGCGCGGCGCTGCGGCACGCTCCACGTCAGCTCGATGCCGTCCTGCCGCACGGTGCCGCGCAGGTCGGTCACCGCCTGCGGCACGCGCCGCTCGGGGGCGATGGGTGCGCCCTTGCGCCCGCACGCCGGCAGGGCGAGCAGCGCCAGCGCCGCCGCGAACGCCAGCGGCGCCAGCACCCGCCGGCGGCCGGCGGTCATGCGCGCACGAGCTCGCGGGCCTGGGCCAGCGCCCGCCGCACCGCCTCCGGCGCGGTGCCGCCGGTGACGGCGCGCGCGCGCAGGGACGCCTCCACGGTGAGGGCCTGGTGAACGTCGCTGCCGATCAACTCGGAAAACCGCCGCAGGTCCGCCAGCGGGATCTGCTCGAGGCCGAGCGTCCGCTCCACCGCGTGACGCACGACGCGGCCGACGATCTCGTGGGCCTGACGGAAGGGCAGTCCCTTGCGCACGAGGTAGTCGGCGAGGTCGGTGGCCGTCGCGAAGTTCTCGCCGGCCGCCGCCCGCATGCGATCGGTCCGGAACGTGAGCGAGGCGAGCATGGGCGGCAGCACGCCGAGGACGGCCAGCAGCGTGTCGATGGAGTCGAAGAGCGGCTCCTTGTCCTCCTGCATGTCGGAGTTGTAGGAGAGCGGCAGGCCCTTCATCGCCGTCAGCACGGCCACGAGGTTGCCGTAGAGGCGCCCGCTCTTGCCGCGGATCAGCTCGGCCACGTCGGGATTCTTCTTCTGCGGCATGATCGAGGAGCCCGTGGCCCAGGCGTCGGCGAACTCGACGAAGGCGAACTCGGCGGTGGCCCACAGCGAGAGATCGGCGGCCAGCCGCGAGAGGTGCATGCCGGCCACGGCGGCGGCCGCCAGGTACTCGAGCACGTAGTCGCGGTCGCTGACGGCGTCGAGGCTGTTGAGCGTCACCGAGGCAAAGCCGAGCTCGCGGGCCAGCGCCTCGCGGTCGACGGGGAACGCGGTGCCGGCGAGCGCGGCGGCGCCGAGCGGCATGACGTCGACGCGGCGCCCGCAGTCGGCGAAGCGCTCGCGGTCGCGCTGCAACATGAACACGTAGGCGAGCAGGTGATGGGCGAGGACGACCGGCTGGGCCCGCTGCAGGTGCGTGTAGCCCGGCATCGGCGCGTCGACGGTCTCGGCGGCCCGCGCCAGCAGCGCCTCCTGCGCCCCGCGCAGGCCGGCCTGCGTCGCCGCCACCACGTCCTTCAGGTAGAGTCGCTCGTCGAGCGCGATCTGATCGTTCCGCGAGCGCCCGGTGTGCAGCTTGCCGCCCACGTCGCCGACCAGCTCGACGAGACGGCGCTCGACGTTGGTGTGGATGTCCTCCAGCTCCGCGCGGAAGCGGAAGGTGCCGGCCTCCAGCTCGACGCGCACCGCCTCCAGGCCCTTCACCAGCGTCTCGGCCTCGGCGGCCGTGAGCAGCCCGGCGCGCGCCAGCGCGCGCGCCCACGCGATGCTGCCCGTGATGTCGTGCGGCCACAGCCGCTGGTCGAAGGCGAGCGAGCCGGTGAAGCGCTCGGCGGTCGGATCGGCGGACTGCGTGAAGCGTCCGCCCCACGTCTTGCTCACGGCAGCAGGGCCGCGATGTCGTCCATGATCCGCTGCGTGATGCTCGAGCGCACGCGGCGGCCGTAGCCCTCCACGGCGAAGCGCCGCGGCGGGCCGAAGTGCACGGCGAGCGGATGGCGGCGCGGGATGTAGCCGCGCCGGCCGACCAGCGCCTGGTACGTCCCCTGGATCCCGGCCGGCACCACGGGCACGCCCGCCCGCGCCGCCAGCAATCCCACGCCGGGCAGGCCGCGCTCGAGCCGGCCGCGCACGCTGAAGGGCCCCTCGGGAAAGATCCCCACGACGCGTCCGGCTTCCAGCGCGCGCAGCGCGCGGCGCAGCGCGCCCACGTCGGGACGCTCGAGCCGCAGCGGGATCGAGCCGAGGTGGCGGTGCAGCCACGGGTGCAGCGGCGTCGCGCGCCACACGCGCGGCATCACGAGGAACGCGATGGCCCGGGGCAGCGCCGCGGCCAGCACGACGCCATCGAGATAGTTGTGATGGTTGGCGGCGACCAGGTAGGGCCCCGTCGCCGGCAGATGCTCGAGGCCCTCCACGCGCAGGTCGAACCAGCGCCCGAGCGCCGCGCGCACCGGCGTGCGCAGCAGCCCGTACACGAGGGGAAACGGCGTCGACGCGCCGGCCGCGCGGGGTCTCGGAGACAGGGCGGTCGAGCGCGACATGACGCCGGTTTTTATAGCACGCGAACCCCGGGGTGTATAGGCGACCTCAGCGGCAGGAGCACGCGCGCGGCAGCAATAACAGCGAGCGCTCCTCCGTGATCCGCCGCAGCTCGGCGTTGGCCAGCGCCTGGCGCGCGGCGACGAGCTCGCCAGACCACGCCGCCTGGTCCTCGATGCCCGCCGCGACGTACTGCCGCATCTCGGCGCTCACCGGCCCACTGGCGAGCGCGCGCAGCGCCCGCTCGATGTGCGCGGCCAGCCGCGGCGGCGCGCCGAGCGCCACGTACCGGCGCAGGCTCTCCGCGGCGGGGGCGTCCTGCCCGCGCAGCAGCGGAATCAGCCCGAGGTAGAGATGGGCCACCGGCAGGTCGGGCGACTGGCGCACCGCCTCGCCGAAGAGGCGCTGGGCCTCGTCCAGCATCCCGAGGCGGTACCGCGTGATGCCGAGCCCGACCAGGGCGGCCACGCTCTCGGGCTCGCGGGTGAGGGCTTCTTCGAACCGGGTGGCGGCCTCGTCGTAGCGGCCGGAATAGAGCGCGGCCTGTCCGCGGCTGGTGGCGGTGGCGCAGCCTCCGAGCAGCGTGACGGCCAGCGCGGCCAGGATGATCGCCCCGTGCCGTGCCGCGATGGCGCGAGCTCGTGTTGCGATACCAGCGACAGTAGGGCCGTTCGGGGGAATGCCTGTCATGGTGTGCTTACTCCGGGCACGAGACTTGAACGCTCGAACGACCAGCAGGGGAAGAGCGTCCGGTCGAGGGGAGGTCGTGCCTGATGAAGTGCTCAGTCTGTGGCTGTGACCGTCGGATGTTGTGCCTGCGCTGCCGCGAGGGGCGCTGCACCGTCTGCAAGAAGTAAGTCATAGCTGCCGGCGCGAGAGCCGGTAGCGCGCCACCGCGGCGTTGTGCTCGGCGACGCTGGTCGAGAAGTGGTGGCGGCGGTCCTCGGCGCTGCGTGCGACGAAGTAGAGGTACTTGACCGGCGCCGGATCGAGCGCCGCCTCGATCGCCCCCACGCCCGGGCTCGCAATGGGGCCGGGCGGCAGACCGCGATGCACATACGTGTTGTAGGGGTGATCGCTGGCCAGGTCGGCGCGCGTGAGCGCGCGGCGCTCCTTGGCGACCGCGTACTGGACCGTCGGATCGGCCTGCAGCGGCATGTCCCGGCGCAAGCGGTTCCAGAACACCGCCGAGATCAGCTTCTGCTCCGCCGGATCGACCGCCTCCCGCTCGATGATCGAGGCCAGCGTCAGGAGCTGGTGGACGCTGAGACCGTGCTCGCGAGCCCGCTCCAGCACCTCGGGGGTCAGCTTTCCCCGCATCCGCTGCACCATCCGCGTGAGCATCTCGTCCACCGACATCCCCCGCACGAACTGGTAGGTGTCGGGGAAGAGGTAGCCCTCCAGGCTCGGCCCCTCGACGCCGAGGGCCTGCCGCAGCCGTTCGCTGGCCGCGGCTTTCACGACGTCGTCGGCGCTGGCCAGCCGCTCGCTCTCCAGCACCCGCGCCAGCTCGCTGATCGTCGCCCCCTCCGGGTGCAGCACCATGTGCTGCCGCACCCGGCCGCTCTCCAGGAGCTCCAGGATGTCGACGGTGGTGGCGCCCCGGGGGATGTCGTACTCGCCGGCCTTGAGTCGCCGCATGTTGCCGCGCACCGCGCCGCCGGCCACGAACGCGGCGCGGCTGCGGATGACGCCCGCCCGGCCCAGGCGGTCGGCGATGCCGAGGATACCTTCGTGGGCGGGGATCTCCACGACCAGCGGCCCGGCCTCGAGCGCCGGGGCCGGCGTCAGGGCCAGCCAGGCCAGGAGGCCGGCGAGACCACCCAGCAGCACGATGACGGGGAGCAGCCTTCGCAACCGCATGATATTTCGAGTATACTGTCGGGCCTGGGGTTAGCCCTCACACTCTGCACACTCAGACCACGGATCGGCCTGAAGGGGGTCTCATGCTGGAGCTTCAGCTCCCTGCGCAGCACAACTGGATTCAGTCGGATCGCACCTACGGCAAGCTCAACATCGAGGCCTTCGAGCCCGGGTTCGCGCTGACGGCCGGCATCGCCTATCGCCGGGTGCTGCTCTCGGCGATCCACGGCGCCGCGCCCACCTGGGTCAAGATCGAGAACGTCCTGCACGAGTTCTCGCACATGCCGGGCGTCACCGAGGACACCCTGGACATCATCCTCAACCTGCGCAAGGTCGTCTTCGCCCTCCACGTGAACCGGCCCAAGATCCTCCGCCTCAAGGGGCAGGGCGCCGGGCAGGTGAAGGCCGGCGATTTCGAGCCGGACTCGGACGTGGAGATCCTCACGCCGGAGGTTCCGCTGGCCACGCTCGACAAGGACGGGCTGCTGGAGATGGAGGTGTGCATCGAGCGCGGGCGCGGCTACGTGTCGGCCGAGAAGCGCGAGCCGGAGGCGCTGCCGATCAACGCCATCCTCCTCGACGCCGACTTCTCGCCCGTGAAGCGCGTGAACTTCAAGGTGGAGACGATCGGCACGGCGCCGGCCGGCCAGGAGCCGCCGGAGCGCCTGGTGCTCGAGGTGTGGACCGACGGCAGCGTGCCGCCCACGACCGCGGTGGGCGAGGCCTCGCGCATCCTGCAGGACCACTTCAACCTGCTCACCGATTTTCCGGAGGCGATGCCCGAGGAGGAGGAGACCGGCCGCGACGAGGCCCACCCGCGCACCGAGCTCAACGACAACCTCTTCCGCAACGTGGACGAGCTGGAGCTCTCCGTGCGCGCCTCCAACTGTCTCAAGACCGCCAACATCCGCACGATCGCCGACCTCGTCCAGAAGACCGAGGCCGAGCTGCTCAAGACCAAGAACTTCGGCAAGAAGTCCCTCAACGAGATCAAGACTATCCTCGGCGAGATGGGACTCTCCCTCGGCATGAGGCTCGACCCCGAGGAGCTGGAACGCCTGCGCTCGCAGTACGAACGCGCCTACGAGACTTGATCGTGGTCTGGTTCTCGCGCTGGCCGGCATCGTCGCGATGGTCGCGATTCCGATGCCGGCCGGCGCGCAGACGGTGATCGGGATCCTGACATCGGTCACGGGCCGCGTCACCGTCGTGCGGCCGGGCTCGACGGCGGTCCCCTTGAAGGCCCGGGACACGCTCTCCCTCGGCGAGCTGATCACGACCGATGAGCAATCGGCCGCGGAGTTCGTTCCGCTCGGAAGCGCGGCCACGGTGGTGAAGCTGCGGGAGCGAACCAGGCTCAGCGTCGATCAGACCGCGCGTCGCACGATCTTATTCCTCGTCGATGGTGCCGTCGCGGTGGCCGCTCCCATCGCCTGGCAGATCGGGGAGCCTTCGGCCACCCGCGTGTGCGTGTTCACCGGCACTGCGGTGGTCAGCGCCCTTGGCGACGCTGACGACCGGCGAGTGCCGGTGGGCCCGCATCAGTGCGTGGCCGTCGCCGTCTCCGGTGTCGGAGGACTCGAGCCCCTGGCGGGCCCGACCGAGCGCTAGCGCGAGAGGCGCGTCTTGATGCGGGCGATCGCCTCTTCGGTTTGCGCGCGGGAGCCGAAGGCGGTGAGGCGGAAGTAGCCTTCGCCGGCGGGGCCGAAGCCGGCGCCCGGCGTGCCGACGACGTGGGCTTCGTTCAGCAGCTTGTCGAAGAAGTCCCAGGACGAGAGACCGGGCGGCGTCTTGAGCCAGATGTAGGGCGCGTTCTCCCCGCCGTAGACGGAGAGCCCCGTCGCCTGCAGGCCGCTGCGGATGATACGGGCGTTCTCCATGTAGAAGTCGACGAGCGCGCGGACCTGCGCCTGGCCCTCGTCGGTGTACACGGCGGCGGCGCCCTTCTGGATGATGTATGGCACGCTGTTGAACTTCGTCGACTGGCGCCGCAGCCACAGGCCGTTGAGCGCGACGCGCTCGCCGCCGGCCGTGCGGCCCGTGACGTCCTTCGGCACCACGGTGAACGCGCAGCGCGTCCCGGTGAAGCCCGCGCTCTTGGAGTACGAGCGGAACTCGATGGCGACCTCGCGCGCGCCCTCCACCTCATAGATCGAGTGCGGGATGTCACGATCGCGGATGTAGGCCTCGTAGGCGGCGTCGTAGAGGATCACGGCGCCGTTCTGCCGCGCCCAGTCCACCCACTTCTTCAGCACGGGCTTCCGCATGACGGCGCCGGTCGGGTTGTTCGGGAAGCAGAGGTAGACCATGTCCACCGGCCGGTCGGGCAGCGGCGGCTCGAAGTGGTTCTCGGCCGTGCACGGCAGGTACGTGACGCCGGCGTACCGCCCGCGCTCGTCGGCGGCGCCGGTACGCCCCGCCATGACGTTGCTGTCCATATAGACGGGATAGACGGGATCGGTGAGCGCCACCGTGGCGTCGGCGGCGAAGATCTCCTGGATGTTGCCGCTGTCGCTCTTGCTGCCGTCGCTGACGATGATCTCGTCGGGCGAGACGTTGACGCCGCGACTGCCGTAGTCGTGCTTGGCGATGAGCGCGGTGAGGAACTCGTAGCCCGGCTCGGGGCCGTAGCCCCGGAACGTCTCCGCGCGGGCCATCTCGTCCACGGCCTCGTGCAGCGCCTTGATGACGGCCGGCGGCAGCGGCTGCGTGACGTCGCCGATGCCGAGCCGGATGATCCGCGCGTCGGGATGCGCCGCCGTGAACTCGCGGATGCGCCGGGCGATCTCGCTGAACAGGTAGCTCGACTTCAGCTTGAGATAGTGCTCGTTGATCTTCGCCATGCGGCGAATTCTAACAGGTCGCCGGCCGCTGAAAAGTGGCCATCTGCTTCGTTGTAGCGGCCGGCTAGCAGGACGTGTCGGGGTCGAGGCAATACCTTGTTGTCGTGCGCGGGACCCAGCGGGTGACGTCGATGTGGCGGCCGTCGGTCTCCACGAGGACGGCGCCGTCGCGGTCGGTGCGGTAGAGGTCGGCGCCGGCGGCGCCGAGGCGACGCATGACGCCGGCGTCGGGGTGACCGTAGGCGTTGCGGACGCCGACGGAGACGATGGCGACGGCCGGGCGCACGGCCGCCAGCAGCTCCGGACTGCTGGAGGTGCGCGAGCCGTGGTGCGGGACCTTGAGCACGGCCGCCTCCAGCGGCGCGCCGGAGGCCACCAGCGCGCGCTCCCCGGGCCGCTCGACGTCGGAGGCCAGGAGCACGGCGACACGGCCGAGCTCGAGGCGCAGCACGCGCGCGGCATCGTTGCGCCCCGCCGCGGCGGTGGGCAGCGGTGTGAGCACCGCGCCACCGAGGGCGAGGGGACCCCGCTCGAGGCTTCCGTCCCAGGCCTCGTCCACGCCGAACAGCTCGCGCACCGCCGCCATGCCGCCGGCGTGATCGATGTCCGAGTGAGTCACGACGATGGCGGCCAGGCGAAGAACGCCGCGATTCCAGAGGAACGGCGCCACGACGCGCTCGCCGGCGTCGAGGCGGTATGGCCCGCCGGCGCCCGCATCGACCAGCACGGCGCGGCCGTCGGGGGCCTCGATGACGATCGCGTCGCCCTGACCGACGTCGAGCACGCTGACGCGTAGTCGGCCGTCGGCGGGGCGCAGCGCGGGCCACAGCGTCAGAAGCGCGCTGAGCGCGGTGAGCCCGACAGCCGCGAGCGCCAGGCGCCGCGCCAGCGCCTGCCGCGTCTCGCGCAGCCGCCACGCGGCCAGCCCGAGCGCCAGCGCCGCCACGTAGCAGGCGACGGCGACGGGGCCGGGCGCGGGCAGGTGGACCACCGCGCCGGGCACCGCCGCCGCCAGCGTGACCGTCCAGCGCAGGAGCAGCAGGACCGGCCACACCGCGGAAAAGAGCCAGCCGGCGACGATCGTGCTGAATGCCGCCACCGCGACCGCGAAGAGGCCGAGGATCGTGGCGAGCCCGGCGAGCGGGACGACCGCGAGATTGGCGAGGACGCCGATGGTCGAGACCTGATTGAAGTGAACGAGCGCGATGGGCAGCACGGCGAGCTGAGCCGCGAGGCTGACGCCGAGCGCCGCGAGGAGCCGCTGGCGAGGGATCGGCGCCAGCACGATCCCGGCTGTCGCCGCGAACGAGAGCTGGAAGCCCGGGTCGTGCAGGTCGTTGGGCCGCAGCGCCAGGACGATCAGCGCCGCCAGCGCGAGGCTGTTGAGCACCGCAGCGTCGCGGTCGAGCAGCAGCGCGCCCAGCACCAGGACGGCCATGATCGTGGCCCGCAGGACGGAGGGCTGCGTACCGACGACGGCGGCGAACCCGAGCACCACGGCGATGGCGCCGAGCGCCGCGACCCGCCGCGAGGCGCGGGCGAGCGTCAGCATCGCCCACGCCGTCGAGGCCACCAGCGCGACGTTGAAGCCCGAGACCGCCAGCACGTGATAGACGCCCGCGCGCCGGAAGGCCGTATCGACCTCGCGGGGCAGATCGGTGCGCTCGCCGAGCAGCAAGCCGGCGAGCAGGGCGGCGGACGTCGGCGGCAGCGCCTCGCGCATGGCGCCGACCGCGAAGCGCCGCACCCGCACCGCCCACGGCGGCTCGGCGTCCGGCGCGACGATACGGTCGGCGCGCGCGGTGCCGACGACGGCGATGCCGTGGAGCGCCAGGCGCTCGGCGTGATCGAACGTGCCCGGGTTGCGAAAGCCGATCGGCCGGTCGAGCCGCGCCTCGAGCGCGACCTTCTGCCCGTCGGCCAATAGCGGCGCCGCACCGTACGCGGTGAGCTGGACCGTTCCCGTGCGCGTCTCGCCGTCCACCCGCTCGACGTCGAGCAGCAGACGAGTGCGCTCGGGCGTCCAGCGCAGCGGTTCCTCGCGCAGGCGGCCCTCGACCCGCGCGACGCGCGGCAGCTCGAGACGGCTGACGTCGTCTGCGGGAGCCGGCGGGGTGATGCCGCGCAGCGCGCCGACGGCCACGACGGCGGCGAGGAGTGCAGCGGCGGCGGCCAGCGGGCGGGCGAGGACGACGAGGCCCGCGCCGGCGGCCGCGCCGAGCGCCCACGCCGCGCCGGCGGCGGCCGGCGTCGCGAGGGGCGCCGCGGCGATCCCGCCGGCGAACGCGGCCGCCAGCGGCAGGAGGGGACCACGACGCCACGTCACGGCAGTGGCAGCACCGTGAGACGCGGTTTCACGCTCTCGAGCGTGGCCGGGCGCAGGCCCCGCACGCGAACCAGGTCGTCGAGCGCCTCGAAGGGGCGCGCCTCCACGATCCGTACGGCAAGCGCCCGTCCGATGCCGGGCAGGCGCGCGAGCTGGGGAGCGCTGGCGCGATTGACGTCGAGCGGCCCATCGTTCGGCGCGAGTGCGCGCCGCGCCTCACGTCGCGGGCGGCCGCCGTCATCCGCGTCGCGCGCGATGCCCCCGCGCTCGTGCGGGTCGCGCGAGCCGCGTCGCTCCGGCACCTCGCCAGCGGGACGTCGCGCCTCGCGTGCGGCCGGCGCCGCCGCGCGCTCGGCGCGATCCAGTTGCTCGACGCGCTCGACCACTTCGGGGTTCGCGCGGCGCCAGTGATCGATGGCCAGGCCCGCGCCCGCCGCGGCGACGACGAGCAGGATGAGCAGGAGCTGATGACGACTGTAGAGGCTCATGCGCGCACGATCGCACGCGCGCGCGGCGCTCGCTAGAGTGGACGAACAGAGACGCTCAGTGACGCGGCAGGCGCACCGTGAACACGGCGCCGTGCCCGACCCCCTCGCTCGAGGCCTCCACCGTGCCGCCGTGGAGCGCCACCAGCCCGCGCACCATGACCAGCCCGAGGCCGAGCCCGGGCGCGCGCTCGTCGCTCCGGAAGATGTCGAAGACGTGCGGCAGCAGCTCGGGCGCGATGCCGCGCCCGGTGTCGGACACGCGCAGGCGCACGAGCGTGGCGTCGGCGTCCAGGGTGACGAGCACGCGGCCGCCGCTCGGCGTGAACTTCAGCGCGTTGGACAGCAGGGCCATGACGATCTGCTGCAGCCGCGCGTGGTCGCCCTGGCAGCGAGCCGTGCGATCCAGATCGAGATCGATCGTGACACCCTGGTCGTGCGCGCCCGCGGCCAGCTCGGCGACGACGCGGTGGATGATCGCGGCGAGGTCGACGGGCCGCCGCTCGACGCGCAGCTTGCCCATCACGATGTGCGAGGTATCCATGAGGTCGTCGATGAGGCGGCTCAGCAGGCGGCCGTTGCGCTCGATGATGTCGAGCGCGCGCGCGGTCTCGGCGGCGTCGGCGCCGTGATGGAGGAGCTGCAGCCACGCCATCATCGCCGTGAGCGGCGTGCGCAGCTCGTGCGAGAGGACGGCGAGCACGTCGTCCTGCCGGCGCGTGATGGCGGCCAGCTCGTGGCCGAGGCGGGCCTGGGCGATGGGGAGCGCGGCCATCCGCGCCAGCGTCTCGGCCAGCGAGACGTCGGCCTCGGCAAAGCGGCGGCGCGGGCTGGTCGTGACCAGCGTCAGGGCGCCGAGCGCGCGCGCGTCGGCGCGGATCGGCACCGAGACGTAGCCGGCCACGCCCAGCTCGCCGACCAGCCGCTCGAGCTCGGCGTGCCGCCACGGCATCAGCTCCGTCGGATCCTCGACGTCCATGGCGACCTCGCGCTCGCCGGTCCGTAGAACTTGCGCGACGCCACGGCGGCGCGGGTCCGGCTCCCAGCGGCCGAGCAGGCGCTCGACCGACAGCCGGCAGCTCGGATCAGCGTGCGCGACGGCCAGCCGGCGGTAGCCCCGCTCGCCGTCGAGCACGTCCACCGTGCACCAGTCGGCCAGGCGCGGCACGGTGAGCTGAGCGACGCGCTGCACGGCGACGGAGGGATCGGAGGACCAGGCGACCGCGCCCGCGACGTCGGCGAGAAGCTGCGCGCGCTGGTGGTCGTCCAGGAATGGCTCGGCGCTCACGAGCGTTTGCCCCTTTCGCAACCCCGTGGATCGGCGTCAGGGACGCTTGAATCGCAAGCGCCATGCCAGCAGACGTCAGGCGTCGCCGCGCTCGATCTTCTCCTGGCAGCTCACGCAGGTGGCGACCTCGGGGATGGCCTTGAGGCGCGCCTGGCCGATGGCCTTGCCGCACTCGATGCACGTGCCGTAGGTGCCGTCGTCCACCCGCTTGAGGGCGGCAGTGAGCCGCTCGATGCGCTCGACCAGCCGCTCGCGGCTCATCAGCCCCATCTCACGCTGCTCGCTGGCCTGAATGTGGTCGGCCTCGTCCCACACGCTGTCGGCCGGCGTGGCCGCCTCTTCCAGCACGATCTGGCCGCCGAGCTGCCGCAAGCGCGTGGCGGCGACCAGGCGCTCCCGCTCCAACCGTCGCCGCAGCTCCTTCATGGAACGAGCGCCGCCCGCGTGATGGTGGTGGTCTCGCGCCCGTGCCACTCGGAGTCGCTGAACGCGGTGTTGATCTGCTCGAGCGGATACTTGTGCGAGACGAGCTTCTCGAACGGCCAGCGCGTCCGGTTGCGGACCAGGAAGTCGAGCGCCCGGGGAATGACCCAGGGATCGTACATGATGACCCCGACGATCTTCTTGGCGCCCCACACGAGCTGGGCCGGCTCGAAGTCGATCTTGGCGCCCCGGCTGATGGTGCCGATCTCCAGGTAGGTGCCGCCGGCGCGCAGCATCTCGATGCCTTCCGGGATCACCTGGGGGAAGCCGACGAAGTCGCAGGCCACGTCGGCGCCGGCACCGCCGGTCCACTTCCGCACCAGCGCCACGCGGTCCTTGCGCTCGGCGACCTCCTTGAGGTTGATCGTGTGGTCGGCCCCGAAGGCCTTCGCCAGCTCGAGACGGCCGGCGATCTGGTCCACGACGATGACGGTCGCCGCGCCCATGTCCCTGGCCACGGCCGCCGCCTGGATGCCGAGCCCGCCGGCGCCCTGGATCACCACGGTCCCGCCGAAGCGCAGGCCCGCCTGGTGCAGGCCGTAGATCACCTGCGCGAGCGCGCAGTTCACCGGCGAGACGAGCTCGTCGGCCAGCTCGTCGGGCACTTTGAAGAGAGTGCCGCCGGGACGCAGGTAGTAGTACTGGGCGAAGGCGCCGTGAAAGTGCGGGAACTCCGCCGGCCCGCGCGGCCGCTCGATCTTGGCCGGGCAGTTGGCGGGCTCCTTGTTGAGGCACACGTAGCAGCGGCCACACGGGTAGAAGTAGCTGTAGGCGACGCGGTCGCCTTCCTTGAGGGGCCGGCCCAGCGAGTCGGTCTTGACCTTGCTGCCGAGGCCGGCGACGCGGCCGGTCATCTCGTGGCCGAAGATCCAGCCGTCCTCGGGCAGGCGCAGCGGCGCGTCGCCCCGCCAGAAGTGGAGGTCGGAGCCGCACACGTTGGCCAGCGACACGCGGATCACGACCGCCTCGGGCTCGATCTCGGGCAGCGTCACCTCGCGGATCTCGAACGGCTTGCCGGGGCCGAAGAAGACGGCCGCCTTGCCCTTGATCATCCGCGCACCCCTTCCGCGCCCAGCTCGAAGGCGTCGTGCAGCGCGCGCACGGCGAGCTCGGCGTACTTGTCCTCGATCACGCAGGAGACGGCGATCTCGGAGGTGGAGATCATCTGGATGTTGATGCCCTCCTTGGAGAGCGCCGAGAACATGCGGGCGGCCACGCCCGAATGGCTGCGCATGCCGACGCCCACGATGGAGACCTTGGCCACCCGCTCGTCGTGGACGGTCTTCTCGGCGCCGACGGCCTGCGCCACCTCGTCCAGCACGGTGCGGGCGCGGGCGATGTCCCCGCGGGGCACCGTGAACGAGATGTCCGTGAAGCCGTCGCGGCTGATGTTCTGCACGATCATGTCCACCACGATGTTCTTGGTCCCGACCGACCCGAACACCTGGGCGGCGATCCCCGGGCGGTCCGGCACCCGCAGTAGCGAGATCTTCGCCTGGCTGCGATCGTGGGTAATGCCGGTGACGATGACGTCTTCCATCGCGCTCTCCTCCCGGGTGACGATCGTGCCCGGCCCGGGCTTGAACGTCGAGCGCACATGCACGGTCACCCCGTACTTCTTGGCGAACTCGACCGAGCGCGCCTGCAAGACCTTGGCGCCCAGGCTCGCCATCTCCAGCATCTCGTCGTAGGCCACCCGCGGCAGCCTGCGCGCCTCCGGCACCACGTTGGGGTCGGCGGTGTAAACGCCGTCCACGTCGGTGTAGATCTCGCACACGTCGGCCTTGAGCGCGGCGGCCAGCGCCACGGCCGTCAGGTCGGAGCCGCCGCGGCCGAGCGTGGTGATCTCGTCCTCGTCGGTGGCGCCCTGGAAGCCGGCCACGATGGCGATGGCGCCGGCGTCGAGCGCGGCGCGCACGCGATCGGGCGTGATGTGCGCGAGGCGCGCCTTGGTGTGGCCGCGGTCGGTGCGCAGCCCGGCCTGGACGCCCGTGAACGAGCGCGCCTTGAAGCCGAGGGCCTGCAGCGCCATCGCCAGCAGCGCGATCGTCACCTGCTCGCCGGTGGCCAGCAGCATGTCCATCTCGCGCGGGTCGGGCACCGTCGTGATCTGCTGCGCGAGGCTCACGAGGCCGTCGGTGGTCTTGCCCATGGCGGACACGACCACGACGAGCTGGTGGCCGGGGGCGCTCTCGGCCACGCGTCGCGCTACGTTCTGGATTTTGGCGGCATCGGCGACCGACGAGCCGCCGTACTTCTGGACGATCAGCGCCATAGGCCCACGCATCCTATCAACCGCCCCCGGCAGCGGCAAGGTCACGCCCGGCCGGTGTCTTGCGTGGAGACGGGCGCGCGCGTGACCTCGCCCAGCGAGACGTGCTCGCGCACGAGGAAGAGCCAGCCGATGAGCGTGATCGGCACGAACTGGCTGGCGTGGTAGAGCACCGCGTAGCCGAGCGCCACCGCCTGATCGACGCCGAAGATCGCCAGCGCGAGCACCGTGGCCGCGTGCCAGACGCCGACGTACCCCGGCGCCGAGGGAATGCTGATGCCGAAGCCGACGAACGCCATCACCGTCCAGCCGGCGACGAGGCTCAGGTCGAGGTGCACCGCCCGCAGCAGCGCCCACGCGCCGAGGGCGCTGATCGACCAGATCAGCACGGTCCAGGCGAGGAGGGGCACCAGGTGGGCACGCGTGCGCACGCCCTCGACGCCGAGCAGCACCATGTCGAAGCCCCGTGAGGCGCGGCGGGCTAGCGCCGGCCACCGCCGTGTCAGCCGGGCCAGCACACGGCGTGAGCGGTCCGGGGCGACGGTCAGCGCGACCAGCACCACGGCGGCGACGGCGTCCATGGCGAGGATCACGCCGGCGGCATACCGGAACGGGGCCGGGACGGGGATCAGGAGGATCAACACCGCCATGATCAGCACCAGCGACAGGCTGTCGATCACCCGCTCCACCACGATCGTGGCGCCGGTGAGCCACAAGCTCTCGCCGGCCGCCAGGCCGCGCGCGGCGCGCAGGCGGCGTGCGCCCAGGTAGACCCGGACGAGCTCGCCGGCGCGCAGCGGGAGGATGTTGTTGGCCATGTAGCCGATCATGTTCACGGCGACGAGGCTGGGCGGATCCGAGCGGGGCGGGAAGAGATAGCGCCAGCGCCTGGCGCGCGCCCAGACGCCGATGGGGCCGACGAGGGCGGCGGGCGTCACCCACCACCACTGCGTGGCGGCGAGCTGGCGACCGAGCTCGGGCAGGTCCACGCTGCGGAGGAGCCACACGATGAGGGCGACGCTGACGGCGGCGCCCGCGACGACGCGCAGGCGTTTCAATTGAGGTGGGGGGCCCCGATATGGCCCCCCACACCCCCCAGCGCTCGGAGCGCCCCGGGGGACCCGTGGCGCTCCTCGATCATGCGCACGGAGACGGTCACGCCGGGCCCTCCCCCAGCGCTCGGAGCGCCGCGGGGAAGCCGTGGCGCTCCTCGATCATGCGCACGGAGCCAGTCACGCCGGGCCCTCCCCCAGCGCTCGGAGCGCCCCGGGGAAGCCGTGGCGCTCCTCGATCATGCGCACGGAGCCAGTCACGCCGGGCCGTCTCTCAGCGCTCGGAGCGCCGCGGGGGAGCCGGGGCGCTCCTCGATCATGCGCACGGAAACCGTCACGCCGGGCCGTCTCTCAGCGCTCGGAGCGCCCCGGGCAAGCCGTGGCGCTCCTCGATCATGCGCACGGAGCCAGTCACGCCGGGCCGTGGTGCGCACGGGCAGGCTCAGGCGGGGCCGCCCTCCACCCGGATCATCGTGGTGGCGCCGGTGACGTCGCGCATGCGGTCGATCTTGGCCAGCGCGGCGCGCATGTCGCGCTCGCGCGCCTCGTGGGTGAGCATGACGACGGGGACGGCCTCCTTGGTGGCGGCGCGGCCCTTCTGGATGACGTTGGCGATCGAGATGGCGTTGTCGCCGAGGATTCCGGCCACGCGCGAGAGCGCGCCGGGCTTGTCCTGCATCATCACGCGCAGGTAGTAGCAGCAGCGGATCCCGTCCATCGGCGCCAGCGCCAGCGCCTGGCGGCCGACCGACGGCAGCTCGAGCGCCAGCGAGGGGATGCCGTGCGCGATGCGCCGCGAGATCTCCAGCACGTCCGACCACACGGCGGAGGCGGTGGGCATCTGGCCGGCGCCGCGCCCGTAGAACATGAGGTCGCCGACGGCGTCGCCGGTGAGGAAGACCGCGTTGAAGACGCCGCTGACGGCGGCCAGCGGGGAGGCGGCCGGGATCATCGTGGGATGCACGCGCGCCTCTACGCCGCCCTCGCTCGCCTTGGCGATGGCGAGCAGCTTGATGCGATAGCCGAGCTCGCGCGCGTACTCGATGTCCTGCGCGGTCACGCGCGTGATGCCCTCGGTGTGGATGTCCTTCAGGTCCACGAACGTGCGGAAGGCGAGCGCGACGAGGATCTGCAGCTTGTGGGCCGAGTCCATCCCCTCGATGTCGAGCGTGGGATCGGCCTCGGCGTAGCCCTGCGTCTGCGCCTCCTTGAGGACGAGGGAGAAGTCGAGGCCCTCGTCGGTCATCTTCGACAGGATGTAGTTGCACGTGCCGTTGACGATGCCGGCCAGCGAGAGCACGTGGTTGGCGACGAGGCCTTCCTTGACGGCGCGGATGAGGGGAATGCCGCCCGCCACCGCCGCCTCGAATCCCAGCGACACGCCGCGCCGCCGCGCCTCCTCGTAGAGCTCGACGCCGTGGTGGGCGAGCAGCGCCTTGTTGGCGGTGACCACGTGCTTGCCGGAGGCCAGCGCCTTGAGGATGAACGTGCGGGCCGGTTCCAGGCCGCCGATGAGCTCGATGACCACGTTGATCGACGGATCGTCGAGGACCTTGGCGGCGTCGTTCACCATCGGCAGCGCCGCGAGGTCGAGGCCCTCGCGCGCGCGGACCAGATCGGCGTCGGCCACGGCGGCCAGCGTGAGGCGTCCGCCCGCGCGCTCCTCCAGCATCTCGCGGCGCGTGAGCAGGATCTTGGCGACGCCGGCCCCGACGGTGCCGAGGCCCAGCAGCCCGAGGCGGACGTCCTTCACTTGCCGAGGTGCTTGAGGCCGCGCAGTGCCTGGCGGATGCGCTGCTCGTTCTCCACGAGCGCGAAGCGCACGTAGCCTTCGCCGTATTCGCCGAAGCCGATACCGGGCGACACGGCCACCTTGGCCTCCTGGATGAGGAGCTTCGAGAATTCCAGCGAGCCCAGGTTGCGCCAGGGCTCGGGGATGGGCGCCCACACGAACATCGTGCCCTTGGGCTTGGGCACGGACCAGCCGAGCTTGTTCAGGCCGTCCACGAGCACGTCGCGGCGCTTGCGGTGCACCTCGACGATCTGCTCGACGCACTTCTGGTCGCCCTCCAGCGCGATGATGCTGGCGATCTGGATGGGCTGGAAGGCGCCGTAGTCCAGGTACGACTTGATGCGCGCCAGCGCCTGGATCATCCGCGCGTTGCCGCACACGAAGCCCATGCGCCAGCCCGCCATGTTGTACGACTTCGACATGGAGAAGATCTCGACGCCGACCTCCTTGGCGCCGGGCGTCTGCAAGAAGGAGGGCGGCTGGTAGCCGTCGAACGTGAAATCGGCGTAGGCGAAGTCGTGCACGACCATCAGCCGGTGCTCGCGCGCGAAGTCCACCACCTTGACGAAGAAGTCGCGCTCCACGCACATGGTGGTCGGGTTGTGCGGGAAGGACAGGATCAGCATCTTGGCCTTCGGCCACGCCAGCCGCGCGGTTTCCTGGAGCCGCCCGAAGAAATTACCATCGGGCGTGAGCGGCACCGAGCGCAGGTCGCCGTCGGCGATGACCACCGAGTACGAGTGGATCGGGTACGTCGGGTTCGGCACCAGCACGCCGTCGCCGGGCTGCAGCACGGCCAGCGCCAGGTGGGCCAGGCCCTCCTTGGCCCCGATGGTGGCGATCACCTCGCTGTCGTGGTCGAGGTCGACGGCGTAGCGATCCCGATACCACTTCGCCATCGCCTTGCGCAGCCGCGTGATGCCGCGGGAGGCGGAGTAGCGGTGGTTCTGGGGCTTCTGGGCGGCCTCGACCAGCTTGGCGACGATGTGCTTGGGGGTACCGAGGTCCGGATTGCCCATGCCGAGGTCGATCACGTCCTCGCCCCGGGCGCGGGCCTTCGTCTTCAGATCGTTGACGATCGCGAAGACGTACGGCGGTAGGCGCTTGATCCGGTAAAACTCGTCCATTCTTATGGGGGCCCCGACATGGCCCCCAATCCCCCTATGCGCCTCGGAGCGCCCGGGCGAAGCCGTGGCACTCCTCGAGTACGGCAATTACGGCGGATCATAGCCTTTCGCCCAGGCGGTTGTCACGCCGATGACATTCCGGCCGTGCCCCGTGCCTCGATGGCGCACTCGTGCCACGGTAAGTGCTTGATACTGCAAGTCTCCGCTCCGGCACGTCATTTGCCAAACCACCCCGCCATGCTCGTCCAGGATGGAGGCCAGGAATCGCGGGTTGGAGCGCAGGAATCGCCGGTTGACACTGGTCACGAGCCGGTGGCACGCTCGGGGGCCGGCGCGGTCGCCGGGGCGAATCCGGGGAGGAAACGCAACCGAGTGAACCGCCGCGGTCAGTTCAGTCTGTTGATCGTCCGGGGCGACGGCGCCAGGGTCATCCGGTTCAACTTCGCCCGTCCCACCGCAGTCGGCGCCGGGGTCGCTCTTGCCGTCATGGTCTCCCTCACCGGGGCGCTCGTGGGCGACTGGGCTTACCTGCGGGAATTGACGCGCGACGCCGCCACCTTCCAGCAGCAGATCGCCGAGCAGCGCAACACGATCGACGCATTCAACGGACGCGTGGCCGAGCTCCGCAAGGAGATGTCCGGCTGGCGTGACATGCACGCGAAGATCTGGGAGCCCTTCGGTCCCGAGCTCTCGCCGGGCGGCAAGGATCGGGGCATCGGCGGCGGCACGCCCACCAGGGATCCGATCGACACGAAGCTCTCGCCCGCGGATGAGCTGAACCGGCTCGGCGAGGCCGTGCACGATCAGACCCAGCGGCTGACCGCGCTCGAGCGGCTGATGGCGCGTGCGGGGAAGGCCGTGGCGGCCCTGCCGTCGCGCTGGCCGGTCCGCGGCGCGGTCAACTCCGAGTTCGGCAACCGCAACTCGCCGTGGAACCCGGGGATCGAGTTCCACAGCGGCATCGACATTCGCGCCGAGCGCGGCACGCCGATCTACGCGCCGGCCAACGGCAGCGTGGTCCTGGCCGGCACGCACCAGGAATACGGCAACGCCATCATCCTCGACCATGGCCAGGACGTGCGGTCACTCTACGGACATCTCTCCAAGCTCAACGTGCAGCCGGGCCAGCGTGTCGAGCGCGGCGCCCTGGTGGGGTGGACGGGGAACACGGGCCGCTCGTCCGGCCCGCATCTGCACTACGAGATCCTCGTGCGCGGCCAGGCGGTCAACCCGCGCGCCTACCTCTGGGACTGACACTCAGCGCGTAGCTCGCCGGCGTCAGGCGCCCTGCAGCGGGTTGCCGTTGATCGTGATGAAGACGATCGGGGCGCCCGTGTTCGGCTCGCGAGTCCACACGGTCGACGCGACGGCCCCGGTCTTGTGATCCATGCCTTGCCAGACGCCTCCGGTCGCGCCCGCGCGCGGAACCCTGGCCACCTCGCGCTTGCACTCTTGATAGCCGTCGGCGGCGAGCGCATTCGTCACATCGTCGGGCTCGGCGCGCCAAGCCTGCGCATGGTCGAGCCAGTGCATTCTCCCGCCATCGCGTAGCTCGTTCAGTCGCTCGCTGCTCTCCATGCGTCGCGTTCCCCCCGTCGCGGTCTTTGTTCCGCGAGGTGCCCCTCGCGACAAGCCGGCAGAAGGCGTGCAAGGCAGACGCCATGACGTGCGTATGCACGGTCTCGCGCCAACGTGCGACAGGCGTGGTGATCTCGGCTCGGTCAGTCTTGACAGCCTCACGCCGACGCGCGGGTCGAGTGAAGAAAGAAGAAACGCTGCGCTTCCCGAAGGGAAGGTCAGACCTTCGCGTGTCGTGCGAGGAATTCGAGGCACATGCTGTTGAAGATGTCGGGGCGCTCCCAGAAATAGCAGTGGCCGGCGCCGTCGATCGTCTTGAGCGCGGCGCCGGGGACGGCGCCCGCCAGCTCGCGCGAGAAGCGCGCGGGGACGAGGATGTCGTCGTCGGCCACGCTCACCAGCGTGGGCACCGCCAGCTTGCCGAGCCGATCGAGCGTGTCGTGCGTGCGCACGGCATCGCCCTGCCGCAGGAAGCCGGTGAGCGTGAACGGATGCGGGTTCGCGATCCCGGTCTGGATGATCGCCTCCACGAACTCCGGCCGCTCGACGTATGTCGTGGGCGAGAACAGCCACAGCGCCACGATGCGCATCCACTCCTCGGCCGTGACCTTCCTGCGCACGACGCCCCAGTTCTCGATGAGCGCCTGCATGTAGCGGTCCGCGCGGGCCATCGTGCAGTGCAGCTGCAGCGAGCGCACGCGGCGCGGATGGTTGAGCGCCACCTCCTGCGCAATCATCCCGCCCATCGACACACCCAGCACGTGCGCCCGCTCGATCTTCAGGTGATCCAGGAGGCCCACCGCGTCGTCCGCCATCATCCGCGCGCTATACGGCACGTCCGGCACGTCACTCTGCCCCGCCCCCCGATTATCGAACGCGATGACCCGATAGCTCTGCGCAAACACCGACGTCTGAAACGCCCACGCCAGATGATCTCCCCCAAACCCCATGATCAACAGCAGCGGATCCCCACTTCCCGCCTCGACGTAATTGATCTCGATCCCATTCACCCGCGCCTTCCCCATCATTCACCTCTCATCGATGTATGGCCGATTGTCCCAGCCGGAAAAGTATCGCGACCTGGTCCCGCCGCAGACGAGCCTCAGGCGAGGTCCGCTCCGAGTCGTGACGAGAACCGCAACGCGAGGCGGTGGGATTACCCGATCGCGACCCCGGTGCGGACCTGGCACGCGACCCAGTGCCCGGGCGAGATCTGTTTCAGGACTTGCTCGTTCTGCGAGCACGACGGCACGCGCAGGCCGCAGCGCGTGTGGAACCGGCAGCCCGACGGCGGATTGATCGGGCTCGGCACGTCGCCCTCGAGGATGATCCGCTTCCGCTTCACGGTGGGGTCGGGAATGGGGACGGCGGAGAGCAGCGCCTCGGTGTACGGGTGCTTGGGGTTGGTGTACAGCTCCTTGGCCGGCGCGATCTCCACGATCTTGCCCAGGTACATGACGGCCACGCGCGTGGAGATGTGCTCGACGACCGAGAGGTCGTGCGCGATGAACAGGTACGTGAGGCCGAACTGCGCCTGCAGCTCTTCCAGCAGGTTGATGATCTGCGCCTGGATCGACACGTCGAGGGCGGACACCGGCTCGTCCGCCACGATCAGCTTGGGGCTCACGGCGAGCGCCCGCGCGATGCCGATGCGCTGCCGCTGGCCGCCCGAGAACTCGTGCGGATAGCGCCGCAGGTGATCGGCGCTGAGGCCCACCGTCTCCAGCAGCTGCACCACGCGCTCCTCGCGCTCGCGCCGCGACTTGGCCAGCTTGTGGATGACCAGCGCCTCGCCGATGATCGAGCCGACCGTCATCCGCGGATTGAGCGACGCGTACGGGTCCTGGAAGATGATCTGCATCTCCTTCCGCAGGGCGCGCAGCGAGCGCTTGTCGAGCGTCGTCACGTTCTTGCCCTGGAAGGAGACCTCGCCCGACGTCGGCTCGATCAGTCTCAGGATCGTCCGGCCCGTCGTCGACTTGCCGCAGCCCGACTCGCCCACGAGCCCCAGCGTCTCGCCCGGCAGGATGTCGAAGGAGACGTCGTCCACGGCGTGCACCCGCGCGACCTCGCGCGAGAGCAGGCCGCCCCGGATGGGGAAGTACTTCTTGAGGTTCTTGACTCGCAGGAGTGGGTCAGCCATTGGGTGGGCCTCCTCTAGTACAGGAAGCAGGCCACCTTGTGGCCCGGCCGGACTTCTTTCAAGGGTGGCGTGTTCTCGAAGTGCATGGGCTTGGCCAGCGTGCAGCGCGGCGCGAACCGGCAGCCCGGCTTCTCGGCGCCGCGCAGCGTGGGCACGGTGCCGCCGATGGGCTCGAGCTTCTGCCGCTTGGTCGCCGCCAGGTCGATGCGGGGGATCGAGCGCAGGAGGCCCTGCGTGTAGGGATGCAGCGGCTCCTTGAACAGCTCGCCCACCGGCGCCTCCTCGACGATCTGGGCGCCGTACATGACGGCGACGCGCTGGGCGGTCTCCGCGATGACGCCCATGTCGTGGGTGATCAGCATGATGGCCATGTTGAGCTTGGCCTTCAGCTCGTTGAGCAGCTCGAGGATCTGGGCCTGGATCGTCACGTCGAGCGCCGTGGTGGGCTCGTCGGCGATCAGGAGGTTAGGGTTGCAGGACAAGGCCATGGCGATCATGATCCGCTGCCGCATGCCGCCCGAGAGCTGGTGCGGGTATTCCTTGACCCGCCGCTCGGCGTTGGGGATGTGCACCAGCTTCAGCATCTCGACCGTCTTGTCCATGGCGTCGCGGCGGCCGAGCCCCTCGTGCAGCCGTATGGCCTCGGCGATCTGCTCGCCGCACGTGAACACCGGGTTGAGCGAGGTCATCGGCTCCTGGAAGATCATCGAGATCTCTTTGCCCCGGATCTTGCGCATCTGCGCGGGGGAGAGATCGAGGAGATTCTTGCCGTTGTAGGTGATGGACCCCTGGACGATGCGGCCGGGCGGCTGGGGAATCAGGCGCATGATGCTGAGCGCCGTCACGCTCTTGCCGCAGCCGGACTCGCCCACCACGCCCAGCGTCTCGCCCTTGTTGATGTAGAGGTCGATGCCGTCGACGGCGCGCACGACGCCCTCGTCGGTGAAGAAGTGCGTCTTCAATCCCTTGACGTCGAGGAGACGTTCGGCCATACGGCCTCCTATACCGAGCTCCGCCCTACCATCTGGAGGTCAGCTCTCGAAATGCCTCGATCGCGCGGCGGGTGTCCTCGGCGTCCACGTCCTTGTGGGTGACGCAGCGGATCGCCATGGGCCCCGTCGCGTGAATTTTCACCTTGCGGGCGGCGCAGCCGGCCACCAGCTCCTGCGTGGCCTGCACCGACCGGGCGCGATCACCGCGGCTCACGCGGATGATCACGATGTTCGTCTGCACGGTCTCTACGTCTACCGACAGTCCCGGCAGCGTGGCCACGGCCTCGGCCAGCGCGCGGGCGTTGACGTGGTCCTCGGCCAGGCGGTCCACCATGCGATCCAGGGCGAGGACGCCGGCGGCGGCCACGACCCCGGCCTGCCGCATGCCGCCGCCCACCATCTTGCGCACCCGGCGCGCGCGGCCGACGAAGTCGGCGGAGCCGCACACCACGGAGCCGAGCGGCGCGCCCAGACCCTTGGACAGGCAGAAGGTCACCGAGTCGACGGGCCCCGCGAAGTCGCGCGGGTCGCGCTTGAGCGCGACGGCGGCGTTGAACAGCCGCGCGCCGTCCATGTGCACGGGCACGCGCGCCGCGTGGGCGACGGCGGCGACGGCGGCGATCTCCTCGGGCGTGCAGCAGGTGCCGCCGTGGCGGTTGTGCGTGTTCTCCAGGCACACGAGGCCCGTCTGCGGGATGTGGATGTTGGAGGGACGGATCGACTCCTGGACCTGATCGGGCGTCAGGAACCCGCGCTCGGTCTGGACGGGACGCATCTGCACGTTGCCGACGATCGTCCCGCCCGCGACCTCGTAGTTGTAGATGTGCGAGTCGAGGTCGAGCACGACCTCCTGGCCGGCCTGGGTATGGGCGACCACCGAGACGAGGTTGCCCATCGTGCCGGAGGCCACGAAGACGGCGGCCTCCTTGCCGAGCCGCGCGGCCGCCATCGCCTCCAGGCGCTGGACCGTCGGATCCTCGCCCCAGACGTCGTCGCCCACCTCGGCGCGGGCCATCGCCTCGCGCATCTCGGGCGTGGGCAGCGTCAGCGTGTCGGAGCGAAGGTCGACGATGTCGTGCACGAGAGGCCTCCTACCGCTGCCCGTTCAGGCGCTGGACCGCGCGCTTGCCCCACTCGGTGAAGCCATAGTCGGAGGCGAGCTGGCGCAGCAGGTCGGTGGCCTCGCGCTTCTTGCCCTCCGCGAAGTTGACCTCGGCCAGCGTGTAGAGCGTCTCCGGGATGACGAGCGTCCGCGGGTATTCCTTGAGGACGAACTCCAGGCGCTGGCGCGCCGCGCTCGGGTTGCCCTGGTTGAAGTAGTAGGTGGCGACCCACACTTCTTTCTGGGCCAGCTTGCCGCGGCAGATGTCGATCTTGGCCAGCGCGTCGGTGGCGTAGCGGCTGTCGGGATATTCCTTGACCAGCTTCTTGAATTGCTCGAGCGCCTTGGCGGTGAGGCCCTGGTCCTGCTCGATCGGCTTGAGCTGATCGTAGTAGGCCATGGCCAGCCGGTACTGCACGAGGTCGGCGATCTCGTGGCGCGGGTAGAACGAGAGGAACGTCTCGAACTCCTTGATGGCCTTCTCGAACTCCGCCTCGCGGTAGTACGCCTCGCCGATGAGGAAGCGCGCGCGCGGCGCCCACGCGGAGTTGGGATGGCGCTCGGTGATCTTGCGGAAGGGCTCGCGCGCCTCGTAGTACTTCCTGCGCCCGAGCTCCTGCTCGCCCTGCGTGTACAGCTCGTCGGGCGGCAGGATCGGCGTGGGCTGCGGCTTGAGATACGCGCAGCCACCGGCCGCCAGCAGGAGGCCTACGAGGAGAGCGCGCGTCGGCGTGACGAAGAGCATCCGCATGAAAATTGGCCCATACATATAGCATAATCAGCCCCATGCTGCCGAAGATGCTCCGCGTCCGCCAGACGTTCGCGCGCCCCCGGGTGGCCGACATTCCCCGCACCGTGGCCGAGACCCTGGCCGCCGCCCGCGTGGCCATCAAGCGCGGCGACACGGTCGCCGTGGGCGCGGGCAGCCGGGGGATCGCCAACATCGACACGATCGTCGGCGCCACCGTCCGCCACCTCAAGGACCTGGGCGCCCGGCCGTTCGTCTTCCCCGCCATGGGCAGCCACGGGGGCGGGACCCCCGAGGGGCAGCTCTCGGTCCTGGAGCACTATGGCATCACCGAGGCGACCATGGGCTGCCCGGTGCGCGCCACCATGGACGTCATGCAGGTGGGCGAGGCGCTGGGCCTGCCCGTGTGGCTCGACCGCTACGCGGCCGAGGCCGACTGGATCGGCCTGGTCAACCGAGTGAAGCCGCACACCGACTTCAAGGGCTCGATCGAGTCCGGCCTCTTCAAGATGATGACGATCGGGCTCGGCAAGTACAAAGGCGCGATCCAGTACCACCGGGCCAACATCCAGCACAGCTACGAGACGGTCATCACCACCGTCGGTCGCGAGATGCTGGCCAGGGCGCGCATCGGCTTCGGCCTCGGCATCGTCGAGAACGGCTACGACGAGACCGCCCTCATCGAGGCCTTCAACGCCACGGACCTCGAGGCGGGCGAGCGGAGGCTGCTCAAGAGCGCGCGCGAGTGGATGGCGCGGCTGCCGTTCTCGCCCATCGACGTGCTGATCGTCGAGCAGATGGGCAAGAACATCTCGGGCTCCGGCATGGACACCAACATCATCGGACGCCCGACGAATCCGCACGAGCCGTTTCCCTCGGATCCCAAGATCCTCTGGATCGTCGCGCTCGACATCACCGACGAGAGCTACGGCAACGCGATCGGCATCGGCAACGCCGACTTCACCACGCGCCGGCTGGTCGACAAGATCGACATGAAGCCGACGCTCATCAATTCCATCACCGCGTGCTCGCCCGGCATGGCCAAGGTGCCGGCGACGTACGAGACGGACCGCGAGGCGGTCGAGACGGCGCTGTCCTGCATCGGGCTCACGCCGCCCGAGCGGGCGCGGGTCATTCGCATCACCAGCACGCTCGTGCTCGGCCAGATCGAAGTCTCCGAGGCTTACGCCGCCGAGGTAGACAAGCGTCGCGACCTGACAGTCCTGGGCGAGGCGCCGCTGGGGTTCGACGCGAGCGGTCGGCTGCGCCCTCTCTGACCACGACGATTCCCGACGTGATAGCGTAGGCGCCGTGAAGGCGCTCCGCTACCCGGCCTGGGACGTTCTGGAAATCGCCAACGTCGACGAGCCCGTTCCGGCGCCGGGCGAGGCCGTGCTGCAGGTGGCCGCCGTCGGCATCTGCGGCTCCGAGGTGGAAGCGGTCGCGCATCGCAGCCCGCGTCGCACGCCGCCGCTCGTGATGGGCCACGAGTTCTGCGGCGAGGTCGTCGCCGTGGCGCCCGACGTGACCGACGTGAAGCCGGGCGATCGCGTCGTCTCGAGCTCGCTCATCCCGTGTGGCCGCTGCGCCGCCTGCCGCAGCGGCGCCATCCACCTGTGCCCCGAGCGCGCCATCTTCGGCATGAACCGTCCCGGCGCGTTCGCCGAGCGGGTCGCCGCGCCCGCGCGCGTGCTGCTGCCGCTGCCCGAGCGCGTGTCGCCGCTGCAGGGCGCGCTCGTGGAGCCGCTCGCCAACGGCGTGCACGTGTGGTCGCGCGTGGCCGCGAAATTTCCGGAGACCGTCGTGGTGATCGGCTGCGGCGCCATCGGCCTGCTCGCGCTGCAGGTGGCCCGCGCGGGCGGCGCGCTTCGCCTGGTCGCCGTGGACACGAGCGATGCGCGCCTCGAGATGGCGCACGCCGTCGGCGCCGAGCCGCTGTTCAATCCCGCGCGCGACGCGGTCGTCAACGAGATCCGCGCATTCACGCGCGGGCGCGGCGCCGACGTGGTCATCGACGCCGTCGGGGCGCCCGCCACGCGGCGGACGGCGGTGGAGGCCGTGCGGCCGGGCGGCGAGGTGGTGTGGATCGGCACGCACGGCGACGTCACGGAGCTGTCCGGCCGCGACGTCGTCCTCGGCGAGCGCCGCATCTCCGGCTCGTACGCGGTCACCTACGACGACCTCACGACGGCGGTGGCGCTCTTCGCGCACGGCAAGATCGACATCGAGCCGTGGGTGCGGCCGTTCCCGCTCGAGGAGGGCGCGCGCGTCTTCCGCCAGCTCCTCACGGCGCCGCCGGCCGACTACGCCAAGGCGATCCTGCTGCCATGATGAAGAACCGCCGCGCCGTCATCGGGCTGGCCGGGCTCGTGGCCATCGGCATCCTCGGCTGGGGCGGCTGGGCCTGGTACCGGTCCTCGCTGGAGGTCGCCACCGACGACGCCTACATCGACGGGACCATCTCGCCGGTCAGCGCGAAGGTGACCGGCCACATCGTGGAGCTGCGCGTGAACGACAACCAGGCCGTGCGCGCGGGCGAGATCCTGCTGCGCGTGGACCCGCGCGACTACGAGGCCAAGCGCGATCAGGCCCGCGCCGCGGTGGCGGTGGCCGAGGCCAACGTACGAGCGGCGCGCGCCGAGCTGCCGCTGGCCCGCGAGACGACGCGCTCGCAGGTGGACGAGACGCGCGCGGCGCTCGAAGGCACGCGGGTCGGCGTCAAGTCCAGCGAGTCGGCGGTGGACGAGGTGCGCGCGCGACTCGAGTCCAAGCGGGCGGCGGCGGCGGCCAGCCGCGCCGACGTGTCGGCCGCGGAAAGCAATCACCGCAAGGCCAAGCGCGACCTCGACCGCATGCAGCAGCTCATGAAGAACGACTACGTCTCCCGCCGCGAGCACGACGACGCGGTGGCCGCGCTGGAAGGCGCCGAGGCGCAGCTCGAGGCGGCGCGCCGGCGGCTGGCCGCCATCGAGAAAGAGGTCCAGCAGACCGAGGCCGAGGTGGCCTCGCGCATGCTGGGCACCGAGCAGGCGCGCCAGCGCGTGGCCGAGGTGAGCGGCACGCTGTCCCGGGCCGAGAGCCAGCAGCAGACGGTGTCGGTGAAGGCGGCGGAGCTGGCGCGCGCCGAAGCGCTGCTGAAGTCCGCGCAGGCCGACGTGGCCGTGGCCGAGCTCAACCTGGACCACACGGTGGTGCGGGCGCCGATCGACGGCGTCGTCGCCAAGCGCAGCGTGGAGGTGGGCCAGATCGTGCAGAACGGCCAGCCGCTGCTGGCGCTGGTGCCGCTCCACGACGTCTGGGTCGTCGCCAACTTCAAGGAGACCCAGCTCACGAAGATCCGCCCCGGGCAGAAGGCGGCCGTGCGGGTGGACACGTTCCCCGGCGTCGTCTTCGAGGGCAGGGTGGACTCGATCAGCGCCGGCACCGGCTCCCGCTTCTCGCTGCTGCCGCCCGAGAACGCCACCGGCAACTGGGTGAAGGTGGTGCAGCGAGTGCCGGTGAAGATCCTGCTCGACGGCAAGAGCGTCGGCAATCCCCAGCCGCTGCGGGCCGGCATGTCCGCCTACGTCACCGTAAAGACGAAGTGAGCGAGAGCTCGGCAGCGTCCACCACGGCGGCGGCCGAGGCGGCCGGCGACAGCGACCTCACTCCGACCCGGAAGTGGCTGCTGACGGTCTCCGTCATGGTGGTGGCGGTGATGCAGGTGCTCGACACCAGCGTCACCAACGTCGCGCTGCCGCACATGCAGGGCTCGCTCTCGGCCAGCGTCGAGGAAGTGGCGTGGGTCATCACCTCCTACCTGGCGGCGAACGCCATCGTCATCCCGGCCACCGGCTGGCTCACCGCGTACTTCGGCCGTCGCAAGTTCTTCCTCGTGTGCACGGTGCTGTTCACGGCCTCGTCGTTCCTCTCCGGCATCGCCCCCAGCCTCGAGATCCTCGTGCTCATGCGCGTCTTCCAGGGGCTGGGCGGCGGCCCGGTGATCCCGATGTCGCAGGCGATCCTCTGGGAGATCTTTCCGCTCCACCAGCGCGGGCTGGCCATGGCCATGTGGGGCGTGGGCATCATGATGGGCCCGATCTTCGGACCCACGGTGGGCGGCTGGATCGCCGACAACTGGTCATGGCGCTGGATCTTCTACATCAACCTGCCGATCGGCGTGCTGGGCTTCCTGCTCGTCAGCGCCTTCCTCACCGATGCCAAGCATCTCAAGAAGCCCGGCCGCATCGACGTGCCGGGACTCGTGCTCATGATCGTCGGCTTCGGCGCGCTGCAGCTCACGCTCGACTGGGGCGAGCGCGAGGACTGGTTCGACTCGCAGCTCATCGTCTTCCTGGCGATGCTGGCGGTGTTCGCGCTCGTCGCGTTCGTCTGGCGCGAGCTGACCACGCCCGATCCGATCATGGACTTCACGGTGTTCACCAACCGCAACTTCGCCATCGGAACCACCTTCATCGCCGCCTCGGTGTTCAGCTTCTACGCGAGCATGCTGCTGCTGGCCCTCTACACGCAGAAGCTTCTCGGCTACGACGCGTGGGGCTCGGGCGCCGTGCTGGCCCCCGGAGGCGTCGGCAACCTCATCTCGCTCGTCATCGCCGGCCGCCTGGTGGCGCGCGTCGACCAGCGGCTGCTGCTGGCCTTCGGCTGCCTGGTGAACGGCATCGCGCTCTACTGGATGTCGCACCTCACGCTGAGCGTGGACTACTGGAGCCTCGTGTGGCCGCGCTTCGTGCAGGGCTTCGGGATGGGCTTCCTGTTCCTGCCGCTCACGACGCTGTCGATCTCCACGATTCCCAAGACCCGGCTGCCCAACGCGACGGCCGCGTTCAACCTCATCCGCAACATGGGCGGCTCGATCGGCGTGGCCATGGCCACCACGCTGCTGGTGCGGCGCAGCCAGTACCACCAGGCCACGCTGGTCGGGCACGTGGACGTGTGGGACCCGGAGACCACGGCCAAGCTGGCGCGGTGGGCCGAGATTTTCGTGGGCCAGGGCAACGACGCGTTCACGGCCAGGTCGCGGGCCACCGCCATGCTCTACCGCGACACGGTCGCCCAGGCCCAGGTGCTGGCCTACGTGGACGAGTTCTGCCTGCTCTCGGTGATCTTCTTCGTCCTGCTCCTGTTCATTCCGTTCATGCGCCGCGTCCACGGGACCTCCGCCGCGCCCGACGAGAAGCGCGAGCGGGTGGAGGGCTTGCGTGAGCCCGGCGGCGAAGCGCCGCACGGTCTCGCCGCCGTCGAGTAGGCCCGGCACCGGCCGGCAGGACCTTTGCCCGGCGGCGTCCCCGGCGCCGAGCGCCGGGTTCGGGCGCAGCGCCCGGCCGCCATCCCCGGGACTCTCGAGAAATCCCGCGAAAATCGCGCGATCCGTGGTCTGGCCCGCCATCTGCTATGCGACCCAACATCGGCAGCGAATCGGGCGAAGGAGGCGGGCGATGGAGACCAAGGTGAGCACGCTGAAGTACCTGTTCGCGGCGGCCGTGGCGTCGGCGGCCGGCGACCGGCGCTAGGGGGCCCAGCCATGCGATACCTCCTGCACCCCGGCCGGTTCCTGGCGCGACTGGGCGCCTTCATCCTGGTCCGCGCGGCCCAGTGCGCGCTGAGCCGCGGCGAGTACCCGCGAGCCGAGCGCCTCTTCGGGCTCGCGCTGCGGCTCGCCGAGCGCGTGCTCGGGCCGACGGACGTCGTCGTCGGCGCCGTCCTGAACGATCTGGGCATCGTGCACAAGTACCAGGGCCGCTTCGACGAGGCCGAGCGCGTGTACCGGCGCGCGCACGCGATCTTCCTGGCGGCGCGCGGCGAGGTGTCGCTGGAGCTGGCGGCGCTCTACCACAACCGGGGCGGCCTCGAGCACGCGCGTGGGCGCGACGGCCGCGGCGAGCCCTTCGCCCGGCGTGGGCTGGAGATCCGTGAGCAGGCGCTCGGCCCCGCCCACCCCACCGTCGCCGCCGATGCGGCCGCCCTCGCCGCCATCCTCGACGGCCAGGGCAAGCGCGACGAGGCCGAGGAGCTCTTCCGCCGGGCGCTGACGGTGTTCGAGCGCATCTACGGCGGGGAGCACTACGAGGTGGCCGTCACGCTGAACAACCTCGGCGCCCTCTGCCAGGCAAAGGGCGAGACCGAGGAGGCCGAGCGGCTGTACCGGCGCGCCCTCGCGATCAAGGAAAAGCGCCTCGGCGGCAGCCACCCCGAGGTCGCCACCACGCTCAACAACCTGGCCGTCCTGTGCCGCTCCCAGGCCCGGCACGCCGAGGCGCAGCGGCTCTATCACCGCGCCATGGTGATCTTCCACGGCGCGCTCGGACCGAGCCACCCGAGCACGCAGGCCTGCGGCGAGAACTACGAGGCGCTGACCGGCCGCGCTCAGTAGCCCTTCTGCTTGTCGATCAGCGCCAGCAGCGGGCGCCCGTCGCGCATGCGCTGCAGGTTCTCGATGAAGGTGGCGATGACGCGGCCGGCGCGTCGAGGCGAGCCGCCGGCCGTGTGCGGAGTGACGACCGCGCGCGGATGGGTCCACAGCCGGTGGCCGGCCGGCAGTGGCTCGGGGTCGGTGACGTCGAGCCCGGCGCCCCCGATCAGCCCCTCGTCGAGCGCGGCCAGCAGGTCCTCGCCGAAGATGATGTGGCCCCGCGTGACGTTGATGATCAGCGCGTGGCGGCGCATGCGGCGGAAGAGATCGCGCGTGAACAGGTGTCGCGTCGCCTTGGTCAGCGGCAGGCAGATCACCACCACGTCCGACTGACCGAGCAGGTCATTCATCCGCTCGCTCTTCCACAGCGTCACGCCCGCCATGCCGGGCACGCTCTCGATGTCCACCGCCAGCACCTTCATGCCGAAGCCGAGCGCGCGCTCGGCCACGGCGCGGCCGGTGCCGCCGAAGCCGACGACGCCCAGCGTCTGCCCGTGCAGCTCCCACTGCTCCTTGCGGATGGGCTCGCGCAGCTTGAAGTCCGGCGTGCGGATCGCCGTGTGCAGCCCGCGCGTGAGGGCCAGCAGCAGCGCGAAGGCGTGCTCGGCCAGGTGGATGCCGACCTCGCCCTTCTCGCTGGCCAGGATCACGTCGCTGGCCACCAGCTCGGGCGTGAGGATGGCGTCCACGCCGGCGCCGATCGAGTGGTAGTAGCGCAGGCGCTTGGCCTCCACGAACACCTCGTTGGGCACGCGGCCGAACAGCGCCTCGGTGTCGTGGATCTCCTTGCGCTGCGCGGCGGCGTCGCGCGCCTCGACGATGATGGAGCCGGGACCGGCGTTCTCGAGGATCTTCGCGCGGTCGGCGGCGGGGATGTCCGGGCAGATCATGTTCGGCGTGTAGAGAATTTTCACAGGAGCCTCTCCATGATGATGGTGTCGACCCAGCGGCCGTCCAGTAAGCCCTGCTCCTTGTAGATGCCGACGGTGCGGAAGCCGAGCCGCTCGTAGAGCGCGACGCCCGCCGTGTTGAGAGGAAACGCCGAGAGCACGAGCTTGTGATAGCCCAGCTCGCGCCCCAGCTCGACCAGGCGCGCCAGCAGCACGCGGCCCACGCCCTTGCCCCGCCACTCGCGATCGACGTAGACGGAGAAGTCGGCCACGTGCCGGTACGCCGGCCGCGCGTTGAACACGTTCAGCGAGCCCCATCCCGTGACGCGCCCGTCGTGCTCGGCGACGATCACCGGATGGCGGACGCTCCGGGCGGCCAGCCAGTGGCGGCGCTCGTCGGGCGTGCGCAGCTCGGTCTCCAGCGTGGCCAAGCGGTCCTCGATGCCCTGGTTGTAGATGCGGCAGACGTCGGCGGCGTCCGCCTCCGTCGCCGGCCGCACGCGCTGATCGGCCATGGCGCCTAGCCGAGCTCGCGCGTGTCGAGCCGTCCGTCCTTGTGCAGGCGGGCGAACTCGTCGAGCGTGCGCCGCACGCCGTCCACCAGCGCGGTGGGCGTGGCCGGGCCGAGGTCGCGCTGGTAGCGCGTGTCGTCGAGGCCGGCCGGGAAGGGCAGCGCCTGCTCGACGTGGGTGATCAGTCCCTTGGCCTGGGGCCACGCCGTCTCGATCATCTTCACCACGTCGGCGATCGACACCGAGGAGCCGTGCAGGTTGTAGACACGGGCGCGGTCGAGCGTGGCCCGCGAGGCCTTGATCAGCGCGCGCGCCACGTCCTCCGTGTAGATCAGGTCGGTCGAGCCGCCCCAGCGGATCTGGTAGGGCTTGCCGATGACCGCGGCCTTCATCGCCAGCGTGGGATCGGCGGTGACGCCGAAGTCGCGCCCCGGCCCGTACACCGACAGCGGCCGGAAGCCCGACGAGCGGATCTTGTGCTCCTCCCAGTAGATGCGCGCGGTCTCCTCGTTGGCCACCTTGTAGACGCCGTAATGCGTCGCCGGGTGCGGCGGCGCGTCGTCGCGCAGGGGGCCAGGCGGGTAGAGGCTCGGCGGCCCGAACACCGCCGCCGAGGAGACGTAGACCACGCGCTCGACCTGGCCCGGCAGGGCGCGCGCGGCCTCGAACACGTTGGCGGTGCCGACCACGTTGACCAGCGCGCCCTTGGCCGGATCCTGGCGGCAGAGCGGCACCTGCCACGCGGCCAGGTGGATGATCGTGCGAATGCCGTGCTCGCGCACCACGCCGATCAGCGCGTCGCGATCGGCGATGTCGCCGCGCACCAGCGTCACGCGCGAGGCAACGTCGTCGCCCGCGATCATCCGCATGCGCCAGGGATCGTCGCCGAGGTCGTAGACCACCGGGCGCTCGCCGTCGGCGAGCAGCCCGCGCACCACC
This sequence comes from Candidatus Rokuibacteriota bacterium, assembly GCA_003220265.1. GTDB lineage: Bacteria > Methylomirabilota > Methylomirabilia > Rokubacteriales > CSP1-6 > AR5. Next base: position 7,206 of record QHRW01000117.1, on the reverse strand, counting down.
CACGAGCCGATGCAGCCGAACGCGCCCGTCACCAGGGTCGCCATGGCCCCGAACGATATCACCCGCCGCAACCCCGGTTCTATAATGGCCGCCGTCCCTGATAAGGAGGGGAAGAGGGGAACCCTGCTAGGGTTCCCCTTCCCAAAGGAGATCTTCCCGATGAGTCCCGAGCGTCCCCTCGTCGTCCTCGCCGGTCCGATCCATGCCGACGGCCACGCCAACCTCGAGCGCGAAGCGCGCGTCGTCGTCTGCACGGACGAGACGGAAGCCGGGCTGGTGAAGATGGCCGCCGACGCCCAGGGCATCCTTTTCCGCGCCAAGCCTCGCTGCACCGAGAGCCTGATGGCGGCCTGCAAGCAGCTCAAGGTCGTGGGCCGTCATGGCGTGGGGCTCGACACCGTCGACATTCCGGCCGCCACCCGGCTCGGCGTCGCCGTCGTGCACGCGCCCGGCTCCAACTCGCAGGCCGTGGCCGAGCACGCCTTGATGCTGATGCTCGTGTGCGTGAAGAAGACGCTGTACCAGGACAAGCTCACGCGGGCGGGAGACTGGGGCGCCAAGAAGGGCTCGGCCACCACCGCGCACACCGAGCTCGCGGGCAAGACGCTCGGCATCGTCGGCATCGGCAACATCGGCCGCCGCATCGCCCGGTTCTGCGGCGCCATCGGCATGAAGGTGCTGGCCTACGACAAGTACGTGCCCGCCGACGAGATCCGCACGCGCGGCGCCGAGCCCGTCGAGAGCCTGGAGGCGCTCATGCCGCAGGTGGACGTGCTCACGTGCCACACGCCGCTGACGCCGGAGACGAAGCACATGATCAATGCCAAGACGCTCGGCCTCGTGAAGCGCGGCGCCGTCTACGTCAACACCTCGCGCGGCGGCGTGCAGGAGGAGCACGCGCTCTTCGAGGCGCTCACGCGCGGCCAGCTGGGCGCCGCCGGCATCGACGTGTTCGAGGAGGAGCCGTGCCCGGTGGACAACCCGCTGCTCAACCTCGACAACGTCGTCCTCTCGACGCACATGGCGGGGGTCACGAAGGAGGCCACCGCGCGCGCCTCCGTGCAGGTCACGAGCGAGATGCTGCGCGTGCTGCGCGGCGAAAAGCCCGACGTGCTCGTGAACCCCGAGGTGGGGCCCCGCCTCGGACTCAGGTAGAATCCCTGCATGGCCATCGACACCCGTCATCCGCGGGAGATTCGGGCCGACATCCGCAGCGGCAAGATCACCGGCGTGACGGCGGGCCTCGGCGAGGGCCACGTGCAGGCCAACCTCGCCGTCCTGCCGCGCGACTACGCGTACGACTTCCTGCTCTTCTGCCAGCGCAACCCGCGCCCGTGCCCGCTGATCGAGGTGACGGACGTCGGGTCGCCGGAACCGGTCGGAGTCGCCCCAGGGGCAGATCTCCGAACGGATATCCCGCGCTATCGGATCTACAAGGACGGCGTGCTCGCCGACGAGGTCACCGACGCGTCGCCTTACTGGCGCGACGACCTCGTGGCGTTCCTGCTCGGCTGCTCGTTCACGTTCGAGTGGGCGTTGCTGGAGGCTGGCATCAAGCTCTGGCACATCGAGCAGAACAAGAACGTCGCCATGTGGAAGACCTCCATCGAGTGCCGCACGGCCGGCGCGTTCCACGGCCCCATGGTGGTCTCCATGCGGCCGATTCCCTCGGCGCAGCTCTCCAAGGCCGTCACCGCGAGCGCGCGCTTCCCCAACGCCCACGGCGCGCCGGTGCACATCGGCGACCCGGCCGCCATCGGCATCAAGGACATCGCCAAGCCCGACTGGGGCGACGCCCAGCAGTTCAAGCCGGGCGACGTGCCGGTGTTCTGGGCGTGCGGCGTCACGCCACAGGCGGTGGCGCTCGCCAGCAAGCCGCCCTTCATGCTCACGCACAGCCCGGGCTCCATGTTCATCACCGACCTGCCGAACTCGGCGCTGGCGGCGCTCTGAGGGCCGCGTCTGCGATTTCTCGCCGCCGGTGACGTGGCCCTGTGCGTCGAGCTCGGCGACGAGATCAGCGTGGAGACCAACACCCGCGTCCGCGCGCTCGAGTTCCTGATCCAGCAGAAGGGCCTCACGGGCGTCGTCGAGACTGTCCCCAGCTTTCGCTCGCTGCTCGTCTACTACGACCCCGCGCAGGTCGGCTACGAGGCGCTGTGCGCGTCGCTCGCCACGCTCGTGGAGCAGGCGAGCACGGCCACGCTGCCGCCGCCCCGCGTGGTCGAGATCCCGTGCTGCTACGCGCCCGATCTGGGCCTCGACCTCGAGGCGGCGGCGGAGCGCCTGCAGATGACGACCGACGAGCTGGTGCGCGCGCACAGCGGCGCCGAGTACCTCGTCTACTTCGTCGGCTTCACGCCGGGGCTGCCGTACATGGCCGGCGTGCCCGCGCGCATCCAGCTCCCGCGGCTGACCACGCCGCGCGTGAAGGTGCCGCCGGGCAGCGTGGGGCTGGGCGGCGCCCAGTTCTGCATCTACTCCGTGGAGAGCCCGGGCGGCTACTGGCTGCTCGGCCGCACGCCGCTGCGCCTCTACGACCCCGAGGCGGCCGACCCCACGCTGCTCCGCGCGGGCGATCGCGTGCGCATGCGTCCGATCCCGCGCGCGGAGTACGACGCGATCGCCGCGCGCGTGGCCGCGCGCACGTACCGGCCGGTGATCGCGTGATCCGCTTCACCGAGCCCGGGCCGCAGACGACCGTGCAGGACCTCGGCCGTCCCGGCCACCTGCGCGAGGGCATTCCGCCCTCGGGGCCGATGGACGTGCGCGCGTTCGTCGCGGCCAACCGTCTCGTCGGCAATCCCGACGGCGCCGCCGGCCTCGAGTGCACGGTGCTCGGCCCGCGCTTCAGCGTCGAGCGCGCGTGCGCGATCGCGGTGACGGGTGCCGAGGCGCCGGTGACGGTGAACGACGCGCCGGCGCCCCAGTGGGCCACCGTCGCGCTGAAGCCCGGCGACGCCGTCCGCATCGGCGCCGCGAAGGCCGGCGTGCGGATCTACGTCGCGTTTTCCGGCGGCCTCGACGTGCCGGCCGTGCTCGGCTCGCGCGCCACCTACCTGCGCGGACGGCTCGGCGGCGTGGAGGGCCGCGCGCTCAGGCGCGGCGACGCCCTCGCGCTCCTGCCGTCCGCGGGCGCGCCGCCGCTGCGCCGGCTGGCCGCCGCGGAGATTCCCGCGCTCGAGCCCGAGCCCGAGATCCGCGTGGTGCTCGGACCGCAGGCCGACCGCTTCACGGACGAGGGCCTGCACGCGTTTCTCTCGAGCCCCTACGAGATGCTGCCGCAGTCCGATCGGATGGGCGCGCGCCTGACCGGGCCGCGCATCGCGCACCGGAACGGTCACGACATCATCTCCGACGGCATCGCGCTGGGCGCCATCCAGGTGCCGGGCGACGGCCAGCCCATCGTGCTGCTGGTCGATCGCCAGTCGACCGGCGGCTATACGAAGGTGGCCACCGTGGGCTCGTTCGACATCGGCCGCGTCGGCCAGGTGAAGCCGGGACAGCGCATGCGATTCCGCGCGGTGGAGGTCGCCGAGGCCCATCGACTGCGCCAACAGTTCGAACGCTCGCTGGCCCAGGTGGCCGGGGGAGGAGTACCCACATGAGCCTCGACAAGGAAACGACGGAATACGCGGCGAAGACGCCCCGCTCGCGCGCCCTGCACGAGGAGGCGGCGGCGGTCATGCCCGGCGGCAACAGCCGCACGACGACCTTCTTCGACCCGTACCCGTTCTACTTCCAGCGCGGGCAGGGCGCCCACGTGTGGGACGCCGACGGCATCGAGCGGGTGGACTTCAACAACAACTACACGAGCCTGGTCATCGGCCACGCCGTCCCCGACGTGGTCAAGGCCGTGCAGGCGGTGGCGGAGTCGGGGCTGTCGTTCCCGGGCCCGACCGAGCACGAGATCCGGCTGGCCGAGATGATCGTGCGGCGCGTGCCCTCCGTGGAGAGCCTGCGCTTCACCAACTCCGGCACCGAGGCGACCATGAACGCGGTGCGGCTGGCGCGCGCGTTCACCAACCGGGCCAAGATCGCCAAGTTCGAGGGTGCCTTCCACGGCACCCACGACTGGGTGATGGTGAGCGTCACCGGCGATACGAAATCGTGGGGCAACCGGCGCCGGCCGAAGCCCATCGCCTGGTCGGCCGGTATTCCAGCTGCCGTTCTGAAGAACGTCGTGGTCCTTCCCTGGAACGACCCCGAGGCGTGCGAGGAGATCCTCACGGCCGAGGCGGGCAACCTCGCCGCGCTCATCGTCGATCCCTACCTCTGCAACGGCGGGCTCGTCCCGCCCGCGGACGGCTTCATGAAGCGTCTGCGCGAGAGCACCGAGCGCCACGGGATCTTGCTGATCATGGACGAGGTCATCTCGTTCCGGACGGCGTGGGGCGGCGGCCAGGAGCGGCTCGGCGTGCGGCCCGATCTCACGACGTTCGGCAAGGTGATCGGCGGCGGCCTGCCGGTGGGAGCCTTCGGCGGCCGCCGCGACGTGATGGCGTTCTACGATCCCCGCAAGGGCGGCGCGCGCATCAGCCAGGGCGGGACCTTCAACGCCAACCCCGTGACGATGGCGGCCGGTGTCGCCACGCTCAACGCGCTCACGCCGGAGGCGTACACGCGGCTGGATGCGCTGGGCGACCGGCTGCGCGGGGGCGTGAGACGCCTGTTCGCCAACACGCGCCGACGCGGCCAGGTGACCGGCGTCGGCTCGCTGTTCTGGCTGCACTGGACGGCGGAGATGCTCACCGACTATCGCTCGACCAGGCCCAAGGACGCCGAGATGCCGCAGCGCGTGTTCATGGGCATGCTCAACGAGGGCATTCTCATGACCCAGCGCGGGCTCGGCGCCTGCTCGCTGGCCATGAGCGACGAGGACGTGGACCGCTTCGTGAACGCGCTGGCCCGCGTGCTGGCGCGCCAATAGGGGACGACAGCGATGGCAAAGCAGATCGACCTGAACTGCGACATGGGCGAAAGCTACGGACGCTGGACGCTCGGGGCCGACGAGGAGATCATGCCGCACATCACGTCCGCCAACGTGGCCTGCGGCTTCCACGGCGGCGACCCGCACGTCATGCGCAAGACCGTGGCCCTGGCCGTCCAGCACAACGTGGCGATCGGCTCGCATCCCTCGCTGCCCGATCTCATCGGCTTCGGCCGCCGCACGATGGACGTCTCGCCGACCGAGCTGAAGGACTATCTCTGCTACCAGACGGGCGCGCTGCGGGAATACTGCCGCGCGGCGGGCACCGAGCTGCAGCACATGAAGCCGCACGGCATCCTTTACACGATGATCGAGAAGCAGCAGGACCAGGCGTGGTCCACGGCGATCGGCGAGGCGTCGAAGGAGTCGGGGAAAGACCTGATCCTCATGGCGCTGGCCTCGGGCAACTACGACCGCACCGTGCGCAAGATGGGCGTGCGCGTGGCCTCCGAGGGCTTCGCCGATCGCGCCTACAACGTCGACCTCAGCCTCGTCTCGCGCAAGATCCAGGGCTCGCTCATCACCGATCCGCAGAAGGCCGCCGCCCAGGCCGTGCGGATGGCGATGGAGGGCAAGGTCAAGACCATCGATGGCGTGGACGTGGACATCTCCGTCCAGACGATCTGCTGCCACGGCGACACGCCGGGCGCGCAGAACATCGTGAAAGCCGTGCGCGCGGCGCTCGAGAAGGCCGGCTGCCAGGTCAAGCCGCTGCGCGACTGGCTACCGAAGGCCTGATGGCCTGATGCAACACCCAGATCAGCGGCGAGCGTTCGTCGCTTGCGCCGCGCTCGTCCGCTGCATCTGGTTGTTGGACGGCGCTTTCGCTTCCGGCCCAGCGTGCCTCAAAGGCTAGAGATCGGTGTGCTCTTGAGAATGTAACTCATACGCAGGAAAAGGACATGGCCGCCGCTCAGCAGCAGCAGCGCGACCATGAAGACCATGACGTACCAGTCGAAGGGAGTGCGCCAGGCTTTGCGCACTGTCAGCCCGTGCTTTGCTGCGCCTCGAATATCAGCGTCACTCAGCGTGGCGTCGAAGAACTGGTCTTGTAGAGTGTGGTGGGCGAGCTTCACTTTAGCGAAGAGGTCCAACTCGGACCACACGAAGAGGATGCCAAACGCCGCGAGGATAGTGCCGATCAATGGCGGTGCGACCAGCCAGCCCCGAAAGTCGTTCGGAACAGCAGCCTTCGCGTACGGAATAGCGGCGAGTGCGATCACCGCAACCGATACCTTGTACACCGCTGTCCAGCACAGTTCGTGGCGGTACTTGTACTCGGTCCACAGGTACGTCAGGTGTTGAGGATCTGGCTTGCTAGCAGTTGTCACGGGTTCCTCCACGTCCATGCCTCATGGACCACCTCCGTCCGTCCAACGCTTCGGCGTTGAGCTGCGGGCGGCGAAGCCGCCCGGCGGCTCCAACGGCTGGTTAGACGCCCTCAGGCGAGGCCATGAACCGTCACGCCTTGCCAGGGGTTGGAGGATAGAGGTCCAGCGTTACGTCCAGGCCGAGGGCGGCTATTCTGCTGAGCAACGAAGCGGGCAGCGTGAACCCGCCTTGTCCGTCACCCGAGGAGAAGCCGAGAAAGAGCTCCGCCGTCACGCCAGGTCGGGCAACGAAGTGGCGCAACGCTTCAGCGCGGTCCTCGAGGCGAGTGATGAACTCCGACAGTTGGTTGCTGAAGGTCAGGTCGTCCATCTCCGTATAGCGATAGACCCACACGTTGGTCTCGTAGATCGCGTACCGAGGGTTTCCAGCAATATGCTCACCGATGCGGCCCGTCACGTCCGGCTTCAGCCCTAGCGCACTCGTGACAGCAGCAAGGTCCACGTCATCCCCGAAGAATCTGAGGCTGACCCTGTGCCATTTCTCGTCTTCGTCAAGCACGTTGTCCCGCCCGTGCAGCTAACGATCGCATTCACCTGCGGCCGGGCGAGCGAACGCGAGCGCGGCCGTCAGGTGGAATGTGTGGTTAGCCGACTTGTCATTCACCGTGACTGGTATTGCTTTGAGTAGTCGACAGTGAGCCATCGTTCTGGCCGCATACGAACAAGCACGTTCCCGACCACGTCCCGCGTGCTTTCGATGTACGAGTCGCCCACTTCGGTGCCGAGATAACGGCGCGCGAGGGGGCGCCGGTCGCGCTCAAGATCCGCCGCTTCGACCGCGACGATCGGCCCCTCCACGCTGACGTACTTATACGGCAGCGTTTC
>QHRW01000168.1 GCA_003220265.1 Candidatus Rokuibacteriota bacterium | reverse complement strand
GAGCTGATCGGGCCGCCGCAGCGGCGCGAACGGGATGCGCGCGCGCTCCAGGCGCTCGGCCAGCTCGCCGCTCGCGTACTTGCGCATCTCCTCGCCGATGCGCGCCGGCAGCCAGCCGCGCGCGGCCACGCGCTTGGCGTTGTCGTCGAGGCCCTCGTCGGCCAGCAGGTCGCCCAGCCCGAACTCCTTGCAGAAGCGCTCCCAGTGAGCGTTCGACGTGATACCGATGAAGACCTGCTCGCCGTCGCGCGCCTCGAAGAGCTGGTAGATGCCCCAGCCCATCCGCGTGCCTTGCCGCATCTCCGGCATCGGCACCGACGGCTCCCCGGTGGCGGCGAAGTTCGCCAGCCACTGCCCGACCCAGTACACCGACGTCTCGTACAGTCCCGACGTGATCTTCTGCCCGATGCCCGTGCGCTCGCGCTGATGCAGCGCCGCGAGCACGGCGATGATCCCGTAGGCCGCGGCGCCCACGTCCACCACGGAGGCGCCCGCGCGCATCGGCTTGCCCTTGGGGCCCGTCATGAACGCAAGCCCGCCGGCCATCTGTGCCAGCTCGTCCAGGAACGGCCGCGCCTCGGACGGCCCCGGCAGGAAGCCCTTCAGCGCCATGTGGATGATGCGGGGATTCGCCTTCGACAGCACCTCGTAGCCGAGCCCCAGGCCCTCGACCGCACCGTACGCGAAGTTGTCGATGACGACGTCGGCGGACTTCGCCAGCCGGAGGAACAGCTCACGGCCCTCCTGCGAGCCCTTGAGGTCGATCGCGACGCTGCGCTTGTTGCGGTTGAAGAAGTGGAAGTTGGCCCAGTTCCCCGCCGGCATCCCGCGCGTCTGGTCACCCTCCGCCGGCTTCTCCACCTTGATGACGTCGGCACCGAGATCGGCCAGCAGGAGTCCGGCGGAGGGACCCGCGATGATGTGGCCCAGCTCCAGAACGCGGATGTCGGCGAGGGGCAAGCTGGTGGGGGTCATGATGGCAGGCGCATTCTACGCTCCGTGGCCTGTCGCTCGGGGACGCGACGTTTCCGCGGAAACGTTTCACGGCAATGTTTCACGGAGCCAGCCGCCTAACCCAGCTCGACCTCCGCGCTCATCGCGATCGTGCCCTCCGGCGTCACGGCCCACAGCTCGGCGCCCTTGCCATCGCCGGTCGGGCGGCCGCGCAATTCGAAGGGTGCGGTGTCGAACAGCGGCGCGCGCGCTTGCGTCGTGTAGCCGCGGATCGTGCGCCCAGGATTGCTGTCGCGGGCGAAGTCGATCAGGAGCGTGGTGGTCAGGGGGCCGTGGACGACGAGGCCGGGATAGCCCTCCACCTCCATGGCCCACGGGCGGTCGTAGTGAATGCGGTGGCTGTTGAAGGTGAGCGCGGAGTAGCGGAAGAGCAGGATGGGATCCGTGCTGACCGTCCGCCGCCACGAGACGTCGGCGGGCGCGGGGTCGCGGCGCGGCGCCTGGTTCTTGTCGCCCGCCTTGACCTCTTCGCGGAAGACCGTGCGGCGCTCTTCCTCCAGCGCCAGGCTCTCGCTGCCGAACACCCGGCTCACCACCGTCGCGAAGACGAGCGTCCCGGTGCCGCCGCTCTTCACCGAGATGTCGGCCAACGACGTTTCGCGACGCACGGACTCGCCGAGGCGAAGCCGACGGTGGAAGCGCTGGCGCTCGCCGGCGAACATTCGCCGCGGCAGCGGCATCTTCGGCACCACGCCGCTGTCGCCCGGCGCGCCGTCCTGACGGAGCTCGCCGGGCGCGAAGCGTGGCAGGAAATAGAGGGTCAGCCACGCCGGCGGCAGCGGGTCGCCCTCCTTCAGCTCGGGCTCGGGGCGCGACAGGGCCAGCCGGAGCAGGTTGGCGGGGCCGGCGTGCAGCACGTCGGTGGCGACCTGAGTGCGACCGATGTGCGACTTGAGCTCGTCGAGGTTGACCGTCGTCATGATTTCTCCGCGAGAAACTCCCGCACGATCCGCAGGAACTCGTCCAGCCGGTCGTGGTGGAGCCAGTGCCCGGCGCGGTCGATACCGGCCACGCGGGCGTGCTTGAAGTGGGCCGCGCGGCCGTCTTCCCTCGGATCGCTCGCCCAGCGGCTCTCCTTGCCCCACAGCAGCAGTGTCGGGCAGGCGATGCGCCCCCACAGGGTCACGATGTCGCGCGGGGCCATGTCGTACGGTGGGAACGCGCGCACGTAGTTGTCGAACTTCCAGGAGTACGTCCCGTCCTCGTTCTGATTCACGCCGTGCGCCGTGAGATGGCGCGCGCGCTCCGCCGTGAGGTGCGGGTTCTCTTCCTGCATGCGCTTGAAGGCGTCCTCGATGGACGCGTAGCGGCGCGGCAGGCGCCCCGCGAGCATGCGCTGCTCGCGGATCCACTCGTCCATGCGATCGACGATCGTCTTGGCGCGATGCTCGGCCAGCCGCTCGGGCGAGGGGCCGATGCCTTCGATGGCCACGATGCGCTTGACCGTGTCGGGATAGAGGCCGGCGTAGCGCAGGCTGATCACGCCGCCCAGCGAGTGCGAGATGATCGTCACCGGCGCCAGCCGCTGCTGGTGGATGAGCTGCGCGAGGTCGTAGATGTAGCCGGCCATCGTGTAGTTGGCGTCGGTGGACCACTGGCTGTCGCCGTGGCCGCGCAGGTCGGGCGCGATGATGTGCCAGTCGTCGCGGAGCGCCTCGGCCGTCCAGTCCCAGTTGCGGCAGTGATCACGCCCGCCGTGCACGAGCAGCAGCGGCGGCTTGTCGGCGTTGCCCCAGTCCACGTAATGCAGTCGCAGGCGCTGGGAGAAGAACGTGCGGGAGGTGGGCCCGGGTCTCGCGTCAGCCATCGCCCGCGTATGCTAGCATCCCGCGCGACAGGGAGGATTCCATGGGAACGTTCCGGCTCTACACCGGCTCCGACGGGCAGGGGCGCATCGAGACGATCGACATCGAGAAGAAATCGGACTGGCTGAAGGGCCTGCCGACTACGCAGGTCTCGTTCAGCGTGTGGCCGGTGGGCCGGTTCCTCGACTGGCACCCGGCGCCGCGCCGGCAGTTTGTCATCATCCTGCAGGGACAGCTCGAGATCGGCCTCGGCGACGGCTCCAAGCACGTGTTCGGCCCCGGCGACGCGCGGCTGGTCGAGGACACGACCGGCCAGGGCCACACCACGCGCGTCGTCAGCCAGGTTCCCGTCGTGACCGCCACCATCCCGCTCGCGCAGCAGTAAACGGAGACTTCGATGGCCAAGAAAATCCTGTTCGCACCCAAGCAGCCCGACGTGATCCTCACCATGGCCAAGGCCATGACCCCGGCCGGCTTCGAGCTGGTGGTGGCCGATCCCGGCACCCCGGAGTTCATCCAGGCGGCCGGCGACGCCGAATACTATCTCGGCCTCGCGCGCCGCATGGGCGGCGAGTTCTTCCGCTCGGCGCCCAATCTCAAGCTGGTGCAGCTCCTGAGCGCGGGTTACGACCACGTGGACGTGGAGGCCGCGCGCAAGTCGAAGGTGCCCGTGTCCAACAACGGCGGGGCCAACGCGCTGGCCGTCGCCGAGCACACGGTCATGCTGATCCTGGCCGTGCTCAAGCGCGTGGTGCAGTTCCACAACTCGGTGGCGGCGGGCAAGTGGCGGGTGGGCAATCCCGCCGACGTGCGCGTGTACGAGATGGCCAACCGCACGCTCGGCATCGTGGGGCTCGGCAACATCGGCAAGAAGGTGGCGCGCCGCGCGCGGGCGTTCGAGACGAAGGTGCAGTACTACGACATCCGGCGCCTCAGCGAGGCCGACGAGGACGCCCTCGGCGTGCGCTTCGTGCTCTTCGACGAGCTGCTGCGCACCTCCGACATCGTGAGCCTGCACGTGCCGCTGGACGACTCCACGCGCAATCTCATCGACGGCCGCGCGCTGGGGCTGATGAAGCGCGAGGCCATCATCGTCAACACGTGCCGCGGGCCGGTGATCGACGAGAACGCGCTCTACGACGCGCTGAAGTCCAACCGGATCGCCGGCGCCGGGCTCGACGTGATGGTGGAGGAGCCGCCCAAGGAGAACCACCCGCTGTTCGCGCTGCCCAACGTCACGCTGACGCCGCACTCCGCGGGGCCGACGTGGGAGAACTGGACGGCGCGCTTCCGCAACGGCTTCGACAACATCCAGCGCGTGGCCGCCGGCCGCGCGCCGCTGTGGGTGATTCCCGAGCTGGCGGACGGGGCATGACCGCGCAGTTCTCGTTCGATCCGACCGAGTTCACCGGCCGGCGTGCCCTGGTGACCGGTGGCACCCAGGGCATGGGCGAGGCCATCGTGCGACGCCTCGCGGCCGGCGGCGCGAGGGTCGCGACCACCGCCCGCTCGCCGTCGTCTGAGCGCCAGCCGGCCGAGGTGTTCGTCCAGGCCGACGTCAGCACTCGCGAGGGCGTGGACAAGGTCATCAGCGACGTCCTGCGACGTCTCGGCGGGGTGGACATCGTGGTCCACAACGTCGGCGGCTCGTCGGCACCCGGCGGCGGTGCGCTGGCGCTCAGCGACGAGGACTGGCAGCAGACCCTCGACACGAACCTCCTGGCCGCTGTGCGTCTGGACCGGAGCTTGCTGCCCGGCATGCTGAAGCAAGGATCCGGCGTCATCATCCACGTCTCGTCCATCCAGCGGCGGCTGCCGTTGTTCGAGGCGACGCTCGCTTATGCGGCGGCCAAGGCGGCGTTGACGACGTACAGCAAGGGCCTCTCGAGACGACCGCGGCGCATCGGCTCATCATGCGGCTCGCCGACCAGGCGGGGACCGACGAGAGCAAAGCTCGCCAGGACCTGATCGACACGCTGGGAGGAATTCCGATCGGCCGGCCCGGCCGGCCCGAGGAGGTGGCCGAGCTCGTGGCCTTCCTCGTCTCCGACCGGGCCGCGTCGATTCACGGCAGCGAGTACGTCATCGACGGGGGCACGATCCCGGCGGTGTAGGCGCCCCGGCCGAGCCGGGGCGCCCCCGCCGCTCGCTCACATCTTCTTGACGAGCTTGTTGTAGGCCGCCTCGACGTTGACGGGAACGCGGTCGCGGTACTGTCCGACCGGATAGCGCGACATGTAGCTCTCGTACTTCGGGGCCAGGTCGTCGCTGATCTTCGTCTTCATGGCATCGAGCGGCATGCCGTCGGCGCCGGCCTTCTTCACCGCGGCGACGAGATCGGTCAGGTAGCCGCGGAACATCGCGAGATGGGTCCTGGGCGCCGGCTCACCGTGGCCCGGGATGATCCGTTCGATGTCGAGCTTCTCCAGCTCGCCGACCGTCTGGCCCCATTCCTCGGGGTACCCGTCGTTCATGAACGGCATCCAGTCGACCACGGCGTGGCCGGTGGCCACCACCTTCTCCCGGGGCATGTAGATGTAGAGATCGCCGTCCGTGTGCCCACGCCCCAGCAGCATGAGCCGGATCTCGCGCCCGCCTTCCTGCAGGCTCATCGTCTGGGACACGGTGCGATTCGGCACCGCCGGCTTGATGTTCTGCAGCTCCCGCATGTAGCTCTCGGCCTGCTGCAGGTTGTTCTCGAGCCGCGCCTTCGTCTCGGCGTCGGGGGCGCTCTGGATGTCGGTCTTCAGCTTGGCGATCTCGCCCGGAAGATTCTTGAGCTGCGTCTCGATGAACGGCACACCGCCGACACCCGAGTTCGGCCGCAGCAGGGCCGCCTTCATCTTCTCGGACGCGATGATCTCGAGGCTCGGGTTGGCCTGGGCGTAGACCTCGTTGCCCTGCCAGTGGTCCCAGTGGAAGTGCGTGTTGATGATCTTCTTCACCGGCTTCTTGGTGACGGCCTGGATCTCCTTGTACAGCGCGCGGGCCGCCGACGGCTTCGAGTGCGAATCCACCACGACCACGCCGTCGTTTGTCTCGATGATCGCCGCGTTGGAGTTCACCTTGTAACGCACCGCCGCCACCGCCGCCCACACGCCGTCGCCGACTTTCTTCAGCTCGAACGTCTCCGCGCCGGCCGTCTGCGCGTACGCGTTGACGCCGCAGCAGAGCTCATGCGGGTCGAGCGTGTAGACAGCTGCCGCGATCGTCGCCTGGGCCAGGACTTGTCGTCGTGTCCATCCTTCGGCCATCGCTCTACCTCCGCCGGGCGTTCGTGCCCGGGTCACGGGTGAGAAGCCGCGGATCAGTCTGCCCGGAAGATGAGGTCGGGGCTGAGGTCCTTCAGCCGGGTGCGCCCGCAGAGGCCCATGTTGATCTTGAGCTCGTCGCGCATGATCTCGCAGACGCGCGCCACGCCGGCGGCGCCGTCGGCGGCCAGGCCCCACAGCATCGTGCGGCCCACCGCCACCACCCGGGCGCCGCGGGCGAGCGCCTTGATGACGTCGGTGCCGCGATTGAAGCCGCCGTCGATCATGATCTCCGCGCGGCCGGCCACCGCGTCCACGATGGGCGGCAGCGCTTCGATCGTCGACTGCGTGTGGTCGAGCTGGCGGCCGCCGTGGTTCGACACCCAGATGAGCTTCACGCCGATGTCCACGGCCCGCTTGGCGTCGGCCGTGGTCATGATGCCCTTGAGCCCGACCGGCAGCGTCGTCGTCTTCAGCAGCCACTCGACGTCGGCCCACGTCAGCCCCGACTGGAAGTCGGGCAGCGGGCCGCGCGGGTTG
>QHRW01000163.1 GCA_003220265.1 Candidatus Rokuibacteriota bacterium | reverse complement strand
CGCACCTTCTCGTCGGGCACCCAGTCGGTGAGCAGGTCGAACAGCACGGCGTCGTCGGGCACCCCCTTCGTCTGCTCCGTCGGGTGCGGCCAGTCGCTGCCCCACACGCAGCGCTCGGGGTAGGCCTTGGCGTAGGCGCGGGCGACGGCGCTGGAATCCGAGTACGTCGGCGGGCCCACCTTGGTGTCGGCGTAGGCGCCGGAGAGCTTCATCCACGTGCGGCCCTTGTCCATCAGCCCCCGTACCTTGGCGAACAGCGGATGGTTGACGCCCTCGGGCTGCGGGATGTGGGCCAGGTGATCGAAGACGATCGGCGAGGCCACGCGCGTCTCGAGAATCGGCATGATCTCCATGATCCTGGCGGGCGGCGCGTTGACCTGGATGTGCCAGCCGCCGTGGTGGCGCCGCCGGTGGCCAGGTTGAAGCGGATGCCACGCACGCCCAGCGTGTGCATGCGCTTGAGCTCGTCGGTCGACACCTTGTCGTCGACCACGGCCACCATCCGCGCGCTCGGGCCGAAGGCCGCCATCGCGTCGAGGTGGCAGCGGTTGTCGGTGCCGTACGTCGAGGGCTGCACGAGCACGTTGCGACTGGTCCCGATGCGCTTCTGCAGCGCGCGATAGTCCGCGACCAGCGCGTCGGGCGGGCGCAGGGTCGCGCGCGGGTCGACCGGGTACTTGGCGTCGTAGATGTGATGATGGCAATCCGTGGCGTTGGCCGGCGCCTTCGCCTTGGGCTTCTCGGTGCCCGCCGAGAATTTCACGGGCGCGGCCGGCGCCGCGGTCGCGCATCCCGCCAGCGCGCCGGCGACGGCCAGCGACATCGTCTTCAGCACGTCCCGGCGGTCCATGGCCATGGCGATCGTCTCCTCTAGCCCTTCGGCAGCCCCAGCACGCGCTCGCCCAGGATGTTGCGCTGGATCTCGCTGGTGCCGGCCGAGATCGTGTACTGGCGCGCGGCCACCAGCCGGTTGAACCAGCGCGGGGCGTCGGGGACCAGCTCGGTCGACACGTTGATGATCGCGTGCATGCCGAGCAATTCGCCGGCGGCGTCGGCGATGCGCACGCCCAGCTCGGAGCCCGACAGTTTCAGGATCGAGCCCTCCGGTCCCGGCGGCTCGCCGCGGATCTGGCGGGTGAGCGCGCGATAGCGCGTGTACTTCATCGCCTCGCAGTCGATGAGGAGCTGCGAGAGGCGCTGGCGGATCTTGGGATCGTCCCAGGCGGTGCCGCCGTCCACCGGCAGCCGGCGCGCCACCGCGATGAGGTCGCGTACCTGGCCGATCGGGTTGCGGGCGCCGGAGGAATGGCGCTCGTACATCAGCGTGGTGGTCGAGACCTTCCAACCCTGGTTGATCGGGCCCAGGAGCTGCGTCTTCGGCACCAGGACGTCGGTGAAGAACACCTCGTTGAAGTGATGGTGGCCGGTGGCCAGCACCAGCGGGCGCACGACGACACCGGGCGACTTCATGTCGACCAGGAGGCACGAGATGCCGTTGTGCTTCGGCGCACTCGGATCCGTCCGCACCAGGAGAATAATGGAGTCCGCGTACTGCGCGCCCGAGGTCCACACCTTCTGGCCGTTGACGAGGTAGTGATCGCCCTTGTCCTCGGCGCGCGTGCTCAGGCTGGCCAGGTCGGAGCCGGCGCCGGGCTCGGAGAAGCCCTGGGCCCAGATCTCGTCGGCGTTGAGGATGCGCGGCAGGTACTGGAGCTTCTGCGCGTCGGTGCCCCAGTGGATGATCGTGGGCCCGACGAGGTTCAGTCCCATCCCGGGCAGCACGGGCGCGCGCGACGCCGAGTACTCCTCGTCCCAGATCACGCGCTCGATGATGGAGGCGCCGCGGCCGCCGTACTCCTTGGGCCACGCGATGCCGACCCAGCCGGCCTTGTGCATGGTCTTCTGCCACGCGCAGCGGCGCTCGAACGTCGCCCGATCGGGCGCCACGCGATCGTCGGCCGGATCGTCCACGCAGAGATCGCGTGGGAGGTTCGCCGCCAGCCAGCCCCGGAGCTCCTTGCGGAACGCGTCCTGCTCGGGCGTGTATTCGAAGTCCATGGGATCCTCGGCGAGACTATACTCCCTGGCGCGAGAGGAGGGCCACATGTCCTGGTCGCTCGGCGGGATCATTCGCGAGCAGGCGCGTCGACACGGCGAGCGTCCGATGATCACCTACGGCGCTCGCACGATCACGTGGGCGGAGATGGACGATCGCTCCAGCCGCGTGGCGCAGGGCTTCCTGGCCGCGGGACTGCCGGCGCAGAGCCGCGTCGCCTTTCTCGACAAGAACGGCCCCGAGTACTTCGAGGTCTTGCTGGGCGGCGGCAAGGCCAACGTCGTCAACGTGGCGGTGAACTGGCGGCTCACGCCGGCCGAGATGGCTTACGTCATCAACGACGCCGCCGCCCGCCTGCTGATCGTGGGCCCCGACTTCGTCGGCCACCTCGACCAGCTGGAGCCCTTGCTGAAGTCCGTAGAGCGCATCCTCGTCATCGGCGGCCATCCGCGCCACGAGGCCTACGAGGCGTGGGTCGGACGGCAGGCGGCCGACGATCCGCAGCGGCCGGTGACGCCGGGGGACGTCGCCATGCAGCTATACACCTCGGGCACGACCGGCCTGCCCAAGGGCGCGATGCTCACCAACGCCAGCCTGGGCACGCTGCTGCCCCGCGTCGGGCCGTGGTGGCAGTTCGACGAGACGTCGGTGAACCTGGTGTGCATGCCGCTCTTCCACATCGGTGGCTCGGGCTGGGCGCTCGTCGCCATGGGCGTCGGCGGCCTCACGATCCTGTGCCGCGAGTTCGTGCCGGCCGAGATCCTGACCACGCTCGAGCGCCACCGCGTCACCAACGCATTGTTCGTGCCCGCCATGCTGCAGTTCCTGACCATGGTGCCGGGGGCGGCCGACCACGACTACCGCGCGCTACGCTCGATCGTGTACGGCGCCTCGCCGATCACCAACGAGGTGCTGGTGCGCGCCATGGGCACGTTCCGCTGCCCCTTCGTGCAGGTCTACGGGCTCACCGAGACGACCGGCGCCATCACGCAGCTGCCGGCCAGCGACCACGCCACCGAGGGGCCGCGCGCGCGCCTGCTCCGCTCCGCCGGCAAGCCCTTTCTCTGGGTCGAGCTGCGCATCGTGGACCCGGCCGGCGCGCGGCCGTGCGCGCCTGGCGAGGTGGGCGAGGTGTGGACGCGGTCGGTGCAGAACTTCAGGGGCTACTGGGGGCGCGAGGACGAGACGGCGCGCACGCTCGACGCCGACGGTTGGCTGCGCACCGGCGACGCCGGCTTCCTCGACGAGGAGGGCTATCTCTTCTTGACCGACCGGGTGAAGGACATGATCATCTCGGGCGGCGAGAACGTCTACCCCGCCGAAGTCGAGAACGTGCTGTCGGACCATCCCGCCGTGGCCGACGTCGCCGTCATCGGGGTGCCGGACGACCGCTGGGGCGAGACCGTGAAGGCCATCGTCGTGCGGCGGGCCGGCGCGGTTGCGGACGCCGCCGACATCGTCGCGTTTGCCCGGGGCCGGCTGGCGCACTTCAAGTGCCCCACCTCGGTGGACTTCGCCGAATCGCTGCCACGCAACCCGTCGGGCAAGATTCTCAAGCGCGAGCTGCGCGAGCCCTACTGGCAGGGCCGCACCCGCCGGATCAACTGAGGATCACCGCCATGCGGGCACAGGTCAACGGCATCGCGATCGACTACGAGGTGACGGGCGACGGGCCGGTCGTCTTGCTCGGCCACGGTTACGGCTCCACCCGCCACATGTGGGACGAGCAGCATCGCGCGCTCGCCGATCGCTGGCGCGTCGTGTCGTGGGACATGCGTGGCCACGGCCAGACGGACAGTCCCGACGACCCCGCGCGATACTCCGCGGCACTCACGGTGGCCGACATGCGCGCGCTCCTCCAGCATCTCGGCGTCGAGCGTGCGGTCATCGGCGGCCTCTCGCTGGGCGGCTACGTGTCGCTGGCGTTCGTGCTGGCCCACCCCGAGATGACGCGCGCGCTCGTCATCTGCGACTCCGGCCCCGGCTATCGCAACGCCGAGGCGCGCGCCCAGTGGAACCAGCGCGCCCACGAGCGCGCGGCCAACCTCGAGGCCAAGGGCCTCGAGGCCCTCGCCCGGCGCAGTCGCGAGACGCAGCAGGCCGTGCACCGCTCGGCCCAGGGCCTCGCCCACGCCGCTCGCGGGATGCTCGCCCAGGAGGGCTCGCAGGTGATCGACGGCCTCGGCTCCATCCGCGTGCCGACGCTCGTCATCGTCGGCGACCAGGACCAGCCGTTCGTGGCGCCGAGCGAGTACATGGCCAAGAAGATCCCCGGCGCGCGCCTGGAAGTGATCCCCGGCGCCGGCCACTCGTCGAACCTCGATCAGCCGGAGACCTTCAACCGCGTTCTGCGGGAGTTCCTGGCGAGTCTCTGAAGTGCGCTGACCCAATGCCCATCGAGGAGGCCCATCATGGCCGGTGACAGCATCTACCGCGTGACCGATCTCGTGGGGACGAGCAAAGTGTCGTGGGAGGACGCCGTCAAGAACGCGGTGACGACGGCCGCCAAGACGCTGCGCGATCTGCGTGTCGCCGAGGTCACGCGCTTCGACGTGACCATCGACAAGGGCAAGGTGACGTCCTACCGGGCGCGCGTGAACGTCTCGTTCAAGTACGAGGCCTGACGCGCCGAGGGCCCGGTGCTCCGTCTCACGGGCGATAGAACGGCCGGTCGCCCTTGATCGTCACGCGGTGGCCGTGGCGGCGCTGCGGGTAGTAGTCCCACATGGCGTGGTGCTGCACGCAGCGGTTGTCCCAGAAGGCGACGGAGTTCACCTGCCAGCGGAAGCGGCACTGGAACTCCGGCGTCTCGACGTGGCGATAGAGGAACTGCAGCACCGCGTCGCTCTCCGAGCGTGCGAGCTGCACGATGCGCGTGGTGAAGCCGCCGTTGACGTAGAGCGCCTTGCGGCCCGACACCGGGTGCGTTCGCACCACCGGATGCTCGGCCTTCGGGAACGTCTTGCCCTTGTCGTCCAGGCCGTAGCGGCCGCGATAGACGTGCTCGCCCTCGTGGCGCGCGGTCAGCGGCTCGAGGAAGCGCTTCATCGGCTCGGACAGCGCCTCGTAGGCGGCGTACATGCTGGCGAAGAGCGTGTCGCCGCCCACCGGCGGCAGCTCGTGGATGTAGAGGATGCTGCCCATCGGCGGCTCGGGGTCGCACGAGACGTCGGAGTGCCAGTTCTCGCCGGCCACGTGCTTGGAGTTCTCGTCCGCGTGGATGACGAGGATCTCTGGATGCTCCGGCACCTCCTTGGGCGCGGCCGGGTGGATGTGCAGCTCGCCGAAGCGCCGGCCGAACGCCTTCTGCTGCGCGGGCGTCAGGCGCTGGTCACGGAAGAAGATGACGCCGTTGTCGATCAGCGCGTCGTGGACCTGCTTGAACGTGGCCTCGTCGAGCGGCTGCGCGAGGTCCACGCCCTGGATGACGCCGCCGATGTGCGGAGTGAGCTTGTCGACCTGGATCGAGGCATAAGGCATGGCGGTTCTCCCGCCAACACCTAAACGCGGGCGGCGGGCGAAGTCAAGCCGGCCAGCGCGACGTGGATCGAGCGCGCCAGGCGTGGCAGATCGGGATCGCGCGCGCCCATGACGAGCACCGTGTCGCCGGGGCGCGCCTCGCTCAGCACCCAGCGCCGCGCGGCGTCGTGGTCGGCCGCGTAACCGCAGGCGAGCGACGCCGGCAGATCGGCCGCCAGCATCCGGCTCGAGATGTCCCTGGCCACCGTGCCGCCCGCGTAGAAAATCTCGGCGTAGCAGAAGCGGTCGCGCGGCCTGAGGATCGCCGGCAGCAGCTCGCGCAGCTCGTGGCGCAGGAAGCGCGCCGGGCCAAAGCCATGCGGCTGGAAGACGGCGATGAGGCGCGCCGCGCCGGTCTGTGCCGTGGTGATGGCCGCGCGCAGCTTCTCGCCGTTGTGCGCGTAGTCGTCGACCACGCGGATGCCCGAGGCCGTGGTGCCCACCACCTCGAAGCGACGCGCCACGCCGGGGAAGCTCTCGAGGGCGGCCGTGATCTCGCCGGGCGCCAGCCCCAGCTCGAGGCCGATCATCGCGGCGGCGGCGGCGTTCTCGAGGTTGTGCAGGCCGGGCTGCGGCACGTCGAGGCTCAGCCGCTCGCCCGCGCAGGTGAGGGTGCCGCGCGCGCGATCGGGGCCCACGCTGAGCACGTTCAGCGGCGCGTCGGCGTCGCCGGCCAGGCCATACGTGAAGGCCGCGACCTCGAGCCCCAGCGCGGCGGCCTCCGGGCAGCGTGCGTTGACCAGGATGCGCGCGCAGTTGCGGGCGAAGACACCGAACTGCGCGCGCAGCGGGATGAGCTCGGCGTGATCGCGGCTGATGTTGTGGACGAGCCCAACCAGCGGCCGGTAGCCCACCAGCGTGCCGTCCGACTCGCAGGCCTCGGCCACCACCGGGGCGTTCGTCGGTCCCGCCGCGAAGCACCCGCCGCTGCCGGCGTCCGCCAGCGCGGCGCCGCCGAGCACCGTGGCCGGCACCCCGCTCTCGCGCAGCAGCCAGGCCACCATGCCGACGATCGTGCTCTTGCCGCTGGTGCCCGCCACGGCCACGCCGGGGCGCCCGGCGTTGACCACCTCGGCCAGCAACGCGGGCCGTGGCACCAGCTCGATGCCGAGCGCGCGCGCCGCGCGCATCTCCGGCGTGTCGGCCTCGACGGCGCTCGAGTAGACGAAGCGGTCGATGGCCGCGGTGACCGCGCTGCCGTCCTGGGGCATGACGTCGATGCCGAGGTCCCGGAGGCGCGCGGCGATTTCCGGGCTCTTGCCCTGGTCGAGGGCCCGGTCGGAGCCCTGGACAGTGTGGCCGCGGACGCGCATGAGCTGGGCGAGGGGGCTCATGCCGCTGCCGGCGACGCCCGAGAAGTGGTACCGGCGAGCGTCGGCCGCGGGCAGGAGCATGCCGCCCTGTGCAGCAGGAATGCCAGGTTCGCGTTGGGGCGCGGCCACGGTTTCCCGCGAGTTTACGGGCGCGGCCGGAAATGGTACCGTTTTGGTACCGTTGCCTTCCATTATACGCGCCGAGGAACGTCGCGCTACACTGGCGACCCGGAGGACACCATGACCACACCCGTCGCGCCCCGCGGCCGCGCCGTCGTCGTTCAGCCCGATGAGGGGCCATCCTACTGGCAGCCGGTGCCGGCCAACGGCCACGCCGACCCGCGGCTGACCCCCGCCCTGACCGGCTTCGACACGCTGTCCATGGGCTACCAGACGATCGCCCCCGGCGGCCGTGTGCGCGAGCATTCTCACGGTGACCAGATCGAGCTGCAGATCTGCTTTCGCGGGCGGGGCCGCGTGGTGGTCGATGGGGTGAGTCATCCGCTGGCACCGGGCACCGCGTGCTTCCTGGGCTACGACGTCAAGCACGAGATCGTCAACGAGGGATCCGACGACCTCGTGATGCTGTGGGTCATCACGCCGCCCGGCCTCGAGGATTTCTTCAAGGCGATCGGCCGCCCGCGCTCGCCGGGCGAGCCCGCGCCTCAGCCCTTCGCGCGCCCCGCCGATGTCATCGCCATCGAGCGCGCGCTGGGGATGAACGATACCCGCTAGGCTGCGGCGTTCTTGTCCGCTGCGGCCCCGCTCCCCGTCGTGGCCTCGGCGGCGTTCGCGGTCGTGGCCTTGGGGACCGTGAGCTTCACGGCAGCGGCGGCAGCGGCGGCCATGTCGGCGAGCACGGCGATCACGAGCGAGACGAAGCCCACGAAGACCAGCGCAGCCCGGGCGGCGTGACCCCACTCCCAGCGCATCCGTAGCGACTCGAAGTCGGGCGGCACCATCGAGGGGCTCGCGGTCTGCCAGGCCGCGTTCGTCGGGTTCACCGCGGCCACCCAGATCAGCAACGCCGCCACGAGGCACAGCGCGCCGGCCAGTGCCGGCTTGAACGCCCGGGTGCCGCGCGCGAGGAACGCCAGCACGATAGCGCAGACGATCGCCGCCGGCTCTACCAGCGCGCCCAGCACGCCGAAGCCACTGTAGATGCGCTGGACGATCAGGTAGTCGGTGGTCGACAGCGCCAGCTTGGCCGGCATCTCCAGCAGGTGGCCGAGCGTGAGGCCCAGCGTGATCCCGGTCAGGACGAGCGTCAGGAAGCGGAAGGTCTGCCGTACGTGGTGCATGCCGACGTGTAGAGCAAGCGCAGTGCCGCTCAGGCTTGCGGGCCATCGCGCGCCGGAGTAGCGTCAGGCCGCCATGCCGACCGTCTCCATCGGCGACGCCGAGATCTACTACGAGGAGGCCGGCCAGGGCGAGCCGCTCATGCTCGTGCCGGGCCTGTCCGGCCAGGGCTCGTTCTGGAGCCAGCAGGTCGAGGCCTTCAAGCGCGACTTCCGCGTGATCGTCCACGACCATCGCGGCGCCGGCCGCAGCACGCACTCGGCCATCAAGTACTCGGTCGAGCAGATGGCCGACGACACGCTGCGGCTGATGAGCGCGCTCGGCATCGAGCGCGCGCACCTGGTGGGCCACTCGACGGGCGGCGCCATCGGGCAGGTCATCGCACTCGATCAGCCGGGCCGTCTGCGCAGCCTGGTGCTGTCGGCGACGTGGGCGGGCCCCGATCCCTACTTTCGCCGGCTCTTCGAGGCGCGCAAGGACACGCTGCTCACGCAGGGCATCGAGGCCTATCTGCGCGCCTCCGTGCTGGTGCTGGCCCCGCCGGAGTGGGTGAGCCGCAACGACGCGGCGCTGGCCGAGCTGCATCGCGCGCAGGCCGCGTCGTGGCCGCCGCGCGAGGTCGTCGCCAGCCGCATCGACGCCATCGTGGCCTTCGACCGGCGCCGGCGCCTCGGTGAGGTCCGCGTGCCGACGCTGGTCGTCGTCGCGCAGGACGACATGGTGACGCCGAAGTTCTATTCCGACGAGCTCGCCAAGGCGATCCCCGGCGCCAGCTATGTCGTCCTCGACGGCGGCGGTCACTTCGTCCCGCAGATCCTGCCCGAGCCGTACAATCGCGCGGTCGGCGGCTTCCTGCGCGCCCAGCGCGGCCGCTAGCCCATCGCTGTAATTCCGACAGCGTACGCGGGAGTGCCGGGCACCGTCCTTGCTCCAATCGACGAGCAGGAGGCGACGGCGATGAAGACGGCGATTCGGCAGGGCGCGCTCGCACTGGCGCTGGTGACGCTCGCGGCCGGCCTGGTGTACGCGCAGGCGGCGGGCCCGGCAGGGCCGGCGGGCGGCAGCGCGGGCGCGGCCACGACCGCGACACCGTCGGGCAACGCCAGCGGCGTGGGCGGCGCAACCTCACCGGCGCCGGCCGTCGCGCCGAGCACCACGGCGCCCGGCACCGTGGTGACGCCGGCGCCGGCCACTCTGCCGGCGCTCACTCCGGGCACGACGGCCACCAGCACGCCGCCGGTCTTCGACCCGCGCATCGCCACGCCGCCCACGAACCGCGCGATCGATCCGCGCACGGGCTCGCCATCGACGGCACCGCCGACCGATCCACGCATGGGCCTGCCGACGACCGCGCCGCCGAACGATCCGCGCATGGGGCTCCGGACGACGACGCCGACGCCGCTCGATCCGCGCACGGGCCTGCCCGCCTCCGCGTCGCCCGCGCTGGGCTCCACGACCGCGATCTCCCCTTCGACGCCGGTGACGGCCGGGACGGTGCCCACGCCCGCCGTCGGTGTCTCGCCGGGGCTGACCGACGCGCGCACCGGCCTGCCGCTGGGCTCGTTCGTCTTCGACCCGCGCTCGGGACTGGCCATCGACGTGGCCACCGGCCGGCCGATCTCGACGCCGACCGTCGACGTGCGCACGGGCTTCGTGCTGGACCCCGCCACGGGACTGCTGGCGAACCCGGCCACCGGGATGCTGTTCGACCCGCGCACGTTCACCGCGCTCGATCCCAACACGCGAGTCGCGCTCACGTCGCCGGTGTTCGATCCGCGCACCGGCCTGCTGATCGACTCGCGCACCGGGTTCGTCGTGCAGCCGGGCACCGGGTTCCTGATCGATCCCTCGACCGGTGCGCTGATCGACCCGCTCACGCTGCAGTCGTCGACGTCCGCGTCGCCGAGCTCGTCCGCCTCGACGAGCGCCGGGCGCTGAGGAGGCTCACGATGAAACGCGTCATCGCCGCGCTCACGCTGCTGGCGCTGCCCGTCGCGCCGGCCTTGGCTCAGACGGGAACGACGACGCCACAAACGTTGCCGCCCTCGTCGTCGCCGACCACCGTCACGCCGCAGTCGCCCAGCGGCACGCCGTCGCCGTTCTTGACGCCCCAGCCGTTCGGCACGACGTCGCCGATCGATCCGACGACCGGCTTGCCGACGAACCTGCCGTCGTCGAGCCTCGGTACGCGCTCGACGTCGCCCTCAGGGTTGCCCACGCTGGGCGGCCCGTCACCGACCACTAGGATGCCGTGACCTTCCGCGCGTTGATCGCGCGTTGACAGAGGGGAAGGGGGGAACCCTGCGAGGGTTCCCCCACCCAAGGGAGGGGAAGGGGGGAACCCTGCGAGGGTTCCCCCATCCAAGGGAGGCGCTTCGGCATGGCAGGTCTTACGGTCGGCGTGATCGGACTCGGCTTCGGCCGCGCCCACATTCCAGCGTTCCAGGCCAACGGCTGCGACGTCGTCGCCGTCTGCCAGCGCGACGAGGCGGCGGCGCGCAAGATCGCCGACGCCCACGGCGTGAAGGGTGTCTTCACTCGCTGGGAGGATCTGCTCGAGCGCGCTCGACCGGAGATCGTCGTCATCGCCACGCCGCCGCACAACCACCTGGCCATCGCCGAGGCAGCGTTCGCGCGCGGCGCGCACGTGCTGTGCGAGAAGCCGATCGCGCTCACGGTGGACGAGGGCCGGCGGATCGTGGCGGCGGCCACGCGCGCCGGGCGTGTGGCAATGACGGGCTTCAACTGGCGCTTTCCCGCCGCCATGCAGACGCTGCACGCGATCGTGGCCGAGGGCGCGATCGGGCGGCCCTTCCACATCGGGGTGCGGTGGCTTGGCAGTCGCTGGGCGGCGGAGACCGCCGCGGCCACCTGGCGGATGGATCGGGCGCAGGCCGGCCACGGCGTGCTCGGCGACAACGGCGTGCACGTCATCGACCTCGTGCGCTGGAGCTTCGGCGAATTCAAGCGCGTGGCGGCGACGATGGGCATCCCGTACCCGGCGCGCTCGGCACCCGGCGTGTCACGACCGCCCGACGCCGAGGACTGGTGTATCGTGCTCGGCGAGCTGGTGAACGGCGCTCAGGTGTCGTTCACGTCGAGCCGTGTCGCGCACGGTGTGAACGAAACAACGCTGGAGGCGTACGGCAGCGCCGGCGCCGTGCAGTACCGGCTGGGGCGCGAGGCGCCGGCGTGGTGGGCCGGAGAGCTGCGGCTCTCGCGCGGCGGCGCCTTCGAACCGGTGGCGCCGCGTGCGCGGGTGCCCGCCGTCGAGCGCGCCGAGGCGTTCGAGCAGATCGGCCGCGGCACCATCGCGCCGCTGGTCGCACGCATGCTGGACGCCATCCGCACGGGCGCCGCACCCTCGCCGTCGCTCGAGGATGGGCTGCGCGCACAGCTCGTGCTCGACGCCGCCGCCGCCTCCGCCGCGCGCCGGACGTGGATCGACATCGCCTGAGCCCGCCGTCCAACCGCTCGAGAGAGGAGCCACGATGAGCGTCACCGTCAGCCGCCGCCGCTTCCTCGCCGTGACCGCCGGCGCCGCCGCGCTGGGCCGGGCCCCGGCCTTCGCGCAAGGCACCACGCTGCGCCTGCTGCAGTGGTCGCACTTCATCCCGGCCGCCGACAAGGTCTTCGAGGCGCAGGCCGCGGAGTTCGGCAAGCAGGCGGGCGTGGACGTGCAGATCGAGCGCATCAATCAGAACGACATCCAGACCCGCGTGACGGCGGCGGTGCAGAGCGGCAGCGGTCCCGACATCATCATCATGGCCAACAACCATCCGCTGCTCTACGAGAGCGCGCTCGCCGACGTGAGCGACGTGGCCGAGGCCATCGGCGGCAAGCAGGGCGGCTGGTACGACTATGCGAAGCTGAACTGCGTGGCCGGCTCGCGCTGGATCGCGGTGCCGCAGTTCATCATCTCGTGGGCGATCACCTATCGCGAGGACTGGCTGCGCGAGGCCGGATTCGAGTATCCGAAGACGTGGGACGACTTCCGCAAGGTGGGCAAGGCCATGAAGGCCAAGGGCAAGCCGTTCGGGCAGGCCTTCGGCCACAGCATCAACGATCCGAACAACTGGTGCTACCCGCTCGTGTGGATGTGGGGCGGCATGGAGGTGCAGAAGGACGGCCGCACGGTGGCGCTCAACAGCAAGAACACCGTGGAAGCCGTGAAGTTCAACACGATGCTGTGGAAGGAAGTCTTCGACGAGGGCGGCCTGGCCTGGGACGACTCGAACAACAATCGCGCGTTCCTCTCCAGCGAGATCTCGCTGACGGGCAACGCCCCCAGCATCTACGTGGCCGCGCGCGACAAGTTCCCCGACGTCTACAAGGGCACCAACCACGGCCACTATCCGCCGGGGCCGGCGGGGCGCTTCTACTGGCTACCGTGCTGGAACTCGTGCGTGCTGAAGCAGAGCAAGAACGTGAAGGTGGCGAAGGACTTCATCGGCTTCTACATGGACCGCGCGCGCTTCGACCGCTACTTCGAGACGATGGACACCTTCGGCATCCCCGGCACCAAGGCCTACCGCGACCATCCGCTGTGGAAGAAGGACCCGAAGACGGCGGTGTTCCCGGAGACGCTGGCCTCGGCGCGGCAGGTCGGCTACGCGGGGCCACCCGGCCGCAAGGCGACCGAGGTGCTGTCCAAGTACATCGTCGTCGACATGTTCGCCAAGGCCATCCAGGGCATGAAGCCGGAGGAGGCCGTTGCCTGGGGAGCCGGCGAGCTGAAGAAGATCTATGACGCCTAAAGAGCTCGCGGGCGCGCTCAAGCGACAGCTCAATCCGAAGCGTGCGAAGTGGCAGAAGCCCGCGGTGCTCGTGCGCGCGCTCGGTCTGCGGCGCGGGCAGATGGTGGCCGAGATCGGCGCCGGCCCCGGCTACTTCACGCCGCGGCTGGCCCGTGCCGTCGGCCCGTCCGGCCACGTGTTCGCCGTCGATCCGGAGGCGGCGATGCTCGACGTGCTCCGCACACGGCTGGCGCGCGCCGGGGTGAAGAACGTCACGCCGGTGCTGAGCCGCGACGACGACCCACTGCTGCCGCGCGGGCGCTGCCAGGTGGCGATCATCATCAACGCGTACCACCACATCCACGGCGCGCCGGCGTTCTTGCGCCGGCTCGCCGCCGAGCTGCCGCGCGGCGCGCGCGTGATCAACGTGGACTGGAACGAGGACTCCGAGTTCGGCCCGCCGCCCCGCCGGCGGATCCCGCGCACCCGCTTCCTGCGTGACGCCCGTCGCGCCGGCCTGCGCCTGGTCGCCGATCGCAAGCTGCTCCCGCACCAGTATTTCCTCGAGCTGCGGCGCGGGCAATGAGCGGACCCGGCAAGGTCTTCCTCGACTACGACCAGGCTGCGCTCGATCGCGCCTATGACCAGACGCAATGGGCGCCGAATCAGCAGGAGGTCATCGCACGGCGCGCAGCGGCC
>QHRW01000049.1 GCA_003220265.1 Candidatus Rokuibacteriota bacterium | reverse complement strand
GAGATACCAGCGTGTCTCTCGGACGTTACAGCATCGGCCGCCTTTAGCGTTTGAATACCGGTAGATCAGTAACACCGAGGTAGTGCTGGTCACTTTAAGTGATCGCCCAAGGAGCGATTTCAAGTCCACTGCCTTGCCAGTTGAGGCTAGCCCTCCGTGACCTTCAACGACCAGCATTTACGATACACGAGTGCGGCAGCACTGCTCGCCAAGCTCCCGCACGAAGTCGGATGATCAGTCCAAAGTGGGCACGCTCCGGCCGCCGCAGGGCTGCGTAGATCGCTGCGGTGGTCAGCGGGCCGCAGGCGGCCGCCCGATCCTTTGAACTTGCTTGATCCAGCAATTGGCGTGGAGCGGTACGTCCTCGCCCTCCCGGCGGATCGGGGTGTCGGGCAAGATAGCGCAGCCGCACTCAGGGCCGAAGACCTCGGAACGTCGCGTGTTCGACGCGGCCATCAGGGCGGAAGAACCCTCTCGCCTGCCTTTGCGGTCAGTCGACAGACGACGCAACGCGGGACTCAGCGTGGCTGGCCATCATCCGCTATTTCGCGCCTGTTTTTCCTGTACGGCCCGCCGCAGAACGGCGACGTGGCGATAGTTGCAGGAGCGGCGTGGCCAGCACGGCCGCGATGCCTAGCACGAGGCCCGCGTCGCCCAATCTCAAGGCCTTCGGCTACTACTGGCTGTTCAACTGGCTTCACGGGCGCAGAATCCCTCTACCGCCCGGCCGCGTCAATGCTGCCGATTCAATACGGCGGCCGAGATCCTGAGGCGTGATGCCGTCGTGGCGATTGTCGTACGGGGGGCTAGAGAACTGTCAGCCGGGACGGCGCGCTGAAAATCCGTGGAGTCTATGCGGAACCCGCCAACATGCAGGGCTCGCCTGAGCGGCGGCAGTGGCATGGCAGCCAGTAGGCGTGGCACGGTGACGTAGGTCAAGACCGGCCAGGGAGGTCAAGACTTGCCGAAGAGATGCGATCCGCCGTCGCAACTATCTCCGTCGCGCGTGAACGCTCCGATCCCGTCACCAGGCGAGGACGTCTATCGGGCCTGCCCAATGACATCCGGCGGTGTTTCGATAAACGCTTTGGCCAAGCTCCTGGCGTAGAATCGCCCCACCATGAGGCGGGGCGGCCTCGCACGCCGGTATCTCATCGTGCTGGTCGCGTTCGTTACCAGTGCGCTGGTGACGGCCGGCGCCATCCAGCTCCGCGCTTCCTACTCCGAAAACCAGGCCGCGCTCGTCGCGGTGCAGCGCGAGAAGGCAAGCGGGGCGGCCGTGCGCATCGAAGCCTTCGTGCGCGACATCGAGCGCCAGCTCGGCTGGACGACGCACGCTCCACTCGCCACCACCGATGCCGCCCTCGACCAGCGCCACCTCGACGCCGTGCGCCTGCAGCGTCAGGCCCCGCCCATCACCGAGCTGACGTACATCGATGCCGGAGGGCGCGAGCAGCTGTTCCTGTCCCGCCTCGTGTCCGACCGCCGCCGCAGTGGGCTCGATGTCTCGCAGGAGGCCAAGTTCCGCGAGGCGCGCGGCCGCACGTGGTTCGGCCCGGTCTACTTCCGCAAGGATTCCGAGCCGTACATGACGATCGCCGCACCGCTGACGGGAGGCGGAGTCGCCGCCGCCGACGTCAACTTGAAATTCATCCTCGACGTCGTCTCGCAGATCAAGGTCGGCAAGACCGGCGTCGCCTTTGCGGTGGACCGCGATGCCACGCTCATCGCGCACCCCGACATCAGCTTGGTGCTGCAGAAGACGAGCCTGAAGCACTTGCCGCAGGTGATCGCCGCCGGCACACCGTCGGAGGATGACGACCTCCCGATCGCGCGCGACGTCAAGGGCGTGGAGGTTCTGACGGCGCATTCGCGCATCCCCTCGCTCGGCTGGACCGTGTTCGTGGAGCAGCCGGTGGCGGAGGCCTTCGCGCCGGTACGGACCTCGGCCTACCGGGTGGTGGCGGTGGTGCTGACCGGCATCGTGCTCTCCATCGTCGTCAGCGTCGTGCTGGCCCGCGGCCTGGCACGGCCGATCCAGCGCCTGCAGGAGGGCGCGGCGCGCATCGGCGCCGGCGAACTCGACCACCAGATCGCGCTGCGCACGGGGGACGAGCTCGAGGCGCTGGCGGATGATTTCAATCGGATGACGGCGCGCCTGCGAGAGTCGTACGCCACCCTCGAGGAGAAGGTGGAGGACCGCACGCGCGAGCTATCGGAATCGCTGGAGCAGCAAACGGCGACCGCCGAAATCCTCCGGGTCATCTCGTCGTCGCCCACTGATGTGCAGCCCGTGTTCGAGGCGATCCTGGCCAACGCCACCCGACTGTGCTCGGCCGAGCGCGGCATCGTCTTCACCTACGACGGCCGCGTCTTCCACGCCGTCGCCTGCCGCGGCCTCAGCCCCGAGGCTGAGGCATGGTTCCGATCGCCGTCGCGGCCGGCCCCCACGCCGACCTCCGGCATCGGCCGGATGCTGGGAAGCCGGCTGCCGGTCCAGATCGAGGACATCACCGACGACGAGGCGTTCCGGACCGGCGATCCACTGCGGTTGCCGACGGTGCGCTTGCTGGGGGCGCGGACGGCGGTGTGGCTGCCGCTCCTGAAGGGCGAGGACGTCATCGGGGCCATGACGATCTATCGCCAGGAAGTGCGCCGCTTCACCGACAAGCAGATCGAGCTCGTGCAGACCTTCGCCGACCAGGCAGTCATCGCCATCGAGAACGTGCGGCTGTTCCGCGAGATCGAGGACAAGAGCCGGGAGCTGGAGGCGGCCAACCGGCACAAGGACGAGTTCCTGGCCAGCATGTCCCACGAGCTGCGCACGCCGCTCAACGCGGTGATCGGCTTCTCGGAGGTCCTGCTCGAGCGAATGTTCGGCGACATCAACGCCAAGCAGGAGGAGTACCTCAACGACATCCTGGCCTCCGGCCGGCACCTGCTCTCGCTGATCAACGACATCCTCGACCTGGCCAAGATCGAGGCCGGGCGGATGGAGCTCGACGTCGAGGACTTCGAGCTAGCGCCCGCGATCGACAACGCGCTCGTCCTGATTCGCGAGCGGGCCACCCGCAGAGGCTTGGCCCTGGACACGCACCTGCCGGCCGGCCTCGGCAGCGTACGCGGCGACCAGCGCAAGCTGAAGCAGGTGCTCGTGAACCTTTTATCGAATGCCGTCAAGTTCACGCCGGAGGGCGGACGCATCGAGGTGCGCGCCCAGCGCGTGGACAGCCATGTCGAGATTTCGGTGATCGACACCGGCATCGGCATCGCCGCCGAGGACCACGACGCCGTGTTCGAGGAGTTCCGGCAGGTCGGCACCGACTACGCCAAGAAGCACGAGGGCACGGGACTCGGCCTCGCCCTCGCCCGGAAGTTCGTCGAGCTGCACCGCGGGCGCATCTGGGTCAAGAGCCGGCCTGGCGAGGGCTCGACGTTCACCTTCACCATCCCGGTCGCGTGATGGCGAACGAACTCATCCTGGTCGTCGAGGACAACGAGAACAACCGCAAGCTGGCGCGCGACGTCCTGGTCCATCAGGGCTACCGCGTGGTGGAGGCCGAGAGCGCCGAGGTCGGTCTCGCGTTCGTCGCGCGCGAGCCGCCGCAACTCATCCTGATGGACATCCACCTGCCGGGTATCGACGGCATCGAAGCGCTGCGCCGGCTCCGCGCCGACGAGGCCACGCGGGGCATTCCCGTGCTGGCGGTGACCGCCTCGGCGATGACGCACGACCGCCAGAAGATCCTGGCGGCCGGCTTCGACGGCTACCAGTCCAAACCGATCAGCGTTCGGCCGTTCCTGGCCGCCGTGCGCGAGGCCCTCGACCGCGCGGCGGGCGCGTGACCGTGCCCGCCCGGATCCTGGTCGTGGACGACACGGCCAGCAACGTCAAGCTGCTGGCCGACGTGCTGGCGGCGCGCGGCTACGCCGTGGTCACGGCCGCCGCCGGGCCCGAGGCGCTGCGCGTGATGGAGCGCGAGCCGCCCGACCTCGTCCTGCTCGACGTGATGATGCCGGGCATGAGCGGCTACGACGTGTGCCGCAAGATCCGCGAGAATCCGGCCACGGCAATGCTCCCCGTCGTGATGGTGACGGCGCTCGACCCGGGCCAGGAGCGCGTGAAGGGGATCGAGGCGGGCGCCGACGACTTCCTTACCAAGCCGATCCATCAAGCGGAACTCCTCGCGCGCGTGCGCTCGCTGCTCCGGATCAAAGAGTTGTGGGACCAGCTGGGCGAGCTCAATCGCACGCTCGAGCGGCGCGTGGACGAGCAGGTGACGCAGCTCGAGCGCCTGGCGCGCCTGAAGCGCTTCTTCTCCCCGGCGCTGGCCGAGGCCATCGTGAGCGGCGGCGCCGACGATCCCCTGGCCAGCCACCGGCGCGAGATCACGGTCGTCTTCCTGGACCTGCGCGGATTCACCGCCTTCGCCGAGACCTCCGAGCCGGAGGAGGTCATGGGGGTGCTGCGTGAGTATCACGCCGCGATGGGTCGGCTGATCATCGAGCATGAGGGGACGCTGGAGCGCTTCACCGGTGACGGCATGATGATCTTCTTCAACGATCCGGTGGTCGTCCCCGACGCGGCAGCGCGCGCGATGCGGATGGCGCTGGCCATGCGCGCGCGGGTGGAAGAGCTGCGGCGCGGCTGGCACAAGCGCGGCTATGATCTGGACTTCGGCGCCGGCATCGCCCAGGGCTACGCGACGATCGGCGCCATCGGCTTCGAGGGACGCTGGGATTATGGGGCGATCGGGACGGTCACCAACCTCGCGGCACGGCTGTGCGGCGAGGCCAAGCCGGGCCAAATTCTGATCTCGCGTCGGCTGTTCGGCGCCGTCGAACACGTCGTGATGGCGGAGCCCGTCGGCGAGCTGAGCCTCAAGGGCTTTGCGCGGCCCGTCAGCGTCTACAACGTCACCGCGTCGGCGTCGCGCTGAGGCGGATCCCCGCGGAAGCCCCACCGCTCCAACAGTCGTGAGGCCGAGCGTCTTGGCGGTCTTGAGGTCGATGACGAACTCGAACTTTGTAGGCTGTTCGATGGGGAGGCGCCAGGCCCGCGCTCAACTGCGTGCCGTTCACCCGACGCGCCGTGGTCGACCCATCGAGTTTGAACCGGGCCCGGCCGACGCCCACTTTGTCCGAGGCGCTGGCCGACACCGTGACCGTGCCCGAGACGGTCGTGGTGGAGGTCTTCGAGTTTCGAACCGCGTTACTCGATGACCCGCTGAGCGCGCAGAAGAAGGGGCTGGGGCAAGGAGACGCCGAGCGCTCGGGCGGTCTTGAGGTTGATCACCAGCTCCAGGCGGGTCGGTTGCTCGACCGGGAGCTCACCGGGATTGGCGCCGCGGAGGATCTTGTCGACGTACACGGCGGCGTGGCGAAAGAACTCGGGATAGCTCGGCGCATACGACAGGAGACCGCCCGCCTCCACGTATTCCACCTGCGCATGCATCGTCGGCAATCGATGGAGAAGGGCCAGGTCGGCGAGTCGCTTGCGTTCCGGGAAGAACTGGGCGCTCACGATAATGATCAGCGCCTGGGCCCGTTCCCGCTCCATGGACGAGAAGGCCCCCTCGAGTTCGTCGGCACGTCGAACACCCAGCACCTGCAGCGCGATCCGCGCCGACCGCGCCATCGCTTCGAAATCGCGTACCGCCAGCTCGCCCGCGGGATTCACATGCCAGAGCAAGGCCAGGCGGGACATCCTGGGCAGGATGTCCCGGAGGAGCTCGAGGCGCTTGCCACTCAAATCCGACGTGATGCTCGTCATGCCGGTGACGTTCCCGCCCGGCCTCCCCAGGCTCGCGACGAGGCCCAACCTCACGGGATCGGCACCGGTCGTCATGACGATGGGAATCGTCGAGGTGGCTTGCTTGGCGGCCCGGGTGGCCTGGAAACCGCCGGCCGTCACGATCACATCGACCTTGAGCCGTACCAGATCTTCGGCCAGCGCCGGCAGGTCTTCGACCTTCCCGTGGGCGAAGCGCGTCGTCAACGCGACGTTCTGGCCTTCCACGTAACCGAGCTCGCGGAGCCGCTGCCGGAACCCCGACCACCACTCCAGACGCGCGGGATCAGGCGAGCTGGCGTCGAGCAGACCGAGGCGATGGACTCGTGACGCAGGCTGCGCGCTCGCCCCCAGGGCCCAGAGCAACGCCCCGCCGAGGATGACCGCGAAGAGACGGCCGATCAACATGGTGCGAACACATAGCGCCACGCCGTCGGATGTGTCAAGCGGACGGGCGAACCGCTCAATGAGATGGTGGAGGCGGTAGGAATCGAACCCACCTCCGGGAACACACGCTCAGATGGGTGCCCATCGGTCGGAGTCCCCTCGCTCCAACACACCCTCCAGGGAGTCCAAGTTGTGGGTCGCAGTTAATCGTTCTGGGGACGATCAGGTAGCGCAGCGCCTATGGTCGGACAGTTGAGGCTAGCCCTCCCCGTCCGATTGTCGCACGCTGCCGCCTGACGTCGTGTAGGTGACCACCCAGAACGCCTCCAGCGCCTCGAACTTCACGTTGCGCCCGTAACGCGCCAGGAGGCCGCGCATCTCGCCCTCGTCGAAGAAGTTCTTGATGATCTCGAAGCGCTCGCCGTCGGCCAGGCGACGCATCTCGTAGCGGTTGCCCGCCTCGTCTACGCGGCTCGCGGGCACCGGGCGCACGGGCGTTTCGCGCTCGTCGAACATCAGCACGGGGGAGCCGGGCAGCAGGTACGAGTGGAACGCGTCGAGGAACTCCGCCATCCGCGCGCGGTCGACGTGAGACAGCCAGAGGGCGGCGAGGCCGGCATCGCACCCTGGTGGCTCGGCGCTCGAGGCGTAGGCGTCGCGGCGGACGAGCCGTACGCGCGCCGACATGCCGGGGCGCGCGCGGGCGATCGCCAGCGTCTCGTCGTTGGTGTCGCAGGCCTCCACGCTGGCGGCGGTGCGGCCGACCCGCTCGGTCCAGTAACCGGTGCCGCAGGCCACCTCGAGTACGCGGCGGCCGGCGCACAGCGCCGGGATGCGCTCGTGGAGAATCGCCAGGTCGGGCTGCCAGCGCGGCATGGTGTAGACGCGGTCGTATTCCTGAGCACGCCGCGCGTAGTAGCGGACCATCTCGTCGGTCATGCCGAGAGATCCCGCGTGAGTTTCAGCGGCGGGTCGTGAGCCGCTCGAGCCCGGGCAGGTACGGGCGCAGCGCCGTGGGGATGGTCACGGTGCCGTCGACGTTCTGATAGTTCTCGAGGATGGCGACGATGGTGCGCCCGACGGCGAGGCCGGAGCCGTTGAGCGTGTGGACGAACTCGGGGCGGCCGCCACTCTCCGGCTTGTAGCGAATGTCCACGCGGCGGCCGCCGAAGTCCGCGTAGTTCGAGCACGACGAGATCTCGCGATACTTCCCCTGCCCGGGCAGCCAGACCTCGAGGTCGTAGCCCTTGGCGCTGCTGAAGCCGACGTCCCCGGCGCACCGCTCGACCACGCGATAGGGCAGCTCGAGGCGCTGCAGCACGGTCTCGGCCTCGCGCACCATCGACTCCAGCTCGTCGTAGCCGCTGGCGGGCGTGGCCAGCTTCACCAGCTCGACCTTGGAGAACTGGTGGTTGCGGAAGATGCCCTTCATGTCCTTGCCGTAGGTGCCGGCCTCGCGGCGGTAGCACGGCGAGTACGCGGTGTAGCGGCGGGGCAGCGTCCGCTCGAGCAGGACCTCACCCGAGTGCAGCGCGCTCAGCGACACCTCGGAGGTCGGGATGAGGTAGAGCGTGCGGCCCTCGTCGGCCTCCACGGTCTTGAAGAGCTGCTCCTCGAACTTGGGAAGCTGGCCGGTGCGCAGCATCGTCTCGGCGTTGACCAGGTGGGGAATCCACGCCTCCGTGTAGCCGTGCTCGCGCGTGTGCAGGTCCAGCATGAACTGGGCGAGCGCGCGCTCCAGCCGCGCGAGGTCGCCCCACAGCACGGCGAAGCGCGTCTTGGCGATCTTGGTCGCGCGCTCCATGTCGAGGAGGCCGAGCGCCTCGCCGACGTCCTCGTGGGGCCTGGGTGTGAAGTCGAATTGCCGCGGCGTGCCCCACTTCCGCACCTCGACGTTGTCGGCGTCGCTCTTGCCGCGGGGGACCGAGGGATGCGGGACGTTGGGCACCTGCGCCAGCAGCGCCTCGATGGCGTCGTCGACCGCCTTCACGTCGGCGTCCAGGGCCTTGATGCGATCGCCGACCTCGCGCATGCGCGCCTGCTCGGCGGAGGCGTCCTCGCCGCGGCGCTTGGCCTGGCCGATGGCCTCCGAGGCCTTGTTGCGCAGCGCCTTGAGGTCCTCGGCCTCCTTGATGAGGCGGCGGCGCTCGCCGTCGCGGGCGAGGATCTCGTGGATGAGGTCGGCGCCGCCCTTGTCGGCGAGCGCGGTGGCGACCGCGTCGGGCTGATCGCGGATCAGCTTGATGTCGAGCATCGCGGATGAGCGCCTCGGGCTAGGCGGTTTCGGCGGGAGCCGGCGTTTCCGCTTCGACGCGCGCGATGGAGCCCACCCGGTCGTCGGCGTCGAGGTCGATGATGCGCACGCCCATCGTGTTGCGCCCTTGCGACGACACCTCGTCGGCGTGGATGCGGATGACCTTGCCCTTCGTCGTCACCAGGAGGATGTCGTCGCCTTCGCGCACCTGCAGCATGCCGACCACGGTGCCGTTGCGGCCGGCCGTCTTGATGTCGATGATCCCCTTGCCGGCGCGGCCCTGCAGCCGGTACTCCTCGAGCGGCGTGCGCTTGCCGAAGCCGCGCTCGGTCACAGTGAGGATCTGCGCGCCTTCCTGCACCACGTCGGCCGCGATCACCGCGTCGCCCTCCTCGACGTCGATGCCGCGCACGCCGGCGGCGCCGCGGCCCATCGGGCGGACTTCCTCCTCGGCGAAGCGGATGGCCATGCCCAGCTTGGTGGCGATCATCACCTCGCGCTGCCCGTCGGTCCGGCGGGCGGTGATCACCTCGTCGCCGGCCTCGAGCCCGATGGCCTGAATGCCGCCCGCGCGCGGGTGCGAGTAGGCTTCCAGCTCCGTCTTCTTGACCTTGCCCTGGCGGGTGACGAAGAAGATGTAGCCGGCCGTGGTGAAGTCGCGCACGGGCACGCAGGTGGCCACCGACTCGCCCTCGCCGAGCGAGAGGAGGTTGACCATCGCCTTGCCCTTGGCGGCGCGCCCGCCCTCGGGAATCTCGTGCACCTTGAGCCAGTGGGTCTTGCCGAGGTTGGTGAAGAACAGGAGATAGGCGTGGGTCGAGGCGATGAACAGGTCCTCGACGATGTCCTCTTCCTTCGTCTCCATCCCCGTCACGCCCTTGCCGCCGCGGCGCTGGCTGCGGTAGGCCTCGACGTGCGTGCGCTTGATGTAGCCCGAGCGCGTGATGGTGACCACCATCTCCTCGTCGGCCAGCAAATCCTCGATGGTCAGCTCGGTCGTCTCGGTGAGGATCTCCGTGCGGCGGGCATCGCCGTACTGCTCCTTCACGGCGGCCAGCTCCTGCTTGATGATCCCCATCAGCTTGACGTCGGAGGCGAGGATGCTCTTGAGCTCCTCGATGAGCTTCAGCGTCTCCTCGTGCTCCTCGATGATCTTCTGCCGCTCGAGCGCGGCCAGCCGGCGCAGCTGCATGTCGAGGATGGCCTTGGCCTGGACCTCGCTGAGCTCGAGCCGCCGCATGAGCTCGTCGCGCGCGGCGTCGGCGTTGGCGGCGCCGCGGATGATGCGGATGACGACGTCGAGCTGCTCGACCGCCTTGCGGAGGCCGGCCAGGATGTGCGCGCGCTCCTCGGCCCGCGTCAGCTCGAAGCGCGTCCGCCGCGTGACGACCTCGCGGCGAAATCTGATGAACGCCTCCAGCATCTCCTTGAGGTTGACGACTTGCGGCCGCCGATCGACGAGGGCCAGCATGATGATGCCGAACGTCGTCTGCATCTGAGTGTGCTTGTAGAGCTGGTTGAGGAGGATCTGCGGCATCTCGCCGCGCCCCAGCTCCAGCACCACCCGGATGCCCTCGCGGTTCGACTCGTCGCGGATCTCCGAGATACCCTCGACCTTCCTCTCGCGCGAGAGCTCGGAGATCTTTTCGATCAGCGTGGCCTTGTTGACCTGGTAGGGCAGCTCGGTAAGGATGATCGCCTCGCGGCCGCCGCGGAGCTTCTCCGAGTGGGCTTTGGCCCGCAGCGTGATCGTCCCTCGGCCCGTCGTGTAGGCCTCCCGGATGCCGCCGGTGCCGTAGATGTACCCGGCCGTCGGGAAGTCGGGCCCGGTGATGATCTTGGCGAGCTCGTCCACGGTCGTGTCCGGCCGCTCGATGAGCGCCACCAGCCCGTCCACCACCTCCGTGAGGTTGTGCGGCGGGATGTTGGTCGCCATGCCGACGGCGATGCCGGTGGAGCCGTTGACGAGCAGGTTCGGGATCCGCGTGGGCAGGACCACGGGCTCCGTCTCGTTGTCGTCGTAGTTGGGCGCGAAGTCGACCGTGTCCTTGTCGATGTCGGCCAGCATCTCGTGCGCGATGCGCGCCATGCGCGCCTCGGTATAGCGCATGGCCGCGGCGGGGTCGCCGTCGATGGAGCCGAAGTTGCCCTGCCCGTCCACCAGCGGGTAGCGCAGCGAGAAGTCCTGCACCATCCGCACGAGCGTGTCGTAGATGGCCGAGTCGCCGTGGGGGTGAAACTTGCCCATGCAGTCGCCGACCACGCGGGCCGACTTCTTGTAGCCGCGGTTCCAGGCCAGGCCCAGCAGCGACATCGTGTACAGCACCCGGCGGTGGACGGGCTTGAGGCCGTCGCGGATGTCCGGCAGCGCGCGGCCGACGATGACCGACATCGCGTAGTCGAGATACGACTTGCGCATCTCCTCTTCGATCGGCGCGTTGATCTGTCGATCAGGCATCTAGATCAGGCCACCCACGGTTCAAGGCGTGCAAGCGCTCCGTTTAGATGTCCAGGTTGGCGACGTCGAGCGCGTGCTTCTCGATGAAGAGGCGCCGCGGCTCGACCGCGTCGCCCATCAGCACGGTGAACATCTCGTCGGCGCCGACGGCGTCCTCCATGCTCACCTTCAGCAGCGTTCGCGTCTCCGGGTTCATGGTGGTTTCCCAGAGCTGCTCGGGATTCATCTCGCCCAGGCCCTTGTAGCGCTGGAAGCTGGCGCCCTGGCGCGACTTGTCGAGCGCCACCTGCCACAGCGCCTCCAGGCTCTTCACGGGCGTCTCCGCGTCGTTGTCGTCGAGCACGACCGTCGGGCCCTTGGCGGCGGCGGCCAGCTTGTCCCAGAGATCGAGCAGGGAGCCGTAATCGGCCGACTTGAACAGCTCCGTGCTGAACGACACCGCCGGCGGCCCCGCCACCACCAGCGTCTGCGCGTCGCCGGTGTCGCCGGCGCGCGGCTGGATGTTGTGCCCGTTGACGGCGCCCGCGGCCGCCACGACCGCCTCCACGATGTCGGCGTGCGAGACGCCGCGCTTGGCGCCGCGGAACTTCTGGCGCAGCAGCTCGCGGAGGACGTCGGCCGGCACGCCGCGCTTGGTCAGCTTGGAGAAGAGCCCGCGATACTCCGACAGCGCGTGCAGCACCTCCAGCAGTGCCTCGCCGGTGATCGGCGCCTTCGTCCCCGGCACCTTGAGCTTGGCGCCGGTCACCCACGAGCTGAGGAAGAAATCCTCGAACTCGCGCTCGTTCATCAGGTACTTCTCGACCTTGCCCTTCTTCACCTTGAACAGCGGGGGCTGGGCGATGAAGAGGTGCCCGGCCTCGATGACGGCGTTCATGTGGCGGAAGAAGAAGGTCAGCAGGAGCGTGCGGATGTGGGCGCCGTCGACGTCGGCGTCCGTCATCAGGATGATCTTGTGGTAGCGCAGCTTGGTGAGGTCGAACTCCTCGGTGCCGATGCCGGTGCCCATCGCCGAGATGAGCAGCCGGATTTCGTTGTGGGAGAGGACCTTGTCGTAGCGCGCCTTCTCCGAGTTGATGATCTTGCCACGCAGGGGCAGGACGGCCTGC
This sequence comes from Candidatus Rokuibacteriota bacterium, assembly GCA_003220265.1. GTDB lineage: Bacteria > Methylomirabilota > Methylomirabilia > Rokubacteriales > CSP1-6 > AR5. The sequence continues at coordinate 32,917 of QHRW01000049.1, read as the reverse complement.
GTCTTCCGGTCGCGGCCCTGCTTGGCGGAGCCGCCGGCGGAGTCGCCCTCGACGATGAACAGCTCGCGATACTGCGGGTCGCGCTCCGAGCAGTCGGCCAGCTTGGCGGCGAGGCCCTCGTCATCGCGGCCGCCCTTGCGCGTGAGCTCGCGCGCCTTGCGCGCGGCCTCGCGGGCCTGGGCCGCCCGCACGCACTTGTCGACGATCTTGCGGGCGGTGGTCGGATCCTCCTCGAACGCCTCCGAGAGCTTCTCGTAGACGACCTGCTGGACGAGGCCCTTGAGGTCGGTGTTGCCGAGCTTGGCCTTGGTCTGCCCCTCGAACTGCGGGTCCGGCAGCCGCACGGAGACGACCGCGCACAGCCCCTCGCGGACGTCGTCGCCGCTCACGCCGCCCTTGAAGTTCTTGAGGAAGCCGTTGTTCTGCGCGTACGTCGAGAGCTGCCCGGTCAGGGCGGCCCGGAACCCGGTGAGGTGCGTACCGCCCTCGCGCGTGTTGATGTTGTTGGCGAAGGAGAACACGCTCTCCTGGTAGCCGTCGTTGTACTGCAGGGCCACCTCGACCTCGATGTCGCCCTTCTTGCCCTCGAAGAACATCACCTTGGGGTGGATGGGCGTCTTGTTCTGGTTGAGGTGCTTGACGAACTCGATGATGCCGCCCTTGTAGAGGAACGTGTGGCTGCGGCCGTCGCGCTCGTCCTCGATGACGATCTTGAGGCCCTTGTTCAGGAAAGCCAGCTCGCGGAGGCGATTCGACAGCGTGTCGAACGAGAACTCCGTGGTCTCGAAGATCGTCGCGTCGGGCTTGAACTTGACGATGGTGCCTTGCTTCTTCGTCGCCTCCCCGGCGGTCAGCGGCCCCGTGGGCACGCCCCCCTTCTCGTAGCGCTGCGTCCACACCTTGCCGCCGCGGCGGATCTCGACCTCGAACCACTCGCTGAGCGCGTTGACGACCGAGATGCCGACCCCGTGCAGGCCGCCCGAGACCTTGTAGGCGGAGTGCTCGAACTTACCGCCCGCGTGCAGGACTGTCAGCACGACCTCGGCGGCCGACTTGCCGGTCTCCTTGTGGGTGTCGACGGGAATGCCGCGGCCGTTGTCGCCGATCGAGACGGAGCCGTCGGAGTGCAGGATGACCTTGATCGAGTCGCACTCGCCGGCCAGCGCTTCGTCCACCGAGTTGTCGACCGCCTCGTACACGAGGTGATGCAGGCCGTAGGCGCCGGTGTCGCCGATGTACATCGCCGGCCGCTTGCGGACCGCCTCCAGGCCCTCGAGGACCTTGATGTCACTCGCTGTGTAGTCGGCGCTCATGCGGCGGCGATTCCTCCTCCTTCAACGACCCAGCGCGCAGCCCCGCTCACCACGAGCGGCTCGGGCGAGGTCAGAAATACCTGCTCGGCGGCCTGGATCTCGCGCAGCGCGTTGTCGCGCACCCCCGGATCCAGCTCGGACAGCGCGTCGTCGAGCAACAGCACCGGCGCCGTGCCCGCCGCCTCCGTCACCGGCAGGACTTCGGCCAGGCGCAACGCCAGCGCGAGCAGTCGCTGCTGGCCGCGCGAGCCGAACGCACGGGCGTCCACGCCGTCGAGCTCGATCGCCAGATCATCGCGGTGCGGACCGACGAGCGTCTGGCCGCGGCGCAGCTCGACCGGCCGCGCCTGCTCCAGCGCCGCCACGAGCGCGGCCGGCTCCGTCGCCTCGCCGACAACGCTGCGATAGCCGATCTGCACTTTCTGAGGCTCGCCGCTCACGGCCGGATAGACGCGCGTCAGCTCGGCGTGGAGCGCGGCGACCGCGCGGCGGCGGCGATCGATCATTTCCATGCCCACCGTCGCCACCTGCTCGTCCCACGGCGCCAGCCTCTCGGCGCTCGCCCGGGTCTGCAGCATGCGATTGCGTTGCTCGAGCAGCCGCCGGTAGCGCAGCAGCGCCGGCAGGTGGCTCGGGTAGAGGCGCGCCGCACATCCATCGATGAACGCCCGCCGCGCCGACGGGCCGCCGTGAACGATCGCCAGGTCCTGCCAGCCGAAGGCGATCACCCGCGCCCAGGGGCACGACTCGCCGCTCGCCTGCCACGTCCCGTTCTCACGCCGCTGCAGCACCCGCCGGATGGCGCGGGTGCCCTCGCTCCGCTGAAGCTCTCCGGTCAGGACCGCCGCCTCGGCTCCCCAGTGGGGAAGCTCCGCCAATCGCGTGGTTCGGAATGAGCGGCCGGTCAGCAGGACACCCACGGCTTCCAGGGCATTGGTCTTACCCTGGGCGTTCCTTCCAGTGAGGAGATTCAGCCGGCCCGACGGGCGATACGAGAGGGTGCGATAGTTACGAAAATCGAGGAGCTGAACACACCCTATCTGCACCCGCTAAGGCTCCCATTTTTCGAGCTAAAATCCTCGCTAAATTCGCATGGGCATTATAACACAGCAGTACCCTTCCTCCGACGCGCTTCTGACGATTCCGGGGCTCAAAGCGTCCTTGAATTCGAGGACGACTTGCTCGTTTTCCACCGGTGCAATCGCCTCCAGAAGATAGCGCGAATTGAAGCCGATCGAGACCTCCTCGCCGGCATAGTCGATGTCCAGTGTCTCCTCGGCTTCGCCCATGTCCTGGCTCGAGGCGGCGAGCTTCAGGGAGGCCGGGGCCAGGGTCAGCTTGACCGGCTTGTTGCGCTCCTCGGCCATCACGGATACCCGGCGTAACGCCGAGGTCAGCGCCGCCCGCGCGATCACCAGCCTGCCCGGATGGTTCTTGGGGATGACAGCCTCGTAGTTCGGGAACTGTCCCTCGATGAGCCGCGCCGTCATGACGAAGTTCGGCATCTGGAGCACGAACTGGTTCTCGGTGATCCCGAGCTGCACTTCCTCGCCCGCGCCCAGCACTCGCATGATCTCGGTGATCGCCTTGCGCGGCACGATGCCCGTGATCGGACGGCCCATGTCTCCCAGCGTGCGGACCGACAGCGCCAGCCGGTGGCCATCGGTCGCCACCAGGCGCATCTCTTTGCTCGAGAGCGAGAAGAGGACGCCGTTGAGCGCGTAGCGCGTCTCGTCGTGCGAGATGGCAAAGCTGGTCTGCGTCAGCATGTCTCGCAGAATCTTGGCTTCCAGCGTCAGCCAGGCGCTGGGCGAAGCCGGCACCACCGCCGGGAAGTCGTCGGGCGGCATGCCGACGAGCTTGTAGGTGACGCCCGCACAGCGCAGGCTCACGCCGGCGTTGTCGCCCACCTTGAGCGTGACGGCCGCCGCCGGCAGCTCCTTGACGATCTCGGCGAGTTTCCGAGCCGAGACGGTGATCGCGCCCTTGCCGGCGACGCGCGCGGGAACGGAGACTCGCGCGCCGACCTCGAGGTCCGTGGCCGTCAGGCGCACGGTGCCTTCCTCCGTCTCGAGCAGCACGTTGGCGAGGATCGGCAGGGTCTGCCGGGGCTCGACGACGTTCTGAACCATCTGGAGACCCTTGAGGAACGCGTCACGATCCAGGATGACTTCCATACGAATCTCCGTTGTTGGTTAGAAAGACAGAGACAACTTAGTAGTTGTAGTAGTCGTCAAGCGGTGTGGACCGGGTGACCGCAGTGTAAATCATCGTGGCCATGGACGTCGCCTCCGCCGCCCGTGGGGGATAGGCATGTGGAGGGAGCGGGGACGGCTGGGGATCACAGGGTGATGCCCTGGATAAGTCCGTCGACGGTCTTGCGTAGTTTGGGATCCTCTTGCAGCAACGTCTGGATCTTGTCCACCGCGTGCAGGACGGTCGTGTGGTCCTTGCCGCCGAAGGCGCGGCCGACTTCCGCGAGCGAGGCGTGGGTGAGCTGGCGCGCGAGGTACATGGCGATCTGGCGCGGGAAGGCCACCGCCCTGGTGCGGTTCTTGGCCTTGAGATCCGAGAGCTTGACGCCGAAGAAGTCGCTGACCTTGCGCTGGATCTGCTCGATCGTGATGACCTTCTCCTCGTCGCCCCAGAGATCGGAGAGGACTTCCTGGGCGAGATCCACGCTCATCTCGCGACCGGTGAGCGCGCAGAAGGCGATCATTCGCGTGAGCGAGCCCTCGAGCTCGCGGATGTTGGACTTGATGCGGCTGGCGATCAGGTAGGCGACGTCGTCGGCCAGGCGCACGCGCTCGACCGCGGCCTTCTTCTTGAGGATCGCCACGCGCGTCTCGAAGTCCGGCGGCTGGATGTCGGCGATCAGTCCCCACTCGAACCGCGAGCGCAAGCGCTCCTCGATCTCCGGGATGTCCTTGGGCGAGCAGTCGCTCGAGACGATGATCTGCTTGCGCGACTCGTAGAGGTCGTTGAACGTGTGGAAGAACTCCTCCTGCGTGCGCTCCTTGCCGGAGATGAACTGGATGTCGTCGATGAGCAAGAGGTCGATCGTCCGGTAGCGCGCGCGGAACTCCGCCGTCCGGTCGTAGCGGATCGCGTTGATGAGCTCGTTGGTGAAACGCTCCGAGGAGAGATAGACGACCGTCATGCCCTGGAACAGCCGGACCGTCTCGTGACCGACCGCGTGCAACAGGTGCGTCTTGCCGAGTCCGACACCGCCGTAGATGAAGAGCGGGTTGTAGGCCTTCGACGGCAGCTCGGCCACGGCCTGGCACGCGGCCTGCGCGAACTGGTTCGAGGAGCCGACGACGAAGGTGTCGAAGGTGTAGCGCGGGTTCAGGCCGTCGGTGGTGCCACCCCCGGCCGGCCGGCCCGACGGTGCCGAGGGCGGCGGGTCGTCGGCGACGGACGCGATTGAGTCGTCCACGACGATGCTCACGCGCGGCTGCCCGCCGATCACCTCGGCGACGGCCTGCTGAAGCGCGTCGAGATGGTGCTGCGTCAGCCAGTCGCGCGAGAAGCGGTTGGGGGCGCCGATGCGAAGGTGATCGCCCTCGGCGGCGAGCAGGCGGCACGGGCGAACCCAGGAGTCCATCACGGCGGGAGCGAGCTTGTGCGAGGCAGAATCGAGGACGCGCGCCCAAAGGCTATCCAGCACTGGCCGGGACCTCACTTACACACACAGTTATCCACAGGTGGGGATAACTCAGTAGCTCCACGTTCGGATGGGATATCCGCGCCGGGTCGCCCGCACATCGGGACAGTGCACCTCACACGATTCAACACCACGCGACGGATGCGGCACGGTAGCACACGCTCGGAAGACCTTGCAAGACCATCGTCGGTTGACTGCGCATCACGCGGTGTCTACACTGTGTCGGCTCATCGATCGGCCGATGCTCAGAGGGAGAGCGCGCACATGAAGCGGACGTTTCAACCCAATCGACGCCGCCGGGCCAAGACGCACGGCTTTCGTGAACGCATGAGCACGAAGGGCGGGCGCAAAGTGCTCAAGCGCCGGCGTGCGAAAGGACGCAAACGGCTCACGGTCTAGCGGGTCGCTTTCCCCGACGCGAGCGGTTGACCACCAGCGCCGACTTCCAGGCGCTCTTCCAGCGAGGTAAACGCATCGACCGCCCCGCCCTCATCGTGCTCTGGCGCGAGACAGCCCAACCCACGCGCGCGGGCTTCGCGGTGAGCCGCCAGCTCAAGAACGCGGTGCAGCGCAACCGAGCGCGGCGGCGCCTGCGTGAGGCGTATCGCCTCGCGCGCGAGGCGGCGCCGGCGCGGGCGGCGCTGGTGATCGTGGGGCGGCCGGCGACGCTGAGGGAGCCGTTCGCGGCGCTCACCGCTCAGCTGAGGGGCGCACTGGCCGCGATCCCCGGCGGCAGGCCGGTGCGATGAGCGCGCGCGAGGCGGCGGCCGCGGTGATCGTCGCCTATCAGCGGCTGGTCTCACCGTGGCTGCCGCGCGCGTGTCGGTTCGCGCCGACCTGCTCGGAGTACGCCCGGCAGGCCATCGTCGAGCACGGCCTGGCGCGCGGCGCCCGGCTGGCGGCGTGGCGCCTGGCGCGCTGTCATCCTTTTAATCCGGGTGGTTACGACCCACCTCCGATGCGGGAGCGAGCGAGACCGTGACCACGGAGCAGCGGGCGTTCCTGGCGGTCATCCTCATGGCGGCCGTCCTGATCCTCTATCAGGTGTTCTTCATCGGGCACGAGCCACCGCCGGCGGGCAACACTTCGCCGACGGCCTCTCAGGCTCCCCCCAAGCCGCCCGCGCCCGCACCGTCGTCCCCCGTCGCGCCGACCGTCCCGGTGCTGCCGGCGCCGGCGGCGGCGAGCGAGAGCCGCCCGCCCCAGCGGCTGGCGCGGGTCACGACCCCTCTCTACAACGCGGCAGTCAGCAGCGAGGGCGGCAAGCTCCAGGAGTTCACGCTGAAGTATCGCGGCGAGAAGCCGATGATCGTGATCGGCGAGCTCGGCCCTTCAGGCCTCGTGATGGCGCCCTCCGGCAACAACAGTGCCCAGGTCGTGCCGATGGATCTCCCCGCCACCGAGGTCACGCTCACGCGTGAAGGGCCGACCCACGATCTGCCCCTGGGCGGCGCCTACGCGGGGCTGCGCGTGCGCGAGGTCCTCACCTTCCGCGCCGACAACTACACGATCGACGCGCGCGTGCGCGTGGAGAATCCCACGCGCGCGCCGCAGACCGTGACCGTGTCGCTGCCGTGGTCGACGCGGCAGGACTGGCGCGAGACGAAGGAGCGCTTCCAAGGTCAGCACCCGACCGAGATTGTGTGGTCGTCGGGCGGCCGCATTTCCCGCGAAGCCAACCTGTGCGCCGCGACCCCGGTGGACACCGAGGGCGAGTGGATCGGCATGGACAGCGTCTGGTACATGGCGGCGCTCATCCCGCACGAGGGCGGCTTCAAGCTCGCCGTCACCGCCGAACCCAAGGGGTGCGAGCCGAAGGGCAAGGATCCCGTAGGCCGCGCGACCATCGCGGTGCAGGCGACGCCGACGATCGCGCCGGGCCAGGCGTGGGAAGGCCGCGTGACGTTCTTCGTCGGGCCGAAGGAATACGACCGGCTGAAGGCGCTGGGGATCGAGGGCGGCATCAACTTCGGCGGCTTCCCGATCCCGCGGCAGTACGGCGGCTTGCCGATGGAATGGCTCGGCGTGCCGATCTTGTTGCTGCTGAACTGGGTCTATCGACACGTCGGCAACTACGGCGTCGCCATCATCCTGCTCACCGTCGTGTCGAAGATCTTGTTCTACCCGCTGACGGTCAAGAGCATGCGCTCGATGAAGGCGATGCAGGCGCTGCAGCCGCAGATCAATGCGCTCCGAAACAAGTACAAGAGCGATCCGCAGCGTCTGCAGAAGGAGACGATGGAGCTGTATCGCGCGCACAAGGTGAACCCGATGGGCGGGTGTTTGCCGATGATCGCGCAAGTTCCGATCTTCTACGCGCTCTACCTGGCGCTGTCGGTGTCGGTCGATCTGCAGAACGCGACGTTCCTCTGCTTCGGCAGCCTGTTCGGCGTGAACTTCTGGATCTGCGACCTGGCGAGCCACGACCCGACGTACGTGCTGCCGCTCCTCATGGGCGTCACGATGTTCTTGCAGCAGAAGATGACGCCGGTCGGCGGCGACCCGCGGCAGGCCAAGATGATGCTCGTCATGCCGTTCGTCTTCACGTTCATGTTCTTCAACCTGCCGGCCGGGCTGGTTCTCTACTGGACCGTGTCCAACGTCCTCCAGATCCTGCAGCAGTGGTACATGGATCGGCCCAGGCGCCGGGCCGCTGCCTCCTAGAGGCAGGGGCTTGACCGCCGCGCTCGACGCGCTGGCGTCCGGCGCCGCCTCGATCCTCGGCCGGCCCCTCGCCGCCACTGAGCTGGAGTCCTTCGGTAAGTACATGAAAGTATTGCATAAATGGCAGAGATCCCAGCGACTGATCGGCTCGGCTGACGAGGACTGGATCGTCGAGAACCTGTTCCTCGACAGCCTCCTCTTCCTGAGGGCACTGCCTCCCGAGTTCCAGTCGCTGGCCGACATCGGCTCCGGCGCCGGACTACCGGGGATTCCGATCAAAATCGTACGCCCCGGCGTCAGCATTTCGCTGATCGAGTCGCGCGCGAAGCGGGCGTCCTTCCTCTCTGCCGTCATCCGGGAACTCGGCCTCGAGTACACCAAGGTAATCTCCGCTCGTGTGGAGAGGTATGCGGAAGAAGCGCCGCGCGCGTTCGACGTCGCGGTCATGCGATGCGCGGGCGATCCCTCCGCGATGGTTCGCCTCGTGGCGCGGCTCGTCCGCCCGGGCGGGTTGATCGTCGCGTCTGGTCCCCCTCAACCGCGGCCGCTGGAGGCGGGAACGTGGATTGAGGTGCCCGGCGTGCGAACGGGCACCACAAGGCGTCTTGGAGTCTTCCGGCTCGCCTGATTGGTCTTGTGGTACGTGGAACACTGGACTAAAGGCGGCCGCCAGCGAAAGATATACGGTAGAGCACATCACGTGATTGGTATAGTGTGGGGCGTGGAACACTGAGCATGCGCAAGACGATCGCGGTCGTCAATCAGAAGGGCGGCGTGGGCAAGACGACCACGGCTGTGAACCTCGCAGCCGGGCTGGCTTTGGCCGAGCGCCCTACCCTGCTCGTGGACCTCGACCCCCAGGGCAACGCGACGACGGGCCTCGGAATCGAGAAGGCCGGCCTGTATCCGACGGTGTATCACGTGCTACTGGGCGCCGAGCCGCTCGAGAAAGCGCTCAAGCCGGCCGGTCTGCGATCGCTTCGAGTGCTTCCATCCGATATCGACCTGGTCGGCGCCGAGATCGAGCTGGTGGGAATCGAGCATCGCGAGAGCCGGCTCAAGGGCGCGCTTGAGAGTGCGGACCTCGACGGCTGGATCATCATCGACTGCCCGCCGTCGCTCGGGCTGTTGACCATCAACGCGCTTGTCGCGGCCGACAGCGTCCTCGTCCCGCTCCAGTGCGAGTTCTACGCACTCGAGGGGTTGACTCACCTGCTCAAGACCGTGAAGCTCGTGCGCGAGCGGCTCAACTCGCGCCTGCGCGTCGGCGGGATCGTGCTGACGATGTTCGACGGCCGCACGAGCATGGCGACGCAGATTCGCGAAGAGGTCCACCGTTACTTTCCCGGCGAGATCTACGAGACCGTCATCCCACGTAACGTGCGACTGAGCGAAGCCCCGAGCCACGGCAAGCCCGTGATGCTGCACGATCTCCGCTCGAGCGGCGCGCTCGCCTACCTGGAGCTCACACGAGAGGTCCTCAGGCATGAACAATAAGCGCGGCCTCGGACGAGGCCTCGGTGCCCTGCTCTCCTCGACCCCGACCGACGCTGACACGCTTCTCGAGGTCGAGATCGATCAGGTCGAACCGAACCCGAATCAGCCCAGAAAAGTCTTTGATTCCAATGCTTTGAACGAACTATCGGCCTCGATCAAAGCCTCGGGCGTGATCCAGCCGGTGATCGTCAGGCGCCAGGGCGCGGGCTACCAGCTCGTCGCCGGCGAGCGACGCTGGCGGGCGGCTCGCCAGGCCGGTCTCGCCCGCATCCCGGCGATCGTACGCGAGGTGACCGACGCCGAGAGCCTGGAGCTCGCCCTCGTCGAAAATCTCCTGCGCGAGGACCTGAACCCGATCGAAGAGGCCGAGGCGTTCGACAAGCTCCTCGCGCGTTTCGGCTGGACGCAGGAAGAGCTCGCCCAGCGTGTCGGCAAGGAGCGCAGCTCGATCGCGAACGCGCTGCGCCTGCTCCGCCTGCCGGCGCCGATCCAGGACGACTTGCGCGGCGGCCGTCTCACCATGGGCCACGCACGCGCGCTGCTCGCGCTCACCACGCCGGCCGAGCAGCTCAAGCTGCGCGACGAGATCCTGGCCCACGACTGGTCCGTGCGCGCCACCGAGGACACCGTGCGGACGACCACGGCCGGCCGCCCGCCGCGGCCCAAGCAGCGCCGGCGCTCGGCCGAGCTGGCGGCGCTGGAGGACACGCTGCAGCGCGCGCTCATGACGCGCGTGCGAATCGTCGGCGGCGAGCGCCAGGGGCGGATCGAGGTCAGCTATGCCAACGCCGAGGAGCTCGAGCGACTGACGGCATTGCTCGGCGCGCGACACTGAGCAATGTGAGCGCAGAGCGTATCGTCGTCGGCATGAGCGGCGGCGTCGACTCCTCGGTCGCCGCCGCGCGCCTCGTGGAGACCGGATACGAGGCCGTCGGCGTCACCATGCGCGTGTGGGGGCGCGGCGACGAGACGGCCTCGCGCTTCGGCTCGTGCTGCGGCAGCGACGCCGTCGACGACGCGCGGCGCGTGGCCGAGCGCCTCGGCATTCCCTATTACCTGCTGAACATGGCGGAGGAGTTCGACCGCGCCGTCATCGCACCGTTCACCGACAGCTATGCGCGCGGCCGCACGCCGGTCCCGTGCGTGGCCTGCAATAGCGAGCTGAAGTTCGGCTCCCTGCTCGCGCGCGCGCGCGCGTGGGACGCCACTGCGGTGGCCACCGGACACTACGCGCGCGTGGAGCGGGACGCGCGCACGGAACGCTTCACGCTCCTGCGCGCGCGCGATCGCCGCAAGGACCAGAGTGACTTCCTGTGGCCGCTCACCCAGGCGCAGCTCGCCGCCGCGCGCTTTCCCATCGGCGATCTGACGAAGGACGAGGTGCGCGAGCACGCGCGGCGGCTCGGCCTGGTGACGGCCGACAAGCCGGACAGCCAGGAGATCTGCTTCGTGCCCGACGGCGACTATCGCGGCTTCCTGCGGCGGCGCGACCCCGGCGTCTTCCGCCCCGGCGCCATCGTCGACGTGGGAGGACACGTGCTCGGCCGTCACGCCGGCGTGGCGAACTTCACGGTCGGCCAGCGCAAGGGGCTCGGGCTGGCGGCGAGCCGGCCGCTCTACGTCGTCGATCTGGACGCCGATGCCGGCCGAGTGACGGTGGGCGAGGCGGCCGACCTCGAGCAGGACCGGCTGGTGGTCACGAGCGTCAACTTCATCGCGGGCGAGGCTCCGGCGGCCCCGATCCGGGTCACGGCCCGCATCCGCCACAATCACGAGCCGACGGCAGCCACCATACGGGCGCTCGCCGACGGCCGCGCCGAGGTGCGCTTCGACGAGCCCCAGCGCGCGATCACGCCGGGACAGTCGTGTGTGTGGTATGACGGCGACTGTGTCGTCGGCGGAGGCGTGATCGAGCCGCCTGGTCGTTGACACGCTGCGCATCGGGTGATAGTTTTCACAAACCTTCAGCGGGCATCATCGGACGGGGGAATCTGCCTCATGCTTCAACGTGGCTCCACGTGGCGCGGATGGCTCGTGTGCGCGGTCCTGACCCTGGTGCTGCCCGCCGTGGCCCTGGCCGCCGAGGAGCATGGCGGGGGCGGTGGGCTGATCAGCGTGGACAAGTCGCTGATCGTGCAGATCGTCAACTTCCTGATCCTGCTCTTCATCCTGCAGCGCCTCCTCTATAAGCCCTTCCTGGCGAAGATGCAGGAGCGGACCAGCACCATCCAGAAGGCGCTCGACGAGGCCAAGGCCGCGCGCGCCGAGGCCGCGCGGCAGCAGGAAGAGAACGAGGCGCGGCTGCGCGCGGCCTACGCCGAGGCCGCCGCCGTGCGCGACGCGGCGCTGAAGGAGGCGGCGGAGGAGTCGCGCAAGCACATCGCGGCCGCCCAGGCGCAGGCGCGCAAGATGGTGGAGGACACCAAGAGCCAGCTCGACGCCGAGGTGCGGCGCGCGCGCGAGGAGCTGCGGCGCGAGGTGAGCGATCTCGCCGTCGCCGTGGCCGAGAAGCTCGTCCACAAGAGCCTGCGCGAGGACGACCACCGCCGCATCGTGGCGGAGGCCATCGCCGCCATGAAGACGTCGTGAGGGCCTCGCCCGCCGTCGCCAGGTCGTACGCCAAGGCGCTGTTCGAGCTCGCGCGCGAGCGCAACCAGGCCGAGGAGGTGCAGGCCGAGCTCGAGCGCGCCGCCGGGCTCATGAGCGCCGACGGCGACGCCGTCGACCTGCTGGGGCGCCCGTGGATCAGCCCCGTCATCCGCAAGCGCCTCGCCGACGAGCTCGGCGCGCGCATGGAGCTGTCCCGCCTCGGCCGCGATTTCCTGGCGCTGCTGGCCACGCAGCGCCGCGCCGATCATCTGGCCGCGATCGCGGCGGCCTATCGCGACATGCTCGACGCCGAGCGCGGCCGCGTGCGGGCCCGCGTGCGTACGGCCGTCGCGCTCACCGAGGCCGACCGGGCGGCGCTGGCCCAGCGGCTCGGGCGCGCCCTCGGAGGCAAGACGGTGGTGATCGAAGAAGTCGTCGACAAGCATCTGCTCGGCGGCTTCGTCGCCGAGATCGGCAGCCTCGTGGTGGACGGCAGTCTCGACGGTCAGCTGGCGCGCATACGGGAACGCCTGGTGAAAGGGTAGGGGAGAGGAATGATCAAGGCCGGAGAGATCAGCGAGATCATCAAGCGTCAGCTCGCGGGCTACGAGGCGGAGGTCGACTTGCAGGAAGTCGGCCGCGTCATCGAGGTCGGCGACGGCATCGCGCGCGTGTACGGGCTCGACAAGGCCATGGCCGGCGAGCTGCTGCAGTTTCCCAACGACGTCGTGGGCATGGTGCTCAACCTCGAGCAGGACCAGGTCGGCGCCGTGCTGCTCGGCGACGACCGGGTCATCAAGGAAGGCGACACCGTCAAGCGCACGGGCAAGATCGCGCAGGTGCCCGTGGGCGAGGCGCTGATCGGCCGCGTCGTCGACGCGCTCGGGCTGCCCGTGGACGGCAAGGGGCCGATCGCGACAAGGGAGTTCCGGCCGATCGAGCGGTACGCGCCGGGCGTGGTCGATCGCACCTCGGTGAAGCAGCCGCTGCAGACGGGCCTCAAGGCCATCGACTCGATGATCCCCATCGGCCGCGGCCAGCGCGAGCTGATCATCGGCGATCGCGGCACCGGCAAGACCGCCATCGGCGTGGACACGATCATCAACCAGAAGGGCCAGGACGTGTACTGCTTCTACGTCGCCATCGGCCAGAAGCGCTCGACGGTGGCGCAGGTGGTGAAGGTGCTCGAGGACGCCGGCGCCATGGCGTTCACGACCGTCGTGGTGGCCTCGGCCTCCGAGCCCGCGCCGCTCCAGTACATTGCGCCGTACGCCGGCGTGACGATGGGTGAGTACTTCCGCGACAGCAAGCGCCACGCGCTGTGCATCTACGACGACCTCAGCAAGCACGCCGCCGCCTATCGCCAGCTCTCGCTGCTGCTGCGCCGGCCGCCGGGCCGCGAAGCGTATCCGGGCGACGTCTTCTACCTGCACTCGCGGCTGCTGGAGCGCGCGGCCAAGCTCAACGACGCCCTCGGCGGTGGCTCCCTCACGGCGCTGCCGATCATCGAGACCCAGCTCGGCGACGTGTCGGCCTACATCCCGACCAACGTCATCTCGATCACCGACGGCCAGATCTATCTCGAGGCCGACCTCTTCTATGGTGGCGTCCGGCCGGCCGTCAACGTCGGCCTCTCGGTCTCGCGGGTCGGCGGCTCGGCGCAGATCAAGGCCATGCGCCAGGTGGCCGGCAAGCTGCGCCTGGACCTCGCGCAGTATCGCGAGCTGGCCGCCTTCGCGCAGTTCGGCTCCGACCTCGACAAGGCCACGCAGATGCAGCTGGCGCGCGGCCAGCGGATGGTCGAGCTGCTCAAGCAGGGCCAGTACGCACCGCTGCTCGTCGAGAAGCAGGTGGCCATCGTCTTCGCCGGCTCCCAGGGCCTGCTCGACGACATGCCGGTGGACGCCGTGCGGCCGTTCGAGGAGTTCCTCTACGGCTATCTCGAGCGGCGGCAGCCGCAGATCCTCGGCGAGATCCGGGACAAGCGGGAGATCAGCGACTCGCTGCGGGAGACGCTGACCAAGGCGGTGACCGAAGCCAAGGCCGAGTTCGTGGCGGCCAAGGGGATCAAGGCCGCCTAGCATGGCGACGCTCCGCGACATTCAGCGGCGGATCCGCTCCGTCCAGTCGACGCAGAAGATCACGCGCGCCATGAAGCTGGTGGCGGCGGCCAAGCTGCGGCGGGCCCAGGAGCGCATCCTCTCGGCCCGCCCCTACGCCAGCAAGATGGCCGAGCTGCTGAGCAACCTGGTCAGCGGGGCCGAGGACGCCGGGCATCCGCTGCTCGAGCAGCGCGAGGGGCCGCGGCGGCAGATCGTCATCATCACCGCCGACCGCGGCCTGGCCGGCGCCTTCAACTCCAACATCATCCGCCGCGCCAACGAGCTCATCCGCGGGTCGAGCTCGGCCGAGATCACGCTGGTCGTGGTCGGCCGCAAGGCGCGCGACTTCTTCCGCCGGCGAACGTACACGATCAGGCGCGACCTGGTCGCCTTCTGGGATCGCCTCAACTACACGCACGCCAAGGACCTGGCCGACTACTTCATGCAGCAATTCCTCGACCACGAAGTGGACGAGGTCGTCCTCCTCTACAACGAGTTCCGCTCGGTGGTCGCCCAGCGCCCGGTGCGCGTGCAGCTGCTGCCGATCCCCCACGCGGAGACCGGCGGCGGCGAGGGGACACCGGCCGAGCAGGTGGACTACATCTACGAGCCGAGCCCGGAGGCCATCCTGGGCGACCTGCTGCCCCGCCACGTGCGGATGCAGGTATGGCGCGCGCTCATGGAGTCCGCGGCCGGCGAGCAGGGCGCCCGCATGACCGCCATGGAAGCGGCCAGCAAGAACGCCAAGGACATCATCGGCATCCTGACGATCCAGTACAACAAGGCCCGCCAGGAGAAGATCACCAAGGAGCTGCTCGACATCGTGGGCGGCGCCGAAGCCCTCAAGCAAGGAGCCGAAGCATGAGCGACGGAAAGATCGTCCAGGTCATCGGACCCGTGGTCGACGTGGAGTTCGAGCCGGGCCGACTGCCCTCCATCTACAACGCGCTCATCGTGCAGGGCGTCGAGCAGAAGGACGTCTTCGCGTATTCCTCCAAGCTCACGCTGGAAGTCGCCCAGCACCTCGGCGAGAGCCAGGTGCGCGCCATCGCCATGGCCTCCACCGACGGCCTCACCCGCGGGATGATGGTGAGCGACACCGGCGCGCCGATCTCCATCCCGGTCGGCAAGGAGACGCTCGGCCGCATCCTCAACATCGTGGGCGAGCCGGTGGACAAGGGCCCCGCGCTGAAGACCACCAAGACCTATCCGATCCACCGACCGGCCCCGGCCTTCGAGGACCAGTCGACCAAGGTCGAGATGTTCGAGACCGGCATCAAGGTCGTCGACCTGCTGGAGCCGTACAGCAAGGGCGGCAAGACGGGGCTGTTCGGCGGCGCCGGCGTCGGCAAGACCGTCTTGATCATGGAGCTGATCAACAACATCGCCAAGCAGCACGGCGGCATCTCCGTCTTCGCGGGCGTCGGCGAGCGCACCCGCGAGGGCAACGACCTCTACCACGAGATGAAGGACTCGGGCGTCATCGAGAAGACCGCCCTCATCTTCGGCCAGATGACGGAGCCGCCCGGCTCGCGGCTGCGGGTGGCGCTGACCGGCCTCACCGCCGCCGAGTACTTCCGGGATGAGGAAGGACAGGACGTCCTCCTGTTCATCGACAACATCTTCCGTTTCACCCAGGCCGGTTCGGAGGTGTCGGCGCTGCTCGGCCGCATGCCGTCGGCCGTCGGCTACCAACCGACGCTGGGCACCGAGATGGGCCAGCTCCAGGAGCGGATCACCTCGACGAAGAAGGGTTCGATCACCTCGGTGCAGGCCATCTACGTGCCCGCCGACGACATCACCGACCCGGCGCCGGCCACCGCGTTCGCGCACCTCGACGCCACCACGGTGCTCTCGCGCCAGATCGCCGAGCTGGGCATCTACCCGGCCGTCGACCCGCTGGCATCCACCTCACGGATCCTTGATCCGAACATCCTGGGCGAGGAGCACTACGCCACTGCGCGCGCGGTGCAGTCGATCCTGCAGCGCTACCGCGACCTGCAGGACATCATCGCCATTCTCGGGATGGAAGAGCTCTCCGACGAGGACAAGCTGGCGGTGTCCCGCGCCCGCAAGATCCAGCGCTTCCTCTCGCAGCCGATGTTCGTGGCCGAGGCCTTCACCGGCACGCAGGGCCGTTACGTGAAGCTCGCCGACACCGTGAAGAGCTTCAAAGAAGTCGTGGAGGGCAAGCACGACGAGCTGCCCGAGCAGGCCTTCTACATGGTGGGCGACATCGGCGAGGCCATGGACAAGGCCAAGAAGCTGCGCGAGGTCCAGTAAGTGGCCGAGCGCCTCACGCTCGAGCTGGCCACGCCGGCGCGGCTGGTGGTGTCAGCCGAGGTCGACGAGGTGGTCGTGCCCGGCAGCCAGGGCTACTTCGGCGTGCTGCCTGGCCACGCGCCGCTCCTGGCCACCCTGGGCATCGGGGAAGTGACCTATCGCGTCGGGCGTGACGAATACCACGTGGCGGCCTCCGGCGGCTTCGCCGAGGTGCGCAACGACAAGGTCATCATCCTGGCCGACGTCGCCGAGACCCCGGCCGATATCGACCGCGCGCGGGCCGAGCGCGCCCGCGACCGTGCCGAGGGCCGGCTGGCCGGCCGCGCCGCCAGCCAGGAAGAGATCGACTACACGCGCGCGATGTGCGCGCTGGCGCGCGCGCTGACCCGGATCCAGGTCGCCTCACGGGGCCAATAGACGCCGGGGAACCGTCACGACAGCTGTCGTGTTCCGTGCTCCCATCCATCTCTTGCAAGGAGGCCCCATGAAGCGCTTGCTGCGCCCCCTCGCCCTCGGCGCCGTCGCCGCGCTGGCTCTCTCGTCACCCGGGACCGCCGGACCCGACAAGATCCAGTACCCGGCCAACTGGAAGGACCACGTGCAGTACCTGATCGTGGACCGCCACGACGTCAAGCAGTACCGCGAGCTGTACGCGAGCAGCCAGGCCGCCGTGGATGCCATGAAAGCCGGCCGGCCGCTGCCGGACGGCACGGTCCTCACGCTGGTGCAGTACAAGGCGCAGGTGGACGCCGCCGGCGTCCCCGTCAAGGATGCCAAGGGCCGCTTCGTGAAGGGCGATCTCATCGCCCACGCCGTCATGCAGAAGAAGGCGGGCTTCGGCGCCGAGTACCCGCCGGAGCTGCGCAACGGCGACTGGGAGTACGCGGTGTTCGGCCCGGACACCAAGCTCAACGAGAAGGCGAATTACAAGGCGTGCTTCGAGTGCCACAAGCCGCACGAGAAGCTGGACTACGTGATCTCGCTGGCCGCCGTGCGCGGCGTGGCCATGGGCTCGATGACGGCGCCCAAGCCCGACGTGACCATCGCCAACTTCACCTTCGGGCCCAACAAGCACGCGGCCACCGTCGGCCAGCCGGTGACGTGGGTGAACAACGACGACTCGCCGCACCAGATCACCGTCCTCAGTACCAAGGAACGCTCGGCCATCATCACCAAGGGCCAGAGCGCCGTCCTGCCGTTCAACACGGCCGGCACCTACGAGTACATCTGCGGGCTGCATCCGAACATGAAGGGAACCGTCGAGGTCAAGTAAGCCCACTGCCCAGCGGAGCGGGCAGCCTGCCCGCTCCGCGTAGCACTCCGCCTCGCCACCGCCGTTCTAAGTTCGCGTCTCGCCGCGTCCGCGCGCGTGGCGTGTGCCTTGCTCGTCTCCGCGCCCATGCTGACCATCCTGATCGCCGACGACGAGCCGCACGTGGTGGAGCTGGTGCGCGTCACGCTGGAAGACGAGCGCGTGCAGGTCGTGGAGGCCTCCGACGGCACCGCCGCGCTCGACCTGGCGGCCGAGCTGGATCCCGAGCTGATCTTCCTCGACGTCAACCTGCCTGACATGAGCGGGCTCGACGTCTGCCGCCGCCTGCGCAAGGCGCCGGGCACCGCGTGCGCGCTCATCGTCATGCTCACGGCCGCCGCGCAGCACGACGACGTCGCGCGCGGCCTCGCCGCCGGCGCCACGCACTACCTCACCAAGCCCTTCTCGCCGGTGCGGCTGCTCTCGCTCGTCGAGAGCCTGCTGCCGGGAGCCGCATGGTTACCCGAGTAGCCGCCGAGCTGCAGTCGCTGCGCTACGCCGAGGACGTGAAGCGGCTCTATCACCAGCTCCGCCGCTCGATCTGCCAGTCGCTGCTCGGCCTCGCCAACGCGCTCGAGGCCAAGGATCCGTACACGCGGGGCCACTCCGAGCGCGTGGGCGCGTGGAGCCGGCGGCTCGGCGTGATCCTGGGCATCGCCAGCGACGAGGTCGAGACGGTGACGCAGGCCGGGCTGCTCCACGACATCGGCAAGATCGGCGTGCCGGAGGCGGTCCTGCGCAAGCGCGCCGGACTGGAGCCGGAGGAGTGGGCGCTGATGCGCCAGCATCCGATGATCGGCGCCCAGATCGTCGCACCCTTCGAGTTCTTCGCGGGCGCCGCGCTCGTCATCCGCCATCACCACGAGCGGTGGGACGGCACGGGTTACCCCGACGGGCTCGCGGCCGCCGCCATCCCGTTCGGAGCCCGCATCGTCGCCGTGGCCGACGTCTTCGACGCGCTCACGTCCGATCGTCCCTATCGTGCCGCGCTCTCGCGCGATGCCGCGCTCGCCTACCTGGCCGCCGAGGCCGGCCACACGCTGGATGCCGACGTCGTCGCCGCGCTGCTGGGGCTCGTGCGCGTCGACGGCTTCGCGTGAGGCGCGCGGCCTGATGCTGGCGCTCGAACAGCCGTACGTCCCCTCGCGCGCGGGTCTGCTCGACGGCACGCCGGTGGCGGCGCTCGCGATGCTGGCGGCCGCGTGGGGCCTCGCGCTGCTGGCGCTGCCGGCGGCGGCCGCGCGGGGCGTCGGTCTCGCCGCGGCCCACGGCGCGCTGCTCGGCGCCGCGCTGGCGTGGACGGCGCCGGATCCGCGGCGCGAGCGCTGGGCGCCCCTCGAGGCCGCGCTGCTCCTGGGCGCGGCGACGCTGTGCGCGCGGCTGCTGCCGGGCGGCGCGGTCGCCTACCTCGGCGTGCCCGCGTGGCTGCTGCGGCGCCGCGCCGACTGGCGCGCCGGCGGCACCGAGCACGCGCGTAGCGCGCTGGCCGGCGCGCTCTTCGGGCTGCTGCTCGGCGCGCACCTGCTCGTCAACGCCTCGCTCACGCTGGGACTGCGCGTACGCCCCGCCCCGATCGCGGACCTGCTCGGGTGGCTCGCCTATGATCTCGGCGCCAACGTGCTCGCCGCGGAGGCATGCTTCCGGGGCGGACTGTTCACGCGGGCGCTGCAGCGCTGGCCGTTCCCCGCCGCGGCGGCGCTGTCCACCGCCGCCTCCGTCGCGCGCTACCTGGTCGATCCGCTGCTGCCGCACGCGACCGGGATCCTGGCCGGCGCCACCTTCTATCTCGCCCTGCTCGGCGTCGGCAACTGCTGGCTGCTCGTCCGCCACGGCAGCCTGGCCGGGCCGATCGCGGGCGGATTGCTGTTCTTCGCCGCGTACCGCCTCCTGGCGCGCTGACGTGACCGTCGCGCTCGGGCTCGTGCTGGGCGCCATCACGCTGGCGATCGCGGTCTCGGATGCCGGCGCCGGCTCGCTCTGGCGCCACGCCTATCACGTGCCGGTCGTCGTCGCCGCCCTGCGCTGGGGTGGCGGCGCCGTCCTCGCGGCGCTGGCCGCCGTGTTGCTCTACACGCCGTTCGTGCTGCCGGCGCTCGAGCGCTCGGGCCCGTCGCCGTCAGTCCTCGAAGGGCTCGTCACGCTGGCGCTGCTGCTGGGCGTCGGCGTGTCGAGCGGCGCGCTGGCCGCCGGCGTGCACCGGCAGCGCGTGCGCTACGAGACGCTCGTGGCCGTGCAGCGCGCGCTCGACGGCGAGGCGGCCCTCGACGTCACGCTCGTGCGGCTGCGGACGTCTCTGGAAGCACGGCTCGCCGGTACGATCGGCCTGGCGGTGCGCGACGGCGAGCGCGTGGCGCTGGCCGGTGGCGCCGTGCTGACGTCGGGCTCGCCGGCGGCGCGCGTGCTGAGCGCCGGCGGACCGCTCTTCGTGCCGGATCTCGGCGGCGGGATGCGGCCACGGCGCTGCTTCGTGGCGCCGCTGGTCGGTCGCGGCGGAACGACAGGCGCGCTGGCGCTCGAACGCCGGGGCGACATCGGCGGCGAGGAGCGGCGCGCGCTGCTCGCGCTGGCCCGGCACCTCGGCCTCGCGCTGGAGAACGCGCGACTGGCGGCGCGCCAGCGGCGCTTCGCCGAGGAGCTGGCCGAGAAAGTCACGGCGGCCACGCGCCACGTCGTGGAGATGGACCGCATGAAGTCCGACTTCGTCGCCATCGCCTCGCACGAGCTGCGCACGCCGCTCACCGCGCTGCAGGGCTTCAGCGAGCTGCTGGCCACGCGCCGCTTCGCGCCCGCCGAGCTCGCGCGCGTGGGGGCCATCATGAATGCCGAGACCGAGCGGCTGGGGCGCATCGTCGCCGACTTCCTCGACCTCGCGCGGCTCGAGCGCGGGCTGGCGCCCCCGCTGCGTCGCGGGCCGGTGGACGCCGGCGCCGTCGTCGGCGACGCCGTGGAGGTGCTGCGCCGCGCACGCACGACGCACCGGCTCGAGCTCGACTGCGACGAGGCGCTGCCCAAGGTCGACGCCGATCCCGACGCGCTCGATCGCATCGTGAAGAACCTCGTGTCGAATGCCGTGAAGTACTCGCCGGCCGGAAGCCGCGTGCGAGTGAGGGCGCGCCTCCAGGCGATGCCGCCCGCCGTCGAGATCATCGTGGAAGACGAGGGGCCCGGCATCGCCGCCGCCGATCTCGCCCGCGTCTTCGAGCCGTACTACCGCACGGCCGCCGGGGCGCGCGTCGCCACCGGCAGCGGGCTCGGGCTCGCGGTGGTGAAATCGCTCGTCGATGCGCACGGCGGCAGCATCCGCGCGGAGAACGTGGCGCCCCACGGCACGCGAATGACGCTGATTCTGCCCGCGCTTCCTTGACACTCCGCGTCGCGCGCGTGTAATCTTGGCTGCTATGTCACGTCGCGACGAGATTGCACAGCGCATGGCCGATGCCGTCGTGAAACGGCTCACCGTGCGCAAGGTCATCGAGATCCGCGGAGATGAAAAGCCCCTCCGCGCCGCCATCAGCCACGTCGTGGCCGACAACCTCGCCGCCGAGGAGCGTCTCGACGCCGACGCCCGCAAGCTCCTGCTTGATCACGCCAAGATGATCAAGGACTCCGCCGCCGACTATCGCGCGCTGCTCGGCAAGGTGAAGGAGAAGCTGGCGCGCGAGCGGGGGTTCATTCTCTGATGCGGATGAGCCGGGAGCGTATCTTCTACCTGGCCGACCTGATCATGAAGGAGCTGGGCAGCGCCGGCACCGTGCACGTCAAGGCCCCCGACGACCTGCGGCCCGAGTTGATCCGGGTCCTCACCGAGGAGTCCAAGCTCGAGGAGTCCGTCGACAGCGAGGTGCGCAAGACGCTCTCGTCCTACTCGCGCCCCATGCCCGAGGGCAGCCGCGAGTGGGAAGTGCTCTACGACAAGACCCGCGAGGAAGTGTACCGGAAGAGGTTCCGGCTGTGACGACGCGGCTGGCCGTCGGCATCACCGGCGCCAGCGGCTCGATCTATGGCATCCGCCTCCTGGAAGTGCTGCGCACCACCACCGACGTCGAGCTCCACCTGGTGATCTCCGCGGCCGGCAAGCGCACCCTGATGGAGGAGACGGACTACCGGATCGCCGACGTGGAGGCGCTGGCCCATCGTCACTACGACGTGAAGGACATCGGCGCCACGCTCGCCTCCGGCTCCTTCCGGACGGTGGGCATGGTGATCGCGCCGTGCTCCATCAAGACGGCGGGCGCCATCGCGGCCTGCTACTCCGACACGCTCATCGCGCGCGCGGCCGACGTCACGCTGAAGGAAGGCCGCCCGCTCATCCTGGTGGTGCGGGAGACGCCCCTGCACGTCGGGCACCTGCGCATGCTGACGTCGCTGGCCGAGATGGGCGCCGTCGTGCTGCCGCCGGTGCCGGCCTTCTACCACCGGCCCAAGGAGCTCGACGACATCATCAACCACACCGTGGCGCGCGTGCTCGACCGGCTGCACCTGCCGCAGGCGCTGATCGGCGAGTGGCAGGGCACGACGCCGCGCCGTCCCTCGGCGGCCGCCGATGCTTGACCTCTCCGTCGTCATCCCGGTCTACAACGAGGAGGAGAACCTCCCGCCGCTGTGGGCCGAGCTGCGCGAGGTGTTGCAGACCCTGGGGCTGTCGTTCGAGGTCGTCTTCGTGGACGACGGCAGCCGCGACCGCAGCGCCGAGCTGATCCGCAGCTTCCGCGAGCAGGATGCGCGCGTGCGGCTGGTGCGGCTGAAGGCCAACGCCGGCGAGACCGCGGCCACCGACGCCGGCTTCAAGGCCGCGCGCGGCCGCTGGGTCGTCACGATGGACGCCGACCTGCAGAACGACCCGCACGACATTCCCGCCATGCTGGGCCATCTCGAGCAGTGGGACGCGGTCACCGGCTGGCGCGTGAAGCGTGGCGAGGGCGACTCGGTCGCGCGCCGCGCGTCCTCGCGGATCGCCAACCGCGTGCGCAACGCGCTGAGCGAGGAGACGATCCAGGACAGCGGCTGCACGTTCCGCGCGTTCCGGCGCGACTGCCTGCGCGGGCTCGTGCTCTACCGCGGCTTCCACCGCTTCATTCCCACGCTGCTCAAGATGCGCGGCTATCGCGTGCTCGAGGTGCCGGTGCAGAACCGGCCGCGCCGGTTCGGCCACTCGAAGTACGGCGTGATGAACCGCGTGTTCGTCGCCACCGCCGATCTCCTCGTCGTCCGCTGGATGAAGAACCGCTTCCTGCGCTACCAGGTGGCCGAAGACCTCGGTGGCGAGCCCGGCCGCGAGTAGCCGCGCGATGAACGTCCTGCTGGTCGGTCTCGGCCGCTGGGGCGAGAAGCACCTGCGCGTGCTGAGCCAGCTCGGCGCCACCGTGTGGGTGGCGGACGTCTCGGCCGAGCGGCGGGAGTGGGCGATCGGGCAGGGGGTGGATCGCGCGCGCGCGGTGGCCGACTTCGCGCAGGCGCTGCCGCACGTCGAGGCCGTCGACGTGGTCACGCCGGCCGACAGCCA
The DNA here is from genome assembly GCA_003220265.1 of Candidatus Rokuibacteriota bacterium. Taxonomy (GTDB): domain Bacteria; phylum Methylomirabilota; class Methylomirabilia; order Rokubacteriales; family CSP1-6; genus AR5. The sequence goes on along the minus strand of QHRW01000049.1, from coordinate 9,987 downwards.
TCGCGCGGTGGCCGAGGCGTGCCTGGGCGCGGGCCGCCACTGCTTCATCGAGAAGCCGCTGACCGTCTCGGTGATCGACGCGCGCGCGGTGGCCGCGCTGGCCCGGCGCGCCGCGCGCGTGGTGCAGGTGGGTCACATCTTTCGCTTCCATCCCGTGACGGCGACACTCCAGGCGGCGCTGGCCGCCGATCGCATCGGCACCGTGCGGTACGCGACGGGGCGCTTCTCCGGCTTCAAGCGGCCGCGCACGGACGTCGGCGTCACGCACACCGACGCCATCCACTACTTCGACCTCTTCGCGCACCTGCTTGGCCGCGAGGCCACGCACGTGTCGGCGCTGCAGCGCGACTATCTGGGGCGAGGGCTCGACGACATGTCGCTGACGACCGTGACGTACGGCGACGTGCCGGTGATCGTGGAGGCCAACTACTTCGTGCCGGGCACGCACCGCGAGTGCGTCATCGTGGGCGAACGCGGCGCGCTCGTCGCCGACTACGGCGCCTCCACCGTCACGCTCCACGCGGGCGAGCACCATCAGAAGGGCGCGGCGTGGGAGGCCATCGACACCGGCAAGGAAGACCTGGCTGCCCGCGGCGAGGAGCCGCTGCGCCTGGAGCTCGAGGCGTTCCTCGGCGCGTGCCAGGGCCGCGTCCCGAATCCCGTGCCTGCCGAAGCCGGCATCCACGCGCTCGAGGTGGTGGAGGCGGCCGCGCGCGCGGCCCGTCTCCAGCGCGCCGTGACGATCGCCGAGATCCGCTGAGTCGTGCGCCGGCCACACCGGTATGCGAGGGGCGCGGCCATCCTCGTCGGAGTCGTCAGTGGGCTGGCTGCGGCCGGCTGCGCGATGGCGTCGTCGATGCCCGGCGTGACCCCGGAGCTGCTCGCGAAAGCGCGCGAGCAGGGCGGCGTGCGGGTCATCGTCCGCTTGCGGGTTCCCGAGGGCGCCGACGCTCGGGCGATCAGCGCGGCCCAGGATGCCGTGCTCGCCGAGCTGGCCGCGGTCCCTCACCGGCTCGGCCGCCGATACACCAGCGTTCCGTTCCTCTCACTCGTCGCCTCGGAGGCCGCACTGCAGACGCTGGCCGTTTCCCCGCGCGTCGTGAGCATCTCGGAGGACACCGCGCTTCAGCCGCTACCATCCGGCGCCGGCCACTGATCCGACACGGCGCGCCGGCCGCGCCGCCTCTATATGGTGGATGGTGCCGGGCGTTCAGCCGGACTAATTGGCTCGCCTCGGACAGGAACTGATCGGCCGACCTTCTTCCGACTCCCCCGACCCTTCCGCCTCCCCTAATAGTTCCTGACACTTGTGCGCCGTCGGACGACTGCGACGGCGTGGCACTTCCGTTGCACAAAGTGCGCCCCCATGGCCGGCGCCGTACTTTCTACAACGACCGAGATCTTGACAGTTGATTGCACCTCGATAAGCGTCGCTCGGTCGTGTTGTCCGGCCGACCTTCCGCTCCGACCGCCCACCCGGTCGGAGCCCAAAATTCCGCGGTGGATCTCCTTCAGCGACGCGCCTGACGCGCCCTCGTTCGGACCCGTAGCGGTCGACGAGGCGCGCTCCAGAACGTTGAGCGGCCAATAGAGATCCCTACATGAAAAAGCAGCTCACGGTGGTCGTGGCGCTGGCGTGCCTGGCGCTCGCCCTGACAACGCCGGGAAGCACTGCAGAGCCGAAGGTGGTCGCCGCTGATCTCACCGCTAAAGCGGCGAGTCACGGCCATGTCCGCGTCATCGTGCAGCTCAACGGCGGGTTCGTGCCGGAGTCCACGCTGGCGGATCCGGGGGCGATCGCCGGTCAGCGCCAGGGCATCGGCACGCTGCAGGCCGCCGTGCGCCACGGGCTGAAGGGCACGGCGCACCGGGTGACGCGCGGGTTCCGCACCGTGCCGTACATCGCCATCGACGCCAGTGCGGATGCGCTGCGCGCGCTCGACGCGATGCGCGGCATCGTGGTCGCCGTGCACGAGGACCGGCGACTGAAGCTGACCCTCCAAGAGAGCGTTCCGCTGGTCCACGCCGACCAGGCGCACGCCGCGGGTGTCGACGGCACCGGCACCGTTGTGGCCGTCCTCGACACCGGCGTCGACGGCTCGCATGAGTTCTTGGCCGGCAAGGTGGTGGGCGAGGCGTGCTTCGCCAGCGGCACCGACGCCACCGGGGACGGCGTCGGCGACTGTCCGAACGGCACCGAGACGCAGATCGGCGCGGGCGCGGCCGTGCCGTGCTCTTTCGACCCGTTCCCGTCGGGCTTCGACGAGTGCAGCCACGGCACGCACGTCGCCGGCATCGCGGCGGGCGACGGCGCGGCGGCCGGCGTCCTGCCGCGCACGGGCGTGGGCCCGGGCGCGCAGATCCTGGCGGTCCAGGTGTTCTCGAACGACTTCGGGTCTCCCACGACGTTCGCGTCAGACCTCGTCGCGGCGCTGGAGCACGTGCTGCAGCAGAAGCAGGACGGGATGCCTGTCGCCGCCGTGAACATGAGCCTCGGCGGCGGGTTGACCAGCGTCAGGTGTGACAACGAGCCCGACGCCAGCGTGCAGGCGGTCAAGGCCGCCATCAACAATCTGCGCGCCGCGGGCGTGGCCACCGTCATCGCGTCGGGCAACAGCTTTGAAACCGACGCCATCTCGTTTCCCGCGTGCATCTCGACGTCGATCAGCGTCGGCTCCGTCGATGACGGCTCGTTCGGCACGATCGTCAATCACGTCTCGGACTTCTCGAACATCGGCTCGCCTACCGAGTTCCCCAACCTGATCCTGGCGCCCGGGAAGTGGATCACGTCGTCCGTTCCGTCCGGTGACCCGTCATCGAATGCCGCCGGCGAGGGCATCGGCTACGGCACGATCTCCGGCACCTCCATGGCGACGCCGCACGTGGCGGGGGCCGTCGCGGTCCTGAAACAGGCTGCACCCGATGTGAGCGTGACGACGCTGGTCAACGCGCTGAAGAGCACCGGACTCTCGGTCACGGACCAGCGGGTGCCAGGAGGGTTCACGCTGCGCCGGATCGACGTCATGGCGGCCCTGGCCACGCTCGGTCCGGACGTGGCTGTCACCACCGCGACCACGGCGGCGGCGGCCGCGCTCGGCACGAACATCACAGTCAACTACACGCTCAGGAACTTCGGCGCGCAGCCGGCCACCGGGTTCACGGTGAGCTTCGGCCTCGTGCCGCTCGACGCGGGGGGCGCGCCGAGCGGCCCCGACATCCCGCTGGGTCCGAGCCGGACGGCGAGCCTGTCGGGGAACGCCACGCAGGCGCTCAGTAACGTGCTGACGATCCCGGGCACGGCGCCGACGGGGCTGTACAAGGTGCGCGTGACGGCCGACAGCACGAACATCGTGGAGGAGCTGAACGAGGAGAACAACGAGCGGCTCACGGCCACGCTGGCCGTCGTGACATCCGATCTCACGGTGTCGTCGGTCACGTTCACGCCCACCGCGGTCGCGCCCGGCGCCAACACGAGCGTGACCCACGTGGTCAAGAACGTGGCGGCGGCGCCCGGCAACGCGCCCGCCTCCGTCTCGCGACTGTTCCTCTCGAGCAGCAATACGAGCGCCATCGGCGCCACCGACCTCGGCACGGTCTCCGTTGCAGCGGTCACCGCCGGCGGGATGGTGAGCACCACGAAATCCGTCCAGGTTCCCGTGGGCACGCTGCCGGGCCTGTATTACCTGCTGGCGTCAGCCGACGCCGCCAACGCAGTCGCCGAGCTCAGCGAAAGCAACAACCTCGGCGCGAGCGCCGTCAGGCTCATCGTGGGCCCCGACCTCACGGTCACGGCGGCCGCCACGGTTGCCGGCGCGGCGCCGGGGACGAACGTCAGCGTGACCTATACCGTGCTCAACAAGGGCGGCCAGGCGGCCAACGGTTTCGCGATCGGCTTCGCGCTGGTGCCGGTGACCGCGGGCGGCGCGCCGGCGGGCGCGGATATTCCAATCGGCCCGAGCCGGACGGCCTTGAACGTCGGCGCCGGTCTCAGCGTGATGGGACCGAGCACGGTGTTGATTCCGGCTGACACAGCGCCGGGCTTCTATCGCATCCGTGTGACCGCGGACAACGCCGGCGCCATCGACGAGGCGGACGAGAGCAACAACGCGCTGCTCACGACCGGCGTCATCAGCGTCGTCCGACCGGACCTGACGGTGCCGACCGTGACGTTCACGCCCGCCGCGACGGCCGCCAACGGCAGCGTGACGGTCACCTACACGGTCAAGAACGTCTCGCCGGCGCCGGGGAACGCGCCGGCATCGCTCGGACATCTGTACCTGACCACCACGAACTCCAGCGTCGCCTCGCCGGTCGCGGACTACGGCCAGCAGAGCGTCGCCGCGCTGACGGCCGGCATGATGGCCGGCATCGTGCGGCCGGTGACGATTCCCCTCAGCACGCCACCCGGCTTCTACTACTTCGTCGCGGTCGCCGACGATGCCGGCACGGTCCAGGAAGTGAACGAGGGGAACAACCTCGGCGCCAGCATCACGCGACTGCTCGTCGGCCCCGACCTGACGGTGACGGCGGCGACCACGGCCGCCGGCGCCTCACCGGGCACCAACGTCAGCGTGACGTACACGGTGATGAACAAGGGCGGCGCGGCGGCGAACGGCTTCGCAATCGGCTTCGCGCTGGTGCCGGTGAACACGGCCGGTGTGCCGACGGGCGCGGACATTCCGATCGGTCCCAGCCGGGCAGGCGTCAACGCCGGCCCCGGCCTCAGCGTGCTCGGCCCGAGCACCGTGCTGATTCCCGCGGACACGGTGCCGGGCCGCTACCGCATCCGCGTGACCGCCGACAGCACGGCGGCCGTTCCGGAGGCGGACGAGACGAACAACGCGCTGCTGACGGCCGGCACGCTCAACGTCGTGCGGCCGGACCTCGTGGTGCCGTCCATCACGTTCACGCCGGCGGCGACGCGGCCGAATGGCAGCGTGACCGTCACGTACACGGTGAAGAACATCGCCGTGGCCCCCGGCAACGCGCCGGCATCGCTCGGACATCTGTACCTGACCACCACGAACTCGAGCGTCGCCTCGCCCGTCGCGGACTACGGCCAGCAGAACGTCGCCGCGCTGACCGCCGGCATGATGGCCAGCATCGTGCGGCCGGTGACGATTCCCCTGGGCACGCCGCCCGGCTTCTATTACTTCGTGGCGGTTGCGGACGACGGCGGCACCATCGAGGAGCCGAACGAGAGCAATCTCGGCGCGAGCGTCGCGCGGGTCCTGGTCGGCCCCGACCTGACGGTGACGGCGGCTTCCACGGTGACGGGCGCCTCGCCGGGCAGGAACGTGAGCGTGACGTACACGGTGATGAACAAGGGCGGCGCGGCGGCCAACGACTTCGCCATCGGCTTCGCGCTGGTGCCGGTGAACGCCTCGGGCGTGCCGACGGGCGCCGACGTCCCGATCGGGCCGACCCGGACGACGGTCAATGCCGGCCCCGGCCTCAGCGTCGCCGGCCCGAGCACGGTCGTGATTCCGGCCGACACGACGCCCGGCCTCTATCGCATTCGAGTGACCGCCGACAGCGCCGGCGCCGTCGACGAGGCCGACGAGGCGAACAACGAGCGGCTCACCGCCGGCGTGCTCAACGTCGTGCGGCCCGACCTGACGGTGCCGTCGGTGACGTTCACGCCGGCGGCGACGCGTCCGAATGGCAGCGTGACGGTCACGTACACGGTGAAGAACGTCGCGCCGGCGCCGGGCAACGCGCCGGCGTCGCTCGGCCACCTCTATCTCGCCAGCTCGAACTCGAGCGTTGCCTCGCCGGTGGCGGACTACGGTCAGCAGAGCGTCGCCGCGCTCGCGGCGGGGACGGTGACCACGGTGACGCGGACGGTGACCGTTCCGCTCGCCACGCCGCCCGGCGCCTACTATTTCATCGCGGTCGCTGACGACGGCGGCACGATCCAGGAACCGGGCGAGGGGAACAACCTCGGCGCCAGTATCGCGCGCCTCGTCGTCGGCCCCGACCTCACGGTGACGGCGGCTTCCACGTTGACGAGCGCCTCACCGGGCACGAACGTGAGCGTGACGTACACCGTGGCGAACAAGGGTGGCGTCGCGGCCAACGGCTTCGAGGTCGGCTTCGCGCTCGTCCCGGTGAACGCCGGCGGTGTCCCCACGGGCGCCGACGTTCCGATCGGCCCCAGCCGCACGGGCGTCGTCGTGGGCGCCGGCCTCAGCGTCCCGGGCCCCAGCACCGTGCTGCTCCCCGCTGACACGACGCCCGGCCGCTATCGGATTCGTGTGACTGCCGACAGCGGCGGGGCGATCGACGAAGCCGACGAGACGAACAACGGCCTGCTGACGGCGAGCATCCTCAACGTCGTCCGTCCCGACCTGACCGTGCAGTCGGTCACGTTCACGCCGGCCAGCGTGCTGGCCGGCGGCACCGTCACCGTCACGCACGTCGTGAAGAACCTCTCGGCGGCGCCGGGCAACGCCCCGGCGTCGTCGTCGAGCCTGGCGCTGACCTCGAACGGCAGCGTCGTGACCGATTTTGGCCTCGTGGCCGTTCCAGCGATCGCGGCCGGAATGACGGGCAGCGCCGTGACCATGGTGACGATCCCGTCCGGCACGCCGCCCGGCCTTTACGCCTTCGCCGTGCAGGCGGACTTCCCCAACACGATCGTGGAGCCGAACGAGTCCAACAACATCGGCGTCAGCGCCACCCTCGCCGTCGGTCCCGACCTGACGGTCACCGCGGTCAGCGCCCCGGCGAATCCCGCCCGCGGCGCGACGGTCGCGGTGAGCGCGACCCTGAAGAACAAGGGCGCCACTGCCGCCGCCGGGCCGTTCGACGTCGCCTTCTACCTCTCGCCGAACGCGAGCCTGGACGGCGGCGACACCTTGCTCACCACGGTGACCGTGGCCGGTCCGCTCGCGGCCGGCGCCATGCTCGCGGTGCCGACCACCGTGGTCATCCCCGTCGACGCTGTGGCCGGCACCTACCGGGTCCTGGCCCACGCCGACAGCGGTGCCGTGCTCGCGGAGGCGGACGAGACGAACAACGTCGGCGCCAGCGGTAACGTCGTCATCTCGCCGCTGCCGCCGGCCGCACCGGCACGGTCTTTCTAGAAGCCTGCTGCGCGCGCCGGCGCCATGAGCGTCATCACGTAGTTTCGACGATCCGTCACGAACGGAGGAGGCGAGCCGAGTGAGTGCTCTTGGGCGGCGGCAGTGGGGTGTGGGGTTCGCGCTGTTCGTGCTCGGCTGCCTGGCCGTCGTGGCGCCCGTCCAGGCCCAGACGTTCTCCGCCGCCGACCTCGAGGGCACGTGGCAGGTCTTCCAGCTCGCGACGCCACGGGGCGTCCTCACCGGCGTCGATGTCCGGTCGTACAGCGGCGAGGTCTCCTTCGACTCGACCGGCGTGGTGACGGGGGTCAGCACCCTCACCGCCGACGACGGCATCACGTCGTACACGGTGAGCGGCAATCTCTCCGTCTCGATCGGGGGCGTGGTCAACGGGACGCTGCTGCTGACGGGGGTTGGCGCGCCGTCGGGAGCGCTGGTCGTTCGCGAAGCGCGGCTGCTCACCAGCCGATTCACACTGGTCGGCGCCGCCACGGTGCTCGGCCAGGTCGGCCTGTTCACGTTCGTGAAGCGCGATGACACCCAGACCTTCACGCAGACGGATGATCTGGGCGGCGACTGGGATTATCACGAGCTCACGCCCAGCACGAACGCCGTCAACACCGGCGACGCGGCCTGGACCAAGGGATCGATCACGTTCCACGGCGACAGCGGATGCACCGAGGCCGATCTCGACCGTTCGGATGGCACCGTGCGGGCGCGCCGCTCGGACGGTCCGGTCTCGTTTGGCTGAGTGACCTTCGACGGCGCCGTCGGCGCCGTGCAGAACACGAACGCGGGCTTCGACACGCGGATCACCACCGATTCGACGGGTGCCTCGCGCGACCTGATCCTGGGGCTGACGTCCGGCACCGAGGTCGGCTTCCCGGGCATGGTCGCGATGTCGAAGGTTGGTGGTGGGAGCGGCGATCCGCTGCCCGACTTCTTCCAGACCGACATGTTCGGCACGTGGCGCGTGTACGTCCAGCGCGTGGAGTCCAAGCTCGGCGGCAGCACGACCCAGGTCGGCCAGACGACGTTCGGCCCGTCCGGCACGTTCACGACGGGCGCGCTCGTCGATGCCTCGACGCCGGCGGTGACGACGAACCTGACCACGGGCAACCTGCTCGTCGGCGCCAATGGGAGCGTCACCGGCAGCCTGTCGGTGAGCGCCCTGCCGACGGCCGACCGCTATACCTTCATCGGCACGATGCGGGCCGCCAAGGACGTCATCACCGGCGTGCTCACGGCCAACCTGAGCGCGCGGACCACGACGCACTACGGCCTGGTGACGATGGTCCGCGACGTGACGCTGTTCGATCTCGGGCAGTCGGCCTACTCGGTGACGGAAGGCAGCTCGCTCACGGTCACCGTGAAGCGGACGGGAAATCTTACGGCGCCGGCGACCGTGGGGTGGTCGGTGGGCGGCGGCACGAGCACGCCCGGAGACTTCACGGCGCCGACGGGCGGCACGCTCACGTTTGCGGCCTCCGTGGCGACGCAGATGTTCAGCGTGAAGACCACGGTCAACACGCTGGTCGACGGCAATCGCAGCGCCAACATCGTGCTCAGCGCGCCGGGCGGGCCGGGGGCGATGCTGGGCTCGCTGGCGAGTGCGCCGCTGAGCATCGTCGACGAGGACCGTGCGGGCACGGTCAAGCTGAGCGCGACGACCTATCCGGTGCTGGAGGCGGGCAAGAACGCGCTCGTCACCATCCAGCGCACCGGGACCGCGCTGGCCTCCGGCGTCGTGGTCCAGTTCTCGATCACCGACGGGACGGCGCAGGCCGGGCGCGACTACACGCTGCCGGCGAACACCAGCGTCACGTTCGGCGCCGGCGTGCTGACGCAGACGGTGTCGATCCCGATCCTCGAGAACCCGCTGGTGGACGGGCCGCGATCGTTCACGTTCACGCTCACCGGGATCTCGCCGGTCAGCGGTGTCATCGGTACGCCGTCGTCGGCGACGGTGACGATCGCCGACAACGACCTGGGCGGCACCGTGCAGTTCAGCACGGGCGCGTACACCGTGAACGAGCCGGCCTCGGGCAACACGAGCGCGGTCATCACGGTCGCGCGCACGCTCGGGATGGCCGGCGGTGTGCTCGTCGACTTCGCCACCGCGGACGGCACGGCCCGCGCCGGCCACAACTACGTGGCCACCTCGGGGACGCTCACGTTCGACTCCACCAATACCTCCAAGACGTTCTCGATCCCGATCGTCGGCGACAGCTTGATCGAGGGCGACAACACCGTCCTGCTCTCGCTGAGCAACGTGCGCTCGAGCACGGGCTTCGCCGGCGCCGGCGTGCCCGTGCTGGGCGCGATCAAGAATGCCGTGCTCACCATCAAGGACGCCCAGAAGGGCTTGCAGTTCGGCGCGTCCAACTACAGCGTGTCCGAGACGACGGCGATGGCCACCGTCAACGTCGTGCGGACCGGCCCGCTGACCGACACGGCGACCGTCCGCTACTCGACCAGCGACGGCACCGCGGTGACGGGCGTCAACTACGTGGCGACATCGGGCGTCCTCACGTTCGCGCCCAGCATCGCGACGATGTCGTTCCCCGTGAAGATCCTGCCCGACAAGGTCGTGGCGGGCCCGAAGACCGTGCTGCTGGCCTTGAGCGGCGCCAACTCGTCGGCGGCGCCGGCCGTGGCCATCGGCCCGCGCGCGAGCGCGGTGCTGACCATCGGCGACGCGGACGCGGGCGGCATCATCAAGTTTACAGCGGCGACGTTCTCGGTCAACGAGGCGGCCGGCTCCGCGGTCATCACCGTGACGCGCACCGGGGGCATGGCCGGCGCGGTGACGGTGGACTACGCCACGGCGGATCTGCCCTGTGCGATCTCGCCGTGCCCCGGCATCGCGGAGTCCAGCGAGGACTACGAGCCGCGGGCGGGA
>QHRW01000162.1 GCA_003220265.1 Candidatus Rokuibacteriota bacterium | reverse complement strand
GCTGGCGGCATTCGTCGTCACCGCCACCCTGGCTGTCGGCCCCGTCAAGGCCCAGCAGGTCGACACCAAGGGTGAAAGCGAGCTGACCAGCCGCGGTCAGCAGATCGACAAGACGGCGGCGGCCCACGATCCGATGCGCGTCACCGCGCGCATCGTCGACGACTGGAAGGGAAAGACGCTCAGGTTCGACGCCGGCAAGGCGCCCCGCGCGCTCACCGCTCAGGACGTCCGCGACCTGCGTGGCAAGCGGCTGGGGTATGGAGAGGTCTCGATCCTGCTCGCCCTGGCCGCGAACCAACCCAACCAGGCCGCGGCGAAGTCGGTGAACGAGATCCTCGCGATGCGGAAAGCGGGCGCGGGCTGGGGCAAGCTGGCCGCCGATCTCGGCTACAAGAATCTCGGCTCGGTCAACAAGAGCGTGAAGGCGACCGAGCGCGCCATGACGAAGATGACGGCCGACACGAAGCCCGACAAGCCGACGACCACGGCGAAGGCCGAGAAGACCGATCGGCCCGACAAGCCGCAGAAGGCCGAAAAGCCGGGGCGCTGAGCCCGATCACGCCTGACCACCCGCGCGGCGGGCCTCCGCCGCGCGGGCAGCCATCCACGGAGAGACGCATGCGAATCCGAGGTCGCAGTCTGCTCGCCGCCTTGGCCGTCGGTCTCGTGAGCGGGACGTCGGCCGTCGCCGAGGACCTGCCGCGCTGGTCGCTGTCGACGTCGTTCAACTACTCCGTCGGCGACTACGGCACGGACAAGGACACCACGCTGATCTACATCCCGTTCACGCTGGGCGTGACCCCGCTCGACTGGCTCAGCCTGAGCGTCACCGTGCCCTACCTCCACCAGACGTCGCAGAACGTCGTCGTCACCGGCGGCGGCGTCGCCGTGCGGAAAAAGGACAACGGCAAGCTGGCCCGGCCCGCGGACTCGACCACCGAGGACGGCATCGGCGACGTGCTGCTGAAGGCCGCGGTCATCGCCGTCAAGGAAGGCGAGTTCGTTCCCGAGATCGCGCCGTACTTCAAGATCAAGGTGCCGACCGCGGACGAGGATCGCGGCCTCGGCACGGGTGAGTTCGACGAGACGCTCGGCGTCGATCTCAGCAAGCGCCTGGTCGGAGACCTGGTCGGCTATCTCACGCTCGCGTACACGTTCATCGGGGATCCCCCGGGGACGGACTTCCACGACTCGTTCGGCTGGAGCCTCGGCGTCAGCTACACGGTGACACCGCCGTTCTCCGTGTTCGCCTTCCTGGAGGGCTCGACGGCGGTGACGTCGGGCGAGGACGACCCGGTCGAGCTGCGCGTCGGTGCGGGATACCGGCTCACCAAGGCGCTGACGCTCACCGGGGCCGTCACGCGCGGCTTGACCGACGGCGCCCCGGACTGGGCGGTGTCGGCGGGCCTCGCGCTCCGCTTCTGAGGGCCGGCGGGCCGGGGTGACTTGACTCGACCCCCGCCCTGGCGCTATATCAGGGCGGCAGGTTGTCGATGCGTGCCGTTGCCGTCCTCTTGGTCCTCGCGGTGGCGCTCCCGGGATGTGCCTCGTCGGCGCCTCCGCGTCCAGCCGCCCGTCCGTTCGATCATGTTCGCCAGCTCGCGATCGTCGTTTCCGGCGAGAGCCGCTTCAGCGTCCTCGAGCACCGCGCCGAGCCCGGCCGGACGTTCGACGAAGTCCTGAAGTGGGGGGTGCTCAGCCCGTACCAGGCGCTGCTGCGACCGGTCGCCGAGCTGGTCCACAAGGGCGTCAACTGGCTGCTCGACGCCGACCGCAAGACCGACGCCGCCGTCGATCTCGGCGGGATCGCGCCCCGCTCGGTGGTCAGCGCGGCGTTCGTGCAGGCGCTCGAGGCCAGCGCGCGCTTCGACGAGATCCAGATCTACGCGCGCGAGCCGCTCGGCGAGGATCGCCGGCGCGCCGAGGCCATCGTGCGGATCAGCGTGCCGGCGTGGGGTCTGGTCCGCATCCGCGAGGGCGAGCCGGATCTGGTGTCGGCCTTCGCCGACGCGCGGGCCGAGATGGTGGCGCCGGCGATCGGCGTCGTCATCTGGGAGGCGACCGAGGACGTGACCGATCCCGAGCGGCTGCCGATGAAGTCCTTCACCGGCGACCGCGACTTCACGCGCCAGCAGCTGATCGACGTGCTGCAGCGGGCCGGCCAGAGGCTTGCCAGCGAGCTGCTGTACGCGCGGGGCGCCGGCCGGTGAGCGCGTGGCGGTCGCTGTGGCTCGTCGTGCTGCTGGCCGCCGCGGGCTGCGCCAGCACGGCCGGGCTGGACGTCGGTTATCCCGAGGCCGGCGTCAACCGGAGCCTGCTCGCCTCGGCGCCCGCCCGGCGCGTCGCCATCGGGCCCGTCACCGACCGCCGGACGGAGGCGCGCATCGGGGTCGAGCTGGAGAGCAAGAAGGACGTGGTGACGCGCCGCCCGGTCACGGAGATCGTGCGCGAGGCGCTCGCGCTCGAGCTCGGCAAGAACGGCCACGTGGTGACGTCCGGCGCGACGGACGCCGTCCTCAGCGCGGACGTCGAGGAATTCCGGCTCGACGCCGTCTCGGGTTACTCGAACGTGCACTACGTCGGCAAGGTCGCGATCGCGCTGGTGATGACCGACGGCCGCGGCAGCCATCGGCTGTTCGCCCGGCGCTACGTCGGCATCAAGCGGCGGCTGGCCGATCCCGACGCCGAGGGCGTGGCGCGCGAAGTGATGGACGCCGCGCTCGCGCGGGCCATGCACGACGTGGCGACCGATGCCGAGCTGGTCCGCGCCCTCACCCGCCTCTCGACCGCGTTGCTTCCTCGGCCCTGACGCTTCGCCGGCCGCCCGTCACCGGCGCTCGTGTCGGCGCCGGCGATCAGCACGACGCTCCTTGCCGCATATACAATCGCCTCGTTGCCGTGTGATCCGCAGCCGAAGGCGAGGCGAAGCGCGCGAAATGTTCCAGCCCGAGCAGGAGACGCTCGACCGCGAGGCGCTCGCCCGCCTGCAGCTCGAGCGCATGCGCAGCACGCTCGCCCGCGTGCGGACCAACGCGGCGTGGGCGCAACGCCTGGGCCACGCGCAGCCCGGCGACCTGAAGTCACTCGGCGACTGGCGGCGCCTGCCTTTCCTGACGAAGGCGGACCTGCGCGACGCCTATCCGTTGCGGCTGGCCTGCGGGGCGGCCGAGGGCTACCGGCGGGTGCACATGTCGAGCGGCACCACCGGCAACCCGATCCTCAACCCGTACACCGCGCACGACGTCGCGCAGTGGGGCGAGGTGATGGCGCGCTGCTACGCGGCGGCCGGCGTCACGCGCGACGACGTCGTCCAGATCACGCCCTCGTTCGGGCTCTTCACGGGCGGCTTCGGCTTCCACTACGGCGCCGAGCGGCTGGGCGCGATGATCGTCCCCGTCGGCGCCGGGCGCACGCTGCTCCAGCTCCGGCTCATGCGCGACCTCGGCGTCACCGTGCTGCCGGCCATCGCCACCTATCCGCTGCGCCTCATCGAGGTCGCGCGCGAGGAGCGGTTCGACCTCACGTCGCTGCGGCTGCGCGTCGGCATCTTCGGCTCCGAGATGTGGTCGGACGAGCTGCGCGCGCGCATCGATCGCGAGCTGAATTTGACCTCGTACGACATCATCGGCATGACGGAGACGGGCGGTCCCGGCCTCGGCATCGACTGCGCCGCCCGCGCCGGCATCCACCTCTGGGAGGATCACTATTTCCCGGAGATCGTCGAGCCGGGCACCGGCGCGCCGGTGGCCGACGGCGTGGAGGGCGAGCTGGTGGTCTCCACGCTCACGCGCGAGGGCTTGCCGCTGGTGCGCTATCGCACGCACGACCTCACGCGCGTCGTGACGCGCGCGCGCTGCGACTGCGGCCGCACGATGCTGCGGCTCGACCGCCTGCGCGGACGCACGGATGACATGGTCATCTACAAGGGCGTGAACTTCTATCCGCGCCAGGTCGAGACGCTGCTGCTGCGCCAGCCCGGGCTCGCCCACGAGTACCAGATCGTGCTGGAGGCCGACAGCGGCGGCGAGCGGATGACGATCGTGGCCGAGACCGAGCCGGGCTGCGATGCGTCAGTCGCGCAGCGCATCAAGCGCGAGCTGCACGACCTGCTGAGCCTGAGCCCGGAGATCCGTCTCTGCCCGGCGGGGACCATCGAACGCCCGCCGGGCAAGGCCATCCGCGTCGTCGACCGTCGCCCGCGCTGAGCGCGGCGTCAACGCACCTTGATCACGTGATAGTCGCCCGGTTGATGGCCAAGCACGTCCACGGGCGGACCCGGGAGGAATAGCGCCTGGAGTGGCGACGCGAACCGATACGCCTTTGCCGCCTGCGTGTCGAAGAAGTAGCTGGGCTCGAGCAGGGTGAAGTCGAAAAGCCCTTCGTCGTCGAATACGACGGTGCGGACCACCGGCTCCCATTGCAGCAGCGTCGTTTGCTCCTCGCCGGTGTCGTCCCGGAATGCCCACACCAGCGCCGAGCCACTGCTGGCGGCGATCAGTTCCTGGAACCCCAGGGGGAACTGACCCACGAAGCTCGCGCTAGAAAGCGCGGGATCCCAGAAAAGCAGGTCCCCGACTGAGCCGTTGCCGATCAGCGGGTCGCGAATGAAACGCTCGCTGCGGAACACGAGTCGTTCCCCACCACTGCCTGGCCGCGTCCGGCGCGCCTCGACGAGCTGCCCCGGATCACGTTCGAAGCCGACCGTGCGGCTGATCTCGATCGCCTTGCACACGGGCTGTCCGGCATGGTCCGGGCCGCATGTCCGGCGATACGTCGGTCAGGCCGCGCGCGGTCATGGCCTCCCCGAGATCCGCTCTCAGCCACCCGGTGAACGATCGGCTCTGCGCTCCCGCCGAGGGCAGGGCGAAGGACCCCGTCGTCTGTCCAATCGTGCCGCCGAACGGAGTTGGATTGGTGCTCGCGACGCCCACCCAGCCTTGGTGCTCGGTGCGATCGTCGCGGCCGCCGGTGTACACCGCGACCGATTCCGCCCAGAACGCGCTGTTCACCTGGCCCTGGGGCAGATCGTCGATCGCATCCTCGGACACGTGCGTGATGACCGGGCCGGCGGTGGAGGCGACGACGGCACCGGTCTCGAGATCGAACAGGGCCCACAGCAACGGAGAGGTCGCTTCCGGAAAATACGGACCGATGGTTTGCGTCCGCGATTGTTCGAGGGCACCCGATTGATTCAACCGATGGACCGGCACCGTGGCGAACGCAATCTCCGGAATCGTCAGGAAGACGACGGCGAGGCCGAGAACGCGGCCGGTCGCGCTCACGTACATGTCCTTCAGCCGCCAGGCGTACGGCGGTGGGAAGCGGGTCACATCGGCGTTGTGAGCGAGATCGAGCCTGACCGCGAAGTTCTGGGCGAAGGGGATGGTCTGCTCGTATTCGAGCGCGAACGCGAACGGGCCGAAGTCTGACCCTGCGAATACGTATGTCCCCTGGGACGGGTCGGTATTCGGGGGAGGGTCCGGGACCCAGCGAAACGTCGTCGTCCGGGTTGACCGGGCGAAGTGTTCTCGGTAGGTCACGCTTTGCCGGTAATTCACGCTGGTGACGACGGCACTGGCCACCGGGCCGGACGGAAACGGCACCGTCTTGACCGTCGACAGCGCAATTGTCGTGGAGTCCAGCGGCGTATCGAAATCCGACGACGACTTGCGCGGGACCCTGAAGACGGTGATGGTGGCGCCGGCGCTCGTCAGCGGGCTTCGCGCGATCAGCTGGCTCTCGTCGTCGCCCCACTTCACGACCGGGTATTGCGCGGTCGTCAGCGGCAATCCGTCCTTGGTCAGCGCGAAGACGCCGCGCGGCGTCCGGACCATCCATGCGCTGCTGTTGGCGAAGATCTCTTCGACGCGCACACCGCCCAGCACCTTGCCGATGACCGCGCCGATGGTGCCGCCCTCCGGCCGCTCGGCGCCCAGCGCTCCCGTGTAGACGGCGACGAAGCGTTCCGCCCCGGCCGCCTCGGGCGGCAGCGTAACCGGTACCACCGGCAGGGGATCGCCGGTCGCCACCCCATCGACTGCGGTCTCGGCGCTGGCCGGGAAGCGCATCCCTTCCCGGGAGCCAACACCGTCGGCGTACAGCCGCAAGGTGCCGGCGCCGAGCGCGTCGTCCGCGGCATTTCTGCCGACCAGCACCAGCCCCCCATCGCCGTCCGCGAGATCGACGTCGAGGCGGCCCCGGAAGAAATAGTCGACGACCGCCGCGGAATAGCCGATTGCGCGGGGGAGCAGATGGCGAGCGTGGTCGGCGTGCGCCACGTCGTCGAGCTGCAGGAACAGGCCGGGCCAGGTACCCGGAGCGACGAGGTTGACGTCGCGCCAGAAATAGCTGACGTGGGCGAAGTTCTGAATGATCTCGCCATCGTCGGTCTTGCTGATGTGGATCGTTGTGTCCGTCTTCGTGTCCGGCGCCGTCACGTCGTGCACGATCGCCATGTTTTCGCTGAACAGGTCGTTGAGGTTCGTGCTCGATCGGCGAGGGTAGGGAAAGTAGTGGCGATCCGCGGGGTTCAGCGTTTCGGTGAGGATCGTGAAGTCGCTGGCGAAATTCGCGTTGACCCACTCCGCCAGCCCCAGCGCGGCGCCTGGATCATCGCTGGGGTTCGTCCCGTCATAGAAATCGATATCCCAGAAACCGGGCAGCGAGCGCCCAAGCATGCTCGGCCGAATGCTGCCGGCATTGTCCACGAGCTGTGGTGTCCGACTCACGAATTTCTCGAATGGGCTGGCCGCCCAGCGCAGCAGGTCAGCCGTCGACGTCACCGGAAATTCCGGGAAGGGCCGGAAATGCGACGCGAGGTCATTGCGAACATGCGCTGGCTGGGCAAGATCCTGGATGAGGTGCATGACGTGGCCGAGGGAGAAGAACGTGTCGGCGAGGGCTTCCTGGCGCTCGTCGGTGCTTTCGAGGGTCAGCGCTTTCAGGTAGGAGAATCGCGTGCTGTCCCAATCGTACACGTTGCCGACCGCGGGACCTTTGTCTGTTGGGGACCTGAAGCGGGTACCCCAGACAACACTGGATTGCGGCGGCCGCGAGCAGATCCGTGACACGCCCGCCACATCGCTGACGGCGGCGGCCGGGAATGGCTTGAGCGCATTGTGAAAGTGATTGCTGGCATTACAGAAGGATATGGAATCCTCGTGCGTGGCGCCGAGCTCTGCCCAGAACACCGGCGGAAACTCCTCCAGCGCCGTGGCCGCGCCGTCTGGCAGTCCAAGTTCGATCTTCAGCACGGCATCGATCGACGAGTTGCGAAACGCGAGTCTCGTCAACCGCGGATGCGTGTCCTGATCGTCGTAGGCGCTCGATACGATCGGAATGACCAGAACGATGAGCATGGTCCCAACGATCCCGAGATGGCGTCGCAGACTCGTCATCTGTCTCCTCGCAGTACGTCCTCGGATGCGGATCAGAACGTGTCGATGCTCCAGCGGCCGGAACCGTCCTGGATGAACTGGATGTAGTAGGTGAGCCTGAGCAGCTGGCCGCCGTACGACTGTGTCCGGCGAATCCGGAACTTCGCGATGCCATCGAAGACATAGATCAGTTCGATATCTTCCATGTCCCGGGCGATCTGTGCGATCTGCGGCGCGAGCATATTGAAGACCGTTCGGTAGCGGTCCTGTCGGAGCGCCGTGAAGAATGCCACGGCGGCTTCGATGTCACCGCTGATCAGTGTCGCCTTCATGCCGTTCCAGCGCGATTTGAGGAGCGCCTCGATCGCGGTGCGGTCGTAGACCTGAATGACGCTGCGCAGGACGAGTGCGCCGCCGGCCGATCCCGTGATGGTCACCGTTGGAAAGTACACGCCGGGGGTGGGATAGGTGAACATGACGTCACTGAGCGCAGCGCCCGTGAAATCGATGATTCCATCGCCGTCGAAGTCGGCAACGACGCTCGTGGCGCCTCCCGTGAGCGAAAACCGTACGGTCAGCGGCGCCAGGCCAGTGCCCGGCATCGCGACGAGCCGGTGGTCGACAGTGCCCGAGATCGTGATCGGGACGCGATGCTCGGCTGTCGTGCCGGCGTCGGTTGTCGCGATCGCCACCAGCTCCGTGGTCGTGGTCGTCACGACGACGAGTGCGGCGAACTCGTTGTCCTGGCGGGCCGCCAGCACCCCATTGACAGCAATGCCGACGGCGCCGCCGCCGCTGTCGATCGTGCCTCGCACGACGACCGGCCCCGCTGGCACGGGTTCGCCCGCGACCGGTTGCGTGATCCGGATCTGCAGCGCGGCCGTCACGGCGATCGTGATCGTCTCCGACGCCGTCCCACCCCGGCCGTCACTCGCCGTGAATGTCACGTCCACCGAGCCGACCTGGATGGCATCGGGCGTGAACGCGAACGTGCGCGTGCCGGGATCGAACGACGCGTTGGGCGGCAGCGGGGCTGCGCTGAACGTCAACGTATCGCCGTCGGGGTCGCTGCCGCTCACCGTGAACGTCAGCGTGGTGCCGATCTGGACGGTCTTGTTGCCGATCGGATCGAGGACTGGCGGGCGGTTGGCCGGGATCACGACGATCGTCACACTGTCGCTCGCGCTGGCGTGGCCGTCGCTCACGGTGAGCTCGAACGTGAGCGGTGTCGCCGTGACCACCGACGGGGCCGTGAAGGTCGCTGACGCGGTCGTGGCGCCGCCGAGAGTGACGTTGGGCCCGCCCGTTTGCGACCACGCGAACGTCAGCGTGTCGCCGTCGGCGTCCGAGCTGCCCGTGCCGTCCAGCGTCACGGTCGTGCGCTCGACCACCGTGCGGTCGGCGCCGGCGTTGGCGACCGGTGGATGGTTCGGCGGGCGTACCTCGATGGCGCCGATGTCGAACTGCGGTGTGGCGGCGCCGGTGGCGTTCCGTGGGCGAGCGCCATCGACGGTGAAGTCGGCTTCGAGGATGCTATCGAGGCCCAGCCCCAGCGTCCGCGGGTCGATGCCCCGATCCACGAGCGGCGAGCCGGCGGCGGGCGTGAAGTTGTCGTCGGCCGTGTTCGGCAGGCCGTCGGCCCCCGCGACGTTTGTGTACACGGTGGCGGTCGCCTGGCACCCGGGGCTGGCGCTCACGCCCGGTCCCTCGCCACCGGTCGGCGTGAGGTTGCCGGCATCTGTCCCATCGAGGGCGGGCCCGTTGATCTCACCCAGGCGATTGCCACACACGAGGTTGTTCAGAAGATGGATGCCGGCCGGCTGAGGACTGGCGGATGATTCACGGCTGACGCCGAAGCGCCCGCCGGTCGAGCCGGTGGCCGTGCCGTTGCTGGTGATGGCGTTGTTGACCAGATAGATGACGTGGCCGCGGGCCACGCTCACGCCACTCCAGGCGTTGGCGTGGATCGTGTTGCCGATGACGTAGTGCGGCCCCCCGTCGGCGTCGAGGAAGTCGAGGCCGTTGCGTCCATTGCCATAGATCAGGCTGTTGGCGATGACGGTGCCCGGATTGCCGCGGTTGACAGTGATACCGCCGTCGCACGATCCCGAGCCGTTGCCGACGAGGCGCAGGCGCTCGAGATGAATCGCTTGGTTCGCGTTGTTGCCGCCCATGAGGGCGATGGCTTGCCCGCCGGCGCCGGTGATGGTCAGGCCGCGCAGGGTGACGAATTTCGACTGCTGGAACCGGACGGCGAAGCTGTTGGTGCACTGGGTCATCGATCCGTGCAGGACGACGCTGCCGAGCGCGGCCGCCGGATCTGCCTCGATAACGATGCGATCGGCCTCGACCGCACCGATGCTGTTGTTCTTGCCGGTGATCGCGACCTGCTCGACGTAGCTTCCGGCCTGGATGACGACCCGATCACCCGATTGCGCCGCCGTCACCGCGGCCTGGATCGTCGGATAGCAGGGCGACTGGCCCTGACACGTCGAGTCCGCCGCGTTCACATAGAGGACCCGTCCCTGAGATCGGGACGCGGAAGGCACGGCCAGGAGCATGCTCACCACGGCGAGACCACCCAGCCAGGTTCGTCGTCTCACGGTAGAAGCCCCCTCGGGTGGCGCCGCGGGACGCAAAAAGCAGTCCAGATCGATGCCGAAGGCGATCGCCGCGTTATCGCGAGGATGCGCGAACGCTCATGACGCAGCGCCCCCAAGGAATAGACAGTAACGGGCCACACCTGTCCAGTGACTGTGCATCGCGTGGCGTCGTACCATGACCCGCGATGAGCGGACTGACCGCGCTGTTCGTTCCGGCGAGCATCGCCGTGCTTGGCGTGTCTCGCAATCCCGCCAAGCTCGGCTATCGGTTGTTGCAGAACGTCAAGGAAGGCGGCTTTGGCGGCGCCATCCATCCCGTGAATCCTTCCGGCGAGTCGATCCTGGGCCTGCCGACCGTCCCCAGCATCGATGCGCTGCCGGACGCGGTCGATCTCGCGCTCGTCAGCCTGCCGGCGCCGGCGGTGCCCGACGCCATCAAGGCGCTCGCCGCGCGGCGCGTGCGCGCCGCCGTGATCCTGTCCTCCGGCTTCGGCGAGGTGGACGACGACGGGCGCGCGACGCAGCGCGACCTGCTGGCCACGGCGCGCGCCGCCGGTCTGCGCCTGGTCGGGCCCAACTGCATGGGTGTGTACTCGGCCCCGGTCAGCCTGAACGGCACATACTTCTGGGACCTGCCGCGGGCGGCGGGCGGCATCTCGATCGTGTCGCAGAGCGGCGCGTACGGCGGCCTCATCTTCCGGCATCTCGGCGGGCGCGGCCTCGGGGTGGCGCGCTTCGTGTCGATCGGCAACCAGGTGGACGTCGAGATCGCCGAGGTGCTCGAGTGGCTGGTGGACGATCCCGCCACGACGCTGATCGCCTGCTTCGTGGAGGCGCTGCGCGACGGCGCGCGGTTCCTGGAGGCCGCCGGTCGCGCAACGGGGCGCAAGCCGATCGTGATGCTCAAGGGCGGACGCTCGGACGCCGGCCGCCGCGCCGCCGGCTCGCACACCGGCTCGCTGGCCGGCGCCTGGGAGGTCTACTGCGCGGCCTGCGCGAGCGCGCGCGTGGTGCTGGCCGAGGAGACAGAGGAGTTCTTCGACGCCATCGAGACGCTGGTGACGGTTCCCACGCGCCGGCCGGCCGCGCCCGCCGTGGCCGTCGTCACCGTGTCGGGCGGCCCGTCGGTCATCGCCGCCGACACGGCCGAGCGCGAAGGGTTGCACGTGCCGGCGCTGAGCAACGCCACGCGGGAGGCCCTGCGCGCCGTGCTGCCGCCGTTCGCGGCCGTCGGCAATCCGGTGGATCTCACGCCCCAGGTCGAGCCCGCGCAGATCGCGAAGGCAGTGCGGCGCGTGCTCGACGAAGCCACGATCGGCGGCGTGGTGGCCGTCAACGTCGGCCTCGACATCCCGGAGTTCGCCGATGGCGTCGTGGCGGCCGCGCGCGACACCGGCAAGCCGGCCGTGGCGTTCACGGCCGACGCGCCGCAGATCACGGCGCGCTTCCGCGCCGGCGGCGTGCCGGTGCTGCCGAGTCCCGAACGCGCGGTGCGTGCCTGGCGTGCGCTCTGGCGCGCGCGGCCGCCGGCCCCGCGCCTCGACCTGCGCGCGCCGTCGCTCTCGCCGGAGTCCCGCC
>QHRW01000048.1 GCA_003220265.1 Candidatus Rokuibacteriota bacterium | reverse complement strand
CTTGATCTGGCGCTTGATGACCTTCTCGCGGTACTCGGCATGCTTCATGGGCGCGCGCTTGAGGTAGAGGTTCTTGGGATAGATGGGCTTCTCGTAGAGCATCTGGTAGAGCTCGGTGCGCAAGTCCTTCATCCAGTTGTCCCACTGGGCGCGCGCCCGGTGGTCGCGCAGGGCCTCGATGTCGATGACGCCGCCGACGTACGTCGAGCCGGCGCCGTAGTCCTGGCGGCCCACGATGCGGCCCTTGTAGTCGATGATGAACGAGCGCCCGCCGAAGGTGTCGATCGGCGTCGTCTCCTCGGGGAAGAGGTAGTACGTCCCCATGTTGGGGGCGACGAGATACATGTTGTTGTCGAGCGCGCGGGCGCGGCTCTGGATCTCGAAGATCTCGTTGCCGGTGGCGGGGTGCGGATAGGACGCGCGATACACGACCTCGGCGCCGTTGAGGGCCAGCGCCCGCGCGTTCTCGGGATACGAGCCCTCGTTGGCCATCATGATGCCGAGGCGGCCGATCTCGGTGTCGGCGACGGGCCAGAAGGCGTCCAGCGTGCGGCCGTACTTCTCGACCCACCAGTCGTAGACGTCGTGCGGGCACACCGAGTGCTCGACGGGGAACAGCGGCGAGACCTTGTAGTGCTGCAGGATCACCTTGCCGCGCGGGTTGATGATGAAGCCCACGTTGAAGAAGCGGTCCTTGAGGTCGGGATGCTTGGCCTTGGCCTGGGCCATCACGAAGGCGTCGTACTCCTTGGCGATCTTGCCGAGCGCTTCCGTCTCCTCGCCCGGGATGTCGATCGCGCACTCGCGGGCGAACGTCGCGTGATCGAGGTCGAGCACCTCGTCGTTGAACGCCTGCAGGGCGCCTTCCGGGAAGGCGATCAAGCGCACCGGGATGCTCAGCGCGGACAGCCACGAGGCCGCCTTCACCAGGTGGCTCAGGTGCTCGAGGTTGATCCTGATGTCCTTGCGCTTGCGGATGCCGCGCACGGTGGGGATGAGACCGACGGCGGTATAGGGCTTGATCATGCGATCGCTCCTGCGAAAGAGGTGTCCGGCCGCTGCAGAGTTAGCACAGACGCCGGGGCCCGTACAGCCGGCGGCGGTTGGCAGGATTCGTCACAACACTGACATTGCGGCCAGCCGGCGCATCGGGCATCCTCCCGCCATGCGACGCGTGTGGATCCTGGCGTTCCCGGGTGCGCAGGTGCTCGACGTGACGGGCCCCCACGAGGTCTTCGCCATCGCCAACCGTCTCGGCGACGCGCGGACGCCACGCTACGAGGTTTCCGTGGTGGCGCCGGCGGCGGGCTCCATCGCGACGTCCGGCGGCCTCGCGCTGATGCCGCATCGCACCCTGGCCCGCGCGACGGGCCCCGTCGACACGCTCATCGTCGCCGGCGGCGACGGCACCCGGCCGCGCGCCCGCGACCCGCGCCTGGTGCCGTGGATCCGGCGCACCGCGCGGCGCGCGCGCCGCGTGGCCTCGGTGTGCACGGGCGCCTTCCTCCTGGCGGAGGCGGGACTGCTCGACGGCCGGCGCGCGACGACGCACTGGGCGATGTGCGACGCGCTCGAGCGCCGTTTCCCCGCCGTGCGCGTCGAGCGCGATCCGATCTTCGTTCGCGACGGCTCCGTGTTCACCTCGGCCGGCATCACGGCCGGCATGGATCTGGCGCTGGAGCTGGTCGAGGAGGATTGCGGCCGCGACGTGGCGCTGACCGTGGCGCGCTGGCTCGTGATGTTCCTGCGCCGGCCGGGCGGCCAGTCGCAGTTCAGCGCGCAGCTCTCGGCCCAGCTCGCCGAGCGCGACGGCCTGCGCGACGTGCAGGGCTGGATCGCCGATCACCCCGACGGCGAGCTCACCGTGCCGGCGCTGGCGCGCCGGGCCCACATGAGCCCGCGCAACTTCGCGCGCGCGTTCCGCCGCGAGATCGGCGTGACGCCCGCCGCCTACGTCGAGGCGCAGCGCGTGGAGGCGGCGCGCCGCCTGCTGGAGACCACCACCCGCAGCGTGGCCGAGGTCGCCGAAGCCTGCGGCTTCGGCCGCGTAGAGACCATGCACCGCGCATTTCGCCGCATGCTGCGTGTACCACCGGCGCAATATCGCCGCCACTTTCGAGCTTCTTGAAGGAGAAAACCATGGACATCGCCATTCCGATCTTCGACCGCATCACCGCGCTGGACGCGATCGGCCCCTACGAGGTGCTCTCGCGCCTGCCCGGCGCGCGCATCCGCTGGGTCGCGATCACGCCCGGCCCCTATCGCACCGACAACCGCCAGCTCACGCTCGTGGCCGACGAGCCGCTGTCGGCGGTGCCGCACCCCGAGATCATCATGGTGCCCGGCGGCTTCGGCACGCGCGCGCTCATGACGCCCAACCCGCTGCTCGACTGGCTGCGGGCGGCGCACGAGACGAGCGAGTGGACGACGTCGGTGTGCACCGGGTCGCTGCTGCTCGGCGCCGCCGGGATCTTGAAA
Organism: Candidatus Rokuibacteriota bacterium; assembly: GCA_003220265.1. Lineage (GTDB taxonomy): Bacteria > Methylomirabilota > Methylomirabilia > Rokubacteriales > CSP1-6 > AR5. Next base: position 19,156 of record QHRW01000048.1, on the reverse strand, counting down.
GGGCTGGAGGCGACCACGCACTGGGCGGCCCTCGACACGCTGGCCGAGCTGGGCGCCAAGCCGACGCTCAAGCGCGTCGTGGAGCAGGGCAAGATCATCACGGCGGCCGGCGTGTCGTCGGGGATCGACATGGGCCTCGTGCTGGCCGCGCGCATTGCGGGCGACGAGTACGCGCAGACGATCCAGCTCGGCATCGAGTACGACCCGCAGCCGCCGTTCCGCGCCGGCTCGCCGGAGACGGCGCCGCCCCACATCGTGGCCGCCCTGCGCGAGCGCACGCGCGCCCGCCTGGCCCAGTCGCGCGCGTGATCGAGGAGCGCCACGGCTCAGCCGGGGCGCTCCGAGCGTTGGGGGGTCTAGGGGGCCATCTCGGGGCCCCCTACACATTGGATCTGCGCACGCGCGACTGCACGGCGCTGACGCGGTCGCCGTCGAGCTCGATCTCGAGCTCGTGCTGCTCCTCTTCCCACGAGGAGACCGTGGTGAGGCGGCCCAGCGCCAGGCGCGGCCGCGGCAGCCGGCGGGCACCGCGGTAGATCAGCGTGCGCCGCAGGCCGGGGCCGCGGCGGTGGCCCTCCTCGTCGGGGCGGCCGCAGAGCGCGCGGACCTCGGCTTCCGTCGTGGAGCCGGGCACGATGCGCTCGGCCAGCGTGGGCGGCAGCGCGCCGCCCACGGTACGGGAAAATTCTGGCTCGTCGCGGCGGCGCACGTGCAGGCGCGCGCGCAAGAACGCGCTCACGTCGCGCGAGAGCAGGATGAAGCCCGCCAGGTTGCCGAGGGCCAGCAGCACGAGCGAGACGAGGATCGGACGCCACGCGATCGCCCCCGAGAAATAGCTGAACTGCACCTTGAGGAGCTGCGGCGTCAGGCCCTCGCTGGGCGCCAGCGGCATGGTCACGACCTCCGAATCGGCGCGCAGCCGGCTGGGACGACGCGTGGCGCTGGCCGGGCCGATCTCCTCGATGCGCAGGTGACCGGCGTCGGAAAAGTTCGCGACGGCGATGGCGAAGTCGCGGCCGAGGCGCACGACGCGCTCGCGGTGCTCGAAGTAGAGCGGGAAGAGCGGGTTCACCGGCGAGCCGATGTCGCCGAAGCCGGCGGCCAGCACCCAGCGCCGTCCCCAGAACGCCTCCTCGAACCACGTGGCCGGCTTGGGTGTGATGAGCCCGCGCGCGGACATCGTGAGCACGGTGACGGCGTGTGGATCGGCGAGCTTCGGCGTCCACGGGATCTTCACGTAGGTGGCCGGTCCCACCTGGGCAGGCCCACCGCGCCGCACGAACGTGGCGAACGAGGCCGTCTGCGGCAACACCACCGCCGGCGTGCCGGTGCCCATCTGCATGCGATCGCGGCTGCCGAGGACGAGCCGGCCGTTGCCCATCACGGCGAAACCGCCCTGTTCGAGCTCGGAGACGAGCGTGGGATCGGCGGGCCCGGGCGCTGTGGCCTCGGTGACCTCGCCCGGCCACAGAAGATACAAGTCCTGCGGCTCGAGGTCGGCCCCGCGCGGCCCGGGCGTCGCCGTGAGACTCCAGGAGAGCGTCACCGTCACGGCGGCGAGATCCGGTCGCACGTTGGCGACGACGAACAGCGGCCCGATCGAGAACGCCGGATGCGGCCGGGAGGCGAGGAACACCTGCGCCTGCCCCGGCGCCGGCAGGCCGACGACGACGGCGACGGCGCAGGTCAGCAGCGCGCGGCGGCCGAGACGCACGCAGAACAGGTAGCACAGGACCCGCGGCTGCGCGAGGCGGGGTAGAATGAGCGTCGCCGTGGGCCAGGCTCGCGTCGCCGTCTCGCTGATGCCGCTCGAGAACCGCCGTGACGTCCTCGTCTCCACGGCGGTCGCCGCCGATCGCCTCGGCTACGACGGCTACTACCTGCCGGAGACGTGGGCCTACGACACCACCATCGTCCTCGCCGAGGCCGCGCTGAAGACACAGCGCATCGGCCTCGGTACCGGCATCCTCGGCGTCTGGAACCGAAGCGCGGCGACCATCGCCATGGCGGCCGCCACGCTCGCGTCCGTCTCGAACGGCCGCTTCACGCTGGGGCTCGGCATCAGCACGCCGCAGCTCGCGGAAGGGCTGCACGACGTGACGTTCGAGGCGCCGCTGCGCCGCCTGCGGCGCACGATCGAGCAGGTGCGCGCGCTGCTGCGGGGCGAGCGCATCCCGCTGGCCGTCGCGACCGGCGCGCGGCCCCTCAAGCTCAACGTGCCGCCGCCGCCCGAGATTCCGATCTACGTGGCCGCCATCGGCGAGCAGTCCGTGCGGCTCACCGGCGAGCTGGCCGACGGCTGGGTGCCCTTCATCTATCCGCGCCGGTGCCTGGCGCAGGGCATCGAGGTGTTGCGCGAGGGGGCCGCGCGCGGCGGACATCCCGAGCGGGTGCCGCTGGCCTGTCCCTCGATCCCGGCCGTGGTGTCCGACGACGCCGCCAAGGCGCGCGAGGGCGCCGCGTGGTTCGTGGCGTTCTATCTGGTGAGCATGGGGACGCTCTACCGGCAGTCGCTGATCCGCCAGGGCTTCGGCAAGGAAGTGGAGGCCGTGCTGGCGGCCAACGCGCCGAAGTTCGCCGGCGCCGTGCCGCCCGACGCCGACATACTGCTGGAGGAGCTGATCGTCTTCGGGACGCCGTCCCAGGCGCGCGCGCGGCTGGCCCGCTGGCACGCCGCCGGCGCCGTCATGCCGGTGCTGCTGCTGCGCCCGCAGCTCACCCACGAGGAGCTCGAGTTCACGCTGGACGCCTTACGGCCGACCGGGAGGGCATGACATGGATCCGAACGTCACCGGACGTGACCGCGTGAGCGCCGCCTACAAGGGCAAGTTCGCCGACTGCGTGCCCGCTTACCCGATCGCCGGCTCCTTCGCCGGCTGCCTCGACGGCCTGTCGATCGAGGAGTACTGCACGAATCCCAAGAAGGCCGTGAAGGCGATGCTGAACTACTACGAGCGCTACCAGCCGGACGTCATGATCGCCTTCAACGATCTCGCGAAGGAGGCGGAGGCGCTCGGCTGCCGCGTGAAGTACTCGGACTACGTCGTGCCGTCGATCGACCGGCACGTGCTCCAGGACGACAAGGGGCTGCTGGCCACGCTGGAGGTGCCGGACCCGCACAAGGACGGCCGGCTGCCGGCGTTCCTCGAGCAGTGCGAGGCGCTGTCCGCCGCGCGCTTTCCGAGCGGGCTGGGCGCCGTGCTGGTGGGGCCGTGGACGATCGCCATGCTGCTGCGCAACCCCGAGCTCATGTGTCTGGACACCATCGACGATCCCGAGTTCGTCCACGAGCTGATGCGCTTCTCGACCGAGTACGCCAAGCGCTTCGGTGACGCCGTGCTGGCGACGAAGATCGGGCTGAGCTACACCGATCCCACCGCGTCCTGCTCCCTGGTGGGGCCGGACACTTACCGCGAGTTCATCAAGCCCTACCACCAGGACATGGTGAACTACTTCAAGGCCAAGAAGGTCGGCACCACCATCCACATTTGCGGCACCACCCACCAGATCCACGAGGACCTCGTCGACGTCGGCTTCGTGGCCATCACGATCGATCTCGACCAGCAGGCCGACCCCACGCTGAAGGTCGATCAGCTCGACAAGCTCGTCACCCTTGGCAACGCCCGCAACGTGGTGGGCGTGGGCAACGTGGACGTGACGATCTTCGAGCGCGCCACCAAGGCGGAGATCGAGGCCGAGGTGAAGCGCTGCATCGACACGGTCGGCAAGCGCTCGCGCTTCGTGCTCTCGACCTCGTGCGAGCTGCCGCCGCGCGCCAATCCGGACTGCGTGCGGTGGTTCATGGAGGCCGCCCGGGAATACGGGCGGGTGGACCGGATCCTCGGCGCCTGAGCCCGCCCCTCGGAATTAAAGGTTAGCCACCGGCATCGTCTTTGCTCCGGGCACCAGGGGGCAGAGTCTCTTCGCTCGGAGGTGGCTATGCAACGGCCTTCACGATTGTTGACCGGCTCCCTGATTCTCGTCCTCCTTCTCCTGGCCTACGCCTGTGCGTCGAAGCTACCCCGCGACGTGGAATCGAATCCCGCGGCCCTCGCGCAGCAGGCGCCCCGCCGGTCCTTCGAGGATCGGATCGAGGCCAACGCCAAGGACATGCTCAAGGAGGGCAAGCACACCTTCCGCTACGACACGTTCGGCAGCGAGGACTTCTGGGGCGGCAAGCTCCGCCTGCACGAAGCCATCGCGGGCAGCAATCACGGTGGCGTGGGCGCGGGCGTGACGGCGCGCCAGGCGCTCCAGCTCGGCCTGAAAGTGGATCTCGGCGCCCTGCCGAAGATCCTCGTGGAGGCCATCAAGGGCCGGTCGGTCGACCTCGACAAGGTCGAGACGACGCTCGAGCTCCTGCGCGCGAACGCCGTCGTCGGCGTGACCGGTTTCTTCGACAAGTCCACCAAGCAGATGACGTCGATCGGCATCCAGTGCTCGCTCTGCCATTCGACCGTGGACGACTCGCTCATGAAGGGGATCGGCCGGCGGCTCGACGGCTGGCCGAACCGCGACCTCGACATCGGCAAGATCGTCGCCGCGGCGCCGACCCTGAAGCCGTTTGCCGACCTGCTCGGCGTGGACGAGGGCACCGTGCGCGGCGTGCTCACGAGCTGGGGCCCGGGACGCTATGACGCCGAGCTGAACCACGACGGCAAGGCGACCCGCCCCGACGGCAAGCCGGCGACGACGGTGATGCCGGCGGCGTTCGGGCTGGCCGGGGTGAACCTGCACACGTATGCAGGCTGGGGCTCGGTCACGCACTGGAATGCCTACGTCGCCAACACGCAGATGCACGGCAAGGGGACCTTCTTCGATCCGCGCATGAACGATCCGCAGCGCTTCCCGCTCGCCGTGAAGTCGGGTGACTGGAACAAGCGCGACACGCCGGACCTCATCACGTCGAAGCTGGCGGCCCTGCATTACTACCAGCTCTCGATCCCGGCGCCCGAGCCGCCGGCAAGCTCCTTCGATGCGTCCGCGGCGGCGCGCGGCAAGACCGTGTTCGACGGCAAGGCCAAGTGCGCCACCTGTCACGTGCCGCCCCTCTACACCGAGCCGGGCTGGCCGATGCACACGGCGGAGGAGATCGGTATCGACGACTTTCACGCGAGCCGCTCGCCCGACCGGAAGTTCTATCGGACCACACCGCTGAAGGGCCTGTTCGTGCGCGAGAAGGGCGGCTTCTACCACGACGGCCGTTTCGAGGACCTGACCCAGGTGGTCGCCCACTACTCGCGCGTGCTGAAGCTCTCGCTCAGCGATGGCGAGAAGGCGGACCTCGTCCAGTTCCTGAAGTCGCTGTAGGAGCACATCATGGCAGAACCACTGAGACGCGAGTCGTTGATCGAAGCGCCGGCCGGCGAGCCGCGGCTGGCGGCGCGGGCGCGGAATCGAGCCTACCGTGCCTACCTCATCCTTTACGCCGGCTTCATCGCGTTGCCGTTTCTGGCGGGCGCCGACAAGTTCTTCCACGTGCTCGTCAACTGGGACCAGTACCTGGCGCCGTCGGTCGGCCGGCTGCTACCGGTGGCCCCGCACACCTTCATGCTCGTCGTGGGCGTGATCGAGATGGTGGCGGCGATCCTCGTCGCCGTCAAACCACGGTTCGGCGGATACGTCGTGGCCGCCTGGCTGTGGGCGATCATCGTCAACCTGCTCCTGATTCCCGGCTACTACGACGTCGCGTTACGCGACCTCGGGCTGTCGCTCGGCGGAGTCGCGCTCGCGATGCTGGCGGAGCAGTTCGAGGAGCGGTGAGCGGGGCTACACGACCTCGATGGTGAGGTCGTGCGTGCGGAAGTTCGAGATCGGGTTCAGGTCCATCGGGCACGCGCTGACGGCGGCCACGAGGTCCATCAGCGCGCGGAGCTCGACCGCGTCACCCGGCTTGGCCAGCGAGCGGTCGAACTCCACGCGGCCGTCGGGGTAGCGCATGTTCTGGAAGAAGTTGATCGGGTGCGGGAGCTGGTGGCGCTCGAGGCGCCACTCCCGCAGGGCCTCCAGGAAGTTGTCCGAGCAGCTCCGGTGACCCGTCACGCCGAAGTCGTACTCGTAGCGCCACGGATCGCAGGCGGCGATGAGCATGTCGTGGCGGCCCGTGTCGTCGCGGGTGATCTCGACCATCTTGCGGCGGCGGTTCGTGCGTAGCGCATCACCCGTCGTCGGGAACAGCCGGCCGATCGAGACCAGCGTGTGGATCGTGCTGAGCGCCTCGTTCATGTCCGCCGCGTTGTAGGCGATGAAGTCGGCGACCTGCCCGCCCTCGACGTTGACGATGCGCAGCGTCTGCCCGGCCCGCAGCGTCACGGCACGGCCGGTGCCCGCGGGGATGTGGATCGGCGCCATGGGCTAGAGGAACGTCGTATCGGGTGACAGGTCGAGGAGAAACTTGCCCACGTTCTCGAAGTGATCGTCGCGGCCCTGGAGCTGTTGGGCGATCGTGTGGATGTCGCGGAAGCGGCGCTCGAAGGCCTGGCTGGTGAAGACCGCAGTAGCGCCGGCCGCGTGATATGCGAAGTCGGCGACCTCGCGCGACTGCGCGAGCGCGTGCGAGGCGGCCAGCCGGATGCGCACGCGCTGGTCCAGCCCCAGCGTGCCGGTGCGGCCGACGGCCCTCCAGACCTCCTCCAGCGTGGACAGCAGATAGACGCGCGCGGAGCCGAGCCGGGCCTCGGCCTGCGCCACGCGCGACTGGGTCACCGCGCTCTCGCGCAGCGTGCGGCTGTAGCCGCGCGGCGTCTTGTCGCGGGCGAGGGCGAGGAAGTCGTCGAGCATCGTGCGCGCGATGCCCATGGCCACGCCGGCGAACCCGGAGGCGTAGAGGCTGGACTGCGGGAAGCAGTACAGCGGCGCCTGGACGCGGCGCTCGGCCGGGTCGTCGCGGGCGATGCTGTGCTCGTGGGGGACGAACACATCCTCGACGGTGAACGAGTCGCTGCCGGTGCCACGCATCCCGATCACGTGCCAGACGTCGTCGATCCTGGCGTTCGTCGCCGGGAAGAGCAGGGTGCGGCGCTCGGCCACACCGTGGCTTCGTCGCGGCGTGCCGTCGGCCTCCACGATCGGCGCCTGGCCGCCGAGCCACGTCGCGTGGCGGCTCCCACTGGCAAAGTTGAAGCTGCCGCTCAACCGGTAGCCGCCGTCCACCGCCACGGCGCGCGAGGTGCTCGGCGGGCCCCACGCCAGCACACCGCCGTCGCCGAAGATCGCGCGCGCCACGTGCGGCGCGAGGTAGGCGGAGACCATCGAGCAGCCGGTCGTCTGGCAGACGACCCACGCCGTGCTGGCATCGGCGGCGGCGAGCGTCTCGGTGATCTGCACGAACGTCGGGGGATCGAGCTCGGCGCCGCCGAGCGTGCGCGGCAGCAGCAGGCGGAAGAAGCCGCCCTCGTGCAGCATCTCGACCAGTGGCGCCGGCAGCCGGCGCTCGCGCTCGATCTGATCGGCGGCGGCGGCGATCTTCGGCGCCAGCTCGCGCGCACGCAGGAGCTCGGCGCGGGACTCGTCACTCATGGCCGGGATGGTAGCATCGGCCGCAACTCGGCCACGTGGGCGACCACACGCACGGCGACCGGCTCCGTGCGATTACGCACGGACAGCTGGTGGGCGGGGAACGCCGAGAGATCGACGCCGGCGCGGCCCGCCACGTCCTCGGACACGACGAGCTCGGCCTGGTAGTCCTTCGTCGCCTGCTCCAGCCGCGCGGCCACGTGCACGGTGTCGCCCACGGCGGTGAGGTAGAAGCTCTGGCCCCAGCCCATCCAGCCGACCACGCCGGGGCCGGCGTGAATGCCGATGCCGATGCGGAGCGGCGCCGCCAGCTCGGCGGCCAGCTCGGCATTGAGCCGCGTCATGCCTTCCACCATCGCCTGCGCGGCGGCCAGCGCCTGGCGCGAGCCCACCGCGGGGCCGTCGTCGATGCCGAAGAGGGCCATCACGCCGTCGCCGGTGAACTGGTTGGTCACGCCGCCGGCCCCGGTGATCGCCGTCCCCACCGTGGCGAAGTAGCGATTGAGGACGAAGACGACGTCGTAGGGCAGCTTGTGCTCGGCCATGCGCGTGAAGCCGCGCAGGTCCGCGAACAGGACGGCCAGCTCGCGCTCGCGGCCCTGGCGTGCATCGGGCGCCAGCGCGCCGCCGGCATCGATCGAGGGCGGCACCAGCGGCGTGACCGTGACGTCGCGCGCGGGTCGTGTCTGGCACGCCAGCCGGACGTCGGGCGCGGCGCCCACGCGCGCCAGCACGCGCTGCTCCGCCTCGCTCGGCGGCGGCAGCGCGTCCAGCCCGCGCACCACGCGCACGCGGCACGTCGAGCAGCGGCCGCGGCCGCCGCACACCGAGGCGTGCGGGACGCGGCCCAACCGGCTGGCCTCGAGGATCGTGAAGCCGACCGGCGCCGTGACGATCGGGCCCGTCGTGTAGGCGACGCGCAGCGAGTGGCGCCGCTCCTGGAGCCGCCGCACGCCGCGCGCGAGCAGCACGACGACGAGCGCGAGCAGGTAGGTGTTGAGGAACCCCTGACGGATGGCCAGCAGCCGCGCGGCCTCGGCCGGGTCCGGCGCGTTCGCGCGCGCCAGCAGCGACGGCACCCAGCCCGGCGTGCGCGCGAGCGCGGCCACCTCGCGCCCGGCGCTGACGAACCCCAGCAGCGCCAGCACGGGCAGCAGCAGCGCGACGGTGAAGAGCCACGGCCGCGCGCGCGGATACCAGCCGCGAAACCGCAGCCAGTAGTGAACGCCGATGCACGCGTGCACCCAGACGACGGTGATGGCGAGGACCTGCCGCGCGCCGAACTGCGGCGCGGTGACCCACAGGCCGAGCACCACGCGCGCGTAGGGATCGTCGGCGTCCACCAGCCACCATGCGATCCGGGTGCCGGTGACGTGCACGACGAGCAGCGCCGGGATCAGCAGGCCCAGCGAGTATTGCAGCGCCTCCCACGCCGGCATCCGCAGCGAGCGGCGCTGGTAGAGCAGCCACAGCGCCAGCACACCGTGCACGATGATCGCGCCGTACAGCGCCACGGTGCCGGGCCAATTGCGCCAGAGCGCCAGGAACCACCAGCGCCCGGTCTCCATCGCGCCGAGCGAGATCAGGCCGAGCGAGTGGTTCAGGAAGTGGAGGACGACGTAGGTGAGCAGGACGAACGCGGCGGCGAGACGCACGCGGCGGACGTGATACGCGCTCATGCGCCCGGCCCGGCGCCTTGCTGGCGCTCGACCTCCTCCATGATCATCGTGTTGAGGTCGTCCACCAGCTTCGCGCGCTCCACGTGCCCGTCGTTCTTGATGAGCTCGCGCACGCGCGAGGGACGTGCCGACAGCATCACCAGCGTGGTGCCGATGGCCACGGCCTCCTCGATCGAGTGGGTGACGAACACGATCGTGCGGCCCGTCTGGCGCCAGATGCGCCGGACCTCGGTCTGCATGATGCGCCGGTTCTGGGCGTCGAGCGCGCCGAAGGGCTCGTCCATCAGCAGCAGGTCGGGCTCGATGGCCAGCGCGCGGGCGATGGCGGCGCGCTGGCGCATGCCGCCGCTGACGCGGCCGGGGTAGTAGTCCTCAAAGCCGCCGAGACCGGCCAGCTTGAGATAGCGGTCCGCCGTCGCCGCGCGCTCGGCCGCGGCGAGACCGAGCGGCGTGAGGACGAGGCCGACGTTGTCGCGCAGAGTCATCCAGGGCAGCAGCCGGTCTTCCTGGAAGACGACGCCGACCTTTCGCACGTGCCGCTGGTCGGCGATCACCGCGTGGCCATCCAGCGTGACGCGGCCTCGCGTGGCCGGCTCGATGCCCCCGACGATCCGCAGCAGCGTCGTCTTGCCGCAGCCGTTGGGGCCGAGCAGACAGACGAAGTCGCCCGCCTCCGCCGCGAACGACACCGAGTCGATCACGGGGATCAGGTAGTCCTTGCCCACGGCAGCGACTTCCAGCTTCACGCGCGCCACCGGGTGAGGCGGCGCGAGACCGTGTCGAAGACGAGCTTGTCGGTGACCGTCATGACGGCGATCATCACCAGCGCCCACACGAAGACCATCTGGGTGGCCAGGATCTCGCGGCTGTAGTTCATGACGTAGCCGATCCCCGAGGTGACGCCGAAGATCTCGGCGACGACGGAGACCTTCAGCGCCAGGCCGAAGCCCACCTTCATGCCGGCCACCAGGTAGGGCAGCGTGGACGGCACCACGATCGCCGTGAACTTCCGGCGGCCGGAAAGGTGGTAGACGTCGCCCATCTCCAGCAGCCGCCGATCGACGCTGGCCACGCCCTCCACGATGTTGGAGGCGACCACCGGCAGCGTGATCATGAACGTGGTGAAGATGGGCGCCCAGTTCGACAAGCCGAACCAGATGATCGAGATCACGATCCACACGAACACCGACGTGGAGTTCAGCACCGCGAGCACGTCGTGCACCACGCCGCGCGCCAGCCGCGACAGGAACGCGACGAGGCCGAGCAGCAGCGCCACCACGACGGCGCCGCCGAAGCCGACGGCGATGCGCGCCAGCGAGGCCGCCGTGTGCTTCCAGATCTCGCCGCTCGTCACGATGTCGCGCAGCCCCGATACCACCGCGACGGGCGAGGGGAGCACGTAGGCGCCGTAGCGGAGCGACAGGAGCCACCACGCGGCGACGATCATTGCCGCGACGAAGAGCGTCGGAAGATGTAGCCGTGTGAGCCAGAGTCGCATCGCGATGCATTATCGCTTCGAGCGCGGGCTTTGCCCGCGCAATCCTGTTCTGGGGGGAGGCAAGGAGGAGCGCGCCGTCAGGCGCGCGACGACTGTCGGGAGGGGGGCAAAGCCCCCCTCCGAGGGTTATGCCCTATGAAAGAATTCCTTGCGGATGCGGTCGGGGTTGTCCCAGACGTCCGACTTCAGGAAGCCGTATTCCTTGTTGATCTGTAGCTGCGCGATGAGCGTCTCCACCTGCTCGTCGGGCAGGCCGGACAGCATCTTGACGGTCTCCCGGTGGGCGACCTTGATGACGTCCGGTGGTAGCTTGGTGACCTCCGCCACGATCTCCATGGCGCGCTCCGGCTTCGTGTACCAGATGTCGACGGCGTCCTTCTGCGCGTCGTTGAGGTCCCGCGCGATGCTCGCGTTGCGCGCCAGGAACTCGTTGTGCACGAGGTAGCAGACGTGCACCGGGAAGCCGCTCGGCCGTCCCGTCGCCTTGCGCCAGAGGTCGATCTGCTTGGCGAGATAGACGCCCTGGCCCCGCAGCACGACCTGGTCGGTGATGGGCTGCCAGGCGATGATCGCGTCCACGTCGCCCTTGCCCAGCAGCGTCACCATGTCGGGCGGCGCCGTCGCCGTGACGAGCTGCGTGTCCTTCTGCAAATCCAGCTTGTAGGCCTTGAGCGTCAGCGCGCGGATGTCGAAGAACGTGGAGGTGCCGACGATCGCGGCAACCTTCTTGCCCCTCAGGTCTTCGACCTTGTTCACCCCGGCGCCGGTGCGCGCGACGATCGCACCCAGCACTGCCGTGGCCACGCCCGTCACCTTGAGCGGCGCGCCGTCCTCGAAGGCCTTGGCGGCGAGGGCGAAGGACATGTCGATGGCGTCCACGTTCTTGCTGGTGAGCTGGTTCAGCAGCGGGACGGGCGAGCCCGGCACCACCGAATACTCGGGCTGCCACCCGCGCTTGCCGAGCAGATCTTCCTTGTGAATGATCTCGGTGGCCGCCCAGCCGAGCTGCAGGTAGGCCAGGCGCACCTTGCCCTTGGCGGCCTGCGCGTGGGCCGGCCGCGGCGCGGCGAACCCCACGCCGACGCACGCGGCGCCGGGTCCAATAGTCGCCTTCAAGAACTGACGACGTGACAGCGTCATGCCGCTCGCCTCCTAGATCTTCGGCACGTTGCGCAGCGCCTCCTCGACCTTGGCCGCCGGGTACTCGTAGTCCTGCAGCTTGCCGGCCCCGTATGCCTCGTAGGCGCCGAGATCGAAATGGCCGTGGCCGGAGAGATTGAACAGGATCGTCTTCCGCTTGCCTTCCTTCTTCGCCCGCTGCGCCTCGTCGATGGCCACGCGGATCGCGTGGGCCGACTCGGGGGCGGGGATGATGCCCTCGGAGCGGGCGAACTGCAGCGCGGCCTCGAACGTGGCGAGCTGCGGCACCGCCTGCGCCTCGATCACCCCTTCGTCGAAGAGCTTGCACACCAGCGGCGCCATGCCGTGATAGCGCAGGCCGCCCGCGTGCAGCGGGGCCGGGATGAACGTGTGACCGAGCGTGTGCATCTTGACGAGGGGTGTGAGGCCGACGGTATCGCCGAAGTCGTAGACGTACTGGCCCTTGGTGAGGCTCGGGCACGCGGCCGGCTCCACGGCGACGATGCGCACCTTCTTGTTCTTGCCGGTGAGCTTGTCGGCCGCGAACGGGAAGGAGAGCCCGGCGAAGTTGGAGCCGCCGCCCGCGCAGCCGATCACGATGTCGGCCGCGTCGTCCGCCTTTTCCAGCTGCTTCTTGGCCTCGAGCCCGATCACCGTCTGGTGCATCAGCACGTGGTTGAGCACACTGCCCAGCGAGTACTTCGTGTCGTCGCGCGTGGCGGCGTCCTCGACGGCCTCGCTGATGGCGATGCCGAGCGAGCCCGGGGAGTTGGGATCCTGCTCGAGGACCTTCTTGCCCGACTGCGTGTCGGGGCTGGGGCTGGCCACGACCTGGGCGCCCCACGTCTCCATCATGATCCGGCGATACGGCTTCTGCTGGTACGAGACCTTGACCATGTACACCTTGCACTGCAGGCCGAACATCTGGCTGGCGAGCGCGAGCGCGGAGCCCCACTGTCCGGCGCCGGTCTCGGTGCTGAGCCGCGTGACCTTCTCCTTCTTGTTGTAGTACGCCTGCGCGATGGCGGTGTTGGGCTTGTGGCTGCCGGCCGGGCTCACGCCCTCGTACTTGTAGTAGATGTGCGCCGGCGTGCCGAGCGCCTTCTCCAGGCGCCGCGCGCGATAGAGCGGGGAGGGCCGCCACAGCCGCAGGACGTCGCGCACCTCGTCGGGGATCTCGATCCAGCGCTCGCGGCTGACCTCCTGCTTGATCAGCTCCATCGGGAACAGCGGCGCGAGATCGGCGGGGCCGATCGGCTGCTTGGTGCCCGGATGGAGGACGGGCGGCGCCGGCGTCTTGAAGTCGGCCTGGATGTTGTACCACTTGGTCGGGATGTCCTTCTCGTCGAGCAGGAACTTCGTGCGCTGACGGTCGATCTTGCTGGCCATACCGACCTCCTTGGTGGGCGACAACGTTAGCGACTCGCCGCCGCAGTGTCAACGCAGGCCGGCCCGCGACGATCCTGGGTGGCGCGCTGCTCGGCGAGACGGTGTCGGCGCTCGCCTGGCTCGGCATCGCGTTGGTGACCGCCGGCCTGTGGCTAGCCACCACTCACATGGGGGCCCCGAGATGGCCCCCATACCCCCAACGCTCGGGACGCCCCGGCGAAGCCGGGGCGCCCCTCGATGATAAAATCACGCCATGCCACCGACGCTCACGTTGCCGCGTCTCGACGGAACGCTCGCGCAATACACGCTGTCCGGCCGCGCACCGATCACGGCGCCGCCGGGACCGATCACGAGCCGCATCGGCATGGCTGCGGTGCACGTCGTCGCCGATCCGCTCGCGCACGTCAATCCCACGCTCGACGTGGCGGTCGACTGGGAGGCGACGCTGCGCTTTCGACATCACGTGTGGTCGCTCGGCCTCGCCGTGGCGGAGGCCATGGACACCTCGCAGCGCGGGATGGGCTTCGAGTGGCGGTGGGCGAAGGAGCTGATCCAGCGCAGCGTGGCGGAGGCGAAGACCGTGCCCGGCGCGGTATGCCTCGCCTCGGGCGCCGGCACCGATCACCTCGAGCCGGGGCCGCGCGTGACGCTCGCGGATGTCGAGGCCGCGTACGAGGAGCAGTGCGCATGGATCGAGGGCTGCGGGGGCCGCATCATCCTCATGGCCTCGCGCGCGCTCGCGGCGTGCGCCAAGTCGCCGGACGACTACGTCAAGGTGTACGGGCGCATCCTGAGCCAGGTGCGCGAGCCCGTCATCATCCACTGGCTGGGGGAGATGTTCGATCCCGCGCTGGCCGGCTACTGGGGCTCGCACGACCGCGACCGTCAGACCGAGACGCTGCTGGCGATCGTCCAGGAGTACGCGCCGCGGATCGATGGCGTGAAGATCTCGCTGCTGGACCAGAAGCGCGAGATCGCCATGCGCCGGCGCTTCCCCGCCTCCGTGCGCATGTACACGGGCGACGACTTCGACTATCCGACCACCATCCGCGGCGACGGCGAGCACCACTCCGACGCGCTGCTGGGCATCTTCGACGTCATCGCGCCGGCCGCCTCGGCCGCCCTCAAGGCGCTCGACCGCGGCGACCTGGCGACCTACGAGCGCGTGCTGGCGCCCACGCTGACGCTCTCGCGCCACGTCTTCGGCGATCCCACGCGCTTCTACAAGACGGGCGTCGTCTTCGCCGCCTATCTCAACGGCCACCAGTCGCACTTCCGCATGGTGGGCGGCCTGGAGAGCGCCCGCTCGGTCGTCCACCTCAGCGAGCAATTCCGCCTGATGGACGCCGCCGGTCTCCTCATCGATCCCGACCGCGCCGCCGACCGCATGCGCCGCATCCTCGCCGTCGCCGGCGTGCACGCGGGTTAGCGAGGCCGCGACGGCTTTGCCGGGGCGGCCCGAACGGCGGGGGGCATGGGGGCCATCTCGGGGCCCCTATTTACAGTAGGTCTCGGATCGGCAGGACGAGCGTTTCCATTATTCGTTCCTTGAGCCCGCGCCGCCGCCACGTCTCGTAGTCCACGCGACGCGCAAACTGCAGGTCGCGCTCGAAGATCTCCTCGAGGCGCCGGGCCAGGGCGGGATCGTGCAGGGCCACGTTGAGCTCCTCGTTGAGCGCGAACGAGCGGTTGTCGAGGTTGGTGCTGCCGATCGTCGCCCAGGCGCCGTCCACGACGAGCGTCTTGGCGTGCAGCAGCGCCGGCTGGTACTCGAAGACCTGCACGCCGCCTTGCAGCAGGCGGCCGAAATCCCGCCGGCTGGCCGAGCGCACGAGGTTGTGGTCGATCTTGCCCGGGGTGAGCGCCACCACGCGCACGCCGCGGCGGGTGGCGGCCAGCAGCGCATCGGTCATGCGGTCGTCGAGCACGAAGTAGGGATTCGTCATGAGGATCGAGCGGCGCGCCGAGGCCATGGCCAGCAGCACCATCGTGTACACCGCGTAGCTGCCGCCCACCGGCGAGCTGCTCACGACCTGCACGCGCACGTCGCCAACGGGGGCGAGCGTGCCCGGAAAGTAGGCGGACCCGCCGAGCAGCTCCAGCGTCGCCTCGCGCCAGTTCTCGGCGAAGGCGGCCTGCAGCCACTCGACCGCGGGGCCCTCCACGCGCACGTCGGTATCGCGCCAGTGACCATCCTGGCGGCCGTCGCCGGCCCACTTCTCACTGACGCCCGAGGCGCCGCTGATGCCGAGGCGGCCGTCCACGACCAGGATGCGGCGATGGTTGCGATTGTTGTGCCGGCGCAGGCTGAGCCGCGCGAGCCCGCGAAAGGTCTGCACGCGGCAGCCGGCGCGCTTCATCGTCGCCACGTGGGCTTCCGGCATGTACAGCGTTCCGAGGCCGTCGAGCAGCACCTTCACGGCCACGCCGGCCCGGCAGCGCTCGGCCAGCGCTTCGGCGAGCTCCTCGCCGACGGCGCCCTCGGCCCAGAAGTACTCGGCGTAGTTGATTGTCGTGCGCGCGGCGCGCACGGCGGCGAGCTTGGCCGGAAAGATCTCGTCTCCGTTGAGCAGCAGCGCCACCCGGTTCCCGGCCACGACCGGCGTGGCCAGGTGCGCCTCCAGCGTGGCGACGAACGCGGGCTCGCCGATGCTCAGCGCGGGCAGGGTCTCGTGCACCGGCGGGTTCGGCCCCAGCGCCACGATGAGCACCACGGCGAGCGCGACCACGCCGATGGCGATGATCCCGGCCAGCGCGCGGGTGGACGTCGTCGGCGACTTCCTGGTCAGCGGACGTCTCCCACGACGCGCACGCGCACGCGCAGCGAGTGACCGGGCAGGTAGGCGAGCGGCAGGTCCTCGACGTCCACGACCTTCAGCGTGGCGGCGTCGGCGCCGGCCTCGACGGCGCGGGCTTCGGCCCGCCGCCGGGCGGCGGCGATCGCCTCGTCGCGCGAGAGGTTCTGGAAGATCTGGTCGATCTCGCCGCTGACCTGCGCGATGGCGGCGCCCACCGCGTTGGCCACGGCCTGGTGAGGCACGTGCACGACGTCCGACACGCCGGGCACGCGCTCGGGCACGAGGAAGCAGCCGCCACCGACGGCGATCAGCGGCTCCTCGCGCGCGTCGGTCTTCATGCGGTCCACGCCCTCCTCCACCATCGTGTGCATGCGCGCCACCGCGCGCTTGACGAGATCGCCGGACAGACCGGCCACGCGGCCGCGCTCGCCGAGATCGGTGAGGCCGGCCGCCACGGCGACGTCGGTGGCGGTCAGCGTCGCGCCGCCGAACACGCGACCGTCCTCCACCAGACGATAGCCGACGCTGCGCGGCCCGACGGCGGCGCCGTCGTCGCTGACCAGCGAGCCGCCGCCGAGACCGAGCGAGAGCAGGTCGGGCATGCGGAAGAGCGTGCGAACGCCGCCCACCTCGACGACGTTGTTGGCCTCGCGCGGGAAGCCGTGACGCAGGCTGCCGATGTCGGTGGTGGTGCCGCCGACGTCGATGACCATGGCGTCGGCGAGCCCGGACAGGAAGGCCGCGCCGCGCATGCTGTTGGTGGGGCCGGAGGCGAAGCTGTAAACGGGGAACGCCTCGGCCGCGGACGCCAGCATCACCGTGCCGTCGTTCTGCGTGAGATAGAGCGGGGCGGCGAGGCCGCTGGCCGCAATCGCCGCGGTGAACGCGTGCGTCGTGCGGCGCGCGAGATCGACGAGGGCGGCGTTGAGCAGCGTCGCGTTCTCGCGCTCCAGCAGGCCGATGCGCCCGAGCTGGTGCGAGAGCGTGACCGTGGCGTCGGGATGCTCCTCGCGCAGGATCGCGGCGGCGCGCGTCTCGCACTCCGCGTTGAGCGGCGAGAACACGGACGCGATGCCGACCGACGTCAGGCCGGCGGCCCGGATGCGGCGGGCCGCCTCGCGCATGCCGCGCTCATCGAATGGCACGATCGGCCGGCCGTCGTACTCGTGCCCGCCCTCGAGCATCACCACCTCGCCGCGCACCAGGGCCGCCAGGTCCTCGGGCCAGTCGACGAAGGGCGGCAAGGAGGCGCTGGCCGGCAGCCCGATGCGCACGGCCGCCACGCGCGTGAGATCGCGGCGCTGGACGACCGCGTTGGTGAAGTGCGTGGTGCCGATCATGATATTTGTAACGCGCGGCGTGAGGCCGGGTCGATCCGAGGGTGGCGTGTACGAGATGGGGCGTGGCTCCGATACGAGCTCCTTGAGCGCGGTGGTGATGCCCGTGGTGACGTCGGGCGTGGTGGGCGTCTTCACCGCGTGCACGACGCGGGGGCCGTCGAGCAGCACGGCATCGGTATTCGTCCCGCCGACGTCGATTCCTATGATCAGGCGTCGGAGCGCCTTCGCAGGGCTCCGGCGCTCGACGGTCGGGCTCTGATCGGCCGTGGGCCGGCGCTCGACGGTCGGGCGTCGCTTGCGTCTCACGCGAAGACCGAGGTGAAGTCGAGGTCGTAGCCGAAGGCGCGCGGGCCCACGTGCTCGAGACCCTTGGGAGTGAGCAGGATGGGCGGCGCGGGGAGCGCCACCACGCTCACGCGTTGACCGTAGCGCAGCGTCTCGGTGCCGATGGCGTCGCCGGAGACGCTGTCCATCACGCAGATGAGATCGGGCGTCGTCACGCGCGGCACGCCGTCGAGCCAGCCGACAGCGAACTCGTTCTGGAACGCGAGCTCGAAGCGGTGGCCGCGAAAATCGCCGAGGCCGTCGATGCGCGCGGTGCCGCGCAGGAAGCCCTCGGTGGCGCGGCGCGCGACGTCGGCGAGCTTGCCCGTGAAGAGCAGCCGCCCGCGCTCGGCCTCCACCAGCGCCTCGATCGGATCCCGATGCGCCCGGCGCGCGGTCTGCACCGTCTGGCCGATGCGGATGGCCTTGCTGGTGGATCCCAGGATCGCGCAGTCCTTGATCTCCTTGCCCGTGCGCGGCGCCTTGCAGGTGGCCGCGATGGAGCCGACGGCCACGCAGGCCGTGCGCGAGAGCCGCTCCATCCACTTCCAGGAGGCGGCGCGCGCCACGACCACCGCGTTGTGGCGCACGTCGACCAGCGTGAGCGGGTACATCTGCAGATCGTGGATGGCGAACGAGGTCATCTGCGCCTCGGGAAACGCGCGCCCCATGCAATCGCCGTCGACCACGGGACGGTCGAGCAGGGCGGCGGCCATGAAGGGCTGGATCGCGTTGCCGCCCCCGATCTCGAGCGACATGATGGCGCGGAAGCGACGGCGGAGGTACTCCTCCATCATCGTGACCGCGCTGGCGATCGTGCGCGGGTCGGTGAGCCGCTCCTGGCCGACGAGCGGCGCGCCCATGTTGGAGACCACGGCGACGAGGTCGTCGTCGGCGAGCTCCATGGGGTCCATCAGCGCGACGCGCGCGCCCTCGCGGTAGAGCGCGCGCATGTTGAGGAGCGCCAGGTAGGGACTGCCGCCGCCGCCGGTGCCGAGGATCCAGGCGCCGATCGCCAGCGACTCGATCTCCTCGGCGGAGACGGGGCGGAGCGAAGCCATCGCGTGCGTATGTTATCCTGCCGCCGCGGAGGCAGCCACGGCCGCAATTACCTGCCGACCTGGTGGTGGTAGGCGTCATGGAGCTGACTGACTTCACGGCGCGCATCGGGGCGGCGCTGGTCTTCGGTGCCCTCATCGGTCTCGAGCGTCAGTGGTATCACCGCCTGGCGGGGATGCGCACGCACGCGCTGGTGTCCACGGGCGCGGCGGCGTTCGTGTCCACCTGGAGCCCACTCTCGTCATCCGCGGCGGCGGCAGCGACCTGATGGAGCAAATCGCGCGGCAGCTCGGCCGCCACCCGAGCGTCACGAGCGTGAGCTGGGAGACCGCCGGCGAAGCCCACCTGGATTAGTGGATCACGCGTCGGCGGACAACGCCGCCGGCCGATCGCCGGCGCCGCGCGGCGGCAGGA
>QHRW01000161.1 GCA_003220265.1 Candidatus Rokuibacteriota bacterium | reverse complement strand
GTGAGCATCGCCAACGACATCGCCCGCATGCTGCGGGCGCAGAGCGTGCGGGTGATTCCCGCGCTGCCGGGCCGCAACACCGTGGGCATCGAGATCCCCAGCGAGCAACGGAGCATCATCCGGTTCGGCGACGTGATCAAGAGCCCCCGGTTCCGCAGCGACGAGCTGACGCTGCCGGTCGCCCTCGGCGTCGATACCTTCGGCAACCCCGTGATCGAGGACCTCGTGCAGATGCCCCACCTGCTGCTGGCCGGCACCACCGGCTCGGGCAAGAGCGTGTTCATCAACAACCTCATCGCCGGACTGGTGTGCAAGCGGACGGCGAAGGAGATGCGCTTCGTCTTCATCGATCCCAAGATGGTCGAGCTGGCCGCCTACAAGAACCTCCCCCACCTCGCCTGCGCGGTGATCAGCGACGTGCGAACCCAGGCCAAGGCGGTCCTCGAGCGTCTGGTCGACGAGATGGAGAGCCGCTACGAGATGATGCTGAGCCTCGAGGCTCGCAACATCCAGGAGTTCAACGAGACCATCCGTACGCGACGCCGCAGCGAGTTCGCCCAGTTCAACGGCAAGTGGCAGCCTCTGCCGTACGTGGTGTTCCTCATCGACGAGTTCGCCGACCTGATCCTGATCCTCGGCAAGCCGGCCGAGGACCTCATCACCCGCCTGGCCCAGAAAGCGCGCGCGGCCGGGATCCATCTGATCATCGCCACCCAGCGCCCGTCGGTGAACGTCGTCACCGGGCTCATCAAGGCCAACTTCCCCACCCGGGTCGCGTTTCGCGTGCAGAGCGGGATCGATTCACGCACGATCCTGGATCAGACCGGCGCCGAGACCCTGCTGGGCAAGGGCGATCTGCTCTACCAGTCGGCCGGTCGGCTCCAGCGACTGCACGCCGCGTTGCTCGAGGACCACGAGGTCAAAAAGCTGGTCAAGGCCTGCGCCTGAGCACGTGCGGTACCCTGAAGCCGCGGCTGCCGAATCGACGGTAGCGCACAGTAAAGGAGACGGCCGTGCTCCGCGCAGCGACTCCGGAGAGGTTGAGCGCGTTCTCGGACGCGGTCTTTGCCGTTCTGATCACCGTCCTGGTCTTGGATCTCCGGCCGCCAGTGCTACCCACCTTCAAGGCGCTCCTGTTGCTCTGGCCTACATGGCTGAGCTACGCGGTCAGCTACCTTTTCATCGCCATTGTCTGGGCTAATCACCACCATCTCATGCGCTACGCCACACGCGCGACGCCCCGCCTGATGTGGTTCAATTTCGGGCATCTGTTTTCCGTGTCGCTGCTGCCGCTCTCTACGGCGTGGATGGCCGTGAGCGAATTGGCGCCGCAGCCGGTTTCCTTCTATGCGTTGGTGTTTTTCCTGGTGAACGCGACCTACGTACTTCTGATCTGGGAGCTCGTTGACCGCAGGCCTGTCGACGACGTCCCGCCGAAGGTGCGCAGGATCATGCGCGTCCGATCGATCGCTACCCTGTGCCTTTTCGGAGTGGCCGCGGTCGTAGCGCTGAAATATCCTCGAGCCGGGTTAGGCATGTGCGTTTGTTGCCTGGTCGTTTATCTGAAACCCGACGCTCCGGGAGCGGAGACGCGATCTCGTTCACCTTCGAGCTAGCGCATGGGCAACACGACGCTTCGGCTGCCGCGCTGGCACCGGCAACGGGACTTACCTCGACGCCATCACGATCGGACCCGTGGGCGCGGGCACTCCGGTCGCCGGCTCCAGCGTGACGGCGAACCCCTTGGGCGGCTCACCGCCCGCCTCCACCTTCTGCGCCACGCGCCCGCTGGCGTCCACCTGGAACAACCCGGCCGGACGCGGCTGGGCGCCACCGAGCGCCCACAGCTCGTAGGCCTTCCCCTCGGGCGCGGGCGGCAGGTTGGACACGATGAGGTGGCCGCCGGCCTTGTCGTTCCAGATGACACGCGCGATCGCGTTGGAGCCCGAGGGGCTCCGCAGTTCCACCACGCGTGTGGCGGGATCGCGCAGCAGTTCCAGCGCCGCTTCCTCGCGCTGCAGCCGCTCGCGCTCGGCGGCCATCTCGCGGGCCATCTGGCCCAGACGAGCTTCGTAGCGCGAGGCCACGATGCCGCTCGTGAGCATGGCGGCCAGCGCCACCACCGCGGCGGTGGCGGCGGCCCACGTCAGCCAGCCGGCGCGGGACGGGCGAGCGGCCGCGCGCGGCGCCGTGCCGATCCGCGCCATCAGGGCAGACTTCACTTCGGCGGGGGGCACGGCGCGCGTGTCGCCCAGGGCCAGGCGCGCCAGCGCTTCGCGCGACTCGCGCAGGGCGGTGGCGCACGGCTGGCAGCCCTCGGCCAGGTGCACCTCGAACTGCGCGAGGTCGTCGCCGTCGAGCGCGCCGACGGCGTACACCGCCGCGAGGGTCTCGTAGGTCTCGTGGCCGTTCATGTCGCGCGCCTCACCACGTCGCGAAGCCGCTCGAGGCCGAGCCGGATCCGCGTCTTGACCGTGCCGAGCGGCTGCTGGAGCCGCGCGGAAATCTCGGTCTGGGTCAGCCCCGCATAATATGCGAGCTCGATGACCTCCCGCTGCGCGTGAGGAAGCTGGTTCAACGCCGTGCGAATGACGCCGCGATCCTCCGCGCGCTCGGCGGCATCGCCGCCGGGCTCGGGGGACGCGGGGGCCAGGCCTTCGTCGACGGGCGGCACGAACGTCTCGCTGCGCCGGCGCACGGCGCGGATGCGGTCGATGGCGCGGGTGCGCGCGCGCGTGATCATCCACGCCTCCGGCGTGCCGCGCGCGGGGTCGTAGCCCGAAGCGCCCTGCCACGCCTCCCAGAACACCTCCTGCAGCACGTCGGCGGCGTCGGTGCGGTCGCGGACGATGCGCAGGATGAGCGGGAAGACGAGCGGCGCGTAGCGGTCGTAGAAGTGGCCGAAGGCGTCGCGATCACCGGCTGCCATGCGCCGGATGAATTCCTCCCCTGCCGTTGTCATGACCGTCCCTGAGTATCACAGAGCGGGCGCTCCTGCGGGACAAGCGCGCGGCGCCCTGAGGCGCGCATCCGACTCTAACTACGGGGGGCGGGGGAGATCCGATTCATCACGAGCCGGGGCAGGTTCACAGGCTTCGATACTTGTCAGCCTCCAGGAGGCGGGTCTTCGCCGCCTCCGCGCCGCGCTCCTGAAGCTCGAGCGTCTGGCCGCGCCGCTCCTCGGCTGCCGCGACGCGCGCGTTCGCCGTGGCGATCCACAGGTCGATCGACTCCATCCACTCCGTGATCTGGTCCTCGCGCGCGGGGAACACCAGGTCGCGGTGGTGGATGCTGACGAGGCTCGGCATGCAGACGCTGCCCGACTCGTCCGGCGTGTTGAAGAACTTGAGCCACTCGCGCGTGGGCGCCGCATTCAGGGGCACGGTCCAGCTGAATCCCCCGTTCTGCTCCCCGACCGGCTTCGGCCCCGTTGCTCTCAGGATCTGGACGGTCATGGCTTTCTCCTCAGCTTTGTGCCGGGGCGCCGCGCGCGACAGGGGACGCAGAATCCCCGACCCAGACGGGACGGGCGCCGCTTCGGGCGAGGGTCGCGACCACGCGGCCCGGGGCGCCGAGGTCACTCCACGCGACGCCGTCGAGACAGAGGACGGCGAGGTTGGCCGGGCACGTCCCCACGACACGCTTGGCGAAGTCGATCGACGGCAGGCGCGCGTAGACGCGCCGCAGGCTCGAAGCCTCCCACGGCGTCTGCAGGCGCATCCGGATCGGAGTGAACGCGTCGACCAGGGACGGAACGGAGCTCCGAATCATGGTGAGCACGGCGCTCGGGTACGCCACCATCACGAAGCTGTCCCACAGGCAGCCACGCGCCCGCAGCGAGACGGCCAGGCGCGGCGACGGCTTCTGCCAGCAGTGACGCGCGCGATAGAGCCCGGGCCGCCACGGACCGGCGATGGGCTCTCCGGGCTCGACCCAGCCGTCCTCGACGTCGGTCGAGTCCGGCATGACGCCGAGCAGGATCACGAGATCCGGCCGCGCGACGACGGCCCGGATCGCGGTCTCCACGTGCGCCATGAAGCCGGCGTCATTCGAGACGTAGTGATCCGAGGGAAAGATGACGACCGGGCTCATCGGCACCGCCGTCATCACGCGGAGCAGGCCGTACAGGATGGCCGGCGCCGTCCCCCGGTTCTCGGGCTGGATCGCCACGCCGTGCGGTGGCAAGTCGGACAGGAGCGGCGCGTAGAACTGCTTGTGAGCATCGACGACGACCACCACGGTGCTGTCGCGCGGGACGAGCAGCGCGCTCTGCCTCAGGGTCTGCTCGAGCAGCGTGTCCTGGTCGAGCACGCGGCAGAACTGCTTGGGCCGCTCGTCTCCGGCGATCCGACGGGTCAGCGGCCGGAGCCGCCGGCCGTCTCCGCTGGCCAGGATCATCGCCCAGGGGGACGCGATCTCAGCGCTCGGGAGGCTCATGGTGCTCATCGACGGTCGGGGCCGGCCGACCGGACGGCTCGCCGCGCGTCGCTCCATGGTCGCCGAAGGAGTCGATGTAGCGGTCGATGGCGCGCCAATGATCGGTCTTGAGCATCGATCGCAGAGAGTGATCCGCGTCTCGAAGGGGTGCCATGCGCGGTCTCTCTATCCGTGAAGGGGCGTAACGGCAGCGGAACCGCGTGGGATCGGCGTCCCAGTGATCCCCACGAGCCTGACGGCGGCCAGCGCCCGGATCACCACCCACGACGGATCGAATTCCAGCCGTCGCGCACTGAATCTCGGCGAGCGCGGGTGGGCGTGGTGGTTGTTGTGCAAGCTCTCGCCTCCGGTCATCCAGGCGAGGGCGCGCGAGTTGTACGCGGTGTTGC
Source organism: Candidatus Rokuibacteriota bacterium (assembly GCA_003220265.1). Taxonomy (GTDB): domain Bacteria; phylum Methylomirabilota; class Methylomirabilia; order Rokubacteriales; family CSP1-6; genus AR5. The sequence continues at coordinate 1,991 of QHRW01000161.1, read as the reverse complement.
TGAAGGTCTGCGCCCCGCGCCAGTGACCGAGGCCGTTGATGAGCGGCGCGACGACGAGGACGTAGAGCACGCCGTGCACCGCCGCGACGATGAGCCCCGGCCACAGACCGAGGATGAGGCACAGCAGCGCCGTGCCCAGCGCGACACCGGCCCAGCCCCGTGAGAAGACCACGCGATCCAGCCGGTCTTCGCGGATGTCCGCGGCGAACCGCCGGATCGTCTCGGGATTCTTCGCCTCCCGCGCGTAGTAGATCGCGTTCAGGAACTGCACGTGCCAGAAGCCGCGCAGCAGCGGGCTGTGGGGATCGCCGTCCCGATCGGTGAAGGCGTGGTGCTTGCGATGGACGGCCACCCACTCCCGCCGGTCCTGCCCCGTCGTCAGCCAGAGGATGGCCCGAAACACGACGTCCGCGGCCGGGTGGACGGTCAGCGAGCGGTGGGCCAGCAGACGGTGCAGATACGTCGATGTCGCGATGACAGCGATTTGCGTCAGCCCAACCGCCATGAGCGGGACGATCCAGAGCGAGCTCACGTTGCCCACCGCGCTTCCTCATTCAGCGCCAGGGCGGCGACGATCCTCACCAGCTCACGAATCCCGCAAGGCTTCTCCACGTGGTACTGAAAGCCCGCCTTCAGGACGCTCGCGCGGTACTCGGGGCCGGTATGGGCGGTGACAGCGGCGGCGGGCGTCGCCCCGCCGCGCTCCCGCGGGAGGGCCCGTACCTGCCCGATCAGCCAGTAGCCACCGTTGCCCGGCATCGAGAGGTCGCTCAGGAGCACGTCGGGACGCTCGGCTTGCAGCGCGGCCAGCGCCGCCTCGGCGGAGCCCACGGCGGTCACGGCGGCGCCGGCAGACTCGAGGATGTCGGTGAGGGCCTGTCGCACGTAGGGCGTGTCCTCCGCGAGGAGCACACGGACGCCCTCGAGGGGGGGCGCAGGCTCGGAGGGCAATCCGGGCGACATAAAGGAGAGGCTACCGCCCGCCAAAGGTGAAATCTGTACAAAACTGCTCACCCCCGGAGGGGGCGAATCAGTCGTGCAGGACGACGTGGAGCAGCGAGCTGTGCACCTCGAGCCGGCCGTTGTAGTCAAGGAAGCCCAGCTTGCGGAACTTGTTCATGAAGAAGCTGATCCGCGAGCGCGTGGTGCCGACCATCTCGGCGAGCGTTTCTTGACTGATCTTCGGGACGACGGGCTCGGGCCGGCCTTCCTTGCCGAAGTTCGCCAGCAACAAGAGGATCCGCGCCAGCCGCTTCTCGCTGGAGTTGAAGAGCTGGTCGACCAGGTCCTCCTCCATGCGGATGTTGCGCGACAACAGATAGGTGGTGAACATCTCTGCGAAGTGGGCGTCACGATGGAGCGCCCGGATCATCGATCGCTTCGGCAGCCGAACGATCGAGCCCTCCGTCATCGCGGCGGCGGTCGCCATGCGCATGGGCTGGCCGGCCAGGCAGCCCTCGCCGAAGAAGTCTCCGGGCCCGAGGAGCGCGGTGACGGCCTGCTTGCCCTGCGTGGAGAGGACGGTCAGCTTGAGCTTCCCCCGCTGGACGAAGAACACGGCGTCGGCGGGGTCACCCTGCGCGAAGACCGTGTCGCCCTTTTGAAGCTCGCGGGTCGTCTGTCCGGCGGGAACCGCAGCCACCAAGGCCTTGGAGTCTAACGGCGCCTTGCCCTTCCGTTTCATCGGCCGTCCTTCCAGGTAACAGCATATCGCCCCGCGGCCCGTCGTCAATGTATGCTGTGGCGCCGTGAAGTGGGTGCCGGACACCACCGCCTACGACGAGACCTTCGATCGGACGGCCGCCCCCCGCCCGCACTACCGGCCCCTGGTCACCACGCTAGAGTCGTTCACCCAGGCCGAGATCGACCGCCGCGAGCGGCTGCAGAAGATCTCGCTGGTGGACCAGGGCATCACGTTCACGGTCTACGGCGAGAAGGACGGCATCGAGCGGATCTTCCCCTTCGACTTCGTGCCGCGCATCATCCCGGTC
>QHRW01000160.1 GCA_003220265.1 Candidatus Rokuibacteriota bacterium | reverse complement strand
GTGGTTGAGTGCTGCCCCGCGCCGGCAAGATTGGTATGTGACGAGAGGGAATTTCCATCACCGCCGGGACGGAGCTGCCATGGTCCAGTCATGCGCCCGTAACCGGGCGAACTTCCGGGTCTATACACGGTCCGATGCATCTCTGTCAGAGTTAGCGATCTTTCGCCAACGTTCTTGATTACGAGGTTGAACTCGTATGCCTCTGTCGGCTGGCCCTGAATAGTCTTGGTGACAACCGCGAAGTCTGTCGCTCGCCAAGCGATTGGGCCGCTACTGCCTTCTGTCCGGACGAACCCCGCGCAGCCAGCGAATAGGAGCGCCACACCGACGATGTGACGTGCAGATTTGAACCGGCCGTGAGGGCGCTTACTACAGAGAACGTCAATAACGCTACGCGGCTGGCGCACGGGCCGGGCGCCGCCGGCGGGTCGCAAGCGGTTATCAAAGTACCGCACGAAACTTTCGATCGCCCGCGCCAGCCCGCTGGAGGCGTCCCCGATGTGATTGATCTGACGGCCCGCGGCCTTGGCGCGCCGTTTGCGACGTTCCGCACTCGCCGTGGAGAGGCAGTCCAAGATTCGGGCCCTCGTGAGCGCGACCGCCGCGCTCGCGCTGCTTTCCGTTGCATTCCCCCTGGCCGCCCACGGCCCTATCAGCCGTCCAGCCGGCGCGCCGGCACCGGCGCCGCGCGTGCCCGCATACCGTGTCGTCGACGTCGGCACCCTGCAAGAAGGGGTCAGCAGCCTCTTCCGGGGACTCAACAATTCCGGCCACGGGGCGGGCGGATCCGGCACTTTCGGCTCGGGGCACCGGGCGCTCATGCTGTCGAGCACCCGGGTGGAGCCGATCGGTCCGCCGGGAGCCGACTACAGCAGGGCGTTCGGGCTGAACGATCTCGGCGAGGTGGTCGGCTCCGTCAACACGAGCAGCGCGGTCCGCGGATTCGTGTGGTCGCGAACCGCCGGACTGCGGCTCCTGTCACCGCTGCCGGGCGACAGCGGCTCCGAGGGCTTCGGGATCAACGCACGGGGCGAGACGGTCGGCGTTTCGAGCGGACCGCGCGGGGTCAACGCCGTGCGCTGGACGTCGTCGGGCGTGCCGCAGGCCCTGGCGACCGTTGCCGGCACCCGGACGAGTCGGGCGCTGGCGATCAACGACGCGGGCGACGCCGTTGGCTCTGCCGAGGACGGCCGCGCGCGCCGGGCCATCCGCTGGCGCGGCGGCGCCAGCGCCGAAGAGCTGGGCGCGCTGCCCGGCCACGTCACCAGCGAGGCGGTGGCGATCAACACTCGCGGCGAGGTCGCCGGCTGGTCAGGGCCGCTCGGCGGCGAGCGGGCCGCACTGTGGGCGCCGGGCCTCGCGGTCCGCGACCTCGGCACGCTACCCGGCGGCCAGTGGAGCCGGGCGCGGGCGGTGAACGGCCATGGCGAGGTCGTGGGAAGCTCCGGAAGCTTCCTCGGCGCTCGTGCGTTCCGGTGGACCGCCGCCGCCGGGCTGCAGGACCTCAACGACCTGGTCCCGATCTCCGATTTCGTCCTCCTGGACGTCGCCGGCGTCAACGAGGCCGGCGAGATCCTCGTCATCGGGCGCGACGAGCTTCCCGACGCCGGCGCCGATACCCACACCAACCACGAGTTCCCCGTGCGCGTCTTCTTCCTGCAGCCGCTCCCATGAGCTTGCGCCGGGCCTGGCTGATCGCGATCGTCGTGGGCCTGCTGGCCACGCCGGCCTCCGCTCAGACGTCCACCGTCGGACAGTGGACGACCTTGCCGGCGCTGCCGTTCTTCCCGATCAACCTGATCCTGCTACCCAGCGGCAAGGTCATGATGTATCCGGGCGACGAGGGGATCTCGGGCGACAACTCGCTCTTGTGGGATCCGGCCACGGCCTCGACGCTGCCGCTGGCGCACGTCGGCTACGATCTCTTCTGCACCGGCCACGCCCATCTCGCTGACGGCCGGGTGCTGGTGGTGGGCGGCCACATCCAGAACTTCGTGGGCCTGCCGCGGGCCAGCATCTACGACCCCGTCGCCGACCGCTGGACCGCGCTGCCCGACATGAACGCCGGGCGCTGGTACCCCACGGCCACCACGCTGCCGAACGGTGACGTGCTGATCATATCCGGCGACATCGACACCAGCGTCGGCGTGAACCCGCTGCCCCAGGTGTTCCAGGTCGGCTCCGGCTCCTGGCGCGATCTCAGCAACGCTCAGCTCCTTCTCGATCTCTACCCGTACATGCACGTGGCGCCGAACGGCCTCGTCTTCAACTCGGGGCCCGCGGCCTCGACGCGCTACCTGGATCCGTCAGGGACGGGGGCGTGGACGAGCGTGGCCGACCGGCCGGGCGGCTATCGCGACTACGGCGGCTCGGTGATGTATGCCCCGGGTAAGGTTCTCGCCATGGGAGGCGGCGATCCACCACTCGCGACGGCGGAGGTCATCGACCTGAACGAGGCCGCTCCCGCCTGGCACACGATTGCTTCGATGGCCTTCGCTCGCCGGCAGATGAACTCGACGATCCTTCCCGACGGCACGGTGCTGGTGACGGGCGGCACCAGCGGGCCAGGCACCAACAACACGGACACACCGGTCTTCGCCGCCGAGCTCTGGAACCCGACCACGCAGCGGTGGACGACGATGGCCAGCGCCAGCGTGCCGCGTCTGTATCACTCCGCCGCCCTGCTGCTGCCTGACGGGCGAGTCCTCAACACGGGGGGCAACGGGTACCGGGACGTCCAGGTCTTCGAGCCGCCATATCTCTTCAAGGGCGCGCGGCCGACGATCACCTCGGCGCCCGGCAGCGCGTCGTACGGCAACGCCGTGTTCGTGCAGACGCCCGACGTCGTGGCCAGGGTCACGCTGATGCGGCTGGGCGCGGTGACGCATACCAACGACATGGACGCGCGATTCCTGGAGCTGCCGTTCACGGCCGCCGGCTCCGGCGTGAACGTGACGCTGCCGGCCGGCCCGACGCTGGCCCCGCCCGGCTACTACATGCTCTTCGTCCTCAACGGCCAGGGCGTGCCGTCCGTCGGCCGCATCCTCCAGGTGGGCGCCACGACGCCCGGCGGGCCGAGTGTCGTGTCGCTCAGCCCACGCAGTGCGCCGGCGGGCGGACCGGCCTTCACGCTCACCGTGGACGGCAGCGGCTTTGCCGCGGGCGCAAGCGTCCAGTGGAACGGGGCGGCGCGGCCGACGACGGTCGTGAGCCCCACCCGGGTCACGGCCAGCATTGCCGCCGCCGACATCGCCACGGTGGGCACTGTCACCGTGCGGGTCGTCAATCCGGGCCCCAGCACCTCGAACGCGGCGACGTTCACCGTCACCGGACCCAGCGCCTGCCCTACCGGCCAATTCTTCGCCGAGTACTTCAACAACGTCACGCTGGCCGGGACGCCGGTGCGCACGGCGTGCGAGACGGCGATCAACTACGACTGGGGCACGGGCGGCCCGGCCGGCCTGCCGACCGACAACTTCTCGGTGCGCTGGAGCGGGCGCTTCATGTTCGTCGGTGGGAGCACCACCTTCACGGCCCGGGCCGACGACGGCATCCGGCTCTTCCTCGACGGGGTAGCGATCATCGACCAGTGGCGCGATCAGCCCGCCACCACCTACACGGCGGTGACGACGGTCACCGACGGCGAGCACGACGTGAAGGTGGAGTACTACGAGCGCGGTGGCCTGGCCGTGGCTCAGGCGAGCTGGAGCCGCGTCGCCGGGCAGACCCCGACCCTCGGCTCGCTGTCACCCAGCAGCGCCGCCGCCGGCGGCCCCGCGTTCACGCTCACCGCCACCGGCACGAACTTCGTCACCGGCAGCACGCTGCTGTGGAACGGCGCCGCTCAGCCGACCACCTTCGTCAGCGCCACCCAGCTGACCGCCAGCATCGGCGCCGATGACATCGCCACGGCCGGCTCCGCATCGGTCACCGTCCGCAACTCCGACGCGGCCGTGTCCAACGCCCTGACGTTCACGATCGGCGGCTCCGTCGGCCCCTGCCCCACCGGCCAGTTCTTCGCCGAGTACTTCAGCAACATCGCGCTGACCCCGCCCGCCACCCGCACCGCGTGCGAGAGCGCCGTCAACTACGACTTCGGCGCGGGCGGACCGGCCGGGCTTCCCGTCGACAACTTCTCCGCTCGCTGGACCGGCCGCTTCCAGTTCGCCGGCGGCAGCGTGACGTTCACCGCACGCGCCGACGACGGCGTGCGCGTCTTCGTGGATGGCGTGGCGGTCATCGATCAGTGGCGCGACCAGCCCGCCACCACGTACACGGCGGCGCGGACGCTCACTGCCGGCGAGCACGAGGTGAAGGTCGAGTATTACGAGCGGGGCGGCGACGCCGTGATCCAGGTGAGCTGGGTGGGCGCGGGGCCGGCCGCGCCCGTCCTGGCCGCGCTGACGCCGAGCTCTGCCGCCGCCGGGGGGCCGGCCTTCACCCTGGTCGGCGACGGCAGCAATTTCGTCTCCGGCGCCACGGTGCTGTGGAACGGAGCAGCCCGCCCGACCACGTTCGTGAGCGCCACCCAGGTCACGGCCAGCATCGCCGCCGCCGACATCGCGGCGGCGGGGACCGCCGCCGTGACCGTCCGGAATCCTGATGGGCAGGTCTCCAGCGCCCGCACCTTCACGATCAGCGGCACCAGCGCCTGCCCCGCCGGCCAGTTCTTCGCTGAGTACTTCAGCAACATCGCGCTGACTCCGCCTGCCACCCGCACCGCGTGCGAGAACGCCGTGAACTACGACTTCGGCGCGGGCGGACCGGCCGGGCTTCCCGTCGACAACTTCTCCGCTCGCTGGACCGGCCGCTTCCAGTTCGCCGGCGGCAGCGTGACCTTCACCGCACGCGCCGACGACGGCGTGCGCGTCTTCGTGGATGGCGTGGCGGTCATCGATCAGTGGCGCGACCAGCCCGCCACCACGTACACGGCGGCGCGGACGCTGACTGCCGGCGAGCACGAGGTGAAGGTGGAGTTCTACGAGCGCGGCGGCGATGCCGTGATCCAGGTGAGCTGGACCGTCACCGGCGCTCCGGGCCCCACGGTCAGCGCGATCACGCCGAACGCGGCGACGGCGGGAGGCCCCGGCTTCACGCTGACCGCTACCGGGAGCAACTTCGCCCCGGGCACGACCGTGCTCTGGAACGGCGCCGCCCGGACGACCACGTTCGTGAGTGCCACCCAGGTGACAGCCAGCATTCCCGCGTCCGACATCTCGACGCCAGGCTCGGCCTCGGTCGCCGCCCGCAACGGCGACGGCCAGGTCTCGAATGCGCAGACCTTCACCATCAACCCGGCGAGCAGCACGATCAGCGTGTTCATCACGTCGCCCCCGGACGGGGCGACCGTCAGTGGTGTCGTGTGGTTCACGGTCTGGATCGAGAATGCGGCGGCCGGTTCGAAGACCTACACGCTGACCGTGCAGGGCTCGACGATCACGACCACGCCGACGACCAGCAACGGCCCCGTTTCGCTGGCCTGGCCGACCTCGACCGCCGACAACGGCTCGCGAACTCCCACCGTGACCGTCCGCGACAGCGCCGGCGGCTTCGGCAGCGCCGCCCTCACGCTCACCGTCGCGAATTGAAGTGGCCGGGTCGCCCGGATCTGCACCGGCGGCCTCGATCCGGCGGGTCGCCGTGGGGGGCTGGGCGCGCGCCGCTCGGCCTACAAGAGCCGAACAATCACGATCTTGATTCCCGCCGCGAGCGCGGCCAAACGCAGATGCTCATCATAGTCCCCCGCAACATTCTCTCTGACGAATCCCATGTAACGAAGCAGTTGGCCTATTGCCTCGTCGGAGCCGATGCCACGCTTCAGTTCCAAGACCACGAGATCGCCCCGCTCATCCAAACAAATCAGATCGCTCCGGCCGACTCCGACCCCCATCCGAAATTGCCGACGCGTTTGACGAGTAGCCCACGGCTGCCGCGGCGGCCGGCCAGATCGCCACGATCATGGCCGCGCGCACGCGGCTGACCGGGCGTCAGCCGCGGAACGGAAGAGTGCCCAGCGACTCGACCGCGACCTGGGCCGAGGTGCGATGATATCGCACGAGCTCGAGCTGCCCGAACGTGATCCTGCTGTAGTAGGTCGCTCGATGGGCATCGATGAACTCTACGAAGCGTTCTGGCACTTCGAGAGGGCCGCCTGTCAGGGCGAGCGTCGCATGACACGTCTTGCGAATAGACGATCGGCTCAGCTCAGGGCCCGAGACGATCGCGCCGACCTCTGACAACATGCCGTAGAGCCGATCCCGAAAGTCTTGGAGACTCGCATCGGGCCATCCCTGGAGCAATACGCTCGATCTCGACGCGGTCAACCCAGCGAACTCGACCGTCACCGGCCCCAGGTGCGCCAGCGCCCTGCGCAGCACACGCTCATAGAGGGCGATTCGCTGGTCGCCTCGCGGGACGGCCTCCCGATATCCCTCAATGGACCGTACGGTCACGTGGAGATTTCCCGGTCCATAGAAGACGTGCCCGTTGCCCATGACGTCGGCCAACTGTTGAGCCGCGTTTCGTATCGCTTCCGGGACCGTTGAAGGGCGGAGCACGGCACTAATGCCCCACCGAGCACTCCCTTCGATGGGTCTGTCGTCAACCACGACGTCACGTCGACGATAGTGCTCTCGGCTCGCGCGCCAGATGTCATCATACAGCGCGCCCACGGCGGCATGCCTTTCAGCAAAGTCCGCCACGCGCGGAATCAGGACTCGAAGATGCCTCGCGGCACCGTCATGGACACCACCCAGTTCGGGACATCGACGATCTCGCTGATCTTGAG
>QHRW01000164.1 GCA_003220265.1 Candidatus Rokuibacteriota bacterium | reverse complement strand
AACATCGAGCGCCTCGACGTCTACCGCGTGAAGGTGCCGCTGGCGTTCGTGTGGAAGACGTCCTACGGCGATCAGCTCCACACGGACACGATCCTCGTGCGCATGGAAGGCGGCGGCACGTACGCCTGGGGCGAGAGCTGTCCGCCCCACGTGCCGAACTACTCGGCCGAGCACACAGTGGGCACGTTCCACACCGTGCGCGAGCACATGGCGCCGCGGCTGATCGGCCAGGAGGTCGCCTCGGTCGACGACCTGCTGGGGCGCCTCGACTTCGTCAAGGGCAACCAGTTCGCCCGCGCGGCGCTGGAGATCACGTGGTGGGTGCTGGAGGCCAAGCGCCGCGGCGTGCCGCTGCACGTGGCGCTCGGCGGCAAGGGCGCGCACGTGGCCGTCGGCGCCGACTTCGGCATCCAGGACTCGCTCGACACGCTCATGCGGAAGATCCAGGCGGCGATCGCCGCCGGCTTTGCGCGCATCAAGCTCAAGTACCGGCCGGGCTGGGATCTCGACATGGTGGCAGCCGTGCGCTCGACGTTTCCCGATTTCACGTTTCACGTCGATTGCAACGCCGCCTACACGCCGGCCGACACCGAGATGTTCCACCGGCTCGACCGCTACCGGCTGGCGATGATCGAGCAGCCGCTGGCCGACGACGGTCTGAGCCTCGTCAACCACGCCGATCTCCAGGCCAAGCTGGAGACACCGGTCTGCCTGGACGAGAGCGCGCTCAGCCTGGCCCACGTCGAGGCGGCGATCCGGTTGCGCGCGTGCCGCGTGGTCAACATCAAGATGGCGCGCGTGGGCGGCCTGGAGGCCTCGCGCCGCATCCAGGCGCTCTGCGCGGAGCACGGGATCCCGTGCTGGGTGGGCGGGATGCTCGAGACGGCCGTGGGCGGCGCCATCTGCGCCGAGCTGGCCACGCTGCCGAACTTCACCTACGCCGGCGACATCTTCCCGTCGTCCTACTTCTACGACGACGACCTGGGCAAGCCCGAGCTGACCGTCGCCCACGGCGAGATCGCCACCTCCCGCGTGCCCGGCATCGTGCAGGAGCCCGACCCCGACCTGCTGGCACGCTGGACGGTGGAGCGCGCGACCTTCCGCGCCGAGCGGACGTAGCGCAACGCCGAGCTCTCGGGGCCGAAGCCACTAGAGCCGCCGCGCCCGCGGCGCGAGCACGGCGGTCGCGATGGCCAGCAGCGCGAGGGCGAGGCCGCTGGCGCCGAAGGCGATGCTGACGCCGAAGAGCGAGGCGAGCGCGCCGATCTGCATCTGGCCGAGAGGGGCGAGCCCGATCGCCACCACCCAGGCGCCACCGGCGCGGCCGCGCAGGTGGCGCGGCACGCTGAGCTGCAAGAGGCTCTGGGCGAACAGATCGGCGAGGGCACCGACGCCGTTGACGACGATCAAGATGATCACCACGCCGGCGAAGCCCACGACGTAGGGTGCCGCGGCCAGCCCCAGCAGGCTGACCCCGAAGGTCAGCACCACCAGCAGGAACAGCGCGCCGCCGCCGTGGGCGGCGCCGCGCAGCGAGGCGGCCACGAGCCCGAGGATCCCGCCGATCGCGCGCGCGGCGTTGAGCGCACCGAGCCCTTCGGGCCCCGCGTGCAAGACGTCGCGCGCCAGGCTCGGCAGCAGCACCTGGTGCGAGAAGCCGAGGATCTCGGCGCCCGCCGTGAGCACCATCAGTACGACCAGCGTCCGGTCCGTGCGCATCGCGGCCAGGAAATCGACGACGCTGCGCCAGAGCGAGCCGGGATTGGGCGCCGCCGTCGCCTCCGAGGCCGAGGCCGGCAGCAGCGCGAGGCCGCCGGTGAGGAAGCCGGCAGCGACTACGAGATAGGCCGGGCCGGAGCCGAACCGCGCGATGACGGCCCCCGCCCCGAGCGAGCCCGCCAGCCAGCCGGCGCGCATCGCGACGCCGAGGACGGCGAAGCCGTTGACCAGCGCCGGGCCCCCGACCACGTCGTGCGTGTAGCTCTGGCGCGCGGCGTGCTCGACGGCGCGCAGCACTCCGGCCGCCAGCGTCAGCACGATCACGTGCGCGAGCCGCACGCGTCCCAGCAGCACGAGGGCGCCGAGGCTCGCCGCCGTCAGTCCCTGACCGAGGCCCGTGGCCATGAGCAGGTGGCGGCGCGGCACGCGGTCGGCCAGCGCGCCGGCCGGCACGCCGACGAAGAACATCGGGAGCGCGCGCATGCCCATCGCCACGCCCACCATCAGCGGCGAGTTGGTCAGCTCGAGCACGAGCCAGCCCAGCACGACGTTCTCGCTCATCATCCCGACGGAGTTGGCGACGATCGAGGCGGTCAGGCAGCGAAAGTCCCGCAGCCGAAAGAGCGCGCGCATCCGGGCGTAGGATACGGCACGACTCGGAGGGGAAGAGGGGAACCCTCCTAGGGTTCCCCTACATAAAGGACGGGAACACATAAAGGACGGGAACACATAAAGGACGGGAACATGCCAGTCAGCTACGTCAAGCGCGATCACGTGGGAATCGTCACGCTCAGCCGGCCGGGGGCGCGCAACGCCTGGGGGCCCGACTTCAACGAGGGGCTCGCGCGGCACTTCGCGGCCATGGAGGACGACGACGACGTCCGCTGCGTCGTGCTCACCGGTGACGAGCAGGGCGGCGCCTTCTCCGCCGGCGCGAACCTGAAGGATCCGAAGACGCACACGATGGCCTCGGCGGCCGACTTCATCAAGAGCATCCCCAAGCGGCGCGAGCGCGCCTTCGAGGTGCTCGGCAACTTTCCCAAGCCGGTGATCGGCGCGGTCAACGGCTACGCCGTCGGCATCGGCTGCATCGTGACGTTCTGCTGCGACCTGCTCGTCGCCTCCGACCGCGCGGAGTGGCGCCTGCCGCAGGTGGCGCTCGGCATCCTGCCCGCCTACGGCGGCGCCGTCCGCCTCGCGCGCTGGGTGGGCCGCGGCCACGCCATGCGGATGGCGCTCGGGCTGCCGCTCGGCGCCGAGGAGGCCTATCGCATCGGCCTGGCCCAGTGGCTGGTGCCGCACGCCAAGCTCATGGACACGGCGCTGGGCGTGGCCGCCCACGTCGCGTCGCTGCCCCCGCTGGCCGCGCGCCTCGCGAAGGAATCGCTGTTGCGCGGCCTCGACATCCCGAACGTGGCCGACGCCGCGCTCGTAGACCTCTATCGCTTCGCCACGCTCGAGCTCACGGAGGACAAGGCCGAGGGCCACGCCGCCTGGCGGGAGAAGCGCAAGCCCGCGTTCCGCGGACGTTGATCGCCGAAACGCCGTAGCCTTCGAGGGCGCGGCCGACACCTTCCGGCCGCGCCCGTGGTTCGGAGGCGGTGATGAACGCGGCGATCAGTCGAGCTTGGGGATTCCGGCGGCGAACCAGGCTCCGGCGGGGTTGCGGATGAGCAGCACGGCACTGGTGCACGGGTTCGGCGGCGCCGGCGAAAGCATGTCGTCGATTCGGAAGTCGCCGTTGAGCTCGAGGGGAACCAAGCCCGTGTCGTGCGGCACGTTCCCGTCGTTGGCACACAGCAGGGTGGCGCGCACACTCTGATTCGCGTTCGTCCCGATGGTGTTGCCGCCAGCCAGCAGCAGCCCACGCCCATCCACCTGGATGCGGCCGTCGGTCTTCGCGTCGGCCTTCAGATCAGCGATCACCCAGAGCTGGCCGGGGGGTTGGACCCCTCGGACGATGTTCCGGTTGACGACCTCGGCGGTGGCGCCCTGCCCGACGCCGCTGGAGACGGGGATCACGCCGATGCCGCCGTCGAACTTGGCGAGCGAGTCCTCCGCGGTGGCGGCGAGCGGCAAGAGCATGAACAACGGGAGCCCGAGCAGCAGACCCTTCGTCATGGTGACCTCCTTTGTCCGAGCCAGAGCGGTTGAAGGCGGCCCGTAAACGGACACGGGATGTTCGTGGTTCCGGCGTCACGTATTTATAATGATCCTGGTGCAATGATCGGGCAGTCCAATGAGAGGGGGTGAGCTCATGGCGAAGGGAACCGGCATGCGGAAGGAAAAGAAGAAGCCGAAGAAGAAGAAGTAAAAATGTCCAGTCGTCCGCTGCTGCTCAGTTGCGAGGCCATCGGCAAGGCGTTCGGGACCCGGTCGCTCTTCGACGACCTGTCGTTCGGGTTGTTCGAAGGCGACCAGGTCGGTCTCGTCGGTCCCAACGGCTCCGGCAAGTCCACCCTGCTCAAGATCCTGGCGGGCGTCATCCCGCCTGATCGCGGGTCCCGGTCGCTTCGCGGCGGCGTTCGCATCGGCTACGTGGCGCAGGATCCGACCTTCCCGCCCGGCAGCCGCGTGGACGACGTCGTCCTGGCGGGGCTCACCGCCGTGGAGGAGGACGACCGGCCCGGGCATCTCGCGCTGGCGCTCGGCCGCGCCGGCTTCGCCGACGGGCGCGCGGAGGTTGAGGCGCTCTCGGGCGGTTGGAAGAAGCGGCTGGCGATCGCCCGCGAGCTGGCCGCCGTCCCCGACATCCTCCTCATGGACGAGCCCACGAACCATCTCGATGTCGAGGGCATCCTCTGGCTCGAGGACGTCCTGACCGAATGGGCGCGCGCCTTCCTGATCGTGAGCCACGACCGGTACTTCCTCGAGCACGTCGCCACGCGCATGCTCGAGCTGAACCGCGCCTATCCCGACGGCCTGTTCCAGACCGACGGCCGCTACAGCGAGTTCCTCGCGCGCCGCGACGAGTTCCTGCGCGGTCAGGCCGCCTACCAGGAGGCGCTCGCCAACACGGTGCGGCGCGAGATCGAGTGGCTGCGTCGCGGGGCCAAGGCGCGGTCGACCAAGGCCAAGGGCCGCATCAAGGAGGCCGGCCGGCTCATCGAGGAGCTGGATGACAGCCGCGCCCGCGCGGTGGGCGCCACGGCCGGCATCGACTTCACCGCCTCACAGCGCCGCACGCGCCGGCTGCTGGCCGCGCGCGGCGTGAGCAAGTCGCTCGGCGGCCGGCGGCTGGTCAGCGACCTCGACCTCGTCATCACGCCGGGCACGCGCGTGGGGCTGATCGGCCCCAACGGCAGCGGCAAGACGACGCTGCTGAACGTGCTGGCCGGCGTGCTGGCGCCCGACGCCGGCGAGATCGAGCGCGCCGACAACCTGCGCATCGTGCGCTTCGCGCAGGAGCGCGGCGGCTTCGATCCCGGCGAGAGCCTGCGGCGCGCGCTGGCGCCCGAGGGCGACGCCGTCACCTGGCAGGGCCGCAGCGTGCACGTGGCCTCGTGGGCCAAGCGCTTCCTGTTCCGGCCCGAGCAGCTCGAGGTACCGGTGGGCCGGCTCTCGGGCGGTGAGCAGGCGCGCATCCTCATCGCGCGCTTGATGCGCGAGCCCGCTGACCTGCTGATCCTCGACGAGCCCACCAACGACCTCGACATCCCCACGCTGGAGGTGCTCGAGGACAGCCTGGCCGAGTTCGACGGCGGCCTCGTCCTCGTCACCCACGACCGCTTCATGCTGGAGCGCGTCTCCACGGTGATCCTCGCGCTCGACGGCGCCGGCGGCACGGCGACGTTCGCCGACTACACGCAGTGGGAGGCGGCCCGCATCGCGCCCCCTCCGCCGGCGCGCATGCTGCCGTCACGCGCTCCCGAGCGCGAGCGGGGAGTGCGGCCCCCGCGCCTGGGCTATCTCGAGCAGCGCGAGTGGGACGGCATGGAGCGCGCGATCCTCGACGCCGAGCGCACAGTCGAGGACTGCCGGCGCGCGCTCGACGATCCGGCCGTCGCGTCCGATCCCGTCGCGCTCCAGGCGCGCGTGGCCGGCCTCGAAGTGGCCGAGGCCGAGGTGGATCGCCTCTACGCGCGCTGGGCCGAGCTGGACGCCAAGCGGGCCTGAGCCGCGTCCTCGCGGAAGCTGAAGGCCGGGTCCAGCGGCGGCAGCGGCGCGCCGAAGAAGATCCGCCGCTGCACGCGCGGCAGGAGCGGTGAGCCCAGCACCAGGCGCATCAGCCGCGGCCTCAGCCGCCGGAGGATCGGATTGCGGCTGGGCCGGGCCAGCAGCACGCGCTGCGCGCCCAGCTGCAGGCGGTGCAGCGTGCGCACGTCGGCCTCGCGCAGCCGTTGCACCTCGCTCAGCGTGTCGCGGAGGATAGGACCCGTGCCCAGCTTCGGATAGAGCACCTGGGCGGCGACGGCGGCGCTGGCGATGGCCACGTTGACGCCAATGGCGCCGGCTGGGCTCATCGTGTGGGCGGCGTCGCCGATCAGCAGCAGCCCGTCGCGCGCCCAGTCGTCGATCAGCCGGATGAGACCCTCCAGCGGGAAGAACGGCGTGAAGTCCTTCAGGCTGTCGGCGAAGCCGGCCACGACCGGATCGAAGCGGCGGATGCGCTCGGCCACCGCGGCCACGCCGTCCTGGCGCCAGCGCCGCCACTCGCCGGTCGGCAGGATGATCCCGACCTGGATGTGGTGCGGGTACTTCGGCAGCAGCAGGCCGCGGACTCGATCGCCGAGCGAGACGTGCAGCGTGCTCGACCAGCCCGGCGGCTGCTCGATCGTGAACCAGATGACGTCGAAGTTGTGGTGCTCGTAGGCGGGCTTGAACCCGCCCAGCTTGGCCACCGCCGAGTAG
>QHRW01000073.1 GCA_003220265.1 Candidatus Rokuibacteriota bacterium | reverse complement strand
CACGCCGAAGCGCGCGCGCAGCGAACCGTAGAGCACGCCGCGGAAGATGATCTCCTCGAACACGGGCGCGAGCACGACGCTGGCGACGAGCGTCACCGCCACTGCGGCGGCCGGGCCCCAGGCCAGGTCGCTGTCGAACCATTCCGCCCAGTGCGAGTCGAGCTGCAACCAGCCGCCGCCGAGCGCCAGCCCGGCGTCGACCAATACCCCGGCGCCGACGAGCGCCAGAGACGCCAGGAGCAGCGGGCGCCAGCCACCGGGACGCGGGCGCAGGCCGAAGACGCCCGCGAAGCTGACGGCGATGGGCGCCAGCAGCATGCGCCAGGCGATGAGCACGACGGGCACGTACATCACGGGCGCGTCCAGCGCCTCGGCGAACACCGGCCGCTCCGCCAGCCACTGGTTGCCGGCGAGCAGGACCAGCAGCGCCAGCGCGGAGACGGCGCCACCACGCACGAGCGCGGCGAGACCGGCGCGGAGCGGCCACGGCGGCGGCAGAGCGGCCTCCGCCGTCGCGCGCGCCTCCGGCGGCCGGCGGCGCAGGGCGAGCACCGCGACGACGCCGGCGCCGAGCAGGAGCAGGTCCACCAGCGCCAGGGTGCGCAGGCGCCACAGCAGCGGGCCGGCGCGCGCGGCGATCGAGGCGCGGGCCGTCCCGCCCAGCGCGGGCTCGTCGAAGCGCGTAGCCAGTCGCAGCGCCAGCATGTCGGCGAACCAGCCGGCGCCGAGCGTCGCCAAGGCGTCGCCGACCACGCCGGCGTCCACGTCGTCGGCCCCGAGGTAGGCGGCGGCGATGACCTCCGCGTAGCCGTCGAGCGGATCGCCGCGCGTCTGCCACTCGTCCACCGCGCGGGCCAGCCGCTCGCGATGGCCGGCTTCCCCGCGCAGGATCGCCAGGCGGAGATCGACGGCCGGCGCCAGCGAGTAGTCCGCCAGCTCCTCGTACCAGGCGAGCGCCTGGTCGAGCTCGCGCCCGGGATCGCTGAGCGTCAGGCTGTAGAGCCGGCGCTCCCAGCGCGGCGCCGCCGTCAGCGCGGTCTCGACGTCCATCGTGCGGCCGACCACCAGCGCCAGCGCCCGCTCGGGATCGCTCACCGTGGCCAGCCGCGGCTCGGCCGTGTGCAGGTAGGTGACGAGCGCCACGAACGCCATCAGCAGCACGGCCGACAGCATCGTGATCGCGCGCGGCACGCGTGACGACGGCGCCGGCGGCGCCACGGCCACCGGCACGGGGGACGACGCGGGTTCGAGCGGTGGCAGGTCCGTGGTCGTGACTATTCGGCCGGCGGCAGCGCATCGCCGGTGACGTAGGGCACCGTGCGCACGCGCGGTCGCACGCGCAGGCGGGCGACGACCGGCAGGTGGTCGGAGGCGACGCGGGCCAGGCGGCTGCGGTGGACGTGGAACTCCTCGCCCTCCAGCTCGACGTCCCAGTAGATGCGGTCGAGGCGGAAGAGCGGAAACCAGGCCGGATGCGTGCGCCGCATGCGGCGCATGGGCGACGAGAACTCTCGGCGCAGGCCCTTGCTGACGGGCCCGCGGTGCCACTCGTTGAAGTCGCCGACCACGAGGCGCGGGCCCTCGCAGTCGGCCGCCTTGAGGAAGCCCGACAGCAGGGTGACCTGGTCGCGCCGCTCGCGAAAGCCCAGGCCGAAGTGGCAGTTGAAGACGTGCAGCGCGGTGTCGTTGACGCTCAGGTCCACGCGCAAACAGCCGCGCGGCTCGCGCCCGCCGCACGAGAGATCGCAGCGCAGCGAGCTCAGCACCGGCAGCCGCGTGAGCACGGCGTTGCCGTAGGTGCCCGCGGCGCCGTACGCGCGCGTCTCACCCATCACCACCGCCATGCCGAGCAGCGAGGCCAGGTAGCGCGCCTGGTCGGCGTGCGCGGCGCCGTTCTCGCGGATCACTTCCTGCAGCCCGATCACGTCGGCCTCGAGCTCGCCGATGACCTTGGCGATGCGGTCCAGGTCGAGCCGGCGGTCGAGCCCGACCCCGCGGTGAATGTTGTAGCTGGCGACGACGAGCGGGGTCACGCGGCGTCGTGATAGCGCACGAAGTGCGGATAGAGCTGGAGCGGGTGCGTGATCGGCTCCGGCATCGCGACCTGCGGCGGGGACACGATGAACGTGTGCATCTCCTCCTGCGTGGTGCCGGCGTGGGCCCCCGTCTCGCGGATGAACGTCACGTGGCCGGGCGGCGCCTCCAGCCCGTAGATGACGAAGTCGCCGGCGCTCGGCATGCTCATGAGGTCGCGGATGCCCCTGGTCACGACGTCGAGGTCGGGACGGCCGGCAAACGGCCCCGCGCCCAGCTCCTCCATCCGGTACGCCTTGCCGCGCCAGAAGCACAGCGGACCATCGGCCGTGCGCACCAGAAGGAAGCCGATGGCCTCGTTGCGCGAGATCTCGACGGCCAGGCCGGGAAAGCGCTCCTCGATCGACTCGAGCGTGAGCGCGCGGTCGTGGTCGAGGAAGTAGACGAACGCGTTGGGACCCGCCGCGATGACGCGGACGCCGTCCCGCTCGCGCGCTTCCTTCAGCTCGCCCAGGATCCAGGGGAAATCGTCCTCGAGATAGTTGATGAAGCGCTGCACCAGGCCCGGGGCGCGCCCGCTGCGGACGGCCTTGATGCCGCTCGCCACGCGGCGCCCCTCGGGCCGCGTCGGGCCCACCTCGTGGGCGCCGGCCGGGTTCAGGAAGTCCTCGAACAGCAGCCGCTCCAGCCGCCGCCCGCCGGTGAGCCGCTCGAACGACGTGCAGTGCGCCTGGCCGTGATCGGAGAGGACATACATGTCGTAGCGATACTCCGACACCCGCCGGGTGACTCGCCAGAGCTGACGCAGCGAGGTGTCCACGCTCTTGAGCGAGCGGAGCGCGCGACGGTGGGCCGGGCCCCAGGCGTGGGCGAAGATGTCGTAGTCGAGAAAGTTGACGTACACCGCCGGCGCGCCGCCGTAGAGGTCGCGCGCGGCCGACAGCGTGAAGAGCTGGCGGACCCAGACCGAGATGCCGATCTTCAGCGCCAGCAGCTTCCAGCCCTGCGGAGCCTGCACCGGGGCGGCCACGAAGACGAGCAGCGCACGGCCGATCTCGATGACCGAGATGACGGCGCTCTTGACGATGACCCACGCCAGCACGACCACCGCGGAGAGCGTCCGCAGCAGGCTGGCGCCCGACGGGTGCTTGAGCATCGTGAAGCTGAACATGTTGTTGTCGGCGCCGCCGGTGAAGACGCAGCCGTAGGTGGCGCCGCCGGTGACGATGCCGCGGCGGCCCGCGGCCTGCGTCGACTCGACCCAGGCGGCGTCGCCGGCGCGCGGAAAGTACACGTCGCTGCGCCGGCGCTTGTCGTGATAGTGGAAGCCCGGGATGTCGGGCGGCACGCCGTACATCGCGGCCATCTGGAAGGCCGCCGTTGAGCTGGGCAGCCCGACGGACATCGGGTGGAGCTGGTGGCCGCCGCGCTCGATCAGCCGCCGCAGGAACGGCATGCGGCCCTCGCGGAGCGCGCGCTGCAGCACCGCGCGCGAGAGGCCGTCGATCTGCACGATGAGCAGCCGCCGCCGGCCGGGCGACGGCGCGCGACCCAGCCGCAGGCGGCGTACGAGCCGGTCGAGCCAGTGCTGGAACAACAGGACCAGGTCATCCAGAGTCACTGCGCTTTCATTGTACTATCGGCCTCGACATGGTCCCGCCGATCGTGACCGCGGTTCGCCGCTTCGTCGACGAGGAAGTGCGGCCGGTCGCGGCGGCGCTGGAGCACGCGGATGCCTATCCCCACGCGCTCGTCGCGGGCATGCGGGCGCTGGGCCTCTTCGGCGCGCTGGTGCCGGCCGAGTACGGCGGGCTCGGCCTCGACGTCTCCACCTACGCGCGCGTGATCGAGGAGCTGTGCCGCGGCTGGATGTCGCTGGCCGGCGTGCTCAACAGCCACACCATGGCCGCGCTGACCGTGCTCCACCACGGCACCGACGCCCAGCGCCGCCGCTTCCTGCCGCGCTTCGCCTCCGGCGAGGCGCGCGGCGGGCTGGCGCTGACCGAACCGCACGCGGGCTCCGACGTGCAGGCCATCCGCACCACCGCGCGGCGCGACGGCGATCACTATGTCGTCAATGGCAGCAAGATGTTCATCACCAACGGGCGCGAGGGCAACACCTTCACGCTGCTCGCCGTCACCGACCCGCGCGCGCAACCGCGCCACCGCGGCATGTCGTGCTTCGTCGTGGAGAAGGGCCACCCGGGCTTCCGCGTGGTGAAGTCGCTGGCCAAGCTCGGCTACAAGGGCGTCGACACCGTCGAGCTGCTCTTCGAGGACTTCGTCGTCCCCGCGGAGAATCTCGTCGGCGGCGTCGAGGGCCGCGGCTTCGGCCAGGTGATGAGCGGGCTCGAGACCGGCCGCATCAACATCGCGGCCCGCTGCGTGGGCGTCGCGCAGGCGGCCTACGACGGAGCACTCGCGCACGCACGTGCGCACGGGCAGGCGCCGCCGCCGCTCGCCGACCTGGCCACGCGCGTGGAGGCGGCGCGGCTCATCACCTACTGGGCCGCCGGCATGAAGGATCGCCGGGAGCGCTGCGACCTCGAGGCGGGCATGGCCAAGCTCTTCGCCTCGGAGACGGCGCACGAGGTCGCCGTCGGCGCCCTGCGCCTGCTGGGCGAGGCCGGCACGCTGGCGCGCGAGGACGTCGAGCGCCACTACCGCGACACGCCGCTGATGATCATCGGCGAGGGCACCAACGAGATCCAGCGCACGCTCATCGCGCGCCAGCTCGTGGAGCGCCACGGCGAGCGGCTCGGCGCGCTCACCTCGCGCGAGGGCGAGTCCCAGGAGCGCCGCCAGATCGTGCTGGCCGTGCGGCAGTTCGTCGAGAAGTCGCTCGTCCCGGTGGCAGCCGAGCAGGAGGCGGCCGGACGTTATCCCGAGGCGATCGTGGGCCAGCTCACCGATCTCGGCCTGCTCGGCGCCACCGTGGAGCCACGGCTGGGGGGCCTCGGCCTCGACGGCGTGGGGACGGCGATGGTGCTGGAGGAGCTGGCGCGCGGCTGGACGACGGTGGCCGCGGTCGTGGCCGGCCACCTCGTATGCGCGTGGGCCCTCGACCGGTTTGCGCCCGCGGCCGAGCGCGAGGCGCGCCTGCCGGCGCTGACGCGCGCCGAGCGTCTCGCGACGACGGTGCTGAGCGCTGACGTCGCCGCCCGGCGCACCCCCGGCTGGACGCTCCACGGCGCCACCGGCATGGCCGACAACGCGCCGCGCGCCGCGCTGTTCCTGCTGCGGGCCACCGACGAGGACGGCCACGAAGTGGCGGTGCTCGCCGAGCGCGGCGCGCCGGGGCTCGGCATCGCCGCCCCGGAGGCCACGCTCGGCCACCGCGGGCTGGACCCGTCTCCGCTCACCCTCGACGGCGTGCGCCCGGCGGTGGTGCTCGCCGACGCCGAGCCCGTCGTGGCGTTCGCCAACATCGCCGCCGCCGCCATCGCCGTGGGGCTGGCCCAGGCCGCCTTCGAGGCCGCGCTGCGCTACTCGCAGCAGCGCACGACGTTCGGCAAGCCGCTCTGCCAGCATCAGGCGGTGCAGCTCAAGCTCGCCGACATGGCGACGGGCATCACCGCCGCGCGGCTGCTGACGTACCACGCCGCCGAGGGCGACGCGCCCGACGGCGCGCGCGCCGCCATGGCCCGCCTGCTGGCCGCGGCCGTCGCCATGCAGGCGACGCTGGAGACGATGCGGATCCACGGCGGCTACGGCTACGTGAGCGAGTTCCCCGTCGAGCGCTACTACCGCGACGCCGCGCGGATGATCTTCGTGCCGCTCGACGACGACACGCTGCGGGCGCGGCTGGCCGCGCGCGTGGCCCGGGCGTGAGCGCGACGGCGATGCTGGCCGCGGCCGCGCTCGTCAGCACGACCGCGTTCACCTCGTGGGCGCTCTACATCACGCTGGTCGAGCACCCGGCGCGGGTGGCCAGCGGCCCCGTCGCCGGGCGCGCGCAGTTCCGCCCGAGCTATCACCGGGCGGCGCCGTGGCAGGCGTCGTTCGCGCTGATCGCGCTCGTGAGCGGGACGCTCGAGGCCGTGCTGACCCGGCAGTGGACGTGGCTGGCCGGCGCGCTCGCGGTGGGCGCGGTGATCCCGCTCACGCTGATCGCCATCCGCCCCACCAACCGGCGGCTGCTCAGCCGGGACTCGCTGGCCGACACCGAGGTGCTCCGGCTGCTGGGCCGCTGGGGCCGGCTGCACGCGGTGCGGACGGCGCTGGGCGCCGCCGGCCTCCTCGCGTACCTCTACGCGCTGCGGTCGCGCTGATGGCCTACGGACGCTGGTTCGAGGAGCTCAGCGTGGGCCAGGTACTGAAGCACTGGCCGGGGCGCACGATCACCGAGGCCGATTGCACGTGGTTCGCGCTGCTGACGATGAACCAGCACCCCGTGCACAGCGACGCGCACTACGCGGCCACCCACACGCAGCACGGCCAGCGGCTGGTGCTGGGTCCGCTCGTCTTCTCGATCGGCATCGGCATGACGGTGGCCGATGTCTCCGGCAAGGCCATCGCGAATCTCGAGATCGAGAAGATCACTCACGAGGCGCCCACGTTCATCGGCGACACGATCTACTCGGAGTCCACCGTGCTGGCCACGCGCGAGTCCAGGCAGGGCGACCGCGGGATCGTCAGCGTGGAGACGCGCGTCAGCAACCAGCGCGGCGAGCGCGTGATGACCTTCCGCCGCACGGCGCTCCTGCCCAAGAGGAACCACGCCACGCTCGGCGAGGGGAAGTACCCGGCATGACACGCACGATGCTCGAGGGCCTGCGCATCCTGGCGGTTTCGCAGTTCGGCGCCGGGCCGTTCGGCACCCAGCTGCTGGCCGACCTCGGCGCCGAGGTGATCAAGATCGAGGACCCCGCCGTCGGCGGCGACGTCTCGCGCCAGGTCGGCCCCTACGCTGCCGACGGCGACTCGCTGTACTTCCAGTCGTTCAACCGCGGCAAGAAGTCGCTCACGCTCGATCTCACGCATCCCGAGGGCCGCGCCGTGCTGCGCGACCTCGCGCGCGTCTGCCACGCCGTCTACAACAACCTGCGCGGCGATCTTCCCGCGCGCCTGGGCCTCACCTACGCCGCGCTCGCGGACGTGAATCCGGCGCTCGTCTGCTGCTCGCTCTCCGGCTTCGGCGCCACCGGGCCGCGCGCGGCCGAACCCGCGTTCGACTACCTGATCCAGGGCTACGCCGGCTGGATGTCGGTGACGGGCGAGCCGGACGGGCCGCCCGGCAAGTGCGGCGTGTCGGTCGTCGACTTCGCCGGCGGCTACGCCTCGGTGGCCGCCCTGATGGCCGGTCTCTGGGACGCGCAGCGCACGGGCGTGGGGCGCGACATCGACATCTCGCTGCTCGACACCGCGGTCAGCATGCTGTCGTACTTCGCCATCTGGTCGCTCAACCGCGACTGGCAGCCGGCCCGCGTGGCCGACTCCGGCCACCAGTCGCTGGTGCCGGCGCAGAACTTCCGCACGCGCGACGGCTGGCTCGTCGTCTTCTGCAACAAGGAGAAGTTCTGGCAGGGCCTGCTGGACGCGCTGGAGCTGCCGGACGTCGGCCGCGATCCGCGCTTCGCCACCTTCGCCGACCGCTTCGCCCACAAGGAGGCGCTGCTGCCCCTCCTCGGCGCCCGCTTCGCCGAGCTCACGACGTCCGAGTGGCTGGCGCGGCTGCGCGGGCGCGTGCCGTGCGCGCCCGTCAACACGGTGGCGGAGGCGCTCGAGGACGCGCAGGTGCGCGCGCGGGAGATGATCGTCGAGGTCAAGCATCCCGCCTTCGGCGTGCTGCGCGAGGTCGCCTCGCCGGTAAAGACGGCCGGCACGCCGGCGCCGCGCCGCGCGCCGCGCCTGGGCGAGCAGACGGACGAGATCCTGCGCGAGCTCTTGCAGTATGATCCCGCTCGCATGGCCGGCCTGCGCGCCTCGGGCGCGCTGGGCGGCCCGACACCGCCGATCGCGAGGAGGCCGTCACCATGACGTACGCCCGAGTGCCCGTCGCCCTGCTGCTGCTCGTGCTCGCCCTGCCCGCCGCCGCGCCGGCCTGGGATCGAGGCCAGGTCAGCACGTTCGCCGTGCTGCCGCCGGGCGCGGCGCACCCGGAAGGCATCACCATCGATGGCAAGGGCAACGTCTACGTGACCACCTTCGCCGTCGGCGGCACCCCGAGCGGCGTCGGGCAGATGTTCGTCTTCGATCCGCGCGGCCGGCTGCTGCGCACGGTGAACGTCGAGGGCTCCAGCACCCTGCTGCTGGACCTCGCCTTTCACCCGCGCACGAACGACCTGCTGGTGATCGACTTCGGCCATCAGCAGGTGCTCGCGGTCAACCCGGTCAACGGCAAGTCGAAGGTCTTCACGACCATCCCCGGCGGCGCCGCCGCCGGGCCCAACGTGCTCACCTTCGACGCGGCCGGCAACGTCTACGTCTCCGACTCGTTCCAGGGCGCGATCTGGCGGACCGGCGAGCGGGGCGGTGTCTCGACGGCGTGGGCGCAGAGTCCCCTGCTCACGACCACGGGCGTGCCGCCGTTCGGCGCCAACGGCCTGGCCTTCAACAAGGCGGGCGACACGCTCTTCGTCTGCAACACCGGCAACGACTCGGTGGTGCAGGTGCCGGTCACGGACGGCGCGGCCGGGACGCCGGCGGTCTTCGTCAACAGCGTCAACGGCTGCGACGGACTCATCCTGGACGAGCAGGACAACCTCTGGCTCGCCGCCAACCAGTCGGACGAGATCGTGGTGGTCAACCCCTCCGGCCGCGTGATCGCCAAGCTCGGCGACTTCGGCGGCGTCGACGCCGGCGGCGCGCCGATCGGCCTGCTGTTCCCCGCGAGCCTCGTGCGCAGCGGTGGCTTCATCTACGTCACCAACCTCGCGCTCGACCTGCGGCTCTTCGGTCTCGCGCAGCCGGTGGACGCGCAGTGGGCGGCGCAGGTGACGACGCACACGGTCTCGCGGATTCCGGCCGTCATCCCCGCGGTGCCCGGCCTGCCGTAGGCCGCGAGCCGACGAGGGCGCGGCGGTAGAATCGGGGGCATGGCGGAGCGGACGCTCCCGACCCCCGACGTCGAGGAGATCACCGGGACCGGCACGGAAGTCGCGCCGCCCTGGATGACCATCCTGCACAACTGCGAGTGCCACACCTTCGAGCAGGTGGTGACGCAGCTGCAGAAGGCGATCGCGTGCAGCGAGGCCGAGGGCTGGGAGATCGCCTGGCAGGTGCACAACACGGGCAAGGCCGTGGTGAAGATCGGCCCCGAGCCGGAGTGCGTGCGCGTGGGCAACATCCTGGCCTCGATCGGCCTCGTGGTCACCGTCGTCCAGTCGTGAGCGTGCCGACCGCCGCGCTGCCCGCCTCGGCGAGCCAATCGCCCGCGCCTGCGAGCCAATGGCCCGCGCCGGCGAGCACCTGGATCGTCAGCCGGTCGTTCGACCTGACGTGGTTCTTCGGTGGCGCCGCGCTCAGCCTGGCCGCCGTCGCGCTGCTCGTGGGCGTGGGCGCGCCGGTGGTGGCGCTGTGGTGGGTGTGGCTGCTCGCCTTCGACGGGCCGCACATCGGCGCCGCCTTCACCCGGACGTACCTCGATCGGCGCGAGTGGCGCGCGCGGCCGGGCGTGCTCGTGCGCGGGCTCCTCGTGTTCGCCGTCGGTCCCGCGTTCCTCGTGGCCGGGCTCGTCACCGGCTCCGAGAAGCCGTTCGCGCTCTTCCTCGGGCTGGCCGCGCTCTACGGCTACTACCACGTCGTGCGCCAGCACTACGGCTTCCTCGCGCTCTACCAGGCCGTCAACCGGGATCGCGCCCCGCTCGATCGGCGTCTCGACGGTGTCGTCCTCTACGCCGGCCTGTGGGCGCCGTACGTGTACTTCATCCTCAGCCATCCGCGCGCGCGCCGGCTTCTCGAGGTGCCGAGCGAGGGGCCCGGCGCGGCGCTGGCCGGCCACGCCGCCGGCGCCGCCGTCGTCGTGTGGACGCTGGCGATGATCGCGCTCGTGGGGCGCATCGTCGTGCGCGCGCCGGCGATCAACCGGCCCAAGATCGCCTACCTGCTCGTCACGCTGCCGCTCTACGCGGTGATCTACTTCGTGCTTGCGCGGCTGGAGCCGCTCTACACGGCCTCGGCGGGGCCCGACCAGGACTTCCTGATGCTGTCGATCCTGGTCACGGTGTTCCACAACGTGCAGTACCTCGGCCTCGTGTGGTTTCACAACCGTAACCGTTACGCCACGGCCACCGACGCCGGGCCGGCCACGTGGGTGAATCGCTCGGCGCTGCGCTTCCTGGCCGTGTGCGGCGCCTTCTCCCTCGTCGTGTACTCGCTCGCCGCGTGCTGGACCGACGTGTTCCCCGGCTGCCGGCTCTTCGGCGCGGGGTCGGGGCCGATCACGGCCAGCCAGATCGGCCTCTGTCTCTGGTGGGGCCTCGCGCTGCAGCACTACTATCTCGACCAGCGCATCTGGCGGATCAGCGGCGACGCCGAACTGAAGCGCAACCTCCGCTTGGCCTGACCATCCGCGGCGTTTTCTCCTTGACCTGCCACCGCCGCGGTGGAAAATTGTCGGCGCCTCGTCTACGTCCCGGCATCACACGCGATCACGCTGGAGGTCCCGATGACCGAGCGCGCGTCAGCGTTCCCCGTTCGCATTCCGACCACGCACGTCTACTACTCGATGACGAAGAGTCTCTGCGGCACGTGCAAGCGCGCGGTGGACGCCAAGATCGTCTTCGAGAACGATCGCGTCTTCTTCGACAAGTTCTGTCCCGCGCACGGTCATCAGCAGGTGCTGGTCGCCTCCTCGGTCGAGTGGTATCTCGACTGCCTGTCGTTCGTGGCGCCGCACCGGCCGCCGCGCGAGGCCCGCCGACCGGTGCAGGACGGCTGCCCGTTCGATTGCGGCCCTTGCGCCTCGCACCAGCAGAAGGTCTACCTGCCGGTGATCCCCATCACCTCCGCCTGCAATCTCGACTGCCCCATCTGCTACACGGTCAACAAGAACGAGGGCGCCCACCGCCTCACCACGGCCGACCTCAAGCGCATCCTCGATCATCTCCTCGCCGATCACGAGGAGCTGGACATCATCAACTTCACCGGCGGCGAGCCCACGCTGCACCCGGACCTACCGGAGTTCCTGGCGATGTGCCGGGAGGCCGGCATCCGGCGGGTGACCATCTCGACCAACGGCCTCAAGCTGCGCGACGAGGCGTACGTGCGGAAGCTGGCGGCCCTCGACGCGCGCATCGTGCTCTCGCTCGACACCTTCCGGCCGGAGACCGACAAGGTGCTGCTCGGCGCCAACACGGTGAAGGCCAAGCTGGAGGCGCTGGCGCTACTGGAGAAGCACGACGTGGCGACCACTATCCTGCCGGCGGTCGCCATGGGCCTCAACGACGACGAGGTGGGCGCGCTGTTCGAGCTCGTCGTCTCCAAGCCTCACATCCAGTCGCTCGAGCTGCACACGCTGACGTTCACCGGCCAGGGCGGCGTCGGCTTCAATCGGAGTGCGCGCATCACGATCCCCGACCTGCACCGGCGGCTGGAGACGGCCACCGGCGGCCGCATCACGTGGCGCGACTTCGTGCCCTCGCCGCTGGCCCACCCGCACTGCTACTCGATCTGCTATCTGCTCTGTCTCGACGGCGGCGGTTACGTGCCGTTCACGCGCCTCACCTCGCGCGCCACGCTCTACGAGCTGCTGCAGGACTCGCTCTACATCGAGCCGCGTGAGGCGCTGGAAGAGGTCTTCCGCGAGATGATCGACGACCTCTGGGCCAATCCCGACCGCGTGCCCGAGAGTCGCGCCGTGCTGAAGACGCTCAAGCGGCTGCTGGAGGAGATGTTCCCGACCGGCGGCGCGCCGCCGTCCATCCTCGAGCGGCAGAAGATCGCCGAGCGCTCGGCCAAGGCCATCTACATCCATTCGCACATGGACGAGGAGAGCTTCGACGTGGCGCGCGTGATGAAGTGCTGCGTGGGCGTGCCGGAGGTGGACGGCAGCAACATCCCCACCTGCTCCTACAACGTCCTCTACCGCGAGAAGGACGCGCGGTTCGCGGACAACGGGATGCTCGAGCGCATGCGGGCGCTGCGCCCGCGGTCCTCGCACACCACGGAGGCGACCCGGTCATGATCAAGCTGCCGATCGTCGATCCGAGCTTCACGCTGACCGCCGACGCCGGCTCGAAGGAGGTCTTCCACTCGTTCTCGCGCGGCATGTGCCCCACCTGCCGGCGGCTGGTGGACGGCGTGCGCATCCTCCGCGACGGCCGCGTCTACCTGCGCAAGCAGTGCCCGGCCGACGGCGCCTCGGAGGCGCTGATCTCGGGCGACGCCGACTGGTTCCTGAAATCGCTGACGTACATCAAGGAGGGCTCGGTCCCCCTCAAGCACTCGACCGAGGTGAAGGACGGCTGCCCGCACGACTGCGGCCTCTGTCCCGATCACGAGCAGCATTCCTGCCTGCCGATCATCGAGATCACCAACCACTGCAACCTGGAGTGCCCGATCTGCATCGTGCAGAACCGGGACAATTACCACATGAGCCGCGAGGAGTTCGTGGCCACGATCGACGGGCTCGTGCAGAAGGAGGGCACGCTCGACACGGTCAACCTCTCGGGCGGCGAGCCGACGATCCACCCGGAGTTTCTCGCCTTCCTCGACCTCGCGCGCCGGCCGGAGATCGCCCGCGTGTCGATCTCGACCAATGGCGTGCGCATCGCCGCCGACCTCGATTTCTGCCGCGAGCTCGCGCGGCGCGGCGTGTACGTGAACCTCCAGCTCGACGCCATGCGCAACCCGGCCCTGCGCGTGCTGCGCGGCGGCGGCGATCAGAAGGCGTTGAAGGAGCGCGCACTCGCGAATCTCGAGAAGGCCGGCGTGAGGACGACGATCGTGTCCACCGTGGCCCGCGGCGTCAACGACGACCAGATCGGCGACTGCATCCGGCTGCTGTTCGAGCGCGACTTCATCCTGTCGCTGATGTTCCAGCCGGCCTCCTACACGGGCTACGGCGGCGCCCACTTCGGCCCCCACGACCCGCTCGACGTCATCACCATTCCCGACGTCGTGCGCAACGCCGAGCTTCAGACCGGCGGCATGCTGAGGAAGAGCGACTTCCTGCCCCTGCCCTGCTCGCACCCCGGCTGCTTCGGCCTCACGTATCTCTTGAAGACCGACGGCGGCTTCATCCCCTTCCCGCGCTTCATCGACCTCGATCGCTACCTGGAGGTCATTGCCAACCGCGGCACCATCCGGCCCGACGCCTCGCTGGAGAACACCATCCGCGCCACCATCGACGAGCTGTGGTCGAGCTCCGGCCAGATCCCCGACAGCACGCGCATCCTCAAGACGCTGCGCAAGGCCATCACGCTGATGTACCCGGAGGACCGCGCGCTCGAGCTGGAAGAGCGGCTGCACGCCGGCGAGGGCCTGGTGAAGACGATCTTCATCCACGCCTTCATGGACGAGCACACCTTCGAGGTGGACCGCATCAAGAAGTGCTGCACGCACTACGCGCTGCCCGACGGCCGCCTGATGCCGGGCTGCGCCTACAACATGTTCTACCGCCACAAGGACCCGCGCTTCACCGGCGCCAAGGGCCGCACGGAGATCTGGGGCCGCGCCGAGAGCGCCGGCGGCACGCGGATTCCGCTGCCCCTGCTGCCGATGGCGCCGCCGGAGCCGCGCGCGTGAGCGAGCAGGCAGCCGCCGACCTGGCGGCGGCCGTGGCCGCGCTCGAGATGCCGCGCGCGGGCGTGCGGCGCTGGCTCGAGTGGAGCAAGGCGTTCTGCGCGCGCCACGGCGGCCGCCGTCGCTACGCCGAGCTGCTGGACCTCTACGACGAGTGCCTGGCCGTGCTGGATGCGCCGGAGCGCTGAGCGCATGCTGCCCAACGGCCAGGCGGCGGTGATCGACATGGCGGTGCGCGCCGTCGGCGACGCCACGCTCACCCGTCATCGCCCGGCGCTGCTGCTGGGCGCGCTGCGCGAGGACGTCAACTACTTCCCCGTGCTCGACATCGTCCTGCCGAAACCGTCGTTCACGCACTTCTACAAGCCGGGGCTGCCCGGCGGCCTGGTGCCGTTCGTCACGCCGGGGCCGCGCCGGCGCGCCAACCGGCTGGTCGCCGCCGCGCTCGGCGCCTATCGCGACGGCCGCGAGGCGGCGGCCTTCGTGAAGCTCGGCCACGCCGCGCACCTGCTCGTGGACATGGCCTGCCCGGTCCACGCCCACCGCACCGTGCACATGATCGACGATCCCTACGAGTGGTACGTCGAGGGCAACGCCGACACGCTCCGCGCGCTGCCGGTGCCCGCCTGGCCGGACCGCGCGCGCGCCTCCGAGCTGGTCGATGCGCTCGCGCGCTTCACGCAGGCCTTCGCGCCGGACGGCACGCACAGCCCGTGGGGCCGGCTGCTGCGCCGCCTCGGCGCGCGCACCGCGCTCACCACGCGCACGATCGCCGAGCAGGCGCGCGCGCTGATCCCCGCCGCCGCCGGCGCCACCGCCGCGCTGCTGCGCCTCTTCCTGCGCCAGGCCCGGGCCGCGTGAAGGACGGTGCCGCGCTCGTCACCGGCGCCTCGCGCGGGCTCGGCCGCGCGATCTGCCTGGAGCTGGCCGCGCAGGGCGCGCGCGTGGCCTTCAGCTACACGCGCGACGACAAGGGCGCCGGGCAGACGCTGGAGGCGCTGCGCGCGCGCGGCGGCGAGGCGCTCGCCTTCAAGGTCTCGGTGGTGGACGGGCCCGGCACCGAGGGCATGGTGAAGGAGATCGAGGCCGCGTGGGGACGGCTCGACGTCCTCGTCAACAACGCGAGCATCAGCCAGAACCTGCCGTTGGCGCTCATGGAGGAGGAGGACTGGGACCGTGTCCTCGACGTCAACCTCAAGGGCGCGTTCGTCACCTCCAAGGCCGTCCTGCGCGGGATGATCTGGCGCAAGGCCGGCACCATCCTCAACGTCGGCTCGCTCGTCAGCGTGCGCATGCTCGAGGCGCCGCTCCACTACTGCGCGAGCAAGGCCGGGCTCAAGGGGCTGACGGAGTCGCTGGCCAAGGAGGTCGCGCGCTACGGCATCCGCGTGAACTGCCTGGCGCCCGGCCTGCTCGAGGGCGGTCTCGGCCGCAACCTGCCCGAGCATCGCCTGGCCGACTATCTCAAGCACTGCGCGCTCGGCCGCGTGGGCACCTTCGAGGAAGTCGCCCGTCTGGCCGCGTTCCTCGTCTCGCCCGCCAACGGCTACATGAGCGGCGAGACGGTCGTCATGGACGGCGGCGTCTGATGGACGGCTACGCCGCCTACACGCGCCACGTGAACCCCGGCCTTGGCCGCTTCCTCGAGCTGTCCGGCCGCGATACCCGGTTCGTCAGCGGGCACGGCGGCGTCCTCGAGGACGCCGACGGCGGAACGTGGGACGACTGGGTCGCCGGCTTCGGCAGCCTCAACCTCGGCCACAACCCGCCCGCGGTCAAGGCCGCCCTCGCCGAGCACCTCGCGCTCGACGCGCCGGGTCTCTACGTGGAGAGCCTCAACCCGTTCGCGGGCGAGCTGGCCGCGCGGCTGGTCGCGCTCGCCGGCGAAGAGCTCGAGACGGTCTTCTTCTCCAACAGCGGGGCCGAGGCCGTCGAGGCCGCCATCAAGACGGCGCTGCTGGCCACGGGCCGCCCGCGCATCGCCTACGCCGAGGGCGGCTATCACGGCACCACGCTCGGCGCCCTCGGCTGCATGGCGCGCGGGCCGTATCGGGCCGACCTCGACGGAGTGCTGCCGGGATTCCGCGAGGTGCCCTTCGGCGACGCCCGCGCGCTCGAGGCCGCGCTGGCCGCCGGCGACGTGGCGGCCTTCCTGGTCGAGCCGATCCAGATGGAGGCGGGCGCGCGCATCGCCGGCACCGAGTATCTGGCCGCCGCCCGCGAGGCGTGCCGGCGGCACGGCGCGCTGCTGATCTTCGACGAGGCGCAGACGGGCCTCGGCCGCACCGGCGCGCTGTTCGCCTGGCAGCACACCGGGGTCGAGCCCGACGTGCTCGTCAGCGCCAAGGCGCTCGGCGGCGGCCTGGTGCCGATCGGCGCCACGCTGATGCGCCGCGGGCTCTGGGAGCGCGCCTACCCCGGCTACTTGCGCGCCGAGATCCACAACAGCACCTTCGGCGGCAATCCGCTCGCGTGCCGCGCAGCGCTGGTCACGCTGGAGATCGTCGCCGAGCCGGGATTCCTCGCCGGCGTGCGCCGCCGCGGCGACGCGCTCTTCGCGGCGTTGCGCGCGGCGCTCGCCGATTCGCCCGCGGTCGAGCGCGTCAGCGGGCGTGGCCTGCTGGGTGGGATCAAGCTGCGGCCCGCCGCGCATCCGTGGCTCGCCTGGGACAGCTTCGGGCTCGACGAGCTGGCCGGCTATCCGGTCGCGGGCGCGCTCGTCCTCGAGCGGCTGGCGCGCCGGCGCATCGTCGCCCAGGTGTGCGCGCACGACTGGTCGGTCGTGCGCGTGGAGCCGCCGCTCACCGTCGACGATGCGGCGTGCGCGCGATTCGTCGACGCGCTCCGCGACGCCGTGCGCTGGCTCGAGCACCATGGCTGACGCGGCCCGCTGTCTCGTCTTCGGCGGCTCGGGCGCGCTCGGCGGCGCGGTGTGCGAGGCGCTGGCCGCCGACGGCGCGCGGCTCGTCCTCACCTACCACGCGCGCGAGGCGGCGGCCCGCGCGCTCGCCAAGCGGTTGCCGGACGCCGCGGCGGCGCCGGTGGATCTCGCCTCGGTGGCCAGCATCGACGCCGCCGTCGACGCGGCCGCCGCGCACCTGGGCGGGATCGACGCGTTCGTGCAGTGCGCCGGCGTCGCGGTCACGTCGGCCGGCGCGCGCCGCCCGTCGCACCCGTCCATCGCCGAGGTGGACGAGCGCGGCTGGGACACGATGCTCGACGTCAACGCCAAGTCCACGTTCTTCGCGGTGCGCCGCGTGACGGCGGTGATGCGCGGCCACGGCGGCGGCAACGTGGTCGTCGTCGGCTCGATCGACGGCGTCAAGCCGGTGCCCGCGCCCGTGCACTACGCGGCCTCGAAGGGCGCGCTGGGCGGCATGATCGCCGCGCTGGCCAAGGAGCTCGGGCCCGACAACGTGCGCGTCAACATGGTGGCGCCGGGGATCATGGAGGACGGCATCTCGCGGGTGCTCGACGACGCCCTGATGAAGGAATACCTCAAGCACTGCGGGCTGCGGCGGCTCGGACGTCTCGGCGAGGTGGCCAGCGTGATCGCCTGGCTCGCGCGCCACAACACGTACGTGACCGGCCGCACGATCCTCGTGGACGGCGCGCTGTGAGCCCCGCGCGCACGCGCTGGCTCGGGCTGCTGGGCGTGCTGCTCTACGCCGGTCACGCCGGCCGCCGCGCGCTCCTCGGCCATCCCGAGCACCTGCTCTGGATGTGCCACGTGGGCGCGCTCCTGGTGGCCACGGGGCTGCTGGCGCATGCGGCCACGGTCAACGCGATCGGCACCCACTGGCTCGTGGTGGGCCTGCCGCTGTGGCTCGCCGATCTCGCGCGCGGCGCGGAGTTTTTTCCGACGTCGATCCTGACCCACGTCGGGGGCCTGCTGCTGGGATTGATCGCGCTCCGCGCGCTCGGCGTGCCGCGCGGCGCGTGGTGGACCAGCGCCGTCGCGCTCGTGGTGCTGGCGGCGGTGGGCCGCGCGCTGACGCCGGCCGACGACGACGTGAATCTCGCCTTCACCGTCCTTCCCGCCGGCGCCGCGCCCTGGATGGCGGGGGCCGCGGCCGCCGGCGCGCTCGCCGTCTCGGCGGCGGCGTTCTACGCGATCGAGCGCGGGCTGCGGGTGCTGGGATTCCCGGTGGCGCGGACATGCTGACCGAGCCGCAGAGCGCGGTGGGCGCGTACGCGCGCCACGTCAACCCGGCCTTCGTGAAGCTGCTGGGCCTGCTCGGCTACGGCCGCGTGTTCACCCGCGCGCTCGACGTGTGGCTCTGGGACGACGCGGGCCGCCGCTACCTCGACGCGCTGGCCGGCTTCGGCACCTTCAACCTCGGCCACAATCACCCGCGCCTGGCGCGACGGCTGCAGGCGTTCCTCGGCGAGGAGGCCGTGCAGCTCTCGCACACCGCGCCCTCGGCCCACGCCGCGCGCTGCGCCAAGGCGCTGGCCGCGCGCGTGCCCGCGCCGCTCGAGGTGGCGCTCTTCGCGACCGGCGGCGCCGAGGCCGTCGAGGCGGCCGTGAAGCTCGCGCGCGCGGCCACCGGCCGCACCGGCGTCCTCTCGTGCGCGGGCGCGTTCCACGGCCTCGGCCTCGGCACGCTCTCGCTGATGGACGCCTCGCGCTTCCGCGAGCCGTTCGAGCCGCTGCTGCCCGGCTGCGAGCGCGTGCCGTTCGGCGACGTCGGCGCGCTGGCGCGCGCGCTCGCCACGCGTCGGCACGCGGCGTTCATCGTCGAGCCCATCCAGGCCGAGCACGGCGTGCAGACGCCGCCGGCGGGCTATCTCGCTGAGGCGCAGGCGCTCTGCCGGCGCCACGGCACGCTGTTCGTGCTCGACGAGATCCAGACGGGCCTCGGCCGGACGGGCGCGCTGTTCGCGCACGCGCGCGCGGGCGTCGTCCCCGATGCGCTCGTCCTCGGCAAGGCGCTCGGCGGCGGCGTGGCGCCCGTGGCGGTGACACTGACGAGCGCGGCCATCCACGGTCGCGCGTTCGGTACGCTGCGCCGCTTCGACCTGCACGGCTCGACGTTTGCCGGCTACGCGCTCGGCTGCGCCGCCGCGCTGGAGACGCTGGCGATCCTCGACGAGCAGCACCTGGTCGAGGCCGCCGCCGAGCGCGGCGCCGAGCTGCGCGACGGCCTGCGCCGGCGGCTCGCGGGTCACCCGCGCGTGGCCGAGATCCGTGGCGAGGGGCTCCTCGTCGGCGTCGAGCTGCGGATGCCGGCCGCGGCCGGCGGCCGCTCGCTGGGCGGGCTCTTCGGCCAGTGGATCGCGCTGCAGATGCTCGAGTGCGGCGTCGTCTGCCAGCCGGCCGCTCACCGCTGGGACGTGCTCAAGCTGGAGCCGCCGCTGACGATCACCGCCGGCGAGATCGACGACCTCGTCGACACGCTGGTGACCGTGCTGGACGAGTACCGCGACGTGCCGCGCTTCGTGGCCGACGTGACGCGCCGGCTGGGACGCCAGTTCCTGGCCGGCTGGGCCTTTCCGTGAGCGCCACGCTCGTCCGCGAGCTGGCCTTCGCGAGCAGCGTGCTGCGGCGCCGGCCGTTCCAGTGCCTGGTGCAGGTGACCAACCGCTGCAACATGCAGTGCACGTTCTGCGACTTCTGGCCCAACGGCGTGCCGGCCAGCGAGGAGCTGTCGGCCGCCGAGTGGCGCGACGTGGCCGTCCAGCTTGCCGCGCTCGGCCGCTGCGTGGTGTCGATCGAGGGCGGCGAGCCGTTCGTGCGCCCCGACCTCGCGGAGATCGTGCGGGCGTTCGGCGCGCAGCACCTCCCGCTGCTCTACACCAACGGCTGGTACGTCGACGACCGCGCCGCGCGCGCGCTGTTCGCGGCCGGGCTCACGCAGGTCGGGGTGTCGATCGACTTTCCGGACGCCGACCGCCACGACGCGCAGCGCCGGCTGCCCGGCGCCTTCGAGCGGGCGTGGCACGCGGTCGACGCCTTCCGCGCGGCGGCGCCGTCGGGTGGACGCCAGGTGCACGTGATGACGGTCCTCATGGAGGACAACCAGCACGACCTCGAGCCGCTGCTGGCGCAGAGCGCGGCGCGGGGCGTCGGTCACTCGGTGACGCTGCTCTCGCGCACGGGGTTCCGCCGCGCCGACGCGCGCCGCCTGCCGGCGCCGTCCGTCGGCCGCACGCTGGCCGCGCTGTGGCGCCGCCATCCGCACCTGCGCACCTTCGGCGACTACCTCGACGGCATCGACCCCTTCCTCGGCGGCGGCGCGCTGCCGGCGTGCCACGCCGGCGTGCAGAGCTTCAACATCGACCACGTCGGCAACGTGTCGGCCTGCATCGAGAAGATCGACCGCGTGGCGGGCAGCGTGCGGCGCGAGCAGCTGGCCGACATTCACGCGCGCCTGGTACGCCGTGACGAGGGCGCCGGCTGCCAGCAGTGCTGGACGGCGTGCCGCGGCTTCGCGCAGGCGCTGGGCGGCGGCGGCACGTGGGCGGCCTGGCGCGACCTGGCCGGACGGCTGCGGTCGGTGTGATGCGCTTCTTCTTGATCGACCGCGTGACCGAGCTGCTGCCGGGCGAGCGCGCGCGCGGCATCAAGACCGTGTCGCTGAGCGACGAGATCCTGCACGATCACTTCCCCGACTATCCGATCCTGCCGGGCGCGCTCGTCCTCGAAGCGGCCGCGCAGCTCGGCGGCTTCCTGGCCGAGATGTCGGTCAACAAGCCGGGGGCGCCGCTGCTGCGCGCGCTGCTCGTGCAGGTGGACCAGGCCAAGTTCTACGAGCCGGCGGGGCCGGGCGACAGCCTGGAGGTCACGGTGACGCTCGACTCCAGCCTGGCCGGCGCCGCCCAGGTGGCCGCCGAGGTGCGCGTGGGCGAGCGGCGCATCGCGCGCGCCACGCTGACGTTCGTGCTCCGGTCGATCGACTCCGAACGCGTGCACGAGCAACGGCGCACGCTCTATCGTCTATGGACGCGCAGCCTCGACCCGCCGATCACGATCCCCTGAGCGTGACGGGGCTCGGCGCGGCCGAGGGGCCGTGCGATCCCACGCCGTGGCTGCGCCAGCGCAAGCTGCGCAAGTTCATGGGGCGCCAGGACGACCTCGCGGTGGTGGCCGCCGGGCGCGCGCTGGAGAGCGCGGGGCTGGGCGGCGCCGCTCTCGGCGAGCGCGCGGGACTCTATCTGGCCGTCGGCTTCATCCCGTTCGAGGGCGACGAGATCGACGCGCTGCACGCGGCCTCCGCCGTGGACGGCCATTTCTCGATGCGGCGGTTCGCGACCGAGGGCTACCTGGCGCCGAATCCGCTGCTGACGTTCCGCTGCCTGCCGAACATGCCGGCCTTCCACGTCTCGATCAACTTCGACCTCCAGGGCCCCTATCTCGTCACCTACCCGGGCGCCGGCCAGCTCTATGCGGCGCTCGAGGAAGCGCGTGTCGCGCTCGAGACCGGCGCCATCGACGTGGCGCTCGTCGGCGGCGTCGCGCACCAGCGCAACTTCCTCGTCGAGCACCACGTGCGCCGGCTCGGACGGCCGAGCGAGACGCTCGAGGACGCGGCGGGCGTGCTCGTCCTGGAAACCGCCGCGCACGCGGGCGCGCGCGGCGCCGTCACGCGCGCGCGACTGCTCGACTGCGTGGCCGGCTACCGGCCGTGGGATCCGCTGGCCGAGAGCCCCGCCCGCGACGATCGCTTCGAGGAGGCCGGGCTCGACCTCGCCGGCTTCGGCGCCGCGTCGCTGCCCGTCGCGCTCGGGCGGCTGCCGGCCGGACGCCATCGCCATCGTCTCGCGAGCGGCGACGGGATCGAGGCGGCCAGCACGTGGGAGATCGCGTGAGACGGCGCGTCGCCATCACCGGGCTCGGCGTGGTGTCCCCGATCGGCCTGACGGTGGACGCCTTCCGCGAGAGCCTGCTGGCCGGCGCCTCCGGCGTGGGACCGATCAGCCTCTTCGATGCGACGGGGCTGCCGACGCGCATCGCGGCCGAGGTGCGCGGGCTGCCGGTGCGCGGGCGCGACCGCAAGATCGACTTCGCGCTGGAGGCCGCGCGCCAGGCGCTCGACGAGGCGGGACGGCCGCGCGGCGCGGGCGGGGTGAGCCTCGGCGTCGGCCTCGAGCTGTTCTCGCTGGACGACGTGGCGGCCGCGCGCGCCGGCGGCACGCTGCCCGCCGCGCTCGGCGAGCGGCTCACGTTCCTGCAGACACCGTCCGATCTCTGCGTGCACGCGATCGCGCACCGGTACGAGCTGCGCACGCCGCCGCTCGTCCACGTCTCGGCCTGCGCGGCCGGC
>QHRW01000072.1 GCA_003220265.1 Candidatus Rokuibacteriota bacterium | reverse complement strand
TTGGCCCGGGTCAAGGCCGGCGAGACGCTCGTGTTCGACGGCGGCTACGGCACCATGCTCTTCGCGGCGGGCCTCCTCAACGGGGCCTGCCCCGAGCTGTGGAACGACACGCACGCCGACGTCGTGGCCGGGATCCACAAGGGCTACTTCGACGCCGGCAGCGACATCGTGGAGACCAACACGTTCGGCGGCACGCGGCTCAAGCTCGACGAGTACGAGATCGGCGACCGCACGCGCGAGCTCAACGTGAAGGGCGCCCGGCTGGCCCGCAAGGTCGCGCCCGCCGGCGGCTACGTCGCCGGCTCCATCGGGCCCACCAGCCGGCTCCCGCTCGACTACGCGCTCGACAACGGCGTGACCGACGAGGAGTACGAGATCACCTTCCGCGAGCAGGCCGAGGCGCTGGCCGAGGGCGGCGTGGATCTCTTCGCGGTGGAGACGATGATGTTCCCGCAGGAGGCGACCGCCGCCATCCGCGCCTGCAAGGCCGTCGCCCCCGCGCTGCCGGTGATGGCGACGATGTTCTTCCAGTTCGAGGAGGCCAACGACCGCGACCGCACGATGTGGGGCGAGAGCCCGGCGGACGTGGCGGCCAGCCTGCTGGCCGCCGGCGCCGACGTCGTCGGGATGAACTGCGGGCGCGGCCCCGATCGGGCGATCGTCATCATCCGCGAGATGCGCAAGGTCACCGACGCGCCGCTGGTGGCCTATCCCAACGCCGGCCTGCCGATCACGACGGGCGACTCCGTCCGCTACGAGCTGGACCCGGAGCCGATGGCGCGCGAGTACCCCGCGCTCCTCGACGCCGGCTGCAACATCGTCGGCGCCTGCTGCGGCTCCAACCCCGAGCACATCCGGCTCATCGCGCAAATCGTTCGAAGCCGTAAGAAGTGAGCCTGCCGGAGGGGCCGCTGGTCCTCGCGGACCCGGCGCTCGCGATCGACCCCGACGAGGTCCTGCGCTTCCAGGGCTACAAGCGTGGCCGCGACGTCCCCGGTCCCGACGTGCGCGCGCTCTTCGAGACGGCGCTGGCCGAGGGCCGGCGGCTGATGCGTCCCCGCGCGCTCGTGCGGTGGGCGCGCGTCACGCGCGTGGCCGCCGACGCGCTGGAAGTGGAGGGCGAGAGCCTGGCGATTCCCCGCATCGGCGCGCTCTGGGGCGAGGTCGAGCACGCCGCCGTCGCGCTCTGCACGATCGGCGAGGCGCTCGAGCAGCGCGTGGCCGAGCTGTGGGAGGCGCGCGAGCTGCCGCTGGCCTCGATGCTCGACAGCGTGGGCTCGGGGGCCGTCGAGAGCCTGGCGGAATACGTCAACGACGTCCTGTGCCAGCAGGGGCTGCCCTCGCTCAAGGTGACCAATCGCATCAGCCCGGGCTACGCCGACTGGGACGTGGCCGAGCAGCGCCGGCTCTTCCGCCTCTGCCCGGGCGACGCGGTCGGCGTCGTCCTCAACGAGGCGTGCGTGATGACGCCGGGCAAGTCGATCTCGCTGCTGGCCGGCGCCGGCCGCGCCGCGCGGGTCGATCATTACTTCAGCCAGTGCGCCCGCTGCTGGATGCGCGACTGCGCCTACCGCCGCGTCCCGGCGCGCGCCACGGTGCACCGGTGATTCACGGCCGCCTGCCGTGGCCGCTCGTCTTCCAGGTGCTCGGCGTCCTGCTGGCCGTCGCGTTCGTGGTGGCGACGTGGCAGGTGTGGATGCTCCTCTTCACCGCGCTCATCATCGCCGCCGCCATCCTGCCGGCCGCCCGCATCGGCGAGCGCCATCGCGTCCCCCGCGGCGTCACCGTGCTCGTCGTCTACGTGGTGGTGGCCGGTGTCTTCACGCTGATGGGGCGCCTGCTATGGCCGGCGCTCAGCGAGCAGTGGCAGCAGTTCATGGACCAGCTCCCGCGCATGATCGACAACGTCAAGAGCCGGCTCGGCGACCTCCAGTACTTGTTCCTCCAGTGGGGTGCCGCGCTCCCGTCGCCCAAGGCCGACAACGTGCAGGGCCTCGCCGGTACGCTCCTCGGCAACGCGCTCCGCGTGACGACGGGCGCGGTGGGCGCGGCCTTCGAGCTGCTGGCCGTGCTCGTGATCGCCGCCTACCTGGTGATTGACGCGCGCGAGGTCGGTCACACGCTGCTGGCGCTGTTGCCGCCGGCGCACCGGCCCACGGCGACGCGGCTCGCCCCCGCCGTGCTCGCGCGCGTCGGCGGCTACGTGCGCGGCCAGCTCGTCTCGAGCTTCTTCGTCGGTGTCCTCATCGCCATCGCCTTGTCGCTGCTGGGCGTGCGCTACGCGCTGCTCATCGGCGCCCTCGCCGCTGTGCTGAACATCGTGCCGTTCGTGGGCGCCACGGTGGCGGCCGTGCTGGCCACCCTGTCGGCGCTCACCGAGGGCGTCGTGCTGGCCGCGATCGCGCTGGCCGTGATGGTGGCGTGCCAGACGGTGGAGGGCAAGTTGCTGGCGCCCTACTTCGTCGGCCGTGCCACCGGCCTGCACGCGCTCGCCGTGCTGCTGGCCCTGCTGGCCGGCTTCCACCTGGCCGGCCTCATCGGCGGCCTGGTGGCGGTGCCCTTGCTCGCCGGCCTCTGGGAGATCGTCCGCTCCCTCTACGTGGAGCCTCGGCGCTCCGAGCGCTGATAGAACGGCGCCACGGCTCTGCAGAGCAGCGTCACGGCTCCGCCGGGACGCTGCGAACGGCCGGGGGGTTTGGGGGGCCATCCGGGCCCCCATGTGATAGGCTCCCGCGCACGTTATCCCTCACCGGCGAGGCATCTCGCTAGCAGGAGACCACATGGCGACACTGCTGATCAACGGCAAGTCCCGAACGGTCGACGCCGATCCCGACACGCCGCTCCTGTGGGTCATCCGAGAGCGGCTGCAGCTCACGGGCACCAAGTTCGGCTGCGGCATGGCGCAGTGTGGAGCCTGCACCGTGCACCTCGACGGCCAGCCCGTGCGCTCGTGCCAGACCACCGTGGCGCAGGCGGCGGGTAAGAAGATCACGACGATCGAAGGCCTTCACCCGGAGGGCCGCCACCCCGTGCAGCTCGCCTGGGTCGCCGAGCAGGTGCCCCAGTGCGGCTACTGCCAGTCCGGCCAGATCATGTCGGCGGCGGCGCTGCTGGCCAAGAACCCCAATCCGAGCGACGCCCAGATCGTCGACGCGATGTCGGGCAACATCTGTCGCTGCGCCACCTATCCGCGCATCAAGCGCGCCATCAAGCGCGCGGCGCAGCAGGGGGGCTAGCCATGACGACACGACTCACGCGGCGCGCGTTCCTCGCCACCGGCACCGCCGCCTCCGTCGGCCTCACCATCCGCTTTCCGCTCTTCGGCGCCCCCGACGCCGCGGCTGCGGCCGCCTTCGATCCCAGCCCGATGCTCACCATCACCCCCGACGGTCTCGTGACCGTGCACATCACCAAGGCCGAGATGGGGCAGGGCGTGGGCACGGCGCTGGCCCAGATCGTCGCCGAGGAGCTGGAGGCGGACTGGAAGGACGTCCGCATCGACTATCCGACGGCCAACGAGAAGTACGGCCTGATGCTCACCGGCGGCAGCTGGTCGGTGAACTGGACCTTCGACGCGCTCTCGCGCGCCGGCGCCGCCTCCCGCCTGGCGCTGGTGGACGCGGCCGCCGCGTCGTGGAACGTCCCGGCCGCCGAGTGCGTGGCCGAGCGCGGCGTCGTGCGCCATCTCTCCTCCGGCCGCTCGCTCAGCTACGGCGAGATCGTCAAGCGCGTGCCCATCACGAAGACCTTCAGCGAGGACGACCTCAAGAAGATCGCGCTCAAGAAGCCGGCCGACTACCGCGTGGTCGGCAAGTGGACGCCGCGCCTGGACATCCCCGACAAGGTCACCGGCAAGGCCAAGTTCGGCATCGACACGTTCCTGCCCAACATGGTCTACGCCAAGGTCGCCTATCCGCCGACGCGCGAGGGCGCCACGCGCACCGCCGTCGACGACAGCGCGGCCAAGCGCGTGAAGGGCTACGTGGCAACCGTCGCGCTGCCCGACCTCGTCGCCGTGGTGGCGACGAGCTACGAGGCCGCGGTGAAGGCGCGCGACGCGCTCAAGGTCACCTGGGACCCGGGCCCGAACGCCTCGGTCTCGACGGAGTCGATCTTCGCCAAGTTCAGCCAGGCCAAGGACGACCCCGCGCTGCAGAGCTGGCACGAGGTGGGGGACGTCAAGACCGCCATGGGCTCGGCGGCGAAGCGGCACGAGGCCACGTACATGACGGACTACGTCGCCCACATGCAGATGGAGCCGATGAACTGCGTGGCGAGCTTCAAGGACGGCGTCTTCGACGTCTACACGGGCAGCCAGTTCCAGACGTTCGCGGTGGGGACACTGGCGGCCGTGCTCAAGACCGACGCCAAGAACATCCGGCTGCACCAG
Source organism: Candidatus Rokuibacteriota bacterium (assembly GCA_003220265.1). Classification (GTDB taxonomy): domain Bacteria; phylum Methylomirabilota; class Methylomirabilia; order Rokubacteriales; family CSP1-6; genus AR5. The sequence continues at coordinate 17,895 of QHRW01000072.1, read as the reverse complement.
CACTATCTCGGCGGCGGCTTCGGCCGCCGGCTGGAGCCGGACATCATGGTGGAGACCGCGCTGATCGCGCGCGAAGTGAAGCGGCCGGTCAAGCTCATCCGCTCGCGCGAGGAGGACCTGCGCCGCGACTTCTATCGCTCGGCCACGCTGCAGGTCGTGCGCGCGGCGCTCGGCGCCGACGGCAAGCCGGTGGCGTGGGACAACACGCTGGTCGCCTCGCACCCCGGCCGTCGCTGGGGGCCGGACTTCGTGGACAAGAAGGGGCTGGACCAGTTTGCCCTCAACGGCGCGGATCACGTCTACGCGATTCCCAACCAGATCGTGCGCGCCATCCCGGTGGAGACCGGCATCTCCGTCGGCTACGTGCGCGCGGTGGCGCCGAACTACACGTTCTTCGCGGTCGAGACGTTCATGGACGAGCTGGCCAAGCTGGCCGGCGTCGACCCACTCCAGTACCGGCTCTCGCTGCTGGGCGACGCGCCGCGCCTGGCCCGCGTGCTGAAGCTGGCGGCCGAGCGGGCGAACTGGGGCGCGCCGCTGCCGCCGAACACCGGCCGGGGCCTGGCCTGCGTGAGCGCGCAGGAGAAGAAGACGCCCACCTGGACCGCCTCGGTGGTGCAGGCGCGCGTGGATCCCGCCAGCGGCAACGTCCAGGTCGAGAAGATCACGTGCGCGGTGGACTGCGGCATCGTCGTCAATCCGGACGGCGCCCGCTCGCAGATCGAAGGCTCGCTGCTCTTCGGCGTCAGCAACGCGCTCAAGGAGCGCGGCACCGTCGCCAACGGCGCGCTGGTCCAGTCCAACTTCCACGACTACCAGGTGCTGCGGATGAACGAGGTGCCGGAGATCGAGGTGCATCTGGTCGAGTCCACCGAGTACCCGACCGGTCTCGGCGAGCCCGGCACCACGACGGTGGCGCCCGCGCTCAGCAACGCCATCTTCGCCGCCACCGGCGCTCGGGTCCGCCAGGTCCCGCTGCTGCCGGACCGCGTGTTGGCCGCGCTCCGCGCCAAGGCGTGATCGGACGGTAGACCCGGGCTCTCGTCACGCGACCGCCGCACCGCCGCGACTCAGCGCGGCGGGGCGCGGGCGTGACGGAGCCCGGGTGCTCGTGCCCTGATAAGATGCGGTCTGTGCCGGGCAACGTCGTGCTCGTCGGGTTCATGGGAGCCGGAAAGTCGGCGTGCGGTCGCCTGCTCGCGCGCCGTCTGGGGCGGTGCTTCGTCGAGACGGACGACATGATCGTCTCTCGCGACGGCCGCCCCATTCCCGAGATCTTCCTCCAGGACGGCGAGGAGGCGTTTCGCCGGCTGGAGACGGAGGCGGTGGAGGCGCTCGCCCTCAAGTCCGACGACGTGGTCGCCACCGGCGGTGGCTTGCCCTGCCGCGAGGGACGCATGGAGGCCCTGCGCGCCGTGGGCACCGTCGTCTGGCTGCGGGGCGACCTCGCGGAACTGCTGGCGCGCGCCCGGCGCACCGGGCAACGGCCGATGCTCGACGGCCGCAGCGCCGCGGAGCTGGACGCGCTCTATCGCGCGCGCGAGCCGTTCTACGCGCGGGCCCACCTCACGGTGGACACGGCCGGGCAGGGGATCGACCAGGTCGTCGCGCGGATCCTCGCCGCGCTCCGGGACACGCATGCCGCACGCGTTTAGCCGCCGGCTGGCCGAGGGACCGCTGCTCTGCGACGGCGCCATGGGCACCATGCTCTACGCGCGGGGCGGCGCGATCGACGCGTGCTTCGACGTCCTCAACCTGAACAATCCCGGGCTCGTGCAGTCCGTGCACAAGGATTACGTGGCGGCCGGCGCCGACTGCCTGGAGACGAATACCTTCGGCGCCAACCGCTTCCTGCTCGCCGCGCACAACCTCGAGGGGCGCGTGCGCGAGATCAACCGGGCGGGGGTCAAGCTCGCGCGCGACGTGCGCGAGTCCACCGGGCGCGACGTCTACGTGCTCGGCTCGATCGGACCGCTCGGCAAGTACCTGGCGCCGCTCGGCACCGTCTCGGTCGACGAGGCGCGCGAGGCGTTCCGCGAGCAGGCCGACGGCTTGCTCGAGGGCGGCGTGGACGGCTTCGTGCTGGAGACGTTCTCGGACCTCACCGAGCTGGCGATGGCGGTGGAAGCGGTGCGGTCGGTGACGGACCTGCCGGTGATCGCCCAGATGGCGTTCACCGACGAGGGCATGACCTTCACCGGCGTCGCGCCCGACAGCGTCGCCCGTCAGCTCCGCACGCTCGGCGTCGAGGCCTTCGGCGCCAACTGCTCGGTCGGCTCCTCGGTCCTCTATGACGTCCTCGAGCGGATGCTGCCGGAGGCGGCCGGGGTGCCGCTGGCCATCCAGCCCAACGCCGGCCTGCCCACCCGCGTCGGCGAGCGCCTCATCTATCTGTCCTCGCCCGGCTACATGGCCGAGTACGCGGGCCGCATGGTGGAGGCCGGCGCGCGGATCGTGGGCGGCTGCTGCGGCACCACGCCCGCCCACGTCGCCGCGATGCGCGAGGTCCTCGATCGCCGGGCGCCGTCCGCGCGGCGGGCGCCCGTGCGTCCGGTGCTCGTCCGCCCGGCGCCCGTCGCCGAGACGCCCGGCCTGTCGGCGGTGCGTCCGCCCACCGCGTTGCAGCGCCGGCTCGACGGCCGCGAGTTCGTGGTGACGGTCGAGCTCGATCCCCCGCGCGGCCACGGCGTGGACAAGCTCGTGCAGGGGGCCAAGCTCCTCAAGGAGCGCGGCGTCGAGATCGTGGACATCAACGACGGCTCGCTCGGCCGCGTGCGGATGTCGGTGCTGGCCACGGCGCTGCTCGTGCGCGACGGCACCGGCCTCGACGTCAACATGCACTTCACCTGCCGCGACCGGAACCTGATGGGCATCCAGGCCGACCTGCTCGGCGCCCACGCGCTCGACATCCGCAACATCCTGGCGATGACCGGTGATCCGCCCCGCGCCGGCGACTACGCCAACGCGACGGCGGTCTTCGACGTGGACGGCGTCGGTCTCATCGAGGTGCTGCGCCGGATGAACGAGGGGATCGACGCCACGGGCAACTCCATCGGCGAGCCGACGTCCTTCTGCGTGGGCGCCGCCCTGAACCCGGTCGCCGAGGACCTGGACCGCGAGGTCGAGCGCTTCCACCGGAAGATCCAGGCCGGCGCCCGCTGGTTCCAGACGCAGCCGGTGTACGATCTGGCCCAGCTCGACCGCTTCCTCGAGCGCGCAGGCGGCTCGCCGGTGCCGATCCTGGTCGGCCTGCTGCCGCTGCACAGCTTCCGCCACGCCGAGTTCCTGCACAACGAGGTGCCGGGCATCACGATCCCCGACGCGGTGCGCGCGCGGCTGCGCGAGGCCGGCGATCGCGCCCTGAGGGTGGGCATCGAGATGGCGCAGGCGCTCGTGCGCGAGGTGCGCGGGCGCTACGCGGGCGCCTATCTCATGCCGTCGTTCGGCCGCTTCGAGGTCGTCGCGGAGGTGCTCGATGCCGTCCATTGAGTCGCTGGCCGATCTGGGCGTCCGCGAGGCCGCCGAGCGCATCCGTCGCGGCGAGGTCTCCTCGGCCGCGCTCACCGAGGCGTGCCTGGCGCGGGTGACGGCGCTCGAGCCGCAGATCCTGGCGTGGGCCCACCTGGATCGCGAGGGCGCGCTGGCGGCCGCCCGCGAGCGTGACGTCGAGGCGCGGGCGGCGCGCCTGCGCGGCCCGCTGCACGGCGTGCCCGTGGGCATCAAGGACATCTTCGACGTCGCGGGCATGCCGACGACCGCCGGCGCCCGCGCCTTCGCCCACACGTGGCCGGCGCGCGACTCGGCGGCCGTCGCACGCCTGCGGGCCGCCGGCGCCGTCATCCTCGGCAAGACGCACACCACGCAGTTCGCCTTCCGCGATCCCGCGCCCACCCATAATCCGTGGGACGTGGCGCACACGCCGGGCGGCTCGTCCTCCGGCTCGGCGGCCGCAGTGGCCACGCGGATGGTCCCGTGCGCGATCGGCTCGCAGACGGTGGGGTCGATCCTCCGCCCCGCGGCTTTCTGCGGCGTCGTCGGTCTCAAGGGTCCGCACGGCCTGGTGCCGCTGGAGGGCGTGGTGCCGCTGGCGTGGTCGCTCGACCACGCGGGGCCTTTCGCGCGCTCGGTGGACGACGCCGCGCTCGTGCTGTCGGTCATGGCCGACATGGCGCTCGAGCCGGCGCGCGTCGAGGCGCCGCGCCTGGCGATCGGCCGCCAGCTCTTCGATCGCGCGGACGCCGACCTGCGCCGTCACCTGGAGGGCGTCGTGGAGCGCCTGGCCCAGGCCGGCGCGCGGGTGACCGAGTTGACGCTGCCGCCGCCGTTCGCGGACATCCACGCGGCCGGGCAGGTCGTACTCGAGGTAGAGGCGGCCACCTACCACCAGCCTGCGTTCGCCAAGCACGCCGCCGACTACGGTCCCGGCATGCGTGACATGCTGCAGATCGGCCTGGCGCGCCCGGCCACGGAGTACGTGACGGCCAACCGCGCGCGCCTGGCGTTTCGCCGGGCGATGATTCCGCTGCTGGAGGCGCACGACGCGCTGCTGTCGCCGACCGCGCCCGGCCCGGCGCCGGCCGGCCTGGGCTGGACGGGCGATGCCTCGCTCTGCGCGCCGTGGAGCTCGGCCGGGGTGCCGTCGATCTCGCTGCCGACCGGTCTCGCCGACTCCGGCCTGCCGCTGGCGCTGCAGCTCGTGCAGGGGCCGAGCGGCCTGCCGCGGCTCCTCGGCGTGGCGGCGTGGTGCGAGCGCGTGCTGGGATTCGCCGAGCGGCCGGGAGACTGACATGCTCGACCTGAAGATCGAGGGCGCGACGGTCATCGACGGCACCGGGCGTCCCGGCAGCCGGACCGACGTGGGCGTGCGCGACGAGGCGATCGCCGCCGTCGGCGACCTCTCGCGCGAGCCGGCCGGCACCGTGCTCAACGCCACCGGCCGCGTGCTGGCGCCCGGCTTCATCGACATGCACTCCCACTCGGACTGGCGCCTCTGGGGCAACCGGCGCGCCGAGTCCAAGATCCGCCAGGGGGTGACGACCGAGGTCGTCGGCAACTGCGGTTTCTCGCCGGCGCCGGTGTCGGCAGAGTTCGCCGACGAGATGCGCACGTTCGCGCTCTACATCCCCAAGGGCATGGACTTCTCGTGGCGCTCGGTGGGCGAGTACCTGCGCGCGTTCGACCAAGACGGCACCGCGCTCAACGTCGTGCAGCTCGTCGGCCACGGCACGCTGCGGCTGGCCGCCATGGGCTTCGCGCGGCGCCCGCCGACCTCCGGCGAGCTGAGCGCGATGCAGCGCATGCTCGGAGACGCGATGAACGAGGGCGCGTGGGGCGTGTCCACCGGTCTCATCTACGCGCCGGGCTCGTACTCGACCACCGACGAGATCGTCGCCGTCGCGCGCGCGGCCGCGCGCTACCGCGGCGTCTACGCCAGCCACATTCGCGGCGAGGGCGCCACGCTGCTCGACGCCGTGCGCGAGGCGATCCAGGTGGGGCGCGAGGCGTCGATGCCGGTGCAGATCAGCCACATCAAGGCCGCCGGCCGCCCGTACTGGGGCAAGGTGGCCGACGCGCTGGCGCTCATCGACGCCGCGCGCGCCGAGGGCCTCGACGTGATGGCCGACGTCTATCCGTACACGGCCTCCAGCACGTCGCTGCGCACGGCCCTGCCGGATTGGGCGCTGGAGGGCGGCGTGTCGGCGATGCTCAAGCGGCTGCACGATCCCGGCGAGTGCCAGCGCATCCGCGACGACATGGCGCGCGGCGGCGGCTACAGCATCGTGGAGCGCATGGGCTGGGGGAACGTGATGATCGCCTGGTGCCCCAAGCGCAAGGACGCCGAGGGCCGGCGCATCTCGGAAATCGCCGAGGCCCGGAAGCTCGACCCGCTCGACGCCGTGTTCGAGCTGCTGCGCGACGCCGACGGGGTGGCCTCCATGATCCTCTTCCAGCTCGACGAGAAGGATTTCGTGCGCGCCGTCACGCATCCCCACGTGATGATCGGCTCCGACGGCTCCTCGCTGGCCGTGACGGGCGAGATGGCCGCGGGCAAGCCGCACCCGCGCAGCTACGGGACGTTCCCGCGCGTGCTCGGCCGCTACGCGCGCGACGAGCGCGTGCTGTCGCTGGCCGAGGCCGTCCACAAGATGACCGGGCTGCCGGCGCGCCGGCTGGCGCTGCGCGACCGCGGCGAGATCCGCGTCGGCGCCAAGGCCGACCTCGTCGTGTTCGACGCCCGGCGTATCGCCGACCAGGCCACGTTCGAGGACCCGCATCGCTATCCGGTCGGCGTCGAGCAGGTGCTCGTCAACGGCCGCTTCGTGATCAAGGACGGCGAGCACACCGGCAGCCTGCCCGGGAAAGTCCTGATGCCGGCATGAAGCTCGGCCGCGTGTTTCCGGATCTCTTGCAGGGGCTCGGGACGGCGGCCTCGGTGGAGGACGGGCTGCAGCTGACGCTGCGGCGGCTCGTGCGCCTCACCGGCGCCGCGGGCGGCGCGCTGCGCTTCGAGCCGCCGCGCGGCGCACCGCTCGTGGTGGTGGCCGCCGGCCGCGGTGGCGCCGCCGCCGAGGCCGGGCTGCGCGCGCTGGTGACGACGGAGGATGGCGCGGGTCGTGCGCGCGGCCCGCGCGCCGCGCGGCCCGTCGTGCGCCGCACGACGCTGGGCGCGCCGCGCCGTCCGGTCGGCGAGCTGGCGCTCGTCGGCGGCCCGCGCGCCGTCGGGCGCGGGCCGCTGCCGGGCGGCTTCGGCCACGAGCTGGGCGCGGCGATCGAGCAGGTGTGGCGGCTGCAGCAGCACACGCTGCGCATCACCGTGCTCAACGAGATCACGCGACTGCTCGTCTCCGGCGACTCGCTGGAGGACGTCTTCCGCAGCTTCGCCGCCGGGCTGGGCCGCCTGATGGCGTTCGACTCGCTCTCCGTCCGCCTCGTGGACGCCGAACGCGCCGAGTTCGAGGTGATCGCCGTGCTGGCGGGCTCCGACTCGCTGGTGACGCCCGACGACGGCCGTCTGCCGCTCGAGGGCACGCTGCTCGCCCGCGTGGTGGCGGTGGCGGCGCCGGTGCGCGTGGACGACGTGGACTCGCCCGGCGTCCCCGAGTCCAGCCGCCGGCTGCTGACGGAGCACGGGTATCGCTCGGCGCTGCTGGTGCCGCTGGTCAGCCGCGGCGGCGTGTTCGGCGCCGTCACGCTCGCCTCGCGGCGGCTGGCCGCCTTCGACGACGCCGACGTCGAGACCGCCACCGACCTGGCCCGGCCGCTGGCCTCGGCCATCGAGCAGCGGCGATTGCTCGACGAGAGCCGCCGGCGCGCCGAGGAGCTGGCGGCGCTCTACAGCACGAGCCAGCTCATCACCGCGCGCCTCGACGTGCCCTCGGTCCTGGAGCGGATCAGCCGCGCCGTCACCGCGCTGATCGGCTCCGCCGGCTGCGGCATCGGGCTGCTGGAGCCCGGCGCCAGCCGGCTCGTGCACGCGGCGGCGCACGGTTTCAAGAGCGAGGAGTGGCGCGGCCTGGCGCTGCCCGTGGGCGAGGGCATCATCGGGCAGTGCGCGCAGACCGGTGTGGCGATCCGCGTGGACGACGTGCGGACCGATCCCCGCTCGGCCCGGCGCGACGTGGACGAGCGCGAGGGCATCCGCTCGATGCTGTGCGTGCCGCTGCGCGGGGCCGGCGCGCTGCTGGGCGTGATCTCGGCGTTCGCCACGCGCCCGGCCGCGTTCAGCGCGCACCACCAGCGCGTGCTGGAGGCGTTCGCCGAGCAGGCCGGCATCGCGGTGCAGAACGCGCAGCTGTTCGAGGAGAGCCTCAAGCGCACGCGGGAGACGCGCGCGCTGTTCGAGGCCGGCCGCGCCGTCACGGCAAGCCTCGATCCCCAGCGCACGATCCGCGTGATCATGGAGCAGGCGCGCGCCGTCCTCGGCGTCGCCTCCTGCGGGATCATGATCCTCGACGACACCAAGCATGAGCTGCGCCTGCTGGCCAGCCTCGACCTGCCCGAGAACCTCGCCTCCCAGGTGCGCATCGCCGAGGGCGAGGGCATCACCGGGCGCGCCGTGCGCGACCTGCGCGTGCGCCAGAGCGCCGACGTGCTGAACGACCCGCGCGTGAAGTATCGCAACCTGCCGCAGGCGAGCGGCCTGCGCGCGCTGATGGCGGCGCCGCTCCGGCTGGGCGACCGTGCCATCGGCGCCATCCTGGTCTTCCACCGCGAGGTCCACCAGTTCACGGCGGCCGAGGAGGACCTGCTGCTCGCGCTGGCCGACCAGGCCGCGATCGCCATCGACCACGCCCGCCTCTACGAGGGGCTGGAGGCGATGGTGGCCGACCGCACGCGCGAGCTCGATCGCCAGAAGCGCTTCGTGGAGGTCGTGCTGGAGACGCTGCCACTCGGCGTGTTCGTCCTCGATCCCGGGCTGCGGATCGTCCGCGCCAATCGCGAGGGCTCCCGCACGCTCGGCTGCGATCCGGCCACGCGCGAGCCGTTCCCCAAGGTGGTGGCGCCCGAGCGCGCGGCCGACGTCGAGGTGTTCCTGCGCCAGGCGTTCGCCTGGCACGACGTCGCGCGCTGCGAGGAGGAGATGGTGGTCGCCGGCGAGATCAAGCGGTTCCGGTTGACCACGGCGCCGCTGCCCGGCGGCGACGACGGGGCCCACCACCTCGTGCTGCTCGTGGAGGACATCACGCTGGCCAAGCAGCTCGAGCGCCAGATGCTGCTCACCGAGCGGCTGACCACCGCCGGGCGCCTGGCGGCCGGCGTCGCCCACGAGCTGAACAATCCGCTGGCGACGATCGCCGGCTGCGCGGAGTCGCTGCAGTCGCGTCTCAAGGAGGGCGCCCTGGCCGGCCGCGCCGAGCTCGCCGACTTCCCGAATTACCTCGGCCTCATCGAGGAGGAGGCGTACCGCTGCAAGGAGATCACCTCCAGCCTGCTCCAGTTCGTGCGCGAGCCGGGTGGGCGGCGGACGCCGACCGACATCAACACGGTGGTGCTCAAGACCATGGAGCTGCTGACGCACCAGTCGCGTTACGCCGACGGGCGCTTCGTCACCGAGCTGGAGGAGAGACTGCCCGAGATCACCGTCAACGAGGGCCAGCTCCGCCAGGTCTTCCTGGGCATCGGCTCCAACGCGCTCGATGCCATGGATGGCAAGGGCCGCCTCACCATCCGCACGCGGCGCACCCGGCGCGAGGTGGAGATCGAGTTCGACGACGAGGGGCCGGGCATTCCGGACGAGGTCGCCGCGCGCATCTGGGACCCGTTCTTCACCACCAAGCCACCCGGCCAGGGCACCGGCCTCGGCCTGGCCATCGCGCAGGGCATCGTGGCCGATCACGGAGGACGCATCGAGATGCAGACGCACGTCGGCAAGGGGTCGATCTTCCGCGTGGTGCTGCCGGCATGAAACGATCGATCCGCGTGCTGGTGGCCGACGACGAGAACAACCTGCGCGACCTGATCGTGCGCGAGCTGAGCCGCCGCGGGCTGGACACCGAGGGCGTGGGCGACGGCGAGCAGGCGCTGCACCGCATCCGCGACGGCGCCTACGACGTGGTGGTGCTGGACATGAAAATGCCGAAGAAGGAGGGCATCGAGGTCCTGCGCGACCTGCAGGAGATTCCCGAGCACCCGCAGGTCATCGTCATGACCGGCTTCCAGGAGGTCGCCACCGCGGTGGAGGCCATGAAGCTCGGGGCCTACGACTATCTCACCAAGCCCACCAAGATCGAGGAGCTCGAGGTCCTGGTGCGCAAGGCGGCGGAGAAGGGCCAGCTCCTGCGCGACAACTTCGCCCTGCGCGCCTACGCGCCGGGCGCGGGCCCGTACGGCGGCATCATCACGCGCAGCGCGCGGATGCACGACGTGCTGCGCATGGTGGAGCGCGTGGCGCCCACCGAGTCGTCCGTCCTCGTGCTGGGCGAGAGCGGGACCGGCAAGGAGCTGGTGGCGCGCGCGATCCACGAGCGCTCGACGCGCGCCGAGCGCCCGTTCGTGCCGATCCACTGCGGCGCCCTGCCGCGCGAGGTGCTGGAGTCCGAGCTGTTCGGCCACGAGAAGGGCGCCTTCACCGGCGCCGTCAACGCCAAGCCGGGCCTCATCGAGCTGGCCGACGGCGGCACGCTGCTGCTCGACGAGATCGGCGACATGGAGCCCGACAGCCAGGTGAAGCTGCTGCGCGTGCTGGAGACGGGCACCTTCTTCCGCGTGGGCGGCACGCGGCCGCGCCGCGTGGACATCCGGCTCGTGGCCGCCACCAACCGCGACCTGACGGCGGCGATGAAGTCCGGCCAGTTCCGCGAGGACCTCTTCTACCGGATCAACACGATCACGGTGCTCCTGCCGCCGCTGCGCGAGCGCCGCGAGGACATCGGCCTCCTCGCCCAGCACTTTCTCGAGACCAATGCCACGTACGGCAAGAAGCGCCTGCACCCGCTGGCCATGACGGTGCTGGAGGCGTACGGCTGGCCGGGCAACGTGCGCGAGCTGCTGCACGTCATCGAGCGCGGCGTCATCCTCTGCAAGGGCGACGAGATCACGCCCTCCGACCTGCCGCCGGAGATCGCCGGCGCCGCCGTCGGCGGCGCCGCCGCCTCGCTGCCTCCGGGCGCCTCGGCGGCGCCCACGCTGGAGGCCATGGAGCGGCAGCACATCGTGGCCACGCTGCGCCAGGTCGGCGGTCACCGCGGCAAGGCGGCCTCGCTGCTCGGCATCGACCCCAAGACGCTCTACCGAAAGATCCTCGGCTACCAGATCACTCCGACCGAGCTCGGCTGAGTAGACCAGCCTCCCGGCTCCGCCGGGACGCTGCGAACGCCCGGGGGCTTAGAGCAGCCTCACGGCTCCGCCGGGGCGCTTGCGAACGCCCGGGGGTTTAGAGCAGCGTCACGGCTCCGCCGGGGCGCTTGCGAACGCCCGGGGGCTTAGAGCAGCGTCACGGCTCCGCCGGGGCGCTTGCGAACGCCCGGGGGCTTAGAGCAGCGTCACGGCTCCGCCGGGACGCTGCGAACGCCCGGGGGGCTTGGGGGGCCCGTCGCGGCCCCCCATCTAATCTGACGGGCCGCGGGCGTTTTGCCCGAACACGCGTCGGGACCACCGTGCGTGAGCTCGCGATTTCGAGGATTTGCGCGACGCGGCCCTTTGGCATCCTCGTTGCTCCCTACGCACCGGTTCCGCAAGGACCAACATCCTAAATCGTGCGAGGAGACGTAATGAATCGTGTGCTGGTGATCGATCAGGACCGCGCGACGCGTGAGCTGCTGGGGCTGGCCTGCCTGGGGCACGACGTCGGCGTCGCGCTGGCCGAGAATCTCTGCGAGGGGGTGCGCATGCTGCTTTCCGTGCCGGTGTCGCTCGTCGTCGTCGATGCCGCGGCGCTGCGGCTGACGCTGCGCGAGCACGTCACGCTCTTCGAGCGTGTCGCGCCGGGCGTGCCGGTCGTGGTGAGCGTGGCGGCGGAGACGGCGCTGGAGCAGCGGGTGGCCTTCGAGCTGGCCGGCTTCCGCGTGCTGAGCAAGCCGGTGACGGTCGAGGAGCTGCTGGAGAAGGGCGCCGAGCTCGCCGGGGAGGCGCGGGCCTGAGGCTGACCACGATGTTCACCCGCTGGTTGACAGCATCGCTGGTGGCGATCGGGCTCGGCGTGGCCGCGCTCGAGCTCTCGACGTGCCTGGCCGCGCCGCACGGCCTCGCCGTCGCGCCCTCCGCGGGGCTGTCCGGTAGTGACGGCGTCGAGCGCGAGCTGCCGATCGGCGCCGAAATCGACCCCAACGAAGCGTCGGCCCTGCCGCGCTTCACCCAATGAGGCGGGGCCGGACCCGCCGTTCACTTGCGCCTCGCAAGAGCACGTGTACACTCGGATTGTCCGCCTCAAAGGCTGGACCTCGCTTCCGACGTAACGTCTCTTCCGGTTCGCGGGGCGTGACCGAATAACGGAAGAGATCGGGGGTTCCTATGGCGTCCAAGCTCTATGTCGGCGGTCTTTCGTACTCCACCACCAGCGAAGGCATGAGGGAGTTCTTCGCCCAGAGCGGCAACGTGCTCTCGGCGACCGTCATCACCGACCGGTTCTCCGGCCAATCGCGAGGCTTCGGCTTCGTCGAGATGGACTCCGCGGAAGGAGCCCAGAACGCGATCTCGCAGCTCAACGGCCGCGAGCTGGATGGCCGGCGCATCACGGTCGAGATTTCCAACCCGCAGGCGCCGAGGACGGGCGGCGGGGGTGGCGGTGGGAGGCCGGGCGGGGGGCGACCGGGAGGCGGTCGTCCGGGTGGTGGCGGTGGCGGACGCGAGTCCGGCTACGCGCACCGGCCGTCCAAGCCCGTGAAGTGGTAATCGGGCGCGCTAGCTGATCGACGCGAAACGCGAAAGGGGCCAGCCCGTAGGGCTGGCCCCTTTCTTTTTCGCTACGGTGTGCGACGGGCGGCGAGAAGGCCCCTCTCGCCGCCCGTCCTCACCCGTTCGAGCGCCGGGAGTCACCGCGAAAGGCGGAAGGGGTCAGCCTATCGGCCGACCCCTTCCTGTTTCGCTTCGCGCGGCGGCGATCTTCTTATTACGAGAAGATTCGGTCGTATCTTCCGTAGTCGTGGGCGGCGTCCATGAACCATTTGACGACTTCGGGATCGGACTTTGGGGGGATTTCGCAGGACGTGGAGAGGATGAAGGCGGAATCGCGCGCGGCGGTGTCGATGCAGCGTTTGACGTCGGCGTACATGGAATCCTTGGAGGTCTTTTCGAATTTGGTGGCGTCCACGTTGCCGATGGCGACGGCGCGGCCCTTGGCGACCTCCATGAAGCGGGCGAGCTGGTCGACGTAGAGCTTGGGGTCGGACTGCTGGTCGAGGTCGAAGGAGATCGTCGAGAAGCCGACGTTGAGAAGATCCTCGTAGATCGGATACGTGGTCCCGCAGATGTGGGTGGTCACGCCGACCTTCTTCGCCTTGAAATGCTCCACGAGCTGCTTGTGGTAGGGCGCGATGAAGTCCCGGTAATTGTCGGGCGAGATCAGGCTGATGGAGGCGGTCGGCTCGGAGAACGAGAGGCCGATGCCGGTCTTCACGATGGCGTCGCCCCACAGCTTGCAGAAGTCGGTGCAGACGCGCATGACGTCGTGGATGAACTGCGGGTCCTCGAAGGTGTCCAGCAGCATCGTCTCGGGATTGCGCAGGAGCATGGCGATCGTCCACGGGCCCACGGCCACGGCGCCGATCGCCGTCGGCGGCTTGGCCTTCACGAGGGCCTCGCACTGCTCCAGGAAGCCGGGCAGCCGCGCGGTCTTGTAGGGGTCGGGCATGGGCAGCCGCGCCAGCGCGGACTTGTCGTCGTTGAGGACGTGGGCGTCGATCGAGGGAACGACATAATCCGAGTACTTCACGCGGCAGCCGAACGCTTCCGCCTCCTTGGCGAGGTCGTTGTAGGCCAGCATGACGTCGGGCGTGTAGCGCTCGAAGTAGTTCATCATGGCGGTGATCGCCCGCGTCGGATGCGTGCAGTACTCCTCGATCGACAGCCCGTCGAGCGTGCCGGCGAACGACGCCACGATCGGGTAGACGGGCACCCGGTCGGCGAACGAGCGCTTGTAGGCGGCCACCACGCGATCGCGCGGCGTGTAGGCGGCCTTGCCCTTCTCGGCGTCCCACACGCGGTTGGCTTCCATGTACTTCGGCGGCAGCTTGGCCTCGTACTCCAGGAACTGCGTGATCGGGTACCGGATGCCGCCGTTGTGCGTGCCGCGCAGCCCCTCGATGATCTCCTCCATCTGGTTCCACGGGATCGTGAACGCCATCTCGTGGTCCTGCGTCTGGCCGAAGATGCGATCGCCGGAGCAGGGGAGGATGACCTGCGGCCGGTCGGTGCGCATCGTGGTGACGATGATCTCCGAGCAGTCGATGCGCCCGCCGAACGACGACGCCAGCTTGCCGCCGCGCTTCCACAGGGCCGCCTGCGTGAGGCGCATGACCTGCGCGGGATTGGCGTAGATGCAGACCAGGTGCGGCTCGAACGTGGTGCGATCGAGCGGGGCCACCAGGAGCGTCGCGTACTCGCCCGGCACGAAGCTGTCGACGGCGGCCTCCGAGCGCTGTCCCGCCTCCTTCGTCTCCGTGTACATCCCCTCGCACAGGGTGCCGGAGGCGTGCAGGTGGGTCGGCTTCTCGAAGCCGAGGGCCGCGATGCCGAGCGAGCAGATGTGGTCCTCGCGGGTGAGGGCGATCATCCAGCCGTACCGCCGGGCCATGTCGATGACCTGGCAGTTCATCGAGAGCTTCTTGAAGTCGCGCGCCGGCCGCTTGGCCCGTTCGGGGATCGGCTCCCCGGGCTTCAGCATCCGGATGGCGACCGGGAAGGTCTGGGGCCGGATGTACGTCTGAAGCTCGCGGTCCGCGGTCTTGACGTCGATCATTCGTCCTCCTGTCGGTCGAACTCGCGACCCAGCGTACTACGCAGGGACAAAAGCCCGCAATGCAGTGCACAGGCGCGGCGCGGCGCCGCCGACGGCCGCGCCAATCAGGACCTTTCGATCCGGTACGGCGTTTGCCTGATGGAAGGGCATGCCGCGAGTGCTGACCTTCGTCCTCGGGGTGATCATCGGGCAGTGGCTGGTCTTCGGGGCCGTCGCCTCGCCGGCCGACTACCACATCCGGGCCCAGCGGGCGATGCAGGCGCGGGATTACCTGGAAGCGATGCAGCTCTGGAGTCAGGCCGCCGCGCTGCAGCCCTCCGAGCCGAGCTTCCATTACTACCGCGGCATCGCGCTGGCCCGCCTCGGCCTCAGGCTCTCCGCGGTCGATTCCTTCCAGATGGCGCTGCTGCTGGAACCGGCGCCTCACCTGGCCCGCCTGGTGCTGCAGGAGATCGCGAGGCTGAACCAGAACGGCGGACTCATCGCGCAAGAGACCACGGTCCCGCTCGAGCACGGCCTCGGCGTGTGGATCGCCCGCGTGGTGCTCAACGACAGCCGCACCGGCCGCTTCCTCGTGGACACCGGCTCCAGCGTGACGGTGCTCTCGCCCACGCTGGCCGCCGATCTCGGCATCGGCGGCGGTCCCGACGGCGGCACGCCCGTCGAGCTGCAGACACTGGGCGGGCGCACGGCCGGCGCGCCGGCCATCGTGGGCTCGCTGCGCGTGGGCACGCTCGAGCTGCGCGACGCTCCGGTGGTGCTGCACGATCCCGGCCCGGGCCTCGACGGCATCCTCGGCAACACGTTCCTCAGCCGCTACCAGGTGACGGTCGACGCCGACCGTCGCCAGCTTCACCTGCGCCCGCTCACCCGGGATTAATCCCGGCTCCTCCCTTGCCGGGCGGGGGTAGAATACCGCCCACTTTTGGTCATTCATGGGGAGGCAGCATCATGAACGCTCCGACGGCCAGTCACAGTCTCACGGTCCGTCTGCAGATCCAGAACCAGCCCGGCATGCTGGGCAAAGTCACCTCGGCGCTCGGCAAGGGCGGAGCGGACATCGGCGCCATCGACGTGATCGAGGTCGGCAAGAGCACGATCACGCGCGACATCACTTTCAAGACCAGCGACGAGCGGCACGGCCAGCAGGTGGTCGAGCGCCTCAAGGCCGTGGAGGGCGTGCAGGTCGTCAACGTCTCCGACCGGACCTTCCTGATGCACCTCGGCGGCAAGATCGAGGTGAAGGGGAAGATGGCGGTCAAGACGCGCGACGATCTCTCGATGGCCTACACGCCGGGCGTGGCGCGCATCTGCATGGCCATCCACCACGACGCCGAGAAGGCCTACACGCTGACGATCAAGCAGAACACGGTGGCGGTGGTGACGGACGGCACCGCGGTGCTCGGCCTCGGTGACATCGGCCCCAACGGCGCCCAGCCGGTGATGGAAGGCAAGGCGCTCATCTTCAAGGAGTTCGCCGGCGTCGACGCCTTCCCCATCTGCCTGGCCACCAAGGACGTCGACGAGATCGTCATGATCGTCAAGGCCCTGTCGCCCGTGTTCGGCGGGATCAACCTCGAAGATATTTCCGCGCCACGGTGTTTCGAGATCGAAGAGCGGCTGCAGCGCGACCTCGACATTCCCGTGTTCCACGACGACCAGCACGGCACCGCGGTGGTGGTGCTGGCCGCCATCCTCAACGCGCTCAAGGTCGTGAAGAAGAAGCTGCCGGAGGCGCGCATCGTGTTCACCGGCGCCGGCGCCTCCGGCATCGCCACGGCCAAGCTGCTCATGAAGGCCGGCGCCAAGCACATCATCGGCTGCGATCGCGCGGGCGCCATCTACAAGGGCCGCAAGGAGAACATGAACTCGATGAAGGAGTGGTTCGCCGAGCACACCAACCCGCGCCGCGTGCGCGGCACGGCCGGCGAGGCGCTCGAGGGCGCCGACATCTTCATCGGGCTCTCCGGCCCCGGCGTGGTCTCGCTCAAGGACGTCAAGAGCATGGCCAAGGACGGCATCGTCTTCGCCATGGCCAACCCGATCCCGGAGATCCTGCCGGAAGAGGCGGGCGCCTTCGTGAAGGTCATGGCGACCGGCCGCTCGGATTACCCGAACCAGATCAACAACTCCTGCTGCTTCCCCGGCTTCTTCCGCGGCATGCTCGACGTGCGGGCGCGCCGGGTGAACGACGAGATGAAGCTGGCGGCCGCCCACGCGATCGCCAACATCGTCGGCAAGTCGGAGCTGAGCGAGGAGTACATCACGCCCACCATGTTCGACGCGCGGCTGGTGCCGGCCGTGTCGGCGGCGGTGGCCGACGCCGCCATCCGGACGGGCGTCGCGCGCAAGAAGAAGATCGCCGCGCGCTGAGGCGGGAAGACTCGACGAGGGGACGACCATCCATGGCGCAAGGGAAGGGCAAGGCGGACGCTCCGATCGAGGCGCTGCTGCGTGAGAAGCGGAAGTTTCCGCCGCCCAAGGACTTCGTCAAGCGGGCCGTCGTCAAGTCGCCGTCGGTCTACACCGAGGCCGCGCGCAACCCCGTGCGGTTCTGGGAAGGGCGGGCGCGCGAGCTGGCCTGGTTCAAGCCGTGGAAGAAGGCGCTCGAGTGGAAGCCGCCGTACGCCAAGTGGTTCATCGGCGGCAAGCTCAACGTCGCCTACAACTGTCTCGACCGTCACGTCACGACCGCGCGCCGCACGAAGGCCGCCCTGATCTGGGAGGGCGAGCCGGGCGACACGCGCACGCTGACCTACTGGGACCTCTACCGCGAGGTCCAGCGCTTCGCCGCCGCGCTCAAGCGCCACGGCGTGCGCAAGGGCGACCGCATCACGATCTACATGCCGATGGTCCCCGAGGTCGCCATCGCCATGCTGGCCTGCGCCCGCATCGGCGCGCCCCACAGCGTGATCTTCGGCGGCTTCTCGCCGGAGTCCGTGCGCGACCGGATCCACGACGCCGACTCCACGCTGGTCATCACGGCCGACGGCGGCTGGCGCCGCGGGTCCATCGTGCCGCTCAAGAAGAACACCGACGAGGCGCTCAAGGAGTGTCCCGACGTCCGCACGGTGATCGTGCTCAAGCGCACCGGGCAGCCGATCGACATGCAGCAGGGGCGCGACGTCTGGTGGGACGACTTCGTCAAGGGCGTGGAGCCGAAGTGCCCGGCGGAGCCGATGGACTCCGAGGACCTGCTCTACCTGCTCTACACGTCGGGCTCGACGGGCAAGCCGAAAGGCATCATCCACACCACCGGCGGCTACCTCACGGGCATCGCGGCGACCCACAAATGGGTCTTCGACATCCACGAGGAGGACGTCTACTGGTGCACGGCCGACGTCGGCTGGGTCACCGGCCACTCCTACGTCGTCTACGGCCCGCTCGCCAACGGCGCCACCACCGTGATGTACGAGGGCACGCCCGACTTTCCCGACAAGGACCGCTTCTGGCGCATCGTCGAGAAGCACGGCATCACCATCTGCTACACGGCGCCCACC
>QHRW01000071.1 GCA_003220265.1 Candidatus Rokuibacteriota bacterium | reverse complement strand
TTCCATCCGAATGTCAGCGCCATCGGTATGCCTCCATCCCCGGGAGCCGCAACGGGATGTCGTGCGCGCCGTCGCGGTCCTCCGCTCGCCATGCGTTCACGTTGGTGTTCTTGTACGGCGTGCCACCCGGCAAGCCGCAGTACGCCGTCGGATACGGCCCGTGTGCCACGGAGCGGCTGACGACGAGGACGTGGCCGCACCCAGCCCTTTCAACACGGCTTCCGATCCTTTTCATCGCTTGGCTAACGGCAAGCAACGGGCCAGGGCCGATGGAGCTGAGATTTTGAGAAGTTGGTCCTTTGCAAGAGGTGAGACGTCGGGCAACCTGCCTCACCGCCGGTGCAATGGGCCCGGCAATCGAAGACCTGCAAGCGTCTGGGCAGGCGAGTGGCCGTCTCTGGTTCTCAGCCGCCAAAGTGCTTGGTGTCGGCCGATAGCAAGGCAGGTGTCAGCGTAGCTGACGCCGGCGTCGATCAGTACCGAGCGTGTCTACGATCTGACAGAGCGGTTGGCTCGCCGTTCGAAGCTGGTCCATCAGCCGCGCGGTGGCCGGCGTGATCCAAGCCAAAGGGATGGTGACCCCGGCGGGATTCGAACCCGCGATCTCGACCTTGAAAGGGTCGCGTCCTGGGCCAGGCTAGACGACGGGGTCAGCGAGCGTCAGTATACCTGATCGCTCGTGCCCCGTCGTCAGCGCAACGAGGAAATCAGGACGCGGTGCGGACGCTGGTGTGGATCTCCACGTAGTCGCCCACCTTGTACTTGGCGCCATCGGCGACCAGGACCTGCACGGGGCCGGTCGGCGACTCCACGACGAGGATGCCGCCCGGGTTCACGCCGATGATGCGGCCGGTGACGACGGCGTGATCGCCGGGCTCGCTCGAGGGCGAGGCGCCGGCGAGCGCATTGGCGGCGCTCGAGGGCTGCTGGCCGGACGTCGCGGGCTTCATCTCCACCGGCTGCACGGTCATCTTCACGCTGACGGGCGCGTCCTTCTTGAAGCGCTGGTCGGCGCCGGAGGCGACCCAGACGTGCACCGGGCCGCGCTCGCTGGTGACGGCCATGCGGCCGTTGGGATCGACGCTGGCCACGGTGCCCTTCACTTCCAGGGTGTCGGGCTGGCCCTTGGCGACGGGGGTCATCGGGCCGGCAGGGGTTACCGTGAGCAGGTCGGCGGGCGGCGCGAGCTCGCCCGTGATGCGGGCCTGCTCGTGATGGCGGAGCGTGCGCATCTGCTCGGGGGTGGTCTTCACGCGGATGATCTTGCCGCCCTGGTTGAGGGTGACGATGTTGTTGGGCTGATCCCAGGTCCAGACCTCGCCGGTGAAGGTCTGGCCGCCGCTCGTCGGGGCGGACGCCGGCGCGGTGGCGCACCCGGCGAGAAGGAGGACGATCGCAGCGGTTGTCAGAGCCTTCATGGCGCACCTCCGGTGTGGGTCGACCGCGCTCAGACGACAGCGGGCAAGGAACATACAAACACGGTGCCAGGACGGTGGCACCCATATTTCGCGCGGGCCGCCGCGGCCGACAGGGAAGCGCGTTACCGATTTGTGCGCAGGCGCGTTGACAAGGCCCCGCGCCGCCCGTATCAGGGAGGGGCAATGGCCAAGGTCCCCCAGCCCGACATCGTGGAGGAGATCCGGCAGGCCTACGCGCGCGTGGGTATCACGCTCGATCGCCCGGCCACGTACGGGACGTACTACCGCCTGTTGTGTGGCGCCTGCGGCAAGATGGTCGGCAACGTCGGCGACCGGCTGCTGCCGGGCATGGCGGCGGCGCTCGTCGAGCAGCAGTTCGATCTTTACGCGACCGGCGGGCTCGGCTGCCCCTGCGGCTACCAGCGCAACATCACCCGCGGCCTCGACGCCACGCGGTGGGAGGCGGCCCAGCGCCGCCACGGAGGAGCGGCGTGAGCGAGCGCATGTCGAGCGAGATGAGCGTGATCGACGACGCGGAGGCGCGCGGCCGCACCGAGCTCTGGCCATTCTGGCGGCCGATCTATGCGCAGGGCGATCCACTGCCGCGCTTCGCGCCGCCGGCCAATCGCGCGAGCCATCGCTTCGACGAGGGCGACCCGCTGCCCGAGGAATACCGCGCGCTGCTGCTGCGGATGCTGCGCCACGAGGGCGAGCGCGCGGGCAACAAGAGCTTCCTGGGCCTGATGGCCACCTGCCTGGACCTGGCCGAGGCGATCTTTCCCGACGCGACGTCGAAGCTCATCAAGGCCGAGTACGTGGCGGAAGAGCTCAAGCACGCGATCATGTTCCACCGGCTGGCCGTCGGGCTCGAGCGCGACTTCGCGCTGAAGGACGTGCCCTACGCGCACTACTCGTTCCACCTGCCGCGCGAGACGTGGGCGGACGACGCGTACTTCCACTTCTTCGTCGATCTCAACGGCGCCTTCCACGCGCGCGACTGGCGCGAGTCCTCCTACGTGCCGCTGGCCAAGATGTCGGCCACCGTCGAGCGCGACGAGCTCGGCCACTCGGAGATGGGCTATTACTTCCTGCAGCGCATCTGCGAGTCGCCGCGCGGCAAGGCGGTGGCGCAGCATCTGCTCGGCAAGTGGTATCCGGCCGCCCTCGACATGTTCGGCCGCTCCGACTCGCCCAACGTGCCGAAGTTCATCGGCTGGGGCCTGAAGTCGGTCGGCAACGCGGAGATCCGCGACGCCTACAAGACGTACGTGGACGGCAAGCTGCTCGCCCTCGGCCTCGACCTGCCCGACGAGCGCGCTAACCGCCGCTTCCTGTAAGCACGTGACCGCGTTCGCGACGATGCGGCTGCCGGCGGCGCCCGACGCGATCGCGCCTGACGGCTCGTCGGTCCGTGTCCTCCTGCGGCTGAACGGCGGCAGCCTCGCCCGCTTCGAGCTCGCCGCCGGTGCCACGTCGAACGCGGTCGCGCACCACAGCGTGGACGAGATCTGGTACTTCGTGCGCGGCCGGGGCCAGCTGTGGCGCCAGGCCGCCGATCGGGACGAGGTCGTCGACGTCGAGGCGGGCGTCTGCATCTCGATCCCGGCCGGCACGCGCTTCCAGTTCCGCGCGCTCGGCGACGAGCCGCTGGCCGCCGTCGGCGTGACGATGCCGCCGTGGCCCGGCGAGAGCGAGGCCTATCGCGTGGAGGGCAAGTGGCGGCCGGCGCCCGCGCCTACGACTCGGTGAACAGACGCACCAGCGCCGAGATGTCGCCCTCGACCACGCCGAAGAGGCCGCTCGCACGCGCGGCGGGGGTGGCACGCAGGGCGCGCTCGATCTCCGCGCGGTCCGTCACCAGCCGCGCGGCGAACGTGGGGTCGACGGTGGTCCGGCGCGTCTCGGCGCGCTGAAGTTCGCGCACCATCGTCTCGACCTGGTCGGGATTCAGCATCGACAGCGGCGCCCGGCAGTGTCCGCACGCCGACTCGCGGGCGAGATCGACCGGGGCGCCGCAGGCCGAGCAGTTCACGGTGGCGACGTAGCGGCGCAGCTCGGCGAGCCGCTCGGCCGAGAGCGGCCGTACGAAGTTCTTCTCGCGCAGGAAGTCGAAGAAGGTCGTGAGGCGTCCCTCGTCGGCGGGACACCGCCAGTAGGCAAACGTCGTCGCGCGCGCGCGGTCCGTGGTCGCGACGAGGCGGCGGCGGCAGCGCGGACAGCTCATCGCCTCCTGGGCGAGCGGGTGGCGATCGTCACGGTGCTCGTGCAGCGAGCGAAACAGCCGAAGCACCGCGCCCGGCGTCAGGGCAAGGCTCTCCGTGCCATCGAACCAGATGAGCCCGCACCCGTGACAGAGGTCGAGGTCGACCGAGCGCCCGTAGTGGGCGTCGAGGCGCTGCTGCTCCATCGGCTGGTCGCAGCCGGGACAGGCGATCGTCATTGCGTCTTGAGCCGCATGTCCTCCCACGACGGAAACGGCACCAGCGGCAGCGTGTCGAGCATGTGCTCGGCCACGCGCGGCCCCACGCCGCGCAGCGTGCGGTAGTCCATGATGGGCGCGAACATCACGCGATCCATCGAGAGCTGCTGGATGCGAAGGAGCAGCGCTTCCCGCTTGCGCACGTCGCGCTCGCGCGCCTGCTGCAGGAACAGGTCGTCGATGTCGGGATAGCCGCCGTAGGCGTAGCCGCCTTTCGAGTAGATGAACTCGGCCACCCGGCTGGCCGCGTTGCCCGAGTTCCCGGCCGCCGCCATGAAGAGCCCGCGCAGCTTCTTCTCGCGCCAGGCGGCGTAGAAGCTCGCGCGCTCCAGGGTGCGCATGCGCACACGGATGCCGACGGCGCTCATGTAGTTCACGGCCGCCTCCGCCGTGGCGAAGAAGGGCGGGATCGGCACGAAGTCGCCGGCGTCGATGCCGTTGGGGTAGCCGGCCTCGGCCAGCAGCTGCTTGGCCCTGGCGGGATCGTACGGCATCGGTGAGGTCTGCAGCGCGAAGTCCATGACGCGCGGCACGATCACCGCCGTCGGCGGGCAGAACCCGAGGCAGGAGGCCTCGTTGATCGCCTGGCGATCGAGGGCCAGGTTCAGCGCCAGGCGCATCCGCCGGTCGTGCCACGGCGACTTCGGGTCCCATTGCTCGGCGAACTCGATCCAGTAGATCGACGCGTGCTTGGAGGGCACGAGCTGCAGCCTGGGATCGCGCCGGACGTTCTCGGCGTCCTCGCCGTCCAGGGCGAAGGCGATGTCGGCCTCCTGCTTCTTCAGCATCGCCACGCGCGTCGTCCCCTCCGGCACGCTGCGCATGACCAGCCGCTTGACGCTGGGTACGCGCCGCCAGTAGCCCGTGAAGGCCTCCAGCACGACCTCCACGCCGGGCGCGTGGCTCACGAACTTGTAGGGCCCGGCGCCGATCGGGTGCTTGCGAAATCCGTCGTCGCCGACCTGCTGGACGTACTTCTTGGGGACGACGAGGCCGGCGGCCGTCGCCGTGGTGCCGTAGAACGTCATGAAGTCCGGCCACGGCTCCTTCAAATGGATGCGCACGGTGCGCGCATCGACGGCCTCCACCTGCCGCACGCGCATGTGCAGCTCGGTGGCGCCCGCGCCCTTGTAGCGCTCGAAGCTGAATTTCGCATCGTCCGCGGTGACGGGCTCGCCGTTGTGGAAGCGCGCGCTCGCGCGGATCTTGAACTCGTAGACGAGGCCGTCCGGGCTCTCCGTCCACGACTCCGCCAGGCTGTTGCCCAGCTTCTGCCCCGGCAGCGGGCGCACCAGCCCGTCGTGGAGCGCGTAGAGGATGCCGAACGGCGTGATCTGTGGCGGCGCGGTGGACGGATCGAACCAGCTCGGGGCGATGGTGACGTGCCAGGCGATGACGGACTCCCCCGACGGCACGCCCTGGGCCGCGGCGCCGGGCACGATCGCAAGCACGAGGAAGGCCGCGACGACCAGTGTTCGCATGGCCCTTCGTCCTCCTGTTGATGTAAGGTCGCGGACATCCCCCGTCAGAGGAGGCCTGATGATGGACCCAGGATTCGCGCTGGACAAGAGGGTGGCCATCGTCGTCGGCGCGGCCAACGGCATCGGGCGCGCGACGGCGCTGGCCTTCGCGGCCGCCGGGGCCGCGGTGGCGTGCGCGGACGTCGAGGAGCCCGGCGCCAAGACGACCGCGGCCGACATCGAGAAGAGCGGCGGACGGGCGCTGCCGGTCCGTCTCGACGTCACCGACGCGGCGAGCTGCCGGGCGGCGGTGGCCTCCACCGTCGCGCAATTCGGGGGCCTCGACACCCTGCTCTATGGCGCCGCCGACAGCGACGCCGCCGCCACGGTGCTGGAGATGGACGAGGCGGCGTGGGAGCGCACGCTCCGCATCAACCTCAGCGGCGCCTTCCTGATGGTGAAGGCGGCGCTGCCGGCCATGATCGCCCGCGGCGGCGGCAGCGTGATCCTCATCGCCTCCCAGCTCGGCCGCGTGGGCTCGGCCGGCCGGCCCGCCTACTGCGCGACGAAGGGCGCGCTCATCCAGCTCGCCAAGGTCCTCGCCATCGACCACGCCGCCCAGGGCATCCGCGCCAACACGATCTCGCCCGGCGCGATCGAGACGCGCCGCATGCTCCGCCGCCACAAGGACATGGACGAAGCGCGCCGGATGATGGGTCCCAAGCACCTGCTGAACCGCTTGGGCCGCCCCGACGAGATCGCCCGCGCCGCCGTGTTCCTGGCCAGCGACGCGTCGTCCTTCATGACCGGCAGCGACCTGCTCGTGGACGGCGGCTACACGGCGGTCTGAGGGACGGCCATGGGATGGATCGTCGTGGAGTTTCCGGAGCCGCGCGAGGTGTTCGTGGGCGGCGATAGCCAGGGGGACAACCGCACGGCGGCCGGCGAGTACAACGCGTTCAGCGTGGGCGACGGCTGGCAGACGGTGTGGCTCGGCGGTCCGCGCGACTTCGAGCCGCCCGTGCAGTCGGTGTTCGTGCCGGCCACCTCCGATGCGATCGCGCCGTTCCGCGTCGTGTTCACGAAGAAGGTCTGACGTGCGTGCCCCCGCGCTCGTCCTGATGGTACTGCTGGCGACGCTGCCCGCCTGCTCGTCCACGCTGAACACGCCGCTGGCCATGTACAACGCATCGGCCGGGTACCGGTACACCACCCTGGCCTCCGACGGTCGCGAGGACACGCTGGTGATCCTGGCCTTCTCCGGCGGCGGCACGCGCGCCGCCGCGTTCTCGTTCGGGCTGCTGGAGGCGCTGCGCGACACGCGCTACCTCTCCGCGGGCAGCCCGCGGCGCCTGCTGGACGACGTCGACGTGATCGCCTCGGTCTCGGGCGGCAGCTTCACGGCCGCGTACTACGCCCTCTTCCGCGAGCGGATCTTCGACGACTTCCCCGCCGCCTTCCTGCATCGCGACATCGAGGGCGAGCTGATCGGGCGGATGCTGTGGCCGCCGAACTGGTTCCGGCTGGCGCGGAAGGACTTCGACCGCATCAACCTGGCCGCCAGGCTCTACGACGAGACCGTGTTCCAGGGGCGGACGTTCGGTGATCTCCTGCGCGAGCCGCGGCGGCCGTACATCATCGTGAACGCGACGGACATGACGCTCGGCCGCCGCTTCGAGTTCACCCAGGACCAGTTCGACCTGCTCTGCTCCGACCTCTCGGCGCTGAAGGTGGCCGACGCGGTCGCGGCCTCCTCGGCCTTCCCCGGCCTGCTCAGCCCACTCACGCTGCGCAACTTCGCCGGCGACGGTTGCGGCTACCGGCCACCGCAGTGGCTGCAGGACGCCAATCGGCCGGGCAATCCGCCGATGCGCTACCTGCACGCCCGCGACCTGCTCTCCTACCAGGAGCAGGCGGCGCGCCGTCCGTGGATCCACCTGCTCGACGGCGGCCTCGCCGACAACATCGGCCTACGCGGCCCGTACATCGCGCTCAGCAGCCAGGACAGTGGCTGGAGCGTGCTGAGCCGGATCAACCGGCGCGTGGTCAAGCGCGTGGTGGTGATCAGCGCCAACGCCAAGACGAAGAAGCGCACGGACTGGGACACGCGCCAGGCCGCCCCCGGGCTGCTCAGCGTGCTGGGGCTGGTCTCGTCGGGCCCGATGGACAACTACTCGCTCGACACGGTGCAGCTCATCCGCGACTTCTTCGAGCAGCAGGAGCAGCAGGCGAACAGCGCGCAGAGCTGCCGCGACGCGCTGCTGGCCACCTGCGGCCGCGCCACCACGCCGCTCGTCCCCCACGTGGACTGGTTCCCGCTGGAGCTGGCGTTCGATCGGGTGGAGGATCCGGCGCTGCGCGACTGTCTCGAAGCGCTGCCGACGTCCTTCACGCTGCCGGAGCCCACCGTCGCCCTCTTGCGCCAGGCCGCCGGCGTCTTGCTCCAGCGCTCGCCGGAGCTCGAGCGGTTGATGAAGGGACTCGATGCGAGCTGGCAGCCGGCGGCGGCGCGCGTGGATCCGGAGCTTCAGCGGACCGTCTGCGCGCGCGCGCCCTGAGCGCGATCGGCCACTCCTCGATCACGGCTCAGAAGACGCCGCCGCGCTCCTCGCTCCACGTCGCGCCGCCGTCGGAGCTGGCGAAGACGGCGCCGTTGATCCCGAAGGCGAACAGCGTCGGTCCCGCGGGGTGCACGAACATCGGACGATTCAGGATGACGACGCGGGCCAGCGAGTCGGGCAGCACCCCGGTCTCCGTCCACGTTTGCCCGCCGTCGCGCGTGGTCTGCACGCTCCGCGCGCCGCCGTAGATCTCCTTGATGTACACGACGTAGCCGGTGTTCCGATTGGTGAAGATCGGCGCGCCGGCCCGGCGCGCCATGTCCAGATCCTGCCAGGATCGCCCGCCGTCCTCGGAGCGCCAGCTCGAGTTCGTGAACCGAACCCCCCAGGCGTAGAGTACGCCGTCGGCCATCGGCTGCAGGTTGATGAGCGAGAACGGCGCCTCTGTGCGCTCCCAGCGCCCGGAGGCGAGGTCGAGCGTGTGAATCGTCCCGTTCGGCATCGCCACGTAGAGTCGGGCCGCCGTCGATGTGGCGTGAGCCGGCGTCAAGGTGGCGTTGTACGAGCGCTCGAACGGAAACCGATTGAGCGACTGCCAGCCGTCTGCCTTCGACTGCCACACGTTGAACTCGCCGCCGAGCAGCGAGACCACGATGAGGCCGCCGTCCGGCGCCGCCGCCACGTGAACGAGCGCGCCGCGGTTGGGTGCGGGCAGACGCTGCCACGCCCGGCCGCCGTCGGTGGAGCGCACGAGGAAGCCTTCCTCGCCCGCGGCGACGAGGCTGCCACCGCTTTCCGCCACCGAGAGGATCTCCCGCGTCGTGCCGGTGTCGAGCTGCTGCCAGCGCGGCTGCCCGGCCGGCCGCACCAGGACCTGCCCCAGCGCGCTGCCCGCATAGATCGCGCCCGAGGCGGCCAGCCGCGGGTCGTTGATCGGTACCACGCGCCCACGGATGTGCGCGAAGACTCGCGCGTTGTCGGCGTCGCCCGGGTTCGCGTCCCAGCCGAGCATCGGCTGGGCGAGCACCGCCTCGGACACGCGCGGGAACTCGGCCTGGACCAGCTCGCGCGTCTCGGCTTCCACGCGCGTGTGCGCGAACAGAACCTTGCCGCTGCCGAAGGGCACGTAGCCGCCGACGGGTTGATAGACGAGGGTGCCGAGGTCGGCGAGCTGTCCGGCCTTGATGGTGAACGGTCCTAATGCGGCCGGCACGAACAGCCGCTGGATGACGGTCTGACCGACGTTCTCGAAATGCGAGAGCCGATAGCGGCCGGGCGGGAGCGCCCCGGTGAAGACTGCGGTGCGGACCACGCCGACCGTCGAGCGATGCAGCTCGTAGAGCCCGGTGTCGCCCGACACGTGGAGGGCCCCGTAGCCGGTCTCCAACCCGGTCGGCGCCGCATTCACGACGACCCGGATGACGACGACCCCCTGATCGGGCCCCACCTCGCTCGTCGCCCGCAGCGGTGCGACGGTGCAGGCCGTCAGCAGCCCGACGAGCAGCGCGAGGAGGAGGGCGCGGCCGCGAGCCGCGATCAACGCCCTCGCGCCAGCTGCCGCTTGGCCGCGGCCACGACGGCCTCGGCCGAGAACCCGAACTTCTTCTGCAGCTCCTTGAGCGGGGCCGAGGCCCCGAAGGTCTTCATGCCGATGGCCTCGCCGGTGGTGCCGACATAGCGGTGCCAGCCGAAGGTCGAGGCCTGCTCGATGGACACGCGCGCCGTCACCGAGGGCGGCAGCACGCTGTCCTTGTACTCCTGGCTCTGGTGCTCGAACAGCTCCCACGACGGCATGCTGACCACGCGGGCCTTCACGTTCTCCTTGGTGAGCTGCTCCCAGGCGCCCACGGCGAAGCCGAGCTCGCTGCCGGTGGCCATGAGGATCACGTCGGGCTTGCCGCCCGGCGCGTCGCCCACCACGTAGGCGCCCTTGGCCACGCCGGCCGCCGACGCGAACTTCGTGCGATCGAGGGTGGGCATGGCCTGCCGCGAGAGGATCAGCGCGACGGGCTCGTGCTTGAGCTGCATGATCATCTTCCACGTCTCGACCACCTCGTTGGCGTCGCCCGGCCGCAGCGTGATGAGGCCGGGGATGGCGCGCAGCGAGGCCAGCTGCTCGATCGGCTGGTGGGTGGGGCCGTCCTCGCCGACGCCGATCGAGTCGTGCGTGAAGATGAAGATGGTCGGGATCTCCATGATGGACGCGAGGCGAATGGGCGCCCGCATGTAGTCGCTGAAGATCATGAAGCCCGAGCCGTAGTTGCGGATCTTGGAGAGCGCCAGCCCGTTCATGATGGCGCCCATCGCGTGCTCGCGGATGCCGTAGTGCAGGTTGCGCCCGCTGTAGTCGTGGGCGGTGAAGTCGCCGGCCCCCTCGAAGGTCAGCCGCGTCTTGGTCGACGGCGCCAGGTCGGCCGAGCCGCCGAGCAGCCACGGCACGTTCTGGGCGAGCGTGTTGAGGACTTTCCCGGAGACGTCGCGGCCGGCCGCGCCCTTGGCATCAGCCGGGTACGGCGCCAAGCCCTTGTCCCAGTTGGCCGGCAGCTCGCGCCGCTGCATGCGGAACCCTTGCTCGGCCAGGTCGGGATACTTGCCGCGGTACTGCTCGAACAGGGCCAGCCACTTCGTCCGCAGATCCTTGCCGCGCGCGCCCATGCCGCGGGCGAAGTGCTCGCGCACGCCGTCGGGCACCAGGAACTTCTCGTTCTCCGGCCAGCCGTAGTTGCGCTTGGTGAGCTTGATCTCCTCCTCGCCCAGCGGCTCGCCGTGCGCGGCGTGCGTGTCCTGCTTGTTCGGCGAGCCCCACGCAATATGGCTGTCCACGATGATGAGAGTGGGACGTTCCTTTTCGTTTTTGAAAGTCTGAAATGCTCGCTCGAGCATCTCGAGATCGTTCGCGTCCCCCACCCGCGTGACATTCCAGCCGTACGCGATGAAGCGCGTGGCGACGTCCTCGCTGAAGGCCCAGTCGGTGTGGCCTTCGATCGTGATCTTGTTATTGTCGTAGACCCAGCACAGGTTGGAGAGCTTCAGGTGGCCGGCCAGCGAGGCCGCCTCGCCCGAGATGCCTTCCATCATGCAGCCGTCGCCGGCGATGGCGTAGACGTCGTAGTCGAACATGTCGAAGCCGGGCCGGTTGAAGTGCTTGGCCTGCCACTTCGACGCGATCGCCATGCCCACGCTGGTGGCCACGCCGTTGCCGAGCGGGCCGGTGGTGGTCTCGATGCCCGAGGTCCAGCGATATTCCGGGTGGCCGGCGCACTTGCTGTCGAGCTGGCGGAAGCGCTTGATGTCGTCGAGCTTCACGGACAGCTCACCGAGGCGCTCGTATTCCGGGTTGACGGCCTTCACGCCGGCCAGGTGCAGCAGCGAATAGATGAGCATCGAGGCGTGGCCGCAGGAGAGCACGAAGCGGTCGCGGTTCGGCCAGATCGGATCGTCGGGATCGAAGCGCAGGAAACGCTGCCACAGGCAATAGGCCACCGGCGCCAGCGCCATGGGCGTGCCCGGGTGACCGGAATTGGCCGCCTGGACGGCGTCCATCGCGAGCGTCCGGATCGTGTTGACGGTGAGGAGATCGAGGCGCGCCTGCTCGGTGGTGGCGGCGCCGGCTGCACTGCTCATAAGGCTTCCCTCCAAGGGGGCGATGGTGACGCGCCCGTAGGGGCCTTGTCAATCGTTTCGCATCGCGGGGTTGCGGACGCGGGGGGAGCCGGTATGCTCACGTGCGTTGAACACCGTCAGGACCCCGTCCGCCATCCGAAGCATTGTGCTGCTCGCCCTGGCCTCCGTGCTGGTTGTCGGGGCCGCGGTCCTCTCGTATCGCTCGGCGGTCAACGTCAGGGACACCGCCGCCGAGGCGACGTCTGCGCAGCGGGTCCAGCAGGAAGCGCGGACGGTGCTCGGCCTCGTGACCGACGCCGAGACCGGGCAGCGCGGCTATCTCCTGACCGGCAACGCGGCGTATTTGCAGCCGTACGAGCGGGCGGTCGTGGCATTGCCGGAGACGATCGAGCGCGTTCGAAGCGCGACGCGTGGGCGTCCCGAGCAGCAGCGCCGCGTCGACGACCTGCAGGTGATGCTTGGCCAGAAGCTGGCGGAGCTGAAAGCCACCGTCGTCGTCCGGCGACGGGGCGACGTGGACGCGGCGCTGGGCATCGTCCGGACGGGCGAGGGGCAGGCGCTGATGGATCGGATTCGCGAGGGCGTGGGTGCGCTCGTCGACGATGCGTCACGAGAGCTGGACCAGCGCC
The DNA here is from genome assembly GCA_003220265.1 of Candidatus Rokuibacteriota bacterium. Classification (GTDB taxonomy): domain Bacteria; phylum Methylomirabilota; class Methylomirabilia; order Rokubacteriales; family CSP1-6; genus AR5. Next base: position 10,292 of record QHRW01000071.1, on the reverse strand, counting down.
GGGAGGAGACGGTCCGCGCCACGCGTCAGGCGAGCCACGTCACCATCGGTGCGCTCGTCCTGGCCATTGCCGCCACCAGCGTCGCGCTGGTGATGATCGTCGCCGAGGTCCGTGGCCGTGAGCGTGAGCGCGCGGCCCGCGCGCAGCAGCTGGCTCGAGAGGAGCTGGCCGAGCGTCTGGCCGCCATCGTCGAGAGCTCGGACGATGCGATCGTGGGCAAGGACCTCGAGGGCACCATCACGTCGTGGAACCCCGGCGCCGAGCGCATCTTCGGCTATCCGGCGCGGGAGGCGATCGGCCGGCCGATCACGCTCATCATCCCGTCCGATCGCCTGGCCGAAGAAGACCTCGTCCTGGCCCGGCTGCGCCGCGGTGAGCGCACCGACCACTTCGACACCATCCGTCAGACGAAGGACGGCCGCCTGATCGACGTGTCGGTCGCCGTGTCGCCGATCCGCAACGCCGGCGGCACGGTCACCGGCGCCTCGAAGATCGCCCGCGACATCACCGAGCGCAAGCGGGCCGAGGCCGAGCTGAAGCAGCTCTACGAGACGCTCGAGGAGCGCGTGGCCGAGCGCACCCAGCAGCTCGCCGAGATCAACGCCGAGCTCGACGCCTTCGGCTACACCGTCTCGCACGACCTCCGCGCCCCGCTGCGGGCCATGGATGGCTTCGCCAAGGCCCTGGCCGAGGACTATGGCGACACGCTGGGCCCGCGCGGCCGGGACTATGCCGGCCGCATCGTGCAGGCGGCCCAGCGTATGGACCTGCTCATCCAGGACCTGCTGGCCTACAGCCGGCTCAGCCGGGAGGAGCTTCGCCCACAACCCCTCGACCTGGGCGACGTCGTCCGCGACGCGCTGCAAACGCTAGAGGCCGACATCCGCGCGCGCTCGGCCTCCATCGACGTCGTCGAACCGCTCGGCCCCGTAATGGCCCACCGCGAAACGCTCCGCAACGTGCTCACGAACCTGCTCAGCAATGCCATCAAGTTCGTCACACCCGGCATCGGCCCGCGCGTGCGGGTGTGGTCGGAGTCCCGTGATCGCGTGGCGCGGCTCTGGGTCGAGGACAACGGCATCGGCATCGACCCGCGGTATCAGGCGGGGATCTTTCGCGTGTTCGAGCGGCTGCACGGCGTCGAGGTCTACCCCGGGACCGGGATCGGCCTCGCCATCGTCCGTCGCGGCACCGAACGCATGGGCGGGCGCGCCGGGGTGCAATCGACGGCCGGCGCCGGCGCCCGCTTCTGGATCGAGCTTCCCGCAGCACGGAGGTGAGGATGGACCGTGAGCGCGGCAGTGTGCTGCTGGTGGAGGACGACCCCAACGACGTCGCGCTGACCCAGCGCGCGTTCGAGCGCGCGGGGCTGGCCAACCCGCTGCAGATCGTGAACGATGGTGAGCAGGCCATCGCCTACCTGGCCGGAGAAGGGCCCTACACGGATCGCCGGCGTCACCCGCTGCCGATTCTCGTCCTGCTCGATCTCAAGCTGCCGCGCAGGTCGGGCTTCGACGTGCTGGGCTGGGTGCGCGGCGTGCCCGAGGTCCGGCGGCTGCCCGTGGTGGTCCTCACCTCGTCGGCGCAGTCCCCCGACATCAATCGCGCCTACGACGCCGGGGCGAACTCCTATCTCGTCAAGCCGGTGGCGTTCGAGCATCTCCTGGCGCTCGTCCGCACGCTCGGTCTCTACTGGATCACGACCAACGAAGGACCGACGCTCAGCGTTCGAGCGTAGGGCGCGCCACGCCCTCGACCAGCCGCGTGCCGTCGGCCTCCTCGACCACCCCCCCGCTCACCCGCAGCTCGATCCGGCCGCCGCCGACGCGGGGCACGAAGACCGCCGAGGCCGGCTTGGCGTCACGGGCGGCATTGACGAGCGTGCCCAGGTCGAGCGCCGCCAGGTCGTCGAGCGACGCGGCACCGAGCGCCGACAGCATCGCGCCGTTCGCTTCGCGAATCCGGCCCTCGGCGTCGGCGCGAAAGACGCCAACGCCCAGCGTGCCCAGCATGTCGTCGAACCGCCGCTGTCGCTGGCGCGCCCGCGCGCGCGCCGCGGAGCGCCCGAACGCGCCCTCCACCGCCACCGGCAGCCGCACGTAGTGCGCGGCGGCCTTGATGAGATAGTCGTCGAGGCCCGCTTTCATGGCGGCCACGGCGATCTCCTGAGTGCCGGTGCCCGTGAACATCACGACGGGGCATTCCGGGAATCGGCCCTTGATCCGCTGCAGGACCTCGATGCCGTTGGTCCAGCGCAGCTCGAAGTCCGTGATGACGAGGTCGACCGCGCCCCCCTGCAGCGCGCGCCGCAGGTCGAGCTCCGCCCGGATCTCTTCGACCTCCAGGTCGGGGAAGTGACGCGTCAGCTCGCGACGGATGAGGACGCGATCATCCGGATTGTCGTCGATCAGAAGCACGCGCATTGTTGACCCGCCGGGGACACCTGTACGCTCGGGACTGACTCAGCCGCCGACCGTGTCCGACTCCCCGCTCACGAGCGCGGCGATCACGGCACCCAGCCGCGCCGGCTCAACGGGCTTCGAGAGGTACACCTGGAATCCGGCGGCCAGGGCCTGGTCGCGGTCCTGGGCGCGCGCATGCGCCGTCAACGCAATGGCAGTGGGCGCCGGCGAGACCGGTCGTTGGCTCTGGATGTGGTGCATCAGCCGGAAGCCGTCCTCCCCGGGCATCGACAGGTCCGAGACCAGCACGTGGGGCCGATGGCGCCTCAGCACGTCGAGCGCCGCAGGCACGGAGGTGGCAACCGTGACGTCGGCGCCATAGCTCGTCAGCGCCGCCGCCAGCAGCTCGACCGTGTCTTCGTGATCGTCGACGATCAGGACGCGCACGTGCTGCAGGCGTGGCGTTCCCGGAAGCAACCGCGACGCCTCCGGCGATTCGCCCGTCACGGGCGAGCGGGTCGCCAGCGGCAGCTCGACGATGAACGTCGCGCCCTGGTTCTCGCCGGGCGACGCGGCTTCGACCGTCCCGCCGTGGAGCTCCACGAGGTGTCGGACAATGGCCAGGCCGAGGCCGAGCCCGCCATGATGACGCGTGAAGCCGGTCTCCGCCTGCCGGAAACGCTGGAAGAGCTGCGGCAGGAATTCGGGGGCGATACCGCGCCCGCTGTCGGTCACGGCGATCCGCGCGTGCGCCTCCGAGCGCTCCAGGCGAACGTCGATCCGCCCGCCCGGCGGGGTGAACTTGACGGCGTTCGTGATCAGGTTCCAGAAGACCTGTTGCAGGCGCGTCGCGTCGCCCAGGACGGCGCCGGTGAACGGCTCCAGCGTCGTCGTCAACGCCAGGCCCTTGCCCTCGGCGGCGCTCCGCACGATGTCGACCGCCATCTCGAGGATCGGCGGCAGCTCGACGAGCTGGAGGTCGAGCGTGAGCTTGCCGCTGACGATCCGTGAGACGTCCAGCAGGTCGGTGAGGATCTGGGTCTGCTGCCGCACGTTGCGCTCGATCACCTGCAGCGCGTGCGCGGACGCCTTGGCGTCGAGCTGCCCCGTCTGCAGCATCCGCGTCCAGCCCAGCATCGCCGTCAGCGGCGTCCGCAGCTCGTGCGAGACCATGGCGATGAAGTCGTCCTTGGCCCGGTTGGCGGCCTCGGCCGCCTCCCGCGCCGCTTCCTCGGCGGCCAGCAGCGCTTCCCGCCGCTGAACGCTCTGGCTGCGCTGCAGGCCGAAGGCGACGTGGTGGGCGATCGTCTGGGCGAGCTGGACCTCCTCCGGCAAGAAGTCGTGTGGCTTCGCGTAGTACAGCATGAACTTGCCGAGCAGCTCGTCCTGCGCCACCAGGGGGATGAACGCGACGGCCCCGACGCCTTCCGCCCTGAACAGCGGGTGGTACGCGGCCAGCGTGGCGTCGCCGAACACGTCGGGGACGATCACCGGCTCGGGATTCTTCGCGTCCCGCGCCCACGGCGAGTGGCCCTCGACGGCCGCCCGGTACTCGGCAGACAGTCGCCGCCAGGCCCGGAAGCGCATCACGCCTTCGTCGTCGAACACGAGGACGCTGGCCCGGTCGGGCGTGACGCTCGACATCAGCGCCTGCAGCGCCTCGTCGTAGATCGCCTCGGCCGAGTGCGCCCGGCTCACGCCGTCCACCAGCGTGTAGAGGACCTGAACGATGTCGCGCGGCTCCGGACCGGGCGCGCGACCTATCGGGGTGTCGGGACGCATGGAGGCACCACGTTACTACACGGGGGCCGCCGATTCTAGCGACTCGAGGGACTGGAGGCGAGCGAGTTTCTAGGTCTTACAAACGCCGCCGGTCGAGGAGAGTCCGTACGTGCTGCTCGAGATCTTCCGGCAGGCAGGGCTTGGTCAGGAAGACGTCGATGCCCGTCTCGAGCGCGCCCTCATGGATGGCGCGAAGGCCGTAGCCCGTGAGGAGGACCACGGGGATCTTGCACGTGCGTGGATGGTGCTTGAGGTGATGGGCCGCGCTGATGCCGTCCCGGCGCGGCATCGCCAGGTCCATGACCACGACGTCCGGCTTCAGGCGAACCGTGGCCTCGATGCCGGCGTCGCCGTCCGGCGCCGTGACCACGTCGAAGCCGCGGAAGCGGAAGTACGTGGCATAGAGCTCCCGCGTGTCGGCGGCATCATCGACGATCAGGATCAGCCGCCGGCGACGCGACGGCGCGCGCCGTCGCTCGCGCGGCTGCAGCGCGCGCGCCTCCGGAGCGCGTGGCGAGTCGTCGGACCGTCGCGCGGGCGCACCGGTCATGTCAGAGCACCGTCGTCATAGGTAGATCTACCTATATCGCACCGACGAGGGGCACCGGAAGACAGGAAAACTTTTTCCCAGCGTTGCCCTGACGTTTTGGGAGCCGAGCGCTCAGCCGACGCGGGCGCGAAGCGTGCACGCGCCCACGCGCGCGGGGAGGCTCGTGACGCGGCTTGCAGCCTCGTGCAGGCCCACCGGCGCAGTTCGTTGCTGATCCGCCGGTGGCACGACGGTTGCGCGAGGCCAGGAGGTATGGGCACCGCTCCGCGACTCCTGGCGGTGGCCGGTACCACGGTTCACGCGCACCCAGGCTGGATCGCGGCTTGGGCCCTCCTCGTGTTGACCCTTGGCCCGGGTGCCCTTGCTGCGACGCTTGCCCTGCTCACGGCGGTCGTCGTCCACACGCTCGCCCAGGCGCTCGCGGCCCGCGCCTCCGGGTTGCAGGTCCGCCGCATCACGCTGCACGCGTTCGGCGGCGTGGCCGAGACGGACGGCGACTGGCCGGCTCCGCGCCGCGAGATGCTCGGAGCACTGGCTGGTCCCCTGGCGACCCTGGCGCTGGCCGGCGTGGCGGCCGGGGCCCGGGCCCTGATGCCCCAGCCGCCGGCGGGCCTCCTCTATATGGAAGCCGCCGGCCTGGCCGTGGGCATCGTCAACCTGCTGCCGGCGCCCCCCCTCGACGGTGGCCGGCTCGTGCGGGCGCTGGCGCGCCGCCACGGGAGCTTCGGCCTGACGCGCGCAAGTGGCGCCCTCGTCCGCGCGGTCATCCTGCTGGCCGGTATTGCCACGGTCGTCAGCGGCCACGCGCTCGGCGGCGCGTGGCTCATCCTGCTGGCGCTGCTCCTGCGCGATGCCGCGCGCGTGTCCGACGCCGAGCTCGCGCTGCGCGAGGCCCTGCTGCCGGTGAGCGTGCGCGAGGTGATGACCCGCTCGGTCGTCGCCGTGCCGCCCGACGCCACGATCGCGCAGCTCGCCGAGACGTTCTGGGCCTATCACTTCACGAGCTATCCGGTGATCGCCAGCGACCTCGTGCTGGGTCTGGTGGATCTGCGCGACGTGGCCGCCGTGGATCGCGAGCGCTGGCCGCGCACGCGCGTGCGCGCCGTGATGCGCGTGCTGTCCGAAGATCTCACGGTCGCCTCGGGCGACAGCCTGCTGGAGGCGCTGACCAAGACCTCGCGCAACGGCCTTGGCCGCGTGGCCGTGATGGACGGCCGGCACCTGGCCGGCTATCTCTCCTCGGACGACATCACCGACGTCCTCACGCGGCGCGGCCTGGCGCCGCCGGCCACTCGAACACCGAAGGCGCCGGCAGCGCGTCAGTCACTTCGACCCTGATCTCCCCGGCGCGCACGTGGCTTTCCACGTCGGCGGCGCCGTCGTCGGCGCCGCGGCGGAATCGCAGGTCCACGCGCGCGCTGCCCACGGCAAGGCCGTCGACCGACAGCTCGGTCACGCCCTTCGGCAGCCGGGGCCGGATGACGTGCAACGCGCCGGCCGGCGTGTCGCCGCGCAGGCCGAGCAGGTTCCAGAGCGCGTGCGGCAGCGCGCCGGCCGCCCACGCCTGCGGGCTGCAGGCCACCGGGTAGCGCACCGGCTCGTTCTCGGCGTCGCTGCGCGGATAGCCGCAGAAGAGCTCGGGCAGGCGGAAGTCGCGGAAGCGCGTGGCCGCCTCGAAGATCCCGTCGAAGATCCGCAGCGCAGGCTCGTCGAGGCCGTAGCGCAACAGGCCGGCCAGGATGAGGCTGCTGTCGTGGGGCCACACGCTGCCGAGGTGATAGCTCATCGGGTTGTACGCAACCGCCCGGGACGAGAGCGTGCGGATACCCCAGCCGGAGAACATGTCGCGGGCCATCAGCCGCGCCGCCACGCGGGTGGCGCGCTCCGGCGCCGCGATGCCGCCCCAGAGCACTTGCCCCGCGTTCGACGCCACGACGGCGGCCGGCCGGCCGCCCGCCTGGCGCGCGAGCACGTAGCAGCCGAGCGCCTCGTCCCAGAAATCGCGCTCGAAGCGCACGCGCAGCGCCTCGGCCCGCCGCTCGAGCGCGGCGGCGCCGGCGGCGTCGCCGAGCGCGCGGCGCACGACCGCCGTCTGCCGCCACGCGCGGAAGGCGTACGCCTGCACCTCGCACAGCGCGATGGGCGGCTCCGGCAGCGAGCCGTCGGCGTTGACGATCGCGTTGCCGGAGTCCTTCCAGCCCTGGTTGACGAGCCCGTTCGGATAGCGGCCGCGATAGACCATGTAGCCGTCGCCGTCGTCGATGGCGTGCGCCATCCAGCCCAGGGCCGCCTCCACGTTGGGCGCGAGCTCGCGGGCCAGCGCGAGATCGCCCGACCAGCGGACGTACTCCGAGAGCAAGATCAGGAAGAGCGGCGTGGCGTCCACGCTGCCGTAGTACGCGGGCGACTGCGGCACGGCGCCCAGGCGCGCCAGCTCGCCCATGCGGTACTCGTGCAGGATCTTGCCGGGCTCGGCGTCGCGGTAGGCATCGACCGCGCGCGCCTGGTAGCGCGCGAGCAGGCGCAGCGTGTCGCGTCCGACGACCGAGCCGTACGGCAGCGTCTGGATGGCCGTGATGGCGGCGTCACGACCGAAGAGCGTCGCGAACCAGGGCACGCCGGCGGCGAAGTAGTCGTAGCCGTCCAGGCTCGAGCGGAGCAGGTGGAGATCGAGGCGCGCCCGGTCGAACACCCGCTCGAACAGCGGGCTCGACGCGCGCACCTGGGTGGTGCCGGCCAGCCACACCGCTTCGGCCCGCGCCGGCCAGTGCTCGAGCGCGGCGGCCGGCGTCGGTGGGCACGGCGAGTGCCGCGCAGTGTCGCCCGCACGCGTCTCGCAGGGCGTGATGACGACCTCGATGTCCTGCGCGGCCCCTGGCGCCAGCGTGACGTCGAACCTGGCGTCGCTGCGCGACAGCCGCGCCGGCCGCGGCGCGAAGGTCAGGCGCGTCGCGCGAGCGTAGCCGTCCCCGCCGTCGTAGCGGAGCATGACGCGGTCGGAGCCCCGCACCACCGGGGCGCGGAGGCGGCCGCGCGGCCTGCGCACGAAGCCCCTCACGACGAAGAGGTCCTCGAAGCTCGCGCGGAACGCGAGCGTGATGCGCACCGTGGCCGATGTCGCGCCGTAGTTGCGCACGGTCGTGCGCTCGTGGATCGTCCCGCCGCGCACGATGCGCTCGCGCAGGAGGCCGATCGTGTTGCCGGGGACAACCGTGCGCCCGCCGCGGACCAGCGGGCCGGTGGTCAGGTGGTGCCGCGTCCGGAAGGCGCGGTCGGAGCTGCCGGCCAGGGTCGTCGGCGACACGCCGTTGACGCGCAGCGCATAGCCGTCGAGGAAGCGGCAGTCGTGGAAGTAGAGCCCGTAGCCGTGCGGCCCCTCGAACGGCACGTCACCGCTGTCGGTCGCGACGAGGAAGAGGCTGCCGGCCTTGAGCACGACGCCCTCGGTCGTCTTGCGGACCTTGGCGGGATCGGTATGGGTGAGGATCCGCTCCTTGGTCCGATGCTCCGCTGGGTGGAGCCGATGCGCCGGCGAGCTCGCCACTCTGCTGCAATTGTGCAAGCAAGGTGCCGTCACCCGGCTTCCGACGGTCCAGCGGCACGCGAGGTGCATCCTGGGATGGCATGGCCGAAAAGGCGTCGCCCTGGAACCTGGGCGGCCTCACCGTGCGCGAGCTGGCCCGACGGGTCTACGACGAGATCTGGAAGGACGAGATCCTGGATCGCGCCGCTGCGCTCGCCTATTACCTCGTCTTCGCCCTGTTCCCCACGCTGCTCTTCCTCACCGCGCTGCTGGGCATGTTCCCGCTGCCCGGGCTGATGGACCGCCTCTTCGAGTACATCGACAGCGCGCTGCCCGGCGACGCCGCCTCCGTGCTGCGGCGGACGTTCGACGAGATCCGCCGCAACGCGCACGGCGGGCTGCTCTCGGCCGGCGCCCTGGCCGCGCTGTGGGCGAGCGCGAGCGGCATGGACTCGATGATCTCGGCGCTCAATGCCGCCTACGACATCGCGGACCGCCGCCCCTGGTGGAAGCGGCGGCTGATCGCGCTGGCGCTGACGGTCGGCTTCGGCCTGTTCATCCTCGCGGCCATGGTGCTGCTGGTGTTCGGCGGACAGATCGGCGGCGCGCTGGCGGCGAAGTTCGGCTTCGGCCCCATCTTCACCACCGTGTGGAACGTGGTCAGCGTGGGGCTCGTGATCGGCTTCATGCTTTTCGGCCTCGCGATGGGCTACTACCTGGCGCCCGACGTCAAGCAGCACTGGTGGTGGGTGACGCCGGGCTCGGTGGTGGCGCTGACCCTGTGGCTCGCGCTCTCGTTCGGCCTCAGGATCTACGTGTCGAACTTCGCGAACTACAGCGCGACGTACGGCTCCATCGGGGGCGTGATCCTGCTGATCCTGTGGCTCTACCTCACGGGCGTCGTGCTGCTGCTCGGCGCCGAGATCAACGCCGAGATCGAGCACGCCGCCGCCGAGCGCGGCGCGCGGACCGCGAAGGCGGAAGGCGAGAAGGAAGCGCCCGCCGACGGCGGCCTGCCCGCGCCCATCGCGCTGGCCGCGCGCCGCCCCGCGACCGCCGCGCCGCCACGCTCACGCTGGCGCCGCGTCCTCGCCCTCGTCGGCGCCGGCGCCATCGTCGGCTGGGTCGTCCACCGCCCCCGCTCCCGCGCGCGCGACACCGACACCCGCCGCGCCGCCTGACCCCTCCCAGAGCCCGAGCGCGAGCCAGTCCCACAGCGCATTCCCTCGGGCGGCACTCGCGCGCGCTAACAAATCGGGCAATGCATCCGATCAGGCAGCGTTCGAGCGCCGGCTTTGCCGGCGCAATCCTGGGGGGAGGAAGCGCGGAGCACGCCGAAGGCGTGCGACAAGCGTCGGAAGGGGCGCAAAGCCCCCCTCCGAGGTCTCAGGCGAGGCGCCGACTGTCGGAAGAGGGACGAAGCCCCCCGCTGAGTCCATTTGCTCCGTTGATCGAGCGCCGGGCGGCCAGCAAGCCCTCCAGCGCGCGCAGGAGCACCCACGGCTCGAGCGGCTTGCGCAGCGTGAGCTGGGCGCCGGCCGCGCGCGCCTCGGTCAGCGCGTCGTGCCAGGCGTTGGTGTCCCCCGACATCGCGACGATCGTCACGGCGGGGAACTCCACGCGCAGCTCGCGGATCGTCGTCAGGCCGTCCTTGCCGGGCATGAACATGTCGAGCAGCACCACGTCGGCGGCCCGCTCGCGATAGCGCGCCAGCGCCTCCTCGCCGTCGGCGGCGAGGGCGACGTCGTAGCCCTCGGTCTTCAGGATGACGAGCAGCAGATCGCGCGTGTCCTGATGATCGTCGACGACGAGGACTCGGGCGTGGCCAGGACTCTCGGCGCGACCGTTGCGCGGCTTTGGGGCCACCGCGGCCGGGGTGCGCTGGCGCGAGGGTTGGGGCCGCATAGGGGCGTCTGTCAACGACGCAAGCGCGGTGCCACGGCTAAGCCCGCGGAAACCCGTCGGAGGATCGCCGCGCCCGCGGCAAACTTTTTCCTAGAGACGGCACTTCGCTGTGCACGGCGCCTCCAGAGCT
>QHRW01000159.1 GCA_003220265.1 Candidatus Rokuibacteriota bacterium | reverse complement strand
GGCTAGGATCGGGCTCTACTTGCGGTGATTGCCGGCGAAGGTGGCGGCGACGCCGAGGCCGATGTACATGCCGCCGGAGACCCAGCGCTCGCTCGCCAGGAAGCGCGGGCTGGCGCGCAGCCAGCGCGCGGCGCTGCCGGCGCCCAGCGCGTAGAGCCCGTCGGTCACCAGGCCCAGCCCGACGAACATCAGGCCGAGGATCAGGATCTGTCTCCCCACGCGCCCGCGCGTGACGTCCACGAATTGTGGGAGGAACGCCAGGAAGAAGAGCGCGGTCTTGGGGTTCAGCAGGTTCACGACGAAGCCGTCGACGAAGGCGCGCCGCAGGCGCACCCGTGTGGGCACCGCCGCGGTCGCCACCGAGCGATCCAGGAGACGGCGCACTCCAAGGTAGACGAGGTAGGCGGCGCCAAGATACTTCACGACGCTGAACGCGGTGGCCGAGGCCATCAGCACCGCCGACAGGCCCGCCGCGGCGGCGGCAATGTGCACGAGCGTCCCGGTGTGCACCCCCAGCATCGAGACCAGCCCTGCCCGCCGTCCCTGGTCCATGCTGCGCGTGACGATGTAGAGCACGGCCGGGCCCGGCGTGATCAGCAGCAGGAACGCGGCGACGGCGAAGAGTCCGAGACCGGACAGCGGCGGCATGGCGATCAGTGCGTCGCGGGCGCGGTGGCGCCGGCGCCGCCGGCCTCGCCGCCGCCGACGCTGCGCCGGAGCACGCGAAGCAGCGGCAGACACAGGATCAGCGCCGCGCTGACGCCGAGGAGCAGCAGGCCGAACGACACGAGGCTCGCCAGCGCGGCCTCCGTGAACGTGGTGCCGATGGTGCCGATCGAGTAGGCCATGTTGAAGATGGCGTAGACCGACGCGTAGGCGCCGGTGTGGCCGCGGTCCACGGCGTTGGCCAGCTCGTCGAGCGTGGGATTCATCAGGAAGCCGAAGGCGACGTCGACCAGCACGAGGACGACGCCGGCGAGCAGGATCGTCTTCGGCACCACCAGCAGCGGCAGCGTCGCCGCCATGGCGACGATGCCGAACGTCATCGTGGGCCACGCCCCGAAGCGGTCTACCACCTTGCCGACGAGCGGCGCGGTGAGTCCATAGGCGAGCGAGGAGATGGTGAAGAGCAGGCCGATCGTCGCGGGGGAGGCGCCCAGGGCGCGCTCCAGATGGTTCGGGAAGAGGGGCTCGAGCAGGCTCCAGCCGATCGAGGAGAGCACGACGACGACCGCCGCCGCCTGCACCGAGCGGTCACGCAGCAGCGCGGACAGGCGCGAGGCCGGCGCCGCCGCCCGCGCGCGGTCCGTCAGGATCGCGAAGCGCAGCGCACCGTCCACGGCCAGCGCGCCGCCCGCGATCAGCAGCGGCAGCGCGTGGCCACCCCACTGCAGGAGGACGCCGCCCGTGACCGGCCCCACCAGCAATCCGCCGGTGCTGCCCATCATCGCGACGCCCAGCTTCTCGGCGCGATGCTCCTGGAAGTGCTCGGCGACGAGCGCGAGGCCCGTCGTCCACGTCGCCGCCGCCGCCACGCCTTGCAGCAGCCGCGCCAGCAGGGCGAGCGCGACGCCGCCGTGCAGCGCGAACAGCAGCGTGGCCACAGCCTGGACGACGAAGCCCCAGAGCATCGGCCGGCGGCGCCCGACGCGGTCGGAAAGCACGCCGAGCACCGGCGTGGAGACGAGGACGCCGACGGCGTAGGCACCGTACATGATGCCGAGCATCTGCTCGCCGCCCGCGGTGCCGGCGCCGAGCGGCACCAGCACGCCGTAGAGAAAGCCGTCGGTGAAGAGGGCGACGGTGACGGTGACGAGCGTGGCGACCGGGCTCCCGCGCAGCATCCGGGGAGAATAGCACCTACGGGCGCACTTCTCCCAGCTCCCGGCCGATGACTTCCGCGAGCTGCTCGGGCTCCACCGGCTTCACGAGATGGACGTCGAACCCGGCGTCCGCGCTGCGCCGGCGATCCTCCGGCAGCCCGTAACCCGTCAGCGCCACGAGCAGCACCGTCTCGCCGCCGGGCTGCCGCCGGATGTGCGCCGCGACGCCGTAGCCGTCGAGGCCCGGCAGGCCGAGGTCGATGATCGCAACGTCCGGGCGCGTGGCGGCCGCCTGCGTCACGCCGGCCTCGCCGTCGCCGGCCTCGCTCACCGTGTGGCCGAGCAGCTCCAGCGCCGTCCGCAGCATCTCGCGCGCGTCGGCGTTGTCCTCCACGATCAGCACGCGCCGGGCCTGGCGCCGGCGGCCGCCCGGGAGCCGCTCGCGGCTCGTCATGACGGGCGCGATCCGCGGCAGGCGGATGGTGAACGTGCTGCCCTGGTTCACGCCCGCGCTGGTGGCGGCCACCGAGCCGCCGTGCAGCTCGGTGAGCCGCTTGACCAGCGTGAGGCCGATGCCGAGGCCGCCCTGCGACCGGTCGAGCGCCCGCTCGCCCTGGAAGAAGAGATCGAAGACGTGCGGCAGCCGGTCGGGCGCGATGCCGATGCCGCTGTCGCGCACCTCGAGGACGACGTGCTCGCCCTCGGCGTCCACGCGCACGGCGATGCGGCCGCCCCCCGGTGTGTACTTCAGCGCGTTGCCCAGCAGGTTGCCCACGATCTGCTCCAGCCGCGTCTCGTCGCCATTGACCCAGGCGGCGGCGATGGAGAGCGTGACGTCGTGACGCGACGTGCGCCGCTCCGTGTCCAGCCGCTCGACGTAGCGGCGCACGAGCTCGGCGAGGTCGACCGGCCGCAGGCTGAGGACGATCTTGCCCATGGTCACGCGGCTCACGTCGAGCAGGTCGTCCACGATCCCGGTGAGATGCTCCACCTGCCGCGCCACGATCTCGCGCGCGCGGACGGCGGGCTTCTCGTCGTGGCCCACGCGATTGAGGATCGACACGGCGCTGGCGATGGCGCCGAGCGGGTTGCGCAGCTCGTGGCTCAGCATGGCGAGGAACTCGTCCTTGTCGCGGCTGAGCTTCTCGGCCTCCGCGCGCGCCGCCTCGGCCGCCTGGCGTCCCTGGCGCTCGGCGGACCGCTCGCGCAGCGCCGCCGCCGCGCGCACCATCGCCTCGTGCACCGCCGCCACCTCGGGCACCGACGAGCGCGGGACCGCCGAGAGGGGCTCCTCGCCGGCGAGCTCGGCGGCGTTGCGCGAGAGCGCGGCGATGGGCCGCCCGATGCGCCGGGCCAGGAGCGCGGCGCCGGCGAACGAGGCCAGCACGATGGCGCCGCCGCCGATCCACAAGAGCCACCACCCCGCGCTCGCCTGCACGACCGGCGTGGCCACCAGCACGAGATAGTCCGACGTCGGCACTCGGCTCAGCGCCGCGTGCAGGCGGGCGCCGTCGAAGCCGGTGACCTCGAAGATCCTCTCGTGCCCGCGTACGCTCCGCAGCTGCCGCGCAAACGCCGGGGTCGGCGTGGTGCCGACGTAGCGATCGTGCTCGCGGCTGCGCGCCACGAGCACGTCGTGGCGGTCACGGATCGCGGCGACGGAGCCTCCGGCGCGCATCTGCTGGGCCAGCAGCTCGGCGAAGGCGTCGCTCATCAGGCTGGCGCCGAGAACGTAGCGCACGCCGCGCTCGCGCAGCACGGGGACGTTGATCGTCACGATGTGCCGCCGCGAGACGGCACCGAACGCGAGATCGGAGACGTACGGCCGTCGCGTCTCGAGCACCGCACGCACGTAGTCGAAGTCGGCGGCCTCCGGCAGCGGCGTGCCGAGCGGCCGCAGCAGCGTGAAGACCTGGTGGCCCGAGGCGTCCACGAGGTAGACGGTGAGCCAGCGCGGGTTGACCTCGCGCGCGCGGCGCGCCTGCTCGTAGAACGCGGCGAAGTCGCGGCCGTCGAGCGCGGGCGAGGCGGCCAGCGTGCGCAGGACCGTGATCGACGAGTCGAGCTCGCGCTCGACCGCCACCGCGACCGCGCGCGCCGTCTCCTGCAGCCCGCTCTCCACCGACGCCTGGCGATCGCGCTGGACGAGGATCACCACGGCCACGGCCAGGATCAGGACCGGCAGTGCGGTGGCGGCCACCAGGAGGGCGAGGTGGGTCCGAAGCTTCATCCCGGGGTTACGCGGGTCCCGCGGGAGATGCTAACATGCGACCTCCGCGAAGGGGTGACTCATGAGTAGCCAGACGACGGTGCGCAGGCCCTACGTGCCCGACGACGCCGTGAATCCGACGAGCCAGCCGTGCGTGATGCTCATCTTCGGCGCTTCCGGCGACCTCACGAAGCGGTTGCTGGTGCCGGCGCTCTACAACCTGGCCTGCGACGGCTTGCTCTCCGACCGCTTCGCGCTCCTCGGCGCGGCGATGGACGAGCTCACGACGGACACGTTCCGCGCGCGGATGAGCGAGGACATCAAGAAGTTTCACACGCGTCACACCTTCGATCAGGCGGTCTGGGACAACCTGGTCCGGCGGTTCCACTACCTGCCGGCCGGCTTCGCGGACCTGAACGCGTTCGGAAAGCTCAAGGGCGAGGTGGGCCGCCTCGACGCCGAGCACAAGATCGGCGGCAACGTCCTCTTCTACTTCGCCACCGCCCCGCGCTTCTTCGGGCTCCTCTGCGAGCAGCTTCACAAGGCGGGCTTCAAGGACGGGCCGGGCTGGAAGCGCATCATCGTGGAGAAGCCCTTCGGCACCGATCTCGCCTCCGCGCTCCAGCTCAACAAGGACGTCCTCGCCCACTGGCACGAGGACCAGATCTACCGGGTCGATCACTATCTCGGCAAGGAGACCGTGCAGAATCTCCTGGCCTTCCGCTTCAGCAACGGCATGTTCGAGCCGCTGTGGAACAAGCACTTCATCGACAACATCCAGTTCAACGTCTCCGAGGCGGTGGACGTGGAAGGCCGCGGCGGCTACTACGATAGCGCGGGCGTGCTGCGCGACATGATGCAGAACCACATGTTCCAGATGCTCGCCTACCTCTGCATGGAGGTGCCGGGCTCGTTCGAGTCCAACGCCATCCGCAACGAGAAGGCCAAGCTGCTGGAGGCGGTGCGCGTCTACACGCCGGAGGAGGTCGCCCGCTACGTCGTGCGCGGCCAGTACGGACCCGAGGTGGACGACAAGGGCAAGGTGGTGCGGCCCGGCTACCGCCAGGAGAAGGACGTCGATCCGCAGTCGAAGACGGAGACGTTCGCGGCGGCGCGCTTCCACATCGACAACTGGCGCTGGGAGGGCGTGCCCATCTACCTCCGCTCGGGCAAGGCCCTGTGGAAGCGCGGCACCGAGATCATCGTGGAGTTCAAGAAGGCGCCGCAGGTGCTGTTCCGCTCCACGCCGGTGCGCGAGATCGGCGCCAACCGCCTCATCTTCCACATCCAGCCCTACCAGGGCATCGAGGTGCAGTTCCAAGCCAAGATCCCCGGCCCCACCCTGCAGCTGCAGCCGGTCAACATGCGCTTCGGTTATGGCGACGCCTTCAAGGCCTCGCGCTACACCGGCTACGAGGTGATGATCTACTCGTGCTCGTACGGCGACGCCACGCTCTTCTCGCGCGGCGATCTCGTGGAGGCGGCCTGGCGCGTGGCGCAGCCGCTCATGGACTACTGGAAGGCCACGCCGGCCGACTTCCCCAACTACGCGCGCGGGAGCTGGGGCCCCACGGCGGCCGAGGACCTCATCGGCCGGGACGGGCGCCGCTGGTTCGAGCTGCTCACCGACGACGTGCTGAAGAAGATCGAGATCTTCAAGGACGGCGACCCGCTCTTCCTCTCGCAGATCATCCTCGCGCTGCGCCCCGAGGTGATGGCGCGCGGCGAGATCCTCATGCACAAGGGCGACATGGGGCGCGAGATGTACGTGGTGGTCCGCGGCGAGGTCGAGGTGGTGGACGAGCACGGCGGCGTGGTGAAGACGCTCAAGGACGGCGACGTCGTGGGCGAGATCGCGATGCTGATCCACACCCCGCGCACGGCGACCGTGCGGGCCAAGACGAACTGCGACCTGATGGCGCTCGACAAGGCGAGCTTCTCCCGCATCCTGCGCGACCATCCGCAGTTCGGCGACAGCATCACCCGGGTCGCCAAGGAGCGCTACAACCTCGAGATCCTCCTCGAAACCCTGCTCGGGGAGGCCCCGCGGGTCTGAGCCCGCGCGAGGGGACGTGAGGCTCACCCGGCGTGCGGTCCTCGGCCTGATGGCAGCGGCGGGCGCGGGAGCGGCGCGCGCGGCGGCCGCGCCCTCGATGCTGCAGCGCCCGATTCCGTCGAGCGGCGAGGCCATCCCCGCCGTCGGCCTCGGCACGTGGCGGACGTTCGACGTCGGCGAGGGCGGCGCCGCGCGCGCGCCGCTCAAGGACGTGCTCGCGCGCTTCGTCGAGCTGGGCGGCCGCGTGATCGACTCCTCACCGATGTACGGCGCCGCCGAGTCGGTGGCCGGCGACCTCGCGGCCGAGCTCGCCGTCGCCGACCGCCTCTTCTGGGCCACCAAGGTGTGGACGAGCGGGCGCGAGGCCGGCATCCGGCAGATGGAGCAGTCGTTGAAGCGCCTGCGCGTGGCACGGCTCGACCTGATGCAGATCCACAACCTGCTCGACTGGCGCACTCACCTTCGCACGCTGCGCGAATGGAAGCAGGCGGGCCGCCTGCGCTACATCGGCGTCACCCACTACACGGCCGGCGCCTACGACGAGCTGGAGCGCGTGCTGCGCGCCGAGCCGCTCGACTTCGTGCAGGTCAACTACTCGCTGGGCGAGCGCGACGCCGACCGCCGCATCCTGCCGCTCGCGCGCGAGCGCGGCGTGGCGGTGCTGGTGAACCGGCCGTTCTCCGAGGGCGGCCTCTTCCAGCGCGTGCGCGGCGCGCCGCTGCCCGCCTGGGCCGCCGAGCTCGGCTGCGAGAGCTGGGCGCAGGTCTTCCTCAAGTGGATCCTGGCCCACCCGGCCGTCACCTGCGTGATCCCCGCGACGAGCCGCGTGCAGCACCTGGTGGAGAACATGAAGGCGGGCACGGGCGTGCTGCCCGACGCGGCCGCGCGCGAGCGCATCGCCGCGGCCGTGAGCGGACGCTGACGGCGCTCGTGCGCATCGCGTGGCTGGCCGGGCTCGCGCGTGAGCCGCGCTCGCCACGACCGGCACGGCGGCCGAGGACGATCGGCTGTGGACGCTGCTGAAGGGCGGGGGCCAGGTGATCATGATCCGCCACGCCATCACGACGCCCGGCGTCGGCGATCCG
>QHRW01000158.1:516-7886 GCA_003220265.1 Candidatus Rokuibacteriota bacterium | reverse complement strand
TCACGACGGTGTTCTTGGCCGACATGACGCCGAAGAAGCCGAGGAGCGGATGGTGCGTGCCGCCCATCGCGCGCGCCTCGTCGAGCGTGATCACCATGGAGCGCGGCGTCGCCCACACCATGAAGCCGATGGTGAGGATGATCAGCATCGGCGGCACGTACTTGCGGTAGCGCTCGGCGCCGGGGATGCGCTCCATGCCGAGCCACAGATAGTAGTTGGAGCCGAGGAAGAGGATGCCGATGAGGATGGCCTGGATGATCCACAGCCACGACATGAAGCCGCCCATCATCGTGATGCCCATCGTCTGGTTGAACGCGTAGATCTCGCGGCCTAGGTAGTAGCCGGCGAACGGCAGCACGATGAAGGCCGACAGGGCGACGAAATTGCCGATGTACCCCATCCAGTCGTAGCGTGCGCGCTCTTCGTCGGTCTTCGCCGCCAGGAAGCGAAAGGCCGCGTAGGCGCCCGCGATGGTGCCGCCGAACACGATGTTGGCGATCAGCCGGTGGATGTTGATGGGCATCCAGGTGTAGTTGTTCATGGCCGCCCACACGCCGCCCTTGAGCGCCCCCGACTCCTCGATGCCCGACGGCGACATCATGAAGGTGACCCAGGAGTTGGCCACCACCAGGATCGCGGTGCCGAAGAGGTTCGAGAGGACGCCGAGGCACACGTGGATCCACTTGCGAGAGCCGCTCAGCCAGTCCCAGCCGTAGTACCAGAGGTAGACCGTGAAGGTCTCCGCGAAGAAGAGCAGCGCGTACACCCAGTAGGTCGGAAAGAAGATCGACGACATGTACGTCCAGAACTTCGGGTAGTAGCCGACGAAGAGGAAGAGCAGGAACGCGCCCAGCAGCGCCGTCGTCGAGAAGGCGGTGAACGTCAGCTTCACGAACTCGTGCGAGAGCCAGTCGTAGCGCTCGTCGCGCGTGCGCCAGCCGATGATCTCGATGATCACGGCGAAGATCGGCACCCCCAGGATGAACGCGGCGAAGTTCAAGTGGAGCTGGGCCACCGCCCACACGGCCAGGCGCGAGCCGAGTACCGGGAAAGCGCGGTAGGCGGGCTCCTTGGCGGCCTGCTGCGCATCGGCCGGCAGCGCCAGGAACAGGAGCGCGGTGGCGGCAACGGCCAGCAGGAGAATCGCGCACGTGCCACGTCGCACGGCGGTCCTGGTGCTCATCGATTCGGCCTCTGACTGCAACTCCTGCGCGAGCGTACGAAGACCCTCACGGAAGAAGAGCTTGTTCGCGAAATCACATGAGCGTTCCGGGCAAAGTTGTAGGGCCAACTCGGCGACGTGTCAAGCGGAAAGAGGCGCCCGCGCGTTTGACACACCCCACCCCGGACGCTAGCATCGCAGAGAAGGGCCCTCGATGAAGCCGCGCCTCAGCCAGCGGATCCAGTTCTCACTCGCCTACGCCCTCGTCGTCGTCGTCCTGCTCTCGTTGCTGCAGAGCTGGCTGCTGGCTCCCCGCACCATCGAGCTCCCGATGTCGAAGTTCCTGGAGATCCTGCGCGCCGACAAGGTCGAGCGCGTCGCCCTCACCGAGCGGGAGATCCGCGGGCTGGCCAAGCCGGGCGCGCTGCCGGCGCCGGCGGCCGTGCCGGGCGACCGCCTCCGCCAGCTCCTCGGCTCCGACGACGAGGTGCGCGTGTTCACGGTCACGCGCATCCCCGGCGTGGACGAGCAGCGGCTGGTGGCCGAGCTGGAGACGCACCACGTCGAGTTCTCCGGCCGCATCGAGACGACCTTCTGGAAGGACCTGCTCTTCGGCTGGGTCATCCCGCTCGGCATCATGGTCGGCATCTGGATGTTCCTCATGCGGCGCGTGGGCGGTGGGCCCACCCAGGCGCTGTCCTTCGGACGCAGCAAGCACAAGATCTACGACCGCAAGGAGCTCAAGACGACGTTCGCCGACGTGGCGGGCGTGGACGAGGCCAAGGCCGAGCTCATCGAGATCGTCGACTTCCTGAAGAACCCCAAGAAGTACCAGCGCCTCGGCGGCCGCATCCCCAAGGGCGTGCTGCTGGTCGGCCCGCCCGGCACCGGCAAGACGCTGCTGGCTCGCGCCGTCGCCGGCGAGGCCGACGTGCCGTTCTTCACGCTGTCCGGCTCGGAGTTCGTCGAAATGTTCGTCGGTGTCGGCGCCTCGCGTGTCCGCGACCTGTTCGAGCAGGCCAAGGAGAAGGCGCCCTGCATCATCTTCATCGACGAGCTGGACGCCATCGGCAAGTCGCGCGCGGGCGCCACCGGCTTCATGGGCGGCCACGACGAGCGCGAGCAGACGCTGAACCAGCTCCTCGCCGAGATGGACGGCTTCGACTCCTCCAAGGGCGTCATCATCATGGCGGCCACCAACCGCCCCGAGGTGCTCGACGCCGCGCTGCTGCGGCCCGGCCGCTTCGATCGCCAGGTGGTCGTGGACAAGCCCGACGTGCGCGGCCGCGAGGCGATCCTGCGCTTGCACGCGCGCACCGTCGTGCTGGCGCCCGGTGTCGACCTCGCGGTGATCGCCGCCCGCACGCCGGGCTTCGCGGGCGCCGACCTCGCCAACATCGTCAACGAGGCGGCGTTGCTGGCGGCGCGAAAAGAGAAGAACGCAGTTGAAATGGCTGATTTCGAGGAAGCCATTGATCGAGTCGTTGCCGGGCTGGAAAAGAAGAGCCGGGTGCTGAGCGAGAAGGAGCGCGATATCGTCGCCCACCACGAGATGGGCCACGCGCTGGTGGCCTCCTCGGTGAGCGGCGCCGATCCGGTCCACAAGGTGACGATCATCCCGCGCGGCGTCGCCGCGCTCGGCATGACCTACCAGCTCCCGACCGAGGACCGCTTCCTCCTGACCCGCAGCGAGATGGAAGACCGCATCGCCGTGCTGCTCGGCGGCCGCGTGGCCGAGGAGCTGGTGTACGGTGAAGTCTCGACGGGCGCCCACAACGACCTCGAGCGGGGGACGGAGCTGGCGCGCCTCATGGTCACCAAGTACGGCATGTCGGAGCGGCTGGGGCTCGCCACCTACGGCGAGCGCACGCCGCTGTTCCTGAAGGGCTCGGGGATGGGCGGCGAGCGCGACTTCAGCGACGCCACCGCCCGGGCGATCGACGAGGAGGTCCGGGCCATCCTGGACCGCACGCAGGACCGGGTTCGTGGACTGTTGACGGCGAAGAAGGGCGTGCTCGTGCACGCCGCCGCCGAGCTCAAACGCGTGGAGACCCTCGAGGGCGACCGCCTCAAGCGGCTGCTCGCCGGCGAGAGCTGATCCAGGGAGGACGAGGCATGCACCTCAAGCGCAGGACGTTCCTGGCGGCGCAGCTGATCGCGCTGGCTGTCGGCATCGTGGCCGGCGCCGCGGTGACGAGCCACAGTGCGTGGGGGCGGACGCCGATGCTCGCGCAGGCCCCCACCCTGCCCCAGGCGCCGATCCTCCCCGTGCAGATGCCGCTGACCACCGGCACCTTCGCCAAGGTGGCGGAAGCCATCAAGCCGGCGGTGGTCAACATCAACACCGTCTCCAAGGGCGGCGGCCCCAGCGGGCGCACGCCGTTCGAGGAGTTCTTCGGCGAGGAGTTCTTCCGGCGCTTCTTCGGCGACGTGCCCGAGCGGATCCCGCAGCGCAGCCTCGGCTCCGGCGTCATCATCGACCCCTCCGGCATCGCGCTCACCAACGCCCACGTCGTGGAGAAGGCCACGGAGATCGAGGTCATCACGCTCGACGGCAGCAAGCACAAGGCGAAGGTGATCGGCAGCGACAAGAAGACGGACCTCGCGGTGCTCAAGCTGGACGAGGGCAAGGGCAAGTTCTCCTACGCGCGCGTGGGCGACTCCGACAAGATGCAGGTGGGCGACTGGGTCATCGCGGTCGGCTCGCCGTTCGGTCTGCAGGCCACGGTGACGGCCGGTATCATCAGCGCCAAGGCCCGCCAGCTCGGCCAGGGCCCCTTCGACGACTTCCTGCAGACGGACGCTGCCATCAATCCCGGCAACTCCGGTGGGCCCCTCGTCAACATGCAGGGCGAGGTCATCGGCATCAACACCGCGATCGTGGCCGGTGGCTCCGGCATCGGCTTCGCCATCCCGTCCAACATGGCGCGGAAGATCTACACCGAGCTCTCGACCAAGGGCCGCGTCACCCGCGGCTGGCTGGGCGTCTCGATCCAGCCGCTCACCGCCGAGTTGGCGCGCTCGTTCGGCTCCAAGGACGGCAAGGGCGTGCTGATCTCCGACGTCGTGCCCGAGAGCCCGGCCGGCAAGGCGGGGCTCAAGCCCGGCGACATCCTGCTGGAGTTCGAGGGCAAGAAGACGGAGGCGCCCGCCGATCTACAGCGCGCGGTGGGCCTCGCCTCGCCTGGCACCGACGTCAAGATGAAGGTCTGGCGCGAGGGCTCGGAGAAGACCGTCGACGTGAAGATCGGCGAAGCTCCCGACGAGCGCGAGGCGCAGCAGCGGGGCACCGGCAAGGCCACGCCGAGCGCGCTCGGCCTCGAGGTCCGGCCCATCTCGCCGGAGGTGGCGCGCCAGCTCAACCTCAAGACGAGCGAGGGCGTGATCGTGGCGCGCGTGGACGAGGGGAGCCCGGCCGCGGAGGCCGGCATCCAGCGCGGCGACGTGATCCGCGAGATCAACCGCAAGAAGGTCGGCAGCCAGAGCGACTACGAGCGCCTGACCCGCGACGTGAAGGAGGGCGACCGACTCACCGTGCTACTCCAGCGCGGCCCGATGTCCCTCTACGTCGCCTTTACCGTCGGCAGAGGCTAGGTCACGAAAGGGGCGCCAGGTGGCGCCCCTTTCAATTTCTTCGTGGTCTTAGTGGCAGGCACTTAGATCGTCTGCTACACTCCTTGTAGGGTTTTGGGGATGGCGGTCGAATTCAAGGACTACTACAGGATTCTGGGAGTCGATCGCTCGGCGGACGACAAGGCGATCAAGTCCGCGTACCGCAAGCTCGCGCGCAAGTACCACCCGGACGTCGCCAAGGGCAAGGACGCCGGCGAGCGCTTCCGCGAGATCACCGAGGCCTACGAGGTCCTGTCCGACCCCGAGAAGCGCCGGCGCTACGACACGCTCGGCCCCGACTGGCAGCGCCAGGCACAGCCCGGCCCGGCCGGCCAGCCCGGCGGGATGCACGTCGAATACGGTGACCTCGGCGACTTCTCCGAGTTCTTCCGCACGATCTTCGGCGACGCCGCCCCGCGCGGCCGCCGCGCGCCGGGGTTCGGCCGCGGCGGGTTCGAGGATCTCTCCGGCGGGTTCGGCGGCAGCCCTCGCGGTGACGACGTCCAGGCCAACGTGACGATCACGCTCGAGGAAGCGTACAGCGGCACGCGCAAGACATTCGAGTTCGAGATGGAGGAGCCCTGCCCGACGTGCCGCGGCGCGGGCAACGTCGGCGGCAAGCCGTGCGCGACGTGCCGCGGCAGCGGCTGGCAGCGCGCCCGGCGCGACGTCGACGTGAAGATCCCGGCCGGCGTGCGCAGCGGCCAGCGCGTGCGCGTGGCCGGCGAGGGCGGCGGCGGTGCCCAGCACCGCGGCGATCTCTACCTCGCCGTCACCGTGGCGCCGCACCGCGACTTCGAGCGCAAGGGCGACGACATCATGCTGGCGCTGCCCATCACGGCGCCCGAAGCCGCGCTGGGCGCCACGCTCGAAGTCCCCACGCTGCGCGGGAAAGTCTCGATGAAGGTGCCGCCGGCGACCTCGAGCGGGCGCACCTTCCGGCTGCCTGGCTATGGCATGCCGCGCGTCAAGGGCGGCGGCGCCGGCGACCAGCTCGTCACCGTGCGCATCGTGATGCCCTCGGACCTGAAGCCCGACGAGAAAGAGCTCTACGAACGACTGAAAACGCTCCGCAGCGAATCTCCGCGCAGCGGATACGCGCAAGGATAGACACGCGATGCGATTGGACAAGCTGACGGTCAAGGCACAGGAAGCGCTGCAGGCGGCCCAGGGGCTCGCCGATCAGCACGGCCACCAGGCCCTGGAGCCCGAGCACCTGCTCGTGGCGCTGCTCCAGCAGCGCGAGGGCGTGGTGGGCCCGGTGCTGGCCAAGCTGGGCGCCCGCGCGGACACGGTCCGGCAGCAGCTCGAGGCCGAGCTCGGCAGGATGCCGAAGGTCCGCGGCGGCAGCGGGCAGTACCTCGGCGATCGGCTGCGCGCCACGCTCGAGCGCGCCGAGCGGGAGGCCGAGCGCTTCAAGGACGAGTACGTCTCCACCGAGCACCTGCTGATCGCCATCGCCCAGGACCGCGACGGCGCGGCCGGCCGCGCACTGGCCGCCGCCGGCGTCACCTCGGACGCCATCTACAAGGCGCTGGTGGACGTGCGCGGCACGCAGCGGGTGACCGACCAGAACCCCGAGGACAAGTACCAGGCCCTGCAGCGCTACTCGCGCGACCTCACCGAAGCGGCGCGCAAGGGCAAGCTCGACCCGGTGATCGGCCGCGACGAGGAGATTCGCCGCGTCGTGCAGGTGCTCTCGCGCCGCACCAAGAACAACCCCGTGCTGATCGGCGAACCCGGCGTCGGCAAGACCGCCATCGTCGAGGGCCTTGCCCAGCGCATCGTGGCCGGCGATGTGCCCGAGGGCCTCAAGGACAAGCGGCTGGTGGCCATCGACATCGGCGCCATGGTGGCGGGCTCGAAGTACCGCGGCGAGTTCGAGGATCGCCTCAAGGCCGTCCTCAAGGAGATCACCGAGTCCGAGGGCAAGATCATCTGCTTCATCGACGAGCTCCACACACTGGTGGGCGCCGGCGCCGCCGAGGGGGCGGTGGACGCCGCCAACATGCTGAAGCCGGCCCTGGCGCGCGGCGAGCTGCGGTGCGTGGGGGCCACCACGCTCGACGAGTACCGCAAGCACATCGAGAAGGACCCCGCCCTCGAGCGGCGCTTCCAGCCCGTGATGGTGCGCGAGCCGTCGGTGGAAGATACGATCGCGATCCTGCGCGGGCTCAAGGACAAGTACGAGGTCCACCACAAGGTGAAGATCAAGGACTCGGCGCTGGTGGCGGCGGCCGTGCTGTCGCACCGCTACATCGGCGACCGCTTCCTGCCCGACAAGGCCATCGACCTCGTGGACGAGGCCGCCGCGCGCATCCGCATGCAGATCGACTCGATGCCGCAGCCGATCGACGAGATCGAGCGGCGCATCATGCAGCTCCAGATCGAGCGCGTCTCGGTGGCGCGCGACCAGGACGACCCGGTCGCGCGCGAGCGGCTGAAGAAGATCGACGCGGAGCTGGCCGATCTCAAGGAGCGCGGCGCCGCGCTGAAGGCGCAGTGGCAGGCCGAGAAGGGCGGCATCACGCAGCTCGGCAAGCTCAAGGAAGACCTCGAGCGCGCCCGCCAGGAGATGGCCGAGGCCGAGCGCAAG
>QHRW01000158.1:0-316 GCA_003220265.1 Candidatus Rokuibacteriota bacterium | reverse complement strand
GCGCGTGGTCGGCCAGGAGGACGCCATCCGCGCGGTCTCCAACGCCGTGCGGCGCGGCCGCGCCGGGCTCAGCGATCCCAACCGCCCGATCGGCTCCTTCCTGTTTCTCGGCCCCACCGGCGTCGGCAAGACGGAGCTGGCGCGCGCGCTGGCCGAGTTCCTCTTCGACGACGAGCGGGCCATGATCCGCATCGACATGTCGGAGTACATGGAGAAGCACACGGTGGCGCGTCTCATCGGCGCCCCGCCCGGCTACGTGGGCTACGAAGAAGGCGGTCAGCTCACCGAAGCGGTGCGCCGGCGGCCGTATTCCGTC
>QHRW01000157.1 GCA_003220265.1 Candidatus Rokuibacteriota bacterium | reverse complement strand
GCCCATGATCGCCTTCAGCGTGGTGGACTTGCCGGCGCCGTTGCGGCCGAGCAGCGAGACCACCTCGCCCTCGCGCGCGCTCAGCCGCACGCCGTGCAGCACGTGGCTGGGGCCGTAGACGGCGTGGAGATCGCACACCTCCAGCATCAGTCGGCCTCGTCCTCGCCGAGGTACACCGCCTGCACCTGCCGGTCCTCGCGCACCGCGGCCGGCCGCCCCTCGGCGATCACGCGGCCCTCGTGGAGGACGACGATGCGGTCGGCCACCGCAAACACCACGTCCATGTCGTGCTCCGTGAAGAGGACGGTGAGATTCCGCTCGCGCGCGATCGAGGCGGCCAGCGCCATCAGCGCGCCGCGCTCGGCGGCGGCCATGCCCGCCGTGGGCTCGTCGAGCAGCAGCAGCGCGGGCTCCCCCGCCAGCGCGATCGCCAGCTCGAGCTTCTTGAGATCGCCGTACGGCAGCACGCCCGCCGGCCGCGCGGCGTGCTCGGCGAGGCCGACCTCTGCCAGCAGCGCGCGCGCCGGCTCGACTTCGACGCGCGACGCCGGCGTCCATAGCGCGGCGCTGCGCCCACGCTGTCGCAGGCGCGCCACCTGGACGTTCTCGAGCACCGTGAGCGAGGCGAAGGTGGCCGTGATCTGAAACGTCCGGCCGACCCCGAGGCGCGCGATCGCGTGCGGTGGCAGCCCGGTCAGCGGGCGGCCGCGGAATTCCACCACCCCGGTGTCCGCGCGGAGCTGCCCGGCCAGGATGTTGAACAGCGTCGACTTCCCGGCGCCGTTGGGGCCGATGAGCGCGCGGATCTCGCCGCGCGCGAGCGTGAGGCTGACGCCGGCCACCGCGTTCACCCCGCCGAAGGACTTGCGCAGCTCCTGCACGCGCAGCACGGTCTCAGCCACTGCGGCGCTCCAGCATCCCGACGATGCCACGCGGAAACGCGACGACGAGGACGAGCAGGATGACGCCGACCACGAATTGCCAGTACTCCGTGTAGCGGGTCACCACCGTGTCGAGCAGCGTGTAGAGCGCGGCGCCGATCGGCGCGCCCGCGAGGGCGCCCACGCCGCCCAGCAGCACCATGACGAGCGGTTGCACGGACATCGCCACCGTCAGCGAGTTCGGGAACACGCTGCCCTTGAGGAACACGAAGGTGGCGCCGCCCAGCCCGCCGAGGAAGCCGGCCACGACGAACGCCACCCACTGGTGGCGGCGCACGTCGACGCCGCTGGCCTCGGCGCGGCGCGCGTGATCGCGGATCGCGCGCAGCGTGAGGCCGAACGGCGCGCGGCCGACCGCCGCCAGCGCGGCCAGGCCGCCGGCACAGGCGGCCAGCGCGAAGTAGTAGTAGCGCAGCGGATCGGCCAGCCAGCGCGGCGGCCACACGCCGAGCAGCCCGTTGTCGCCGCCGGTGACGTCGTACCACTGGTGCACGATGGCGTAGGCGATCTGGCAGAACGCCAGCGTCAGCATCGCGAAGTAGATGCTGGTGAGCCGCACCGCGAAGAACCCGATGAGCGCGGCGCCGAACGCGGCGGCCAGCGGCGCCGCGATGAACGCGGCGAGCATCGGCGCCTTCGCCGCCTGCACCAGCAGCGCCGCCGCGTAGGCGCCGAGCCCGAACGTCACCGCGTGGCCGAACGAGACCATGCCGCCGGTGCCCATCAACAGATGGAGGCTGCCGGCGAAGAGGGCGAATGCGAGGATCTCGACCAGCACCAGCACCCAGAACCTCGGCAGCCAGGGCGGCAGCACGACGAGCAGCACGAGGGCGGCCGCGGCCCAGCGCCAGCCCAGCGCGCGCGCGCCTCCCGTGCCGGCGCCGGCCGCGCTGCGCGCCTGGGTCTCGGGACGGCCCAGCAGCCCCCACGGCCGGACGATCAGGACGATCGCCATGACGACGAACGTCATTACCAGCGAGAGCTGCGGCACCCACAGCACGCCGAAGGCATCGACGACGCCGATGAGCATCGCCGCCAGCAGCGCGCCGGGCAGCGAGCCCATGCCGCCGATGACGACGACCACGAAGGCCTCCGTGATGATCGTGGTGTCCATGACGTTCGTGAGCGCCTGACGCGGCACCTGCAGCGCCCCACCCAGCCCGGCCAGTGCCGAGCCCAGCACGAACACGGAGGTGAACAGGCGGCGCTGGTCCACGCCGAGCACCGCCACCATCTCGCGATCCTGGGTGGCCGCACGGATGAGCACGCCCCAGCGCGTGCGCTGGAACACCCACCAGAGCGCGAGCGCCACCACCAGGCCGACAGCGATCAGCGCGAGGTCGTAGGAGGGAAAGAGCTGGCCGAGGATGCGCACGGAGCCCGCCAGCCCCGGCGCCGACGGCCCCGTCTTGTTCTCGCGGCCCCAGACGAACGCCACGACGTCGGACACGACGAGCACGAGAGCGAAGGTGGCGAGAAGCTGGTAGAGCTCCGGCGCCCGGTACACGCGCCGCAGCAGCCCGACCTCGACGACGAGGCCGACGAGCCCGGTGGCCAGCGCGGCCAGCAGCACCGCGACGTAGAACGCCGTCGGCCCCAGCGGCAGCACCGCCGTGAACGTGTAGGCGAGGTAGGCCGCGAGCATGTAGAAGGAGCCGTGGGCAAAGTTGACGATGCGGGTGACGCCGAAGATCAGGGAGAGCCCGGACGCGATGAGGAAGAGCACCATCGCGTGGGCGAGGCCCGAGAGGAGCTGCAGGAGGAGGAGGCTAATTACCGGACCGCATCTTCTTCACCTCGTCGTCGGAGGGCAGCACGCGCTCACCGGGGACGTACTCGTGGTTCACCATGATGCCGACGCCCCGCCTGGCGTCCACGCGCGTCGTGCCCACCCAGGCGCCCATGGTGGACTGGCCGTCGGAGGCGCGATAGCTGATCGTGCCGATCGGCGTCTCGATCTTGAGGCCCTTGAACGCGGCGACGAGCTTGTCGGTGTCCGTCGAGCCCGCCTTGCGGGTCGCCTCGAAGATCGACAGGTAGGTGATGTAGCCCACGAGCGAGCCGAGCAC
Organism: Candidatus Rokuibacteriota bacterium; assembly: GCA_003220265.1. Classification (GTDB taxonomy): domain Bacteria; phylum Methylomirabilota; class Methylomirabilia; order Rokubacteriales; family CSP1-6; genus AR5. Next base: position 10,354 of record QHRW01000157.1, on the reverse strand, counting down.
GGGATTGTGGTCGTACTTCTTGGTGAAGCGCGCGACGAACTCCTTGTGCGCGGGGATGTCGATGTCGTACCAGGGATAGCCCGTCACCAGCATGCCCTCGGGCGCCTCGGTCTTGAGCGGGTCGATGTACTCCGGCTCGCCGAGCAGGATGCCGACCACGAACGTCTTCTGGAAGAGGCCGCGCTTCTGCGCCTCGCGCACGAAGGCCAGCCAGTCGCTGCCGAACAGCGAGACGTAGAGGGCGTCGGGATTCTGGTTGAGGATCGCGGTGACGAACGGCCCGGCCTCGAGCTTGCCCAGCGTGGGCCAGTGCTCGCCCACCACCTGCACGTCGGGCTTGAGCTGCTTGAGACGGTCGCGGAAGGTCTCCCACGCGCGCTTGCCGTACTCGTAGTTGGGGCCGATCGTCGCCCACTTCGTGTACTTCAGCTTGCCGGCCTTCTCGGCCAGCATGCGCCCCTGCTCGTACGTGTTCGGCCGCACGCGGAAGACGTGGTCGTGGCCCTTCGACCAGGTGATGGCCTCGGTGAGCGGCTCGGCGGCGACGAACAGCGTCTGGTTCTGCTTGGCCCAGTCCGACACGGCGAGGCCCACGTTGGACAGGAAGGTGCCGGAGATGAGCGCCACCTTCTCGCCGCTCACGAGCTCCTGGGCCTGCTTGACGGCTTCGGCCGGCTGGCCCTTGTCGTCGCGGAAGAGAACTTCCACCTTGCGGCCGAGCACGCCGCCCTTGGCGTTCACCTCCTCGACCGCCATCTCCACCGCCTGCTTGTAGGGGCCGGTGAACGGCGCGCCGATGCCGCTGAACGAGTTGATCTCACCGATCTTGATCGGCGCCTGCGCGGCGGCGGAGGCCGTCAGCGAGAGCAGCAGCAAACTGGCCAGCGTGGCCAGGAATCCATGCCTTCTCATGCGTTTCTCCCCTGGTGCGCGGCGGTGACCATTCGCGGTGCCGCCGCCTGCACGGCCTTGAGGATGCCATGGTACCCGGTGCAGCGGCAGAGCACGGCCGACAGGCCCTCGCGGACGTCGGCCTCCGTCGGCTCGGGCTTGACGTGCAGGAGATCGAGCGCGGTCATCAGCATGCCCGGGGTGCAGAAGCCGCACTGCAGACCGTGGTGCTCACGAAACGCCTCCTGCAGCGGGTGGAGCACGCCGTCGCGCATCAGACCCTCGATGGTGACGAGCTCGGCGCCGTCGGCCTGCACGGCCAGCATCAGGCACGAGCGCGCGGCCTCGCCGTTGACGAGGATCGTGCAGGCGCCGCAGATGCCGTGCTCGCAGCCGACGTGGGTGCCAGTGAGCGCGAGGTCCTCGCGCAGGAAGTCCACCAGCAACTTTCGAGGCGCGCACCGTCCCTCGCGCGGCTGCCCATTGACGGTGAGGCGCAGCGCGACATCGTTCATGGGCGCGGCGTCTTCAGCGCCCGGCGCAGCGCGCGGCCGGTGAGGACGGACGTGAGATGGCGCCGGTACTCGGCGGAGGCGTGGATGTCGGAGTCGGGCGCCACCAGCTCCGCCGCGCGGGCCGCGGCCGCCTCGATGGCGGCGTCACCGAGGCCGTCGCGCTCGAGGATTTCCTCGGCGGCGCGCAGGCGCACGGGCACGGGTCCGGCGCCGGCGGCGGCCAGCCGCGCGCTCGTGCAGCGAGCGCCGTCACGCACGAGCATGGCGGCGATGCCCACGATGGCGAAGTCGCCGTGGCGCCGCGCGAACTCCTCGAAGGCGTACCCGCTGCCCGCCGGCATCGCCGGCAGCCGCACCTCGACCACGAGCTCCTCGGGCGCCAGCGTCGTCGTCAGGTACGTCTCGAAGAGGTCGGCGGCCTTCACGGTCCGCCGCCCGCGCGGGCCCTGGACCTCGACCTCACCGCCGAGCGCCGTCAGCACCGCCGGATACTCCGCAGATGGGTCGGCGTGCGCGATCGAGCCGCCGATGGTGCCGCGCGAGCGGATCGGCAGGTGGCCGACCCAGCGCGTGGCCTCGCGCAGCAGCGGCAGCCGCGAGGCGACGACCGGCGAGAACTCGATCGTGCGCTGGCGGGTCATCGCGCCGAAGGCCACGGTCCCGTCAACCTCGCGCACGTAGGACAGCGCCGCGATCCGGTTGACGTCGACGAGCGCGGCCGGCCGCGCCAGCCGGAAGTTGAGCAGGGGCACGAGGCTCTGCCCACCCGCCAGCACCTTCGCGTCGCCGCCGTAGCGCGCGAGCAGCTCGACCGCTTCGTCGACGCTCGCCGGCGCGTGATAGTCGAACTTGGCCGGTTTCATGGGAGCGGGTGCCGCGAGGCCGGATCGCGGCGTGGGTGGCCCGTTTTAGAAGGTGCGTGGCTGCGTATCTCTTTCGCGTTCATCGCGTTTTCCGGGCATTTTTGATGAGGGCGTGCAGGCGGCTCGGCGTCATGGGCAATTCCGTGATGCCGATGCCGAGCGGCTTCAGCGCGTCGCTGACGGCGTTGGCGATGACGGCGGGCACCGTCATCGACGACGACTCGCCGAGACCCTTGGAGCCGAGCGTCGTGAGCGGCGAGGGCGACACGACGTGCGCGATGTCGATATCGGGCGCCTCGCTGGCGGTCGGCACGAGATAGTCCATGAAGGTGCCGCTCAGAAACTGCCCGTCGTCGTCATAGGCGAGCTCCTCGTAGAGCGCGCCGCCCAGGCCGTGGAGCGCGCCGCCGTAGATCTGCCCCTCGACGATCATCGGGTTGATGATCGTGCCCGCGTCGTGCACGGTGACGTACTTCACGATCGTGATGGCCGCCGTGTCGGGGTCCACCTCCACGGCCATCACCTCGGCGATGAAACCGTAGGTGTCGGCCTTGGCCACCGTGAAGCCGAACACGGCCGTGGCCGAGAGCGCCGGCTCCATCCCCTCCGGCAGCGACTCCGTGTTCCAGTGGGCGCGCCCGGCCAGGTCCTTGATGGAGTACGGCGCGGCCTTGCCGCTCGTGCGGTGCACGCCGCCGTCGCGGAACTCGACCTCGGCCGGCGTGACGCCCATCAGGTGCGCGGCGTACTCGGTGAGCTTGCTCTTCAGCTTGCGCGCGGCCAGCGCGACCGCGCTGGTGCCGACGGAGCCGAAGCGGCTGGAGTACGTGCCCGAGGAGATCGACCACACGCGCGTGAACGTGTCCATCTCGTCCACGACGGTGACGTCGCGCGGCTCCACGCCCAGCTCGCTGGCCACGATCTGCGAGACGATCGTCTGATGGCCCTGCCCCTGCGGCGTGGTGCCGAGGATCGCGATGACCCGGCCGAGCGGATCGATCTTGACGGTGGCGGAGTCCATTGCGCCGGACTTCGGCAGGTACTCCGGCGGAGACCGACGGGTCGACGGCCAGCGCGAGGCCGATGCCGAAATAGCGGCCCGCCGCGCGCGCCGTGGCCTGCTCGCGCCGCAGCTCGTCGTACTTCGCGAGCGCCAGCGCCTTGTCGAGCGTGGCCTGGTAATCGCCGCTGTCGTAGAGCCCGCCCGTCGGCGTCGTGTACGGGAAGCTCTCCGCCCCGATCAGGTTCTTGCGGCGCACTTCCACCGGGTCGAGGCCGACCTTGTCGGCCAGGAGATCCATCATCCGCTCGGTCTCGAAGTAGAGGTGACCGCACGCGTAGCCGCGGTTGGGCCCGGTCAGGCTCTTGTTCGTCATGACGACGGAGGCGTCGACCTCGAGATTCTGGAAGCGGTAGGGGCCGACGAAGTTGCCGGTGGGACGGAAGCTGCAACCCGGCTCGGGGCTGCGGAGGTAGCCGCCGACGTTGTCGAGCCACTTGAAGCGCATGCCGAGGATCGTGCCGTCGCGCGTGGCGGCCAGCTCGCGCCACGCCACGCGATCGGTGCCGCTCGAGGACGCCAGCAGGTGCTCGCGCCGGTCCTCGATCCACTTCACCGGCACGCCGAGCTTCATGGCGGTGAGGCCGATCAGCGCGAGGTACGGATAGATGCTCGACTTGATCCCGAACGAGCCGCCGATGTCGGGCGGCACGATGAAGCGCAGGCGGTTCTCGGGCAGCCCCAGCACCCGCGCGACCAGCGGATGCATGATGAACGGCCCCATGAAGTTGGACCAGATCGTCAGCACGCCGTCGAGGCCGTCCCATCGCGCGACGATGCCGTAGGTCTCGATCGGCGTGGAGCCGTACTTGGGGAACTTGAAACGCTCGCGGATCACCACGTCGGCCTCGGCGAAGGCGCGCTCGGGATCGCCGTAGACCAGCCGCCGGTGACCGGCCAGATTGGTGCCGACCTTGTCGTGCAGCACCGGCGCGCCCGGCTCCAGCGCCTTTTCGGGATCGACGACGGCCGGCAGCGGCTCGTAGTCCACGACGACGGTCTCGGCGGCATCCTCGGCGAGATAGCGATCGCGCGCGACCACCACGGCCACCGGCTCGCCGACGAAGCGCGCGCGATCGGTGGCCGTCGGATAGTAATGGATGGGCGCCGTCACGCCGACACCGAACGGCTTGCACGCCCTGGCGACGTCGGCGCCGGTGATCACGCCGACGACGCCCTCCATGGCCAGCGCCGCGCGCACGTCCCAGCCGTGGATGCGCGCGTGGGCGTGGGGCGAGCGCACGATGGCCGCGTGGCAGGGCTGGGCCACCGGCGGATGGTCGTCGATGAACGTCCCGCGGCCGGTGAGCAGGCGTCCGTCCTCGACGCGCGGCACTGATTGTCCGATCCAGCGACGGGAGCTCATGGCGGGCGTCGCACTCTAGTCAGCGCCGCGCGGCCGTGTCAAGCCTGCGACCCGCGCAACTGACCTTCGGGGCGCGCGAACGCAGGCCGCCCACAGCCGCGCGGGCGTGAGCGGCAGCTCGTCGGGCTCGACGCCGAGCGGGCTCAGCGCATCGGCGACGGCGTTGGCGAGCACGGCCGCCGGCCCCAGCGTGCCCCCCTCGCCCACGCCCCGCACGCCGAGGAGATTGGCGGCGGGCTCCTCGATGTGCGTCGTCTCCAGTGGCGGCACGAGGGTGGCCGTGGGCAGCGCGTACTCCATCAACGTTCCGGTGATGAGCTGGCCGCTCAGATCGTAGACGTGGTGCTCGACGAGCGCCCCGCCGATGCCCTGCGCGATCGCACCCTGCACCTGGCCGTCGACGATGAGCGGGTTGATCACGCGGCCGGTATCTTCCACGCAGACGTAGCGACGGATCGTGAGGACGCCGGTCTCCGGCTCGACCTCCACGATGGCGGCCTGGGCGCCCGCGGCGAACGTGCCGCGGATGGGATCGTAGAAGCGCGTGGCGTCCAGACCCGGCTCGAGGTCGGGTGGCAGCCGGTGCGTTTCCAGGTGCGCGATCCGCGCGACCTCGGCGAGCGTCACGGCGCGGCCGGGAGCGCCGCGCACAAAGGCCTGCCCGTCGGCGAGCGTGACGTCCTCGACGGCAGCCTCCAGCACGTGGGCGGCGATGCGCACGGCCTTCTCGCGCACGGCGCCGGCGGCGCGCACGGCGGCGCCGCCGCCGATCACCGCCTGCCGCGAGGCGAAGGCGCCGAGGCCGAACGGCGTGGCATCGGTGTCGCCGAGCACCACGCGCACGAGCGCGATCGGCAGCGTCAGCTCCGCGGCCACGAGCTGCGCGACCGTCGTCTCCAGCCCCTGCCCCTGCGACGTCACGCCCGCGAGGACGGTCACCCCGCCGGAGGGATCCATCCTGACCGTGGCGCCCTCGTGCCCGGTGCGGAACGGCATCCGCGGTCCGGCGGAGGCCGCCTGCCCCAGCCCCGTAAGCTCGTTGTAGACGGCGAAGCCGACGCCGACGTGGCGGCCGAGCTTGCGCAGGCGCGCCTGCTCGGCGCGAAAGCTCGCGTAGTCGATCGCCTCGACGACCTTCTCGAAGCAGACCGGATAGCTCGGGCTGTCGTGCACGAGGCGCGTCGGCGCGGTGTACGGCAGATCGGCGGCGCCGACGAGGTTCAGGCGCCGCACCTCCACCGGATCGAGCCCGAGCGCGCGGGCGCCGAGGTCGAGCACGCGCTCCATCACGAACGTGGTCGCCGGCCGCGCCACGCCACGGTACGGCCCCGCCGGCGCGGTGTGCGTGGCGACGGCCGCCACCCGGCAGCGATAGTGCTCGAGCTTGTAGGGCCCCGTCAGCAGGCCGCCGGCCATCAGCGCCTCGATGCCCGCCGTCCACGGATACACGGAGTACGCGCCGGCGTTGCACGCCGCGTCCACGTCCAGCGCGAGCAGCCGGCCGGCCGCGTCGAAGCCGGCGCGCACCGCGTAGCGGTGGTCGCGCGCGTGGGCCGAGGCCTGCATCGCCTCGCGGCGCTGCTCGACCCACTTGACCGGACGGCCGACGTGACGGGCCAGCAGGCAGAGCGCGATCTCCTCGGGATAGAGCACGGCCTTCACGCCGAAGCCGCCGCCGACGTCGGGCGCGACGACGCGCACGCGGCCTTCGGGCAGCTCGAGCAGCTCGGCGAGCAGATGCCGCGCGAGGTGCGGCACCTGCGTGCCCGCCCACAGCGTCAGCTTCCCCTCGGCGGCGTGCCAGTCGGCCACGCCGCCGCGCCCCTCCAGCGGCGCCGCGCACAGGCGATTGGTGCGAAACGTGCGAGTCACAACGGTGGCGGCGCGAGCCAGCGCGGCATCCACGTCGCCGTGATCGAACGTTCGCGTGAGGAACAGGTTGCCGGGCATGGCGTCGTGGACGAGCGGCGCGCCGGCGCGGGCCGCATCGACGGCGTCCACGACGGCCGGCCGCGCCTCGTACTCCACCCGGACCCGCGCGGCGGCGTCCTCGGCAGCGTAGCGGTCCGTCGCGACGACGGCCGCGAGCGCTTCGCCGACGTGGCGCACGCCGGCCGCGGCGAGCACGGGCTGCTCGGTCTCGACGTAGCCCGGCAGCGCCGAGCGCGCGCGAATGCGGTGCCGGGCGACGAGCTCGTCGCGGCCGGTGACGACCGCGATGACGCCGGTCAGACCCGCGGCCGCGCGCGTGTCGACCACGAGGAGGCGCGCGTGCGCGTGTGTGCTGCGCACGAACGCCACGTGCAGCAGGCGCGGCAGCTCGACGTCGCTCACATAGCGGCCGCGCCCGGTGAGCAGGCGCGGATCCTCGCGGCGGGGCACCGGGGCACCGAACGGCGCCGCCGGCTGAAACGCGTCGGCCATCAGACCATCGCGTAGCCGCCGTTGACCGGGATCACCTGGCCGGTGGTCCAGCTCGACAGCGGCGAGGCCGGCAGCACCATCGGAATGACGTCGTCGGGACGGCCGAGCCGGCGCAGCGGGTACTGGGCGAGGATCTTCTTCATGGCTCCGGCATATAGTAGCCCGCGAGGTATAGTGCAAGGCCGATGGCTGCCCGCTTCGCTCGCCTCGCCGCCGCCACGGCCGTCACCCTCTTGGCGGCCGCCTGCAGCACATACACGAGAATCGGCGAGACCACGTTGCCCGCGGCCGAGACGGCCGTCCTCGTGATGCCCAACTACGTCAACGTCGTCTCCGTCGACGGAAAGAGCATTCCTGCGAACGCCTCGACGCTGTGCAACGGCCCACTGTGCGGCCCCGGCATCGAGCTCGTGCTGACCCCGGGTCAGCACGAGGTCGAGGTCAAGTATCACGACAGTGTCGCCTATTCGGTGGGCACGACGAAGCTGACGCAGCGTTTCGAGCAGGGACGGCGATACACATTGGTCGTCGACCGCCGCGGAGGACGGATCTACTACCGCATCACTGCTCAGTAACGCGTGGCCTCGACCCTGCTCGAGAAGTTCCTCCCGAAGTCCTAGAACTCGAGCTTGTCGCCGGGGTTGATCGGGAAGACCTTGGTCGACGTCGTGCCGAGCGCCTGCATGTATTCCTGCGGCGTCCCCTTGAGCGGGGGGAACGTGCCGTAGTGCATGGGCACCGCGAACTTCGGCTTGATGAGGTCGCGCGTGGCCACGGCGGCGTCCTGCGGGCTCATCACGAAGTGGCCCCCGATGGGGATGAGCAGGAGGTCGGGCTTGTAGTATTCGCCGATCCACTTCATGTCGCCGAACACACCGGTATCGCCCATGTGATAGATCTTGAACCCGTTCTCGAGCTGCACGATGAAGCCGACGGGCTCGCCGCCCACGTGGACCTCGTCCTTGCCGGTGGCGGGGTTCTTCCACGCAAACTCGCTGGAGTGCTCGGCGCGCGTCATCGTGATCTTGATGTCGGGCCCCAGCGGCGTGATCGTGCCGCCCTTGTTCATGCGCGGCGAGAGATTCGCCGGCAGCAGCCCGAGGGCGACCAGGGTCTGGTTGAAGCCCGCCGGCGCGTAGACCGGCGCGTTCGTCTTCTTGGCGAGCTCCGGCGCGTCGCCGATGTGATCGGCGTGCGCGTGCGTGACGAGGATGAGATCCACCTTGCCGAGCGCATCGAGATTCTTCCACTGCGGCGGCGTCTTGGGATTCTGCGTGAGGAACGGGTCGATCACGATGACCTTGCCGCTCACGGTCGTGATCTTGAACGCCGCCTGGCCGAGCCAGAGCACTTCGATCTTGCCGGACTGCGCCGACGTCGTGCCCGCCGCCGCCAGCGTCGAGAGCGCGAGGACGAGCGTCGCCAGCCACCGTGCGTGATAGTGCATGTCACAGCCTCCGCGTGGGGGGATTCGGGAACTGCCTGGCACTGAAGTTGCCACACTCTACCCGAGATCATCGCGAATGTGGAGGGTCCTCATGGCGACCATCGAAAAATCCATCGACGTCGAAGTGCCGGTCCGGGCCGCGTACAACCAGTGGACGCAGTTCGAGGACTTCCCGCGCTTCATGGAGGGCGTACTCGAGGTGCGCCAGCTCGACGACAAGCGGCTCCACTGGCGGGCGAAGATCGGCGGCCAGGAGAAGACCTGGGACGCCGAGATCACCGAGCAGGTTCCTGACGACCGCGTCGCCTGGCGGGCGCGCTCGGGGGCGGCCAACGCCGGCGTCGTGACCTTTCATCGCATCAGCGACGGCCGGACGCGCATCATGCTGCAGCTCGAGTACGAGCCGGAGGGCGTGATGGAGAAGGTCGGCGACGCGGTCGGCGTCGTCAGCCACCGCGTGGAGGGCGACCTGCTGCGCTTCAAGGGGTTTATCGAGAAGCGCGGCCGGGAGACGGGCGCCTGGCGCGGCGAGATTCCCCAGGACCGCAAGAGCGCTTGAAAAGGGCGGGGGCCGCCCGGCCCCCACCCTTCAAATAACCTGATGGCGTACGTCGGGAATTCCCTGACAATATCCGTCAGTGTGGCTGACTAAAACCGTCCCGGCCGGGGGGCATCGGCGATGGCATAACTGCCTGCTATATCTCACCATTTACCCCGCATTGCCCGTGGCATTCGTTCTGCAAACCTCCTGTGCCGGTAGACGAGGAGCCTGACATGCGTAGGCAGCGAGGCTTCACCTTGATCGAGCTGCTGATCGTGGTGGCCATCATCGGCATCCTGGCCGCAATCGCCGTGCCCCTGTATGCCAACGCCCAGTCGCGGGCGCGCATCGCCAAGGCCCAGGCGGATACTCGGGCCGTAGCCTCGGCCATATCGATCTACGTGGCGCACTGCGGGGGCCTGCCGGACAACGCCTCCACCACGACCGCGTGCCCGACGGCGACCGGCCAGACGGGCGCCGTCCCCTCGGTGCTCATGACGCCGCAGAGCAATGCCCAGAACGCCGTCGCCGGCCCGTTCCTCAACGGTGCGCCCGTGCTGCCGACCGGCTGGACGGGCAACGGGAGCGGCTACCGGTACTCGAGCACCGTGACCGGAAATTTCACGATCTGCGCCGGCGGCGACGGCACGGTGATCGACTCGCGCGCCGGCAACTCCTGCCCGTAAGCCTCCCCGTTGCCGCCCGCCGCGCGCGTCTGCTAGCATCCCGACGTGGCGAAATCACTCAGCCGCCGACGCATCAGGAACGTCTTCGGCACGCCGCCCTCCGCCGTGCCCCGTGAAACGCCCCGGCCCGCGCCGCCCAGGCGCATCGCTCCGGAATTCGACATCGACGCCGTCCGCTTGAAGCCGCCCAAGCCCGCGACCTCGCGCCGCCGCAAGCCGTAGCCCCGTAGCCCCCGACGGAAGTCCCCCCGAAGACGACGAAGGGGCCACGGGTCTGGGAAGCCTCTCCGACGCCACACCCTGTTTCATGGCGCCTGAGGACCCCCCCACTACAACGTTTCTGTTCCCGGATGATACCCGGCGACCCATCCGCGATCCGCGGGATGGTCACCCGAATGGTCGCGCGTTAGGGCTGGCGACAGATACACGCCAGGCGTAGGCCCCCCTCAGGTTTCACCAGGGTGCCCGCCTTCGCCGCGCCCACGTCAGGGTCGCCACGTTCTGGATGTGAGGCGCCAGCCGTCTGACGGCGATCTCCGGAACCAGCAGAACCACCACCAG